>NZ_JALDYF010000012.1:0-109016 GCF_032154225.1 Psychrobacillus sp.
TCATTAAATGATGTCCAAATTGTTTTGCTGTCCAGTTAACCGAAGTTAATCTTTCTAGCTATATTTCTTAACGTTTTGCATGTTCAGTTTTCAATGTTCATTTTGGTAAGTCGTTTTTTGCGACTTCTCTAATTTATCATCGTGTTGTTGTAGAGTCAAGAAGTTTTTCAAAAAACTTTTTTCATCATTATTTTCAACGCCGTTCTTGACGACGTTTATTATCTTACAATAGAATCAACCAGTATGTCAACAATAAAAATGGGCGAAATAATCGCCCACTTCACAAGTACAACTTATTTTGGCTCTACTTTGTAGTATCTATGCATGATATCAGTGCTTTTCGTTGCTTTTTTTTCAATCATAATAAAACCTTTTTCTATTAAAAACTCAATAAAAACCTCTAAATCCACTGAGTAATTTTTCAATTCCTCTTGTTCATGGATCTCCTGTATTGTCCAATGATCTTTCGTCGCTAACACTTCAAGTATATGATGTGCTCCATCTTTTGTTCGAGAATGAATTAAAAATTCACTGGCCAAGAATAAAAGTTCTAACCTTTTCTCTAAAGATTCCTCACTTGAAACTAACTCATCATACAATTTATAGATGGAGGGATCTAATTGTTTCACTTGTTTCCACACCATCACTTCTGGATGCATTCCATTTTCAAACACAGCTAAACGCGCTAAATGATGAAGAGAATCTACTATTTGATTATATGCATCCAAATAATTCAACTGCTCAAAAAATAATTTACCTTCTAAATAACGTCTAGTTAACTTAGCGAATTCAATCCCCATTCTTATTTTCCTGCCATTGATAGGGAAATCATCTAACTCTCGTCTCATTTCCTCAACAAACTCATTTCGATCAAAAACTACTCTCCCATTAAGTAGCCAATCAACTAACTTAGGGTTCGTTCCTAATAACAACCATTTTCTTAACTGCTTCTCCGAAATAATATGTAAAGCAGCTTTCTGATTATGAAATGTATAATGCTTGGTGAATATTGGTTGTTCCTCGTTCTTTGTTAAAATAAATAAAATAGAATCAAACGTATCCGTAATTGGGCTAACTTCTTCACGCTTTTCTACCCAAATAATTCCTAGCGTATCTGGGTCACTTGCACGTTCTTGATAAATTGGTCTCAATAATGCTTCCAAGATGTTGCCTCCTTTACTTCCTATATATAGACTTTCGACAAGCATTTTCTTTTTCCTTCTATCATTATATAAAAACATTACTTTTTGAAGATATATGATATAGTGTATTTAGAAATTAGGAGGTTAAAAAATGAAACCCTATAAAAACAAAATAAATCGAATTCGTTCCTTTGCATTAGGACTAGTGTTCTTTGGATTCATCATCATGTATGGGGCAATATTCTTTAGAGAAAACCCTATTCTAGTTATCATCTTCATGTCACTCGGATTGATTTCCATTTTTGGAAGCACCGCTGTTTATGCTTGGATTGGTTTATTATCCACCAAAGCTGTACAAGTTGAATGTCCTAATTGTGGCAAGCATACAAAAATATTAGGTCGCGTAGATATGTGTATGTATTGTAAGGAACCATTAACATTGGATCCAACACTTGAAGGGCAAGAATTTGATGAAAAATTAAATAGAAAAAGATCTTAACACTTTGCTTTTTGCAAAGTGTTTTTTTATTAACCTAGTTCATAAAAAAAACGAATAGGGCACTTTTTAAAAAGTGTCCACTATTCGTGGTCCCGCTCAAATTACTATGCTTCGTTTTATTGAACCTTTGTTGCATGTTCTTTACAAGTTGGACATACTCCGTAAATCTCCATACGATGATAACTTACATCAAATCCAGTAAGGTGAGAAGCTAAATGCTCTACTTCATCCAAACCTGGATAATGAAAATCTACTATCTTGCCGCATTTATCACAAATCATATGATAATGATCATTTGTAACAAAATCAAATCTGCTTGAAGAATCTCCATAAGTAAGTTCCTTCACAAGTCCTGCTTCTCTGAAAACACGCAAATTATTGTATACAGTTGCAACACTCATGCTTGGGAATTTACTTTCAAGCGCTTTATATATATCGTCCGCTGTAGGATGTGACATAGATTGGATGATAAATTCCAGTATCGCATGGCGCTGCGGTGTAATACGTACTCCAGTTGTCTTTAAAGTATCTAAAGCATCTCTTAAATGTACTTCCGTCATCGCTATGCACCTCTTTTCATATTTATTATTAGTTTGTAATTGTTACAATAAGTATAATGAAAAAAAGAGTCTACTGTCAAATTTAATAAACCCAAACGACAAACCAAAGTCCCCTAGTATCCCCTTTTCACATCAATGAGATTGTCCAGCTCTATGTTTCCATTCAACCATTTCGTTAAATTATTTGAGAAAATTTCAAGTGCACGCACAACGTATTGAGAAGAGTGACTAGAAACATGCGGGGAAACGATTACATTTTTCATTGCCCAAAATGGATGCCCTGCTCCTAATGGTTCTTTTTCGAATACGTCCAATACTGCAAATGAAATACATTCCTCTTGGAGCGCGCGAAGAAGTTCGTCTTCTTTGACGACATCTCCTCTTCCAAAATTCATAAAAATAGCCGTTCGCTTCATACACTGAAAATGCTCATACGTTAATAAGCCCTTTGTTTGTTCTGTACTAGGTAAAATAGAAATGACAATATCCGCTTTCGGAAGCACATCTTTAAGTTCTTCAAAAGAAATCATTTCATTCATATCGTCAGATATTTTTCCACTTCGATTACAGCCAATTGTCTGTACACCAAATGCTTGGAGAATTCTCCCTACTTCACCACCAATTGCTCCTGGTCCTATTAATAACGCTGTTGATCCAAAAAGCTCGGAAGATTGGATTCGATTAGTCCACTCGCCTTTTCTTTGATTGTCAGCAATTACTGAAAGTGATTTTTTAATGGAAAGGATATGCCCCAAAATGGATTCGGCCATCGGTATTTTGTGAATCCCTCTTACATTCGTCACTACGATTCCTCGATGAGCAATTTCGTTTAAAGGCATCTTCTCTAAACCGGCCGAAGCAACCATTATCCACTTCAAGTTAGTTGCAGTTTCAATATGAGAAGCTTGTAAATCCTCTCCATAAGTTACTAACACGTCCGCAGTTTTTAAGGCGTCTACGTCTAAAGGCTTTTGAAAGTTAAACTGAATAGCTGGAAAGCTTTCGATTAGAGCTGTTTGTTGTTCTAATTTTGGTAAAAAAGAAAATAATATTTTCATCCGTCATTCTCCAGTACTCGTAATTATTTTTAGTGTTTCTAAAGCATCTTCGACATGTCCTTTCGTTTTTACTTTGCGCCACTCTTTCACAATTGTGCCTGTTGGATCTATTAAAAAAGTAGATCGCTCAATGCCCATATACTCTTTGCCGAAGTTTTTTTTCAATTTCCATACACCATATGCTTCTGATACTTCATGTGCATCATCTACTAACAGTGAAAATGGTAGCCCGTGCTTCTCTATAAATTTAGTATGCTGTTTCTCACTATCTGCACTTACACCTAATATTACGGCATTTAAATTTTGAAAAGCTTCATATGAATCTCGGAAGTCACATGCTTCCGTTGTGCATGTTGGAGTCGCATCCTTTGGGTAGAAGTATAAAACAACATATTTTTTTGCTGCAAAATCTTCTAGCGATACTATTTCTCCAGCTTCATTTTTTAATGAAAACTTTGGTGCGATCATTCCTTCAAGTGTTTGCATGTTGCAACCTCCTCTATTTCTACTTCTATCGTACCGAATATAATGTTTAGATTCAATTTTCTTTAGCCTTTTCAGCCATTATTGTCTACAATAGATACAGACAAAACATGCGGAGGTATTTCAAAATGAAAAGAACTATGTCAGAACAAATACATGCAGATGCATTAGAACATATCGTAGGTGGGGTTAACAGTCCATCCCGATCATATAAAGCGGTTGGTGGTGGCTCTCCAACTGTAATGGAAAGAGCGGAAGGCGCTTATTTTTATGATGTCGATGGCAATAAATACATAGACTATTTAGCGGCATACGGTCCTATCATTACTGGGCATGCTCATCCTCATATTACAGCAGCACTTACTAAAGCAGCACAAACGGGTTTATTGTATGGGGCACCAACAAGACATGAAGTGACATTTGCTAAAATGTTAAAAGAAGCAATTCCATCTATGGATAAAGTTCGCTTTGTTAATTCTGGAACTGAAGCTGTCATGACAACAATACGCGTAGCTCGTGCGTACACTGGCAGAGTAAAAGTGATGAAATTTGCTGGGTGTTATCATGGTCATTCCGATTTAGTATTAGTTGCAGCAGGTTCAGGTCCTGCAACTCTTGGAATACCGGATTCAGCAGGCGTACCACAATCGATTGCAAAAGAAGTAATCACGATCCCTTTTAACGATCCACAAGCATTTGAAGAAGCAATGGAAAAATGGGGAGAAGAACTAGCATGTATTTTAGTAGAACCGATTGTTGGAAACTTCGGAATGGTTGAACCAAACGAAGGCTTCTTACCACTTGTGCATAAGCTAGCAAAAGAAAAAGGAGCACTTATTGTCTATGATGAAGTAATTACTGCTTTCCGTTTCCATTACGGTGCTGCATCAACTATGTTAAATGAAACACCTGACTTAACAGCATTAGGCAAAATTATTGGTGGCGGCCTTCCAATCGGAGCATATGGTGGAAAAAAAGAAATTATGGAACAAGTAGCACCATTAGGTCCTGCATATCAAGCGGGAACTATGGCTGGTAATCCTGCGTCTATACAAGCGGGTATTGCTTGTCTTGAATTATTACAACAACCAGGAGTATACGAGGAACTTGACAGACTCGGTGCTATATTAGAAGCTGGTATACTCGCAGCTGCAAAAAAACATGCTGTTACAATTACAATTAATCGTATTAAAGGTGCGCTATCTGTATACTTTACCGATATAAAGGTAGAAAACTATGAACAGGCAGAAGCAACGGATGGAGAATTATTCGCTAAATTCTTTAAGCTAATGCTTGCACAAGGTGTTAACCTTGCTCCATCTAAATACGAGGCTTGGTTCATTACTACTGCGCATACGGATCAAGATATTCAAGATACACTTCTTGCAGTGGATCATGCATTTGCTCATCTAAATGACTAATTCACTTTAGATAGGTAAGAAAGGACAGATTTATTTATGAAACTAGGAGCTCGAATTATCAAAACTGGAGTAGCCATTGTTTTTGCATTATTTGTTGCAGATATTTTGCAGCTCCCTAGTCCTGTTTTTGCAGGGATTGCCGCTATTTTCGCTATTCAACCTTCTATTTACAGGTCGTATTTGACCGTTATAGAACAAATACAGTCTAATCTTATTGGAGCTGCGATTGCAGTAATATTTGCTTTAATGTTTGGCAATCATATCGTAATCGTAGGCTTTGCTGCGATTGTTGCAATTTCGATTATGATTAAATTCAAGCTCGAAAAGACAATTTCATTAGCATTAGTAACTGTTATTGCGATTATGGAAATACAAAGCGATGATTTTTTAACTTTTGCCCTAATACGTTTTGCTACTATACTCGTAGGTGTTATTGCAGCATTTATCGTGAATTTTGCATTCATGCCTCCTAAATACGAAACAAGACTGTTTAGCTCTATTCACTACACACAAGACGAAGTAATTCGGTGGATACGCATTGCAGTCAGACATGCTTCCGACCATAACTCTACCAAGCTTGCTATCGGGCAAATAAAAGATCGACTCATTCGAATTGATCAGCTTTACTTACTTTTCAAAGAAGAGCGTGGATATTCGAAAAAGTCTCGATTCACTAAGGGAAGAAAACTTGTTGTCTATCGCGAACTGATTTCATCTTCTTATAGGAGCATAGACGTTTTACAAAGACTACATTTGCATGAAAATGAACTAATGAAGCTTCCACAACATTTTCGAATGATGATCAAAGAGCGTATAGATGCATTACTAACTTATCACGAGCAGTTGCATTTGAAATTCATCGGTAAGTTAAAACCAGAACATATGGAATGGAATAATTCTGAAGCGTTTATGCAGAGGCAGGAAGTTATGGATATATTCGTCCAACAAATTGCTTTAACAGAAACGGATGAAGATTTTTCCACTTACCATTTATTGCATTTATTATCTTCTATATTGGAATACGAAGAACAACTTGAACATTTAGATACACTAATCACATCATATATTAACTTTCATGGAACAGAATTAACTGTACAAATAGAAGAAACTTCATATTAAAAAACGAGCCTCCTATAATTAGGAGGCTCGTTTTTACTATGACAAAATCAGTTTTTCATTCGAGGATCTAGTGCATCCCGAAGACCATCGCCCATCAAGTTAAATCCTAGCACTGTTAACATTATTGCAAGACCTGGGAAAATCATTGTCCACGGTGCATTACGTAAATACATACGTGCATCCGCTAGCATTTTGCCCCACTCAGGAGCTGGTGCTTGTGCGCCAAGGCCAAGAAATCCAAGTGCTGCTGCTTCAATTATCGCAGAAGCAATAGCTAAAGTTCCTGCTACAATTACTGGTGCCATTGAATTCGGAAGAATATGAGAAAATAAAATTCGCACATCCCTCATTCCGATTGCTTTCGCAGACGTAATATACTCTTCCTCTTTAATACTCAATACTTTCGAGCGGATTAATCGTCCAAAGTTTGGAACATTAATAATAGCAATTGCGATTAAAGCATTTCGTAAAGATGGTCCTAATACAGACACAACCGCAATAGCTAGTAAAATACTTGGGAAAGCTAGCATTATATCAAAAATCCTTGAAATAATTGTATCTACCCATTTACCATAATAACCAGCTACTATTCCTAAAATACTTCCTACAACTACAGATCCAATAACTGAGAAAAATCCAACTCCCAATGATATTCTTGCTCCATGAATGATACGTGAAAAAATATCACGACCAAAGTCGTCCGTACCGAACCAATACATACTAGATGGTGGCTTTAAACGATCTTTTAAAAGCTGATCATTAATCCCTTGTGGTGCAAAAAATGGACCCCAAATCGCTAAAAATATGAAGAACAAGACAATCCCTGCTCCAACCAGCGCTACTTTGTTTTTACGAAAGCCTCGCCATGCATCTAGCCAAGGACCGGTCGACTTATCTTTGATCACAACTGTTTCTTTTGTCGAGTTCGGAACCATTTCGGACATGCTCATTCCTCCTTTTAGTCGTATTTGATCCGCGGATCTATAAGACCATATAATATATCCACAAATAAATTAATCATAACGAAGATAAATGCAACAATTAAAATTCCTGATTGGATTACTGGATAGTCACGGAATTGAATAGCGTCATAAATATATCTTCCGATACCAGGCCATCCAAATATCGTTTCAGTTAAAATTGCTCCACCTAGTAATAATCCCATTTGAAGACCGATAACAGTCAATACAGGAATAATTGCATTTTTCAATGCATGCTTGTATACAACCCAAAACATTTTTTGTCCTTTAGCTCTTGCAGTACGAACATAATCAGCACGCATTACTTCTAGCATACTTGATCTTGTCATACGAGCAATTATAGCCATTGGAATTGTTCCAAGTGCAATTCCCGGCAATACTAAATGCTTCAGCACTTGTCCTAACTGATCAAATCTACCGTTCAAAATAGTATCGATTACATATAGGTTGGTGACCGCTTCAACTGGATTCCGGACCTCTTCACGACCCGTTGTTGGGAACCATTGAAGTTCGATACCGAAAATCCATTGTTCCATTAACCCTAACCAAAAGATTGGCATCGAAACACCGATTAAAGCTAAAATCATTGCTAAGTAATCGAACCAAGAATTTTGGAACCAAGCAGAGATAATTCCCGCATTCACTCCGATTATTACAGCGACAATAATTGCAAATAAAGCTAACTCAAATGTTGCTGCTAAATAAGGCCAGACTTCTTTGGCAACCGGCTGCATCGTTCTCATTGACTCCCCTAAGTCTCCTTTAAGAAGTCCAAGTAGGTAATCAAAATATTGCGTATACCAAGGATTGTCTAATCCAAGCTTTGCTCGTAATGCTTCTATCGCTTCCTTGGATGCAAGCTGTCCTAAAATAACTTGCGCTGGATCACCAGGAATTGCACGGATAATCATAAATACGACAAATGTCATGCCGAGCAAAACGGGGATTAATTGTAATAACCTTTTTCCGATATAGTGAAGCATTGTCTTCACCTCTCCATCTAATACTTAATATTGCTGTTGCATTTTGAAAACAAAGAAAAGGGAGAAATCACGAAGACTTCTCCCCCACAAGCTTATTACTTAAAGTCAACGTTAGTTAATTTGTCAGATCCAGTTGGATGTGGTAAGAAACCAGTAATATCCGCTTTACCTGCAAGTAATGGAGTTGAGTGAGCAAGTGGTACCCAAGGTGCATCTGCATGTACGATTTCTTGAGCTTGCTTATACAATTCATTACGCTTATCTTCGTCAACTTCTGTTTGTGCTTCGATTAGGATTTTGTGTAAGTCTTTGTTGTCATAATATGTGTAGTTATTACTTCCGATATTATCTCCGTCAAGTAATACGTAGATGAAGTTATCTGCATCTCCGTTATCACCTGTCCAACCTAACATAAATGCATCTGCTTCTCCGTTTTTAGCTTTTTCTAAATAAGTAGCCCACTCGTAAGAAACGATTTTTGCTTTAATACCAACATCTGCTAAGTTCTTTTGAATAACTTCTGCAACTTTTGTTCCATCTGGCATATATGGACGTGGAACTGGCATTGCCCATAGTTCCATTTCAAAGCCATCTGCAAGTCCTGCTTCAGCTAACAGTTCTTTTGCTTTTTCAGGGTTATATTCATAACCTGGAATATCATCATTGTAACCACTGATTGCTGGTGGCATCGGATTTTTCGCCATTTCAGCGCGTCCTTCGAAGAAAGCATCAATGATAGATTGTTTGTCAATTGCATAATTCATCGCTTGACGTACTTTTACATTGTCGAACGGAGGACGAGTAACTGTTAAACCAAGGTATCCAACGTTCATAGATGGACGTTCAAATAATTGTAAGCTTGACTCTCCTTCTACTGTTACACCATCGGCAGGGTTAACACCGTCTGCTAAATCAATTTCGCCAGTAAGTAATGCATTTAAACGAGCTGAGTTATCCGGAATCGCACGGAAAACGATTTTATCAAGTTTTGGAAGACCATCAACCCAATAACCGTCGAACTTTTCAATAGTGATTGAATCATTACGTTTCCATTCTACAAATTTGAATGGTCCAGTACCTACTGGATTATCACTAAATTTATCGCCAGCTGCTTCAAATGCAGTTGGACTCGCGATTCCAAATGGACTCATAGCGATATTTTTTAAGAAAGGTGCTTGTGCGCGTTTTAATGTGATAACAACTTTGTTATCTCCATCTGCAGTAACAGATGAGATTACATGACCTTCATCGTCTTTAAATCCACCAAACATAGAAGCATAGTACGGGAATTTATCTTCCGACCCATTTGCCCAACGTTCGAAGTTTTTCACAACAGCTTCTGCATTTAAGTCTGTACCGTCGTGGAATTTAACCCCTTCTTGAAGGGTAAATGTGTAAGTAAGACCATCTTCAGATGCTGCCCACTCTTTCGCTAAACCTGGGTTAATCGTTGTATCTTGTTCACCAAAGTTTAATAAAGTTTCAAAAAGGTTTTGTGTAACTTTGAATGACTCGCCATCTGTTGAAGCGATAGGATCTAGGAATACTGAGTCCCCTCCTCGACCGAAGATAAGAACTTTCTCTTCTCCTTGTTCTGTTGCTCCTTCAGTTGTAGTTCCTTCTGTTTCTTTATCTGTGCCTGATTCTTTTTCTCCGCCTGTTTCCTTCTCAGAAGAACATGCAGCTAGGACTACAGTTAAAGCTACTAACATCATTAATAAAAATGACCATATTTTCTTTTTCCCCAAATTGACCCCTCCAAAATTATTTATTATCAATGCTGCACTTGCTCATTATATAAATGGCAGGCAACAAAATGACCAGGTTTTACTTCTTCAAGCTTTGGTACAATTGTTGTACAGCTATCCATTTTAAATGGACATCTTGTATGGAATGTACAACCAGTTGGTGGATTCGAAGGACTCGGAATATCTCCTTCTAATATAATTTGTTCCCTCCTAAACTCTGGGTCAGGAACTGGTACAGCCGACAGTAATGCTTTTGTATATGGATGAAGTGGCTCTGCATAGAGAGACTCACTAGTTGATAGCTCAACCATTTTTCCTAAATACATAACACCAACACGATCACTAATATGTCGAACAACTCCAAGATCATGTGCGATGAAAATGTAGGTAAGCTTTAACTCTTTCTGTAAATCTTGCATAAGATTCAGAACTTGTGCTTGAATTGAAACGTCTAATGCAGACACTGGTTCGTCCGCTATAATTAGCTTTGGATTCGTCATCAATGCTCGGGCAATGCCAATACGTTGACGTTGCCCCCCACTAAATTGATGTGGATATCTTTTTGCATGATAGCTGCTTAAACCAACAATCTCCAAAAACTCATGTACTTTCTTTTTACGACTTTTCGCATCACCTATGTTATGCACGATAAGAGGTTCTGTTAAAATTTTCTCTATTGTATGTCGTGGATTTAAAGATGCATATGGATCTTGAAAAACCATTTGAATTTCTCTTCTAGCTTTTCGCATTTCTGCTTTAGAAATATCCGTTAACTCTTTTCCATCAAAATATACTTTTCCTTCTGTTGGCTCTAGTAATCTCATAAGCATTCGACCAGTAGTAGATTTCCCACAGCCAGACTCGCCTACAATACCAAGTGTTTCTCCTTCATTAACGAAAAAGGAAACGTCATCTACTGCTTTCACATAACCACTTTGTCTTCCTAGTAAGCCTTTATGAATTGGAAAGTACTTTTTTAAACCTTCAACTTTCAACAGCGGCTCTGTCATGAGTTGTTACCTCCTTTTCATCGTATAAGAAACATCTTGTTTGATGACCTTTGGATGTTTGATATAATGGAGGATTTTCCTCAGTACATCGACCAAATGCGGATTCGCAACGAGCTGCAAATCGACATCCTAGTTTTATCGTTCCAGGTTTAGGTACACTTCCTTGGATGGAGTATAGACGCTGCTTTTTATAACGCATATCTGGTACGGATGCGATTAACCCTTTTGTATAAGGATGTTCGGGATTATTGAAAATCGTTTCTACAGTACCTTCCTCAACCACTTTACCGGCGTACATTACAACAACTCGTTCACAAGTTTCAGCAACAACCCCTAAATCATGTGTGATTAAAAGAACCGCTGTATTTAAACGTTCATTAAGTTCTCGCATTAGTTTTAATATTTGTGCTTGAATCGTTACATCTAGCGCAGTTGTTGGTTCATCTGCTATCAACACTTGAGGTTCACATACTAGTGCCATTGCAATCATGACACGCTGTCTCATACCTCCAGAGAGCTGGTGCGGATATTCCTTCATCAATTCCTCTGCTCTTGGCAATCCGACTAACTTCATCATTTCTACCGCTCTTGCATGTGCTTGTTTTTTGCTCCAGTCTTTTTTATGTAATGTAACCGCTTCGGTAAGTTGATTTCCTATTGTGAATAAAGGATTCAATGATGTCATCGGTTCTTGAAATATCATTGCTACATCGTTACCACGAACTTTACGCATTTCTCTTTCGGAAAGCTTCGTCAAATCTTTTCCTTTGAATAAAATTTGACCATTTGTAATTTTGCCAGGTGGACTAGGAACGAGTCCCATAATCGAAAGTGACGTAACACTTTTACCGCAACCCGACTCCCCTACAATACCTAGTATTTCGCCTTCTTTAATATTAAAGTCAACATAATCAACGGATGCTATAACTCCATCATCTGTGAAAAAAGAAGTTTGAAGGTCTTTGACTTCCAAAATTACTTTACGCTCTGTCATGTTGTTCCCCCTCTTCACAAAAATCTAAAAATTCTATTTTATTTGAATATTATATTAGTTATTTTACACAAGATTCGATTATTTGCAATACTTAAATAAAAAGGTCATACGTCTTTCATCATACATAGCATCCAATTTTTTCTGTATTTTCATGCAAGAATACAAGTTTCCATTCATCTCCTGTATATACTAAAAAAACGCTCTGATAGTCTAAAAATGACTAATAGAGCGCTTTTCTTTAATTGTCTAATCCCAATTGTTGTACTTGAAATAATTTATGATATACACCTTTACTGTCCATTAATTCTTTATGAGTTCCCATTTCAACAAGCTCTCCATGATCGATTACGAATATTTTATCCGCATGTGTAATCGTTGAAAGTCGATGAGCTACGATCATTGTTGTACGATTCGAAGCTAAACGTTCTAAAGAATCTTGGATTAACGCTTCACTCTCTAAATCTAATGCGGAGGTTGCTTCATCTAGAACTAAAACAGTCGGATTTTTCAAAAATACTCGTGCAATTGCAACACGCTGTTTTTGACCACCAGAAAGTTTCACTCCTCTTTCTCCAACCTTTGTATCGTATCCTTCCGGCAATTCCATTATAAATTCATGCGCATTAGCTGCTTTTGCTGCTGCAATTACTTCTTCATCAGTAGCATCCGGATTTCCCATTAATATATTCGATTTCACTGAATCACTAAACAAAATATTATCTTGTAAAACTAAACCAATATGGCTTCTTAATGATTCTATTGTTAAATCCCGTATATCTTTTCCATCAATTAACACACTGCCACTTGTTACATCATAAAACCTTGGTATCAAGCTAATGATTGTGGATTTCCCTCCACCACTCATCCCAACAAATGCAACCGTTTCTCCTGCGTTTACTTCAAAATCTATTTGATTAAGTATCGTATTTCCATCTTTTTCGTATTGGAATGAAACATTCGAAAAAGTAATTTTTCCAGTTGCATGCTCTAATTTTTCTGCCCCATCTTTATCAACAATATCATATTTTTCATCCATTAATTCGAATACGCGGTCCATAGATGCAAACGATTGCGTTAGCGTTGTAGATGAATTAACTAAACGTCTTAAAGGACTGTATAAGCGTTCGATATATGCGATGAATGCTGCCATAGTACCGACGGATAATCTTCCATTAACCGCTTCATATCCTGCATAAGCAATAACTAATAATGGAGCGATATCTGTAATTGTATTAACAACTGCAAATGCTTTAGCATTCCAAACAGTTTGATCGATAGCTTTGTCTAAAAATTCTTCATTGGCATCGTTAAATAATTTTTGTTCATGCTTTTCTAATGTAAATGTCTTTATAATACTCATGCCTTGTACACGTTCATGTAAATAACTTTGTACACCAGCTAATGCTTGCGATCTTTTTTTCGTTAAATCACGAAGCTTGCCGAAAAAGTATTTCACACTAAAAGCATAAAAAGGAAAAGCGATTAATGTTACGAGCGTTAGTTTAACGTTCATCGTCAGCATAATACCGATTGCAATTAGTATCGTTGCTAAATCTAACCAAACATTCATAAGTCCAATCATGACAAAGTTTTTCGTCTGCTCGACATCATTAATCACTCTGGAAATAACTTCTCCAGCTCGTGTATTTGAATAATATTTTAAGCTTAGCTTTTGTAGATGCATGTAAAGCTTTTCACGAATATCATACAATATTTTATTGCTTACTAATTGTGCTAAATATTGTCTGTAATACTCAATTGGTGGGCGCATAATCAAAAAGATTAATGCAGTTCCTCCAAGCCAATAAAATAATTGCTTTATCTTTTCATCCGACGTTAAATCAGGTGCTCCTATAATGTCGTCAATGACTATTTTAATAAGGAGTGGTATGAATAAAGGAATGGCGAATTTAATAATACCAATGATAAGTGTTAAAAATATTTGAAAATTGTACGGTTTAACAAATTGCATATATCGTTTCATCGAGCCCATTGAATTACTTCCTTTCAAAATAAGAAAAGCGCAAGCGCTTTTAAGTACATATTCACCTTACTTAGTTGTTTTCCAAAGCTTACCGCTACGCCTTTCTGCGGGCGTAGCATTTTGCCTCCTCGTCGCGCAAAAAAACAAGTACTCCTGCGGTTACTCGTCGCAAAGCCAGTATCTTTCCTGCGGGGTCAAAATGACATCGCTTTCCCGCTGGAGTCGAGCGGACGCTTTTCCAAACAATACAAATAACAGAATGTCTCGAAAGAATTAACACCATCTTAAGAAAAGTGCTATGTAACATTATTATCAATAGTCTTCATTCAAGTCAAAGTAATTAAACTTTTTCACTTATGCTTTCTATATAGAATCAGCCACTCTTTTAAATCAGTGAATAGAATGAACAATGATCCCATCTTTTTAAGCGGAATGGATGGAGTGAAAAGCGGCGACTCTGACGGGAACAGGGGATGTTTTTTACACCGAAAGCGAAGTGGCAGGCGCACCGATCAGAAGACCCTGAACTGAGCGAAGCGAAGGAAGCGGCTGAAGCGTCCGCTTGAACCCGAATCCATTACCTTTCTCCCCTACTAGAAAAACCTGTTGCTACTTTCAACAGGTTTTCCCTCTACTCATTTAACTGTTTGTAAAATTGATAACGACTTGTCCAAGCTTCGATAAAATCAGGAGCAAATGGACCTCTCCTCTGCTTTATCCAAGTAATTAACTTTTCTAAATTTCTATTCAGAATACCATCAATCTCTTCAGGATAATTCATATCTTTTTTGTGCTGAGCATATTCATCTTCATCAAGAATCGTATACGTCATGTCAGGAAAAACCTTTACATCCAAATCATAATCAATATACTTTAATCGTTGATTTTTATAGACGAATGGTGAACTCATGTTAATGTAATAATATACACCATCTTCTCTTAGCATACAAATAATGTTGAACCAATGTTCTGCATGAAAATAACAAATGGAAGGCTCTCTTGTAACCCAGGTTCTACCGTCTGCTTCTGTTACTAGAGTTCGTTCATTTGCTGCAATGACAATATTTTTGGTCCCTTTTAAAACCATCGTTTCCTGCCAGACACGGTGGATGCGGCCATTATGCTTGTAGCTGTGAATTTGAATTATTTCTCCTTCGGTTGGAATCGCCATGATCTAGCCACCTTTTCATCAAGCGCAAGATTAAATTTTTTTACTTATTTTATTATTATAACCATTCGTATCGAAAAACTATAGTAAAAAAATCAGCGAAGGCAAAATGCCCTCGCTGATTTCGGTGAATCCATGTAATTATTTTGTTTCGTTAAAAGAACTATTTGCTTTCTGCCCACTCGCTTTTTGTTTTTTCAACTCTGCTTGTTGGTTTTGTTCTTTTACTTTTTGAATATCAGTTTCCGTAGCAAACTCTTGGTTTTGGTTTGGCTGGTTTGGTTGTTTACTGTTATTCTTTTTCATGGATTTCACCTCCGTACACATATATCATGTGCACCTTTCGCAGTTCTATTCATATTATTTTTTTACATTTTAATCGATCTTCCACCATCTACGATAATCGTTTGCCCACGTATCATCGTAGCATCGTCAGAAAGTAAAAACATCGCTGTTTTCACCATATCTTCTATTTCAACCATTCTTCCTGCTGGAGTATTTACACGGGCATCTTCTAAAAGCTCTTCTCGATTTGGAAAATGCTTCAATGCATCTGTGTCTAATGCTCCTCCGGAAACTGTGTTTACGGTAATCCCTTTTTCAGCAAGCTCTACGGCTAAATATCGTGTAAGGGATTCAATCGCCGCTTTCGATACGCCCACAGTTGTGTAGTTCTCCAAATAACGAATAGAGCCTAACGAGCTAACACCAAGAATTTTCCCGCCACGGTCCATTAACTTCGCAGCTTCTTGTGCTCCAAATAGCATTCCTTTCGCATTAATATTCATTGTCCAATCCCAATGCGATTCTTCCAGCTCCATGATTGGACGCAACACTCCAGAAGCAGCATTGCTTACAAAAATATCTAAGCGTCCAAATTCTTCTTTAATCGTTTGGAACATTGCACGTAATTTTTCTACATCTCCAACATTAGCACGGACGAGTAAGGCTTTCTGACCTAGCGCTTCTATTTCTTGAACGGTTTCGAGTGCTGCCGTTTTACTTCTAGCATAGTTTACAACGATATCATATCCATTTTTCGCAAGTTCAATTGCGATTGCCTTCCCTAAACCTCTACTGCTTCCTGTTACTAAAGCTACTTTGTTTGTCGTCATTGTCTACAAATTCCTTTCCTTCCATGCGCTCCAAATTTTCAATACTGGAACTGGCATTGGTTGATTATTTATTTCTTCTATTGTAAACCATTTACAAGTAGATGGAAGTTCCATTTCTGTTTCTAACTGCGCTTCGAAACTTTCCATTTCCCATACTAAATGAGAAAAAATATGCTTGAAAGCCGCTAGCTCTTCCCCTATTTTTACATTTACTTTATAGTCATTCGCAATTATTTTTTCTATTGAGTAATTTTTTGTTGGAAGCTCCACCATTGGAAACTGCCATAAACTCGCCAGTAACCCTTTTGAAGATCGTTTTTCCAATAATACTTTCCCATCAGCCGATTGGATGACAACTGATTTTACTTTATGTATTTTCGTTTTTTTAATAATCGTTTTAACTGGTAGTTCTTCTTGCTTCCCTTCAAAAAAAGCAGTGCAATATTCTCTGACAGGACAAAGTAAACACTTAGGTTTCGTCGGAGTACATATAACTGCTCCTAGCTCCATTAATCCTTGGTTAAAGGCAGATGGATTTTCTTCATCTATTAATTCCATCACTGCTTCTTCGAATATTTTTTTCGTTTTTGGCTTGGCAATATCTTCATGTATCAATAAAAGACGGGAAAGCACACGCATCACATTTCCATCCACTGCATGCTCCGGTACACCATAAGCAATGCTAAGAACTGCTCCAGCTGTATATGGACCAACACCTTTTAGCTTAGAAATTTCTTTTCTTGTAGAAGGAACAACACTTTCGTAAGTTTCGACAACTTCCTTTACGCCTGCTTGTAAATTTCTTGCACGCGAATAATAGCCTAATCCTTCCCACTGTTTCAGTAATTCTTCTTCTGGTGCATTCGCTAAAGATGCTAATGATGGATATTTCATAATAAATCTTTCATAATAAGGTATGACAGTATCTACTTTTGTTTGTTGAAGCATTACTTCTGAAACCCAAATTTTATATGGATCCGTCGTTTTTCTCCAAGGTAGATCACGCTTTTCTTCTTCAAACCAAGAAACTAAAGCAGTTCTTATTTGTTGTTTATATAAATTATCCAATGTAAAATCCTTCCTTGCGATTATTGTCATAAATAATCGACTATATATTAATAAGTTCTTTGTTATTTCGCTAAATTTATCTTATGATAAAACTAACTTGTAGCCCAAAAGGAGCTGAATTAGCATGGATACAGGTACACATATAGTTATGGGTATTGCACTAGGTGGGTTAGCACTAGCTGATCCTGTTGTTGCTGGAAGTTCCATCACGACAACTGCTGTTATTGCTGGTACTATTATCGGATCTCAAGCACCCGATATTGATACTGTCCTAAAGCTGCGTAATAATGCAGTATATATTCGACATCATCGTGGAATAACACATTCCATTCCTGCTGTACTTCTGTGGCCAATACTTATTTCATCTGTACTATGGTTCATTTTACAAGATGCAAATTTTCTTCATCTATGGCTTTGGACTTTTTTAGCCGTTTTTCTACATGTATTTGTAGATATTTTTAATTCTTATGGAACACAAGCATTGCGACCGTTTTCAAGAAAATGGGTAGCACTTGGTGTGATAAATACATTTGACCCGATTATTTTTGGGTTGCATATTGTCGGTTTACTATTTTGGATGCTTGGTGCTAACCCTATACTAACGTTTCTCATTATGTACGCGATAATCTTCGCTTACTATATACTACGATTTGCCGTCCAAGGGGCTGTAAAAAATGCTGTAAAGCATACAATTCCAAATGCTGAACAAATTATTGTTGCACCGACGATGAAGTTTTTCCAATGGCGCATTGCTGCAATTTCAGAAACGCATCATTATGTAGGACGAGCATATGGGCGTTCGATTACGATTTACGATAAGTTTGAACGAGTTCCACTTCCTGAATCTGAATTAGTAAAAGCCGCATTAAAAGATAAAAATTTAAGTGCCTTTACTTCTTTTTCACCAATCTTTAGATGGGAAATTACGTCGTTTGATAAGTTACATGAAGTTAGATTGATCGACTTACGTTATAGAAGTAATGATTATTATCCGTTCGTTGCAGTTGCTCACTTAAATGAGGACTTAGAAATAGTCAACTCCTATACAGGCTGGATATTTAGTGAAGATAAGCTACGTAAAAAACTCGACTTCATGCCCAATTAAAAACTCGAAACGCTAGGAAAATGATTTCCTAGCGTTTTATTAATTCAAAAAGTCATCTACCTCTAATAAATGCTTATATTTTTCATTTGTATGTGCAAATTCATGCAGTTGGTCGCCGTAACCTTCAATCCACTTTTTAATAACCATTTCTGTTACCGCCGTGCCTTTGTAATCATATCCTGCACGTGCATAAGATGATTCAAAATCAGACCAAAGTAGCTCAATCCACACTCTTGCCTTTGAAGCCGATAATTGATCATTTTTTTCAAGTAATTGCTTCGTTAAATTATCTATTTGTATTTGCATATTATTTCCCTTCCTTCAAAGCTTCGAGTAATGAGATTGGTAATGCTTCTTCATAGCGATCTCCGCCTAGTCGATAACCCCATGCGAATCTTCCTTTCAAATATTCCACTTGAAAGAACATTCCTGGATCTCCTGTTATACGATACATTTCACCGGCTTTAATCGTAGATGGATCGATTAAATACGCCTGAGCCATCGCTACTTTTCTTTCATACACCGCAAACTCATTTATAATACCAAGCTGCTCTGCTTTTCTAGCTTTCTCTTTTAAGTTAGCAATTTCCGTGCGTAGTTCCTGTTCTGTCATGTCACCATATTTTTTCTCATTCATCTTGCTGTTCCAGCCCCTTCTGTTCTATATAAACATCTATATGTTCAGCAGGAAAGCCTTTTTGATAAAGTGCCTGCTTAACTCGTTTTTTCAAATCATATCCCACATATTTGGATGAATACTTTCTCCACACTTTATCACCTTGGGATCCAATAATATCTTCCCATTCTTCTTGCTCTTTTTCTAGCTCAAACGAAGCGATTGCTTGAGAAATAATCGTGAAATTATATCCTTTACGAAGCAATGCTTCCTGCACTTTTTGCTTTATTTGCCTCGGTGTTTTATCTTGGCTTTGATGGATGATTTTTTCTGTTAATGTACGTGCAATGGTCAACTGCTCATCCTCTGTATAAGTAGCTAGTACTTCTTCTTGGAGGTCCTTCTCAATTCCTTTTTTCTTTAGTTCTTGCCGAATCGCCCCTGGACCTTTTTTACTATTTTTCTTTTGCGTTGCTACTAATGCTTTTGTAAAACTCTCGTCATTTAAAAATCCATGCTCGTATAATTTTCGAATCGCTTCCAAAATAACAGATTCTCCAAATTCACTCATTTGTAATTTTTTCTTTACCTCATGCTCACTTCGCATTCGATAACTTAAAAAGTTAATCGCCTTATTATAAGCCTTTCTCACTTCATCATCAAAAACGATTTCATCTATTGTGAATGCTTCAATTACTTTTCCTTTTGAAAGCTGGTACTTAATAAGTACTGCTTCATCTACACTAAAAGCATATTTTTCATCCAAATATAAATTATATCGTTCATTATTATTTTTTTGTCTACCTATTTTCGTAATAACCGGCATGAACAAACCTCTCCATTTCACTTCCTACTATTATAACGCATATGTTCGTAGGTGATAAACGTTTCGCATGCTAATATTGTTTTAAGGAGGTTTTGAACATGAAAATTGCAATTACTGGCGGAACTGGCTTTGTTGGAAATGAATTAACGCAACTTCTCGTTAATCAAGGACATGAGGTATTCATCTTAACTCGGTCCGAAAAAATCGCTGCAAATGGCATTACGTATATTAAGTGGTTAACTACAAATGCACATCCTGAAAAAGAACTAGAAGGTATCGATGCAATCGTCAATCTTGCTGGGGAGTCGATTAATAATGGCAGATGGACTGAACTCCAAAAAAAGAAAATTTATACTAGTCGTATAGAAGTCACGAATGAAGTACTTCGCATACTAGAAAAACTTCAAGTCAAACCAAAAGTTCTCGTCAATGCAAGTGCAATTGGTATTTATCAAGCCTCAACTGACAAAATATACACAGAACAATCTACTCCACTCGGAACAGACTTTTTAGCTAAAACAGTACAAGATTGGGAACAACAAGCAAAAACAGCCGAGCAATTTGGCACTCGCGTTGCTTTCGGTCGATTTGGTATCATCTTAGGGAAAAGCGAAGGAGCACTTCCACTAATGGTATTGCCTTATAAAATGTTTGTAGGTGGGACGGTTGGATCAGGCCGCCAATGGCTTTCATGGATTCATGTTCGGGATGTTGCAAGGGCGCTACTTTTTGCAATAGAGCATGATATACACGGACCTTTCAATGTTGCAGCTCCACACGCAAAAACGATGAACGATTTTGGAAAAGTAATTGGCGCAGTTTTACATCGTCCACATTACTTCCCTGTCCCAGCATTTGCACTAAAACTCGCACTCGGTGAAAAAAGCCAGTTAGTTTTAGAAGGACAACATGTCATTCCAGAAGTATTAATAAACAACGGCTTCACTTTTGAATTCGATCATTTAACAAAAGCTTTAACCGATATTTATAAATGAATAAATCAATCCTGCTCATTAACCTATTTCACATAAAATGCGTCTTAATGGCAATTTCCGCTGGGATTTTCTTTACAGGGGTGGACGTTTCCCGCTGGAGTCGCCACCCCTTCGCTTCAATCCACTGGAGCTTGCTATTTATTTAGAATGGAAGCAATATTTCTTAGAAAAGCGAACGAATAAATAGTTTTCCAACTAAAAAATCAAAGCAACGAATGAGAAGGTAAATTATTTAACAAGTGCAAATTGTAAATTCCACCTTGCATTTTATAGATCATTTCCCATGATTACTTATCTATATAAAAAGTAAAACACTTGATTCCGTAGCGCGCTGGGCCGCATGAGCCGAAGTATGAGACCCACTTGAGCACAGCACAAGTTGGCTCATGCAAGGTGCGGCAAGCGCGGTGGCATAGTGGCTATTCGTTAAGAATCACATTATGTAAAAAGTGAACGAAAATACAAAACTGAATAAAATGGTTAATCAACAGGCGTGTGAATAAATTACATTCCAAAGCGCAACCTATGTAAAAAGAAAGGTTGCGTTTTTATGTGGAAATATCATGTATTCGGGCTAACTTTAGCTGCTATAATACTTACCATCGGCGTTTTCTATCAGCCTTTTTCAGCACAAGCTGAAGAATTACATTGGGGGATGAAAAAAGCAAAAAATGAAATACAAGCAGAGGCTGGCCCAGAGCTAGATGCAATGCTCGAAAGACATGGTGCAATTTATAAAGGAAAAGCAGATGAAAAAATACTGTACTTTACGTTCGACAATGGATATGAAAATGGCTATACAGAAAGCATATTAGATACACTAAAAGCAGAAAAAATTAGTGCTACATTCTTTTTAACTGGGCATTATTTAGAAAGTGCCACCCCTTTAGTAAAACGGATGATTGATGAAGGTCACCAAATCGGTAACCACACATACGGACATCCTAATTTAGCCAAACTTTCGAAAGAGGAAATCAAAAAAGAATTACAGAAATTCGATAGTCGTTTAAAAGAACTTACTTCATTAGAAAGAACTACTGTAACAAGACCACCTGCTGGTGTTTTTAATGATCAAGTTTTAGAAGCTGCCAAGGAAGTTGGGTATCAACATATTTTTTGGTCTGTTGCATTTATTGATTGGCATAAAGATCAGAAAAAGGGTGGTAAATATGCTTATGACCAACTAATGTCGCAAATTCATCCTGGTGCTATCATTCTCATGCATACAGTTTCACCCGATAATGCGGAAGGCCTTCCAATGTTTATAAAGGAAGCAAGAAAAATGGGATACACATTTGGTACACTCGATGAACTTAATATGAATAATCTGGGTATTCCGCTTTCTTTGCAACCATGATATTGTCCTTTATAATAGAAGAAAGATTATAAAGGACGTGAAGCAATGACAGAACAAACAGCAATACAAGTTGGTCAAGAATTTCCATTAACGATAAAAAGGCTCGGTATTAACGGAGAAGGTGTCGGCTTTTTCAAACGAAGCGTTGTATTCGTAAAAGGTGCGCTACCTGGAGAAATAATTACGGCACAAATTACAGAAGTTAAACCCAAATATGCGGAAGCAATCATCAAATCAATCCGACAAGCTTCTCCCGACCGAGTTAATCCACCTTGCCCTGTGTACGATGACTGTGGCGGCTGTCAATTACAGCATATGACTTACGAAAGACAGCTTATCGAGAAAAAAGACTTGGTTATGCAAGCACTAGAACGTTATGTGACAGATTTAGCTCCTTCTATTGAGGTAAGACAAACAATTGGAATGGACAATCCTTGGAATTACCGAAATAAAAGTCAGTTCCAAGTAAGAAAATTAGGAGAAAAAGTAATCGCTGGGCTATATTCAGAAAGCTCTAACTTACTAGTCGACATTGACGAATGTGCTGTGCAGCATCCTGCAACAACACATATTACAAATGAAATTAAAAAATATTTACAAGAACTAAATATCTCGATTTATGATGGACGCAATTCAAAAGGAGTTGTCCGTACAATTGTAGTTCGTACAGGTATGAAAACAGGACAAATTCAAGTTACACTTGTAACTACTCAAAAGAAAATGCATCATAAAGAAGAATTAGTACAAAAAATCCGTGCAATAGATGCTAATATTGTGTCCATTAGTCAAAACATAAATGCAGAAGATACATCGCTTATTTTTGGAGACACAACATTTAACTTACACGGTAAAGAAACAATCCATGAAAAATTAGGTGAGCTTGCATTCGATCTATCTGCTCGCGCATTTTTCCAGTTAAACCCAGAGCAAACAGAACACTTATACAATGAAATCGAAAAAGCAGCAGCATTAACTGGAGAAGAAACAATTGTAGATGCTTATTGTGGAGTTGGCACAATCGGACTTTGGCTTGCAAAAAATGCAAAAGAAGTTCGCGGTATGGATATTGTAGAAGAATCTATCCAAGATGCGAAAAAGAATGCGAAACGCAATGGCTTTAAAAACACAAAATATGTTCATGGTACAGCACAACAATGGTTACAAAAGTGGAAAAACGAAGGTTTCGTTCCCGATGTATTAACAGTAGACCCACCACGTGCTGGACTTGACGATGAGTTACTAAAAACAATTTTAGACATTCAACCAAAACGTTTTGTATACACATCATGCAATCCTTCGACTCTCGCAAAAGATTTAAAGCAACTTTCGAAAGTGTATGATATTAAGTATATTCAACCAATAGACATGTTCGCCCAAACTGCTCACGTCGAAGCTGTTACATTGTTGGAATTAAAGAACTAAACATAAGAAAGGTCCATGTGATGTAAACAATTCAAAATTGTTTTCCTCACATGGACCATTTTTTATAACTTAAATTTATGTGCCATTTCTTGCAGTTCCGAAGATAATTTTCCTAATATTTGGGCTGATGCAGAAATCTCTTCCATCGTTGCATTTTGTTCTTCTGCAGCAGCAGCTACAGTTTGTGCTTTGTCCGACGAATTTACTGAAAGAGTAGCTACTTCGTCTATACTACCTTTTATACTAAGTGTATTCGCACTTAATTGCTCAATTACGGCAGATATATTTTCTGTTTGACTTGATACATCTTGTACCATCGAAGAAATACTGCCAAAGTTACCTTCAGATTTTTTCACAAGATTTATTCCATCGCTTACAGTGTTAGTTGATACTTCCATCGCACTGATTGCTTTCACTACTTCTTCTTGTATCGACACAATTACATCACGAATTTGGTTGGCAGCTACAGAAGAATCTTCCGCTAATTTTCGAACTTCATCTGCTACAACAGCAAATCCTTTTCCAGCTTCTCCTGCTCGAGCCGCTTCAATCGCTGCATTTAATGCCAATAAATTTGTTTGGTCTGCAATAGCTGTAATAAGCCCAACAATTTGGCTTATTTCTGCTGATTTTTCTCCTAATGAATGAACAACTTCCGACGTTGTTTCAGTAGAGCGTTGAATATTTGTCATTTGTTGCATCGTTTCATCCATCATAGAAGAACCTAAAGTCGTGTACTCCCTAGTAGATATAGCTAAATCTGATACAGATTGAACAGAAGTACTAGCTTGTTCCATTCCTATCACCATTTCCGAAATGGCTTCATTACTAGTTTGAGCTCCTTGCACTTGTAAATCTGCTCCTTCTGAAACATCTACCATCGCGCTTGTAATTTGCTCAGTTGCTTTACTTGTTTCTTCCGCACTTGCTGATAGTTCCTCAGAAGTAGCTGCAACTGTTTGAATATGATCTTGTAACCCTTGCACTAATGTTTTTAAATTGAGCATCATTTGATTAAAATCAGTTGCTAATTGTCCGATTTCATCACTGTTTTTTATTTGTACTGGTTCAAGTCTTAAATTTCCATCTGCTAGTTCTTTCGCTTGTGCTGATAAAAGCTCTACTGGAGCCTTAATAACACGCATGAAAAATACAACAATAGCACTTATTATAATAACGGATAATATACTTACTGCGATTAGTAAAATAACTACTCTTTGGAAACTAACTTCTCCTTGATTGTTGGTCGCCATTGCTTGTTTTTCGTGTAAAGTGATTAAATTATTAAGGTTACTTTGTGTTATATCGTATAGTTCATTTGCTTCATAAGACATCGCAATTGCTTGGTCTACTTGACCTGAATTACTTAAACCAATTACTGAATTCAAATGATCAAGGTAAATAGCCCAGTTGGACTTAAACTCTTCTACAGCTACTTTCCCCTCTGAAGTCGTTAGCACTGATTCATACTCTTTTATAGAAGTTTCTATTTCTGCGTGTATTGTTTCAATTTCTTTTATATATTTATCTGTAAATTCTTTATCCTTAGATAACAATATCTTTTGTGTAGTTATAAGGAAATCGTCTGTTTGAACATTTACTTGGTTAACCATTTTTATTTTCGGCATAACCTCACTGTTTAACGTCTTTATATTCCCATTCAATGTAAAGGCACTAAAAATCGAAAAAGCACTTATTGCCAAAATAATAAACATAATTAATGAAAATGAAATGCTTAGCTTTTTTCCAATTGACCACTTCATATTTGTTCCCCCTATACTTTCATTTTCTATATAATGTAAAAAATAACTGCTAACTACCTACATTATATATGAAATTTCAACATAAATCGACAAATTTTTGATTACTTAAAAAAATAAAAAAACGGTGACACAAACAATGCAAAATTGTTTATATCACCACTTTTTGCTTATTTTCTTTATTAGTTAGCATCCGTCTCTTTATTTCCAAATAACCCTAAGATCAAAGTTAATCCGGCAACTATAGAAGGAATCGGAGAAGTACTGATATAAATCATCCAATTTGGAAACGGTATACTAATAGAATTGTTTGTAAATATCGCAATAGTCATTCCAACTGGGCTATAAAATGCGATAAGAAAACATGGCAGAGTTATACAGAGAAGCATCGAAACATTTATCTTAAATGACCATTTTCTTTTACAAATCAATGAAATGTACATCCCTATAAAAACTGGAGCAGTCGCCATATACCATGCGAAATACTTCGGGTCAAAGGTCGTTGAAATATTGAATTTTAAAATCCCCTCAAAATGCATACTAACTTGTATTAATGCAATTAAACCCGCCACCCAGAAGATTTTTAAAACATATTTAGACCAATTATTTCTCATTTACCCACTCCTCACTACTTTATTAGAAATCAGAAGATTCACTCATTTTATATTAATACGTTTCAATTACATAATCGGTTTCATTTTTGGTCATAATTCCCTTCAAAAAAGACGCCCAGCTAAATTCAACTGGCACGCCTTTTTCTATTAAAGCTTAAATTGATTAATCGCTTCTGTTAATTTATCCGAAGACTTTTGTAATATAGTAATCGTTTTCTCTAAATTATCGACAGTTGCAACTTGCTTGTCTGTCGATGTCGCAACAGCTTTCGTTTGTTCAACTGAATCATTTACAATAGAAGAAACCTGCTCCATCGATGCCAATACTTCTTCAGAACTTGCTGACATTTGCTCCGTAACGGCAGAAACATCTTGTATTTCTTCATTTACTTTTAAAACAGATTCTAGCACTTTATGCAAACCGTCTCCAATCGTTTCTACTGCTTTGGAGCCAGATTGTACATCTTTTGCACTCTTCGCCATTTCCTCTAACGCTTGCTCCGTTACTGTTTGAAACGCTAGAATTTGATGATGAATTTCTTCAGCAGATTGTTTCGACATTTCTGCGAGCTTTCGTACTTCGTCAGCAACAACCGCAAACCCCTTACCAGCTTCCCCTGCCCGCGCTGCTTCAATTGCAGCATTTAGCGCAAGTAAATTAGTTTGGTCCGCGATTCCTGTAATAACCTTTACCATCTCTTCAATCGACTGATATTTCTCGCCAAGCTCTTTCACATGGCCTTCAGTCGCTAATACGGAATTTTCTACATTTTTAATTTGCCTGACTACCTTTTGGGAGTCCATAACACTTGCGTTTACTAGCTCTGTCATTTCATTCGATGAAGAAGCTACTGCTGTAGAAGAATCAGCAATTCGCTGAATTCCTAACGTCATTTCTTCCATAGCTGTCAACGCTTCATCATTATTCGTTTTTTGTACTTCTGATCCAGCTGCAATTTGATAAATGCTTGTCGAAATATCATCATTTGAAAAGCGAACCGATTTCATAACCCCGTCTAAATCATCCGATACTTGGACAAGTGAACTTGCAGTGCCATTTATATTCGTCAAAATGAGCTTTAGCTGCTCCACTGATTTTCTAAAAGCTTTTGCAAAATCAGAAATTTCATTTTCTTGTTTCAATGAAATACTTGATATTGTTTCTTCAGCTCCATTTAAATCTCCGCTAGCAAATTGAATAGCAGCGTCTTGCATATGAGTAAGTGGCTTTAATGCTCTTACAATATAGCGATTTAAAAAGACGATTAAAATAACGCTCAACACAATAATGACTAATAATAAAACTGGTATTGTTGCTTTTAAAGTATCTTGTTGAATTTGTTGTATTTCACTCGCAGCAAGATCTACTCCAACAATTCCAATGACTTCTCCAAGAGCATTTTTTAATGGTGCATAGGAAGATAAATATTCACCATATTCTTCATCTATAATAATATCGGTGTAGCTACCTGTTCCCATTATTGCCCCTTCAACTCGGTGATAGTCTGTGCCTTCACTAATATCTCCTGGCATGTATGCCGTATCATCGTACTCATCTCCGGCATCCACTAAAATTTTTGCTGTTTCACCTTTAGCTGGGACATCTGTTACATATGCATACAAGACACCATTTTGTATAAGTAAATCATTTAATTCTAAACGTAATTTCCAATATAGATCAGACTCTACTGGATTATCCTTAAACTCGTCATACGCAGAAATATCGAGCAAAGAGGCAATATTTTGCGCAGTATGTACTCCATTATTTCCAATCGTATTTTTTACCGTTTTGTTTGTATTGTAAAAAATAATGGCACTGAAGAAAATCCCTAGTACTGCAATTGAAATAACAAGATACAATGTAATCCCATTTCCTAATTTGGAACCTTTACGCCTCATGCAAGCCTTCCTTTCTTTTCTGGGTTATATATAAGAATGACACTAAACAACAATCCTAAAAGAGCTGCGATCAATACTAAAAAACTAACACCTTCAAATAATTGGATAAACAAGCCACCTAAAAATGGTCCTGATAAACTTCCTATACTGAATGAAATTCCACACATTAAATTACCAGTAGGAAGAAGCTCTCTCGGTGTTAAGTCAGCCATATATGATATACCTAGCGAGAACGTAGAACCTACAAACATTCCAGCGATGAGAAATAATACTCCTAGCGCAAGTGCCGAGCTTTCAAAAAAGCTTGCCGTTGCAAATGTTATCGTACCTAAACCAAGCATAATAATTAGCACTTTGCGTCTTCCCATTTTGTCGCTTAATATGCCGAGTGGTAACTGCGAAATTACGCCACCTATCGAAAACGCTGCCAATATATACGATAAACTCGCTACATCCGTTGCATTTCGCAAAGCATAGACTGGATAAATAGCATTTAAAGACGACTCTAAAAAGCCGTAACTAAATGGTGGTATAAATGCAATCCATGCGATCGCAAAAGTTGCTCCAAAACGCTTCAAAGTACCTTCGTAAGCAGGAGAATTTTTCATGATCTCTGGTTTTTCATTTTTCACAAAAAAGACGAGCGTCCAAGCTGCGAAACAAAGAATACTCGAAACGATAAACGGTAACCCTTCAAAAATTTGCACTAAAGGAACAAACAGTGGTCCAACAGCAAATCCGACACCGAAAGAAAGTCCATATAATGCAATGTTTCGGCCTAATCTATGCTGAGGTGAAAAACTTGTAATCCATGTTTGAGTCGAAAAGTGAAGTGCATGGTCCCCAATTCCGATGATTAAACGCAAAATAAACCAAAATGCAACGCTTTTCCAAATAGGAAAAAGTAACAACGAAATAATCACTGCAAGCCCACCTATTAATATAATCGGTTTATATCCGAATTTTCTAAGTGGTGCCTCCATAAATGGAGAAATTAATAATGTCCCTAAGTAAAGACCTGTTGCACTTAACCCATTCAATGTAGCACTTACCCCGTCTTGTTCAAAAATAACGGAAATGAGCGGTAATAACATTCCTTGAGAAAATCCTGAAATGGAAACAATAATAACAAGAATCCAAAATCTTTTTCTTTCTACTTCTGTAAATGACTGCATACTGTAACCTCATCTTATGTATTGTAATAAGATAAGTGTATCAAAATCCCCTGTACTATGTATAAAATTCATTAAAAAAGGCCCAGTCGACATCTTAATAGATCGGACTGAGCCTTTTACATATAACTAATATCCTTTTGAGTACTCATAATAGCATTTGCGGCATTTTTGCCGGTGAAATGACCGAACCCCCTCCTTCTATTAATTGAATGGTTTCGACTATTCACTACGGCCTCCCTTCTATGTATGCGTTAAAGATACAATACCACATAAATTGAATAGTGTAAATATTCTAAATAGGTAAATTAATAAAATAACGCTTTATACCTATCTTTTATTCACAATTTGAATTATCCTTATAACATAAAGTGAGGTGTTATTCTGTGGGTAAACAAATTTCAAATTCAGAACAACAAGTATCTTATTTAAAAGATCGTTTGCAAATGTTCATTGAAGTATTGGATAGTATTGAGCCTGAAACGACAGAGTTAGAAGACATTGATCGTCTTATTCAAATGATGGATGATTTAGAACTTAAAATGGAGCAATTTAAAAATAGTAGTAAAGAGTAGCTTGCCAGCTGCTCTTTTTTTCATTTCTAGAAAGGGGTATAATTAGGTTGAGGGTATAAATACATATTTTTAAGGGAGAGATAGAGAAATGCAATTAGATATATTGGAGAAAAGTATTTATGAATTAATCACAGAAACATCAACAAACCTTCCTAAAGACGTTCGTCGTGCGATTAAAAAAGCAAAAGCAGCCGAAAATGCCGGCACACGTGCGGCAATGAGCTTGGATACTATTACAAATAATATTCAAATGGCGGACGATAATGTGTCACCAATTTGCCAAGATACTGGTTTACCAACCTTTAAAATAAAAACTCCTATTGGCGTCAATCAATTAGAAATCAAAGAGGCAATTAAACGTGCAATTGTAAAAGCAACAAAAGATGCGAAGCTTCGACCTAACTCTGTTGACTCACTAACTGGAGAAAACAGCGGAGACAATTTAGGTGCAGGTGTCCCTGTAATGAAATTTGAGCAATGGGAAGAAGATTATATTGAAATGAAGCTTATCTTAAAAGGTGGCGGCTGTGAAAACAAAAACATTCAATACAGCTTACCGACTGAATTAGAAGGTTTAGGTCGTGCTGGGCGTGATTTAGACGGGATTCGTAAATGTATCTTACATTCTGTTTACCAAGCACAAGGACAAGGCTGTTCGGCTGGATTCATCGGTGTTGGAATCGGTGGCGATCGTTCTTCTGGATACGATTTAGCAAAAGAACAATTATTCCGTTCTGTTGAAGATACAAATCCACATGCTGACCTTGCAAAACTAGAAGATTATATAGTAGAAAAAGCAAACACTTTAGGTATCGGTACAATGGGATTCGGTGGAGAAGCTACTTTACTTGGTTGTAAAATCGGCGTTATGCACCGTATTCCTGCGAGCTTCTATGTATCAGTAGCATATAACTGTTGGGCATACCGTCGTATGGCGATCAATATTAATCCTACAACTGGCGATATTATGGAGTGGCATTACCAAGAAGGCGAAAAAATTGAATTTAAAGAAGAAAAAACAGATGATTCTACTCAAAAAGTAGTAGAGCTTCAAGCTCCAATTACAGAAGAACAAATCCGTGCATTACAAGTTGGAGATGTTGTTTCTATTACTGGACGTATGTATACAGGGCGTGACGCAATCCATCATCACTTAATGAGTCATGATGCACCTGTTGATCTAAACGGACAAATCATTTATCACTGTGGTCCAGTAATGCAAAAAGATGAGCAAGGAGATTGGCATGTAAGAGCTGCTGGTCCGACTACATCGATTCGTGAAGAACCGTACCAAGGTGATATTATGAAAAAATTCGGCATCCGTGCAGTTATCGGTAAAGGTGGAATGGGACCTAAAACACTTGCTGCCCTTTCGGAGCATGGCGGCGTTTACTTAAACGCAATTGGCGGAGCGGCTCAATACTATGCTGATTGTATTAAAGGTGTCGATGGTGTCGATTTAATGGAATTTGGTATTCCAGAAGCAATGTGGCATTTACGAGTAGAGAAGTTTACAGCTGTTGTTACAATGGACTCTCATGGAAATAGTTTGCATGCAGATGTAGACAAGTCTTCATTAGAAAAACTATCTGCTTATAAAGATCGCGTTTTCAACTAAGTATATTAGTTGACGAAAGTCCACTTCTTATTTATAATAATTATAAAGTAGTAACAATTATAAAATGGATTCCATGCAATATGGAATCCATTTTATCTATTTATAAGAGTTATTAATAGTGAAATTCATTATCAAGGAGTGAACAACATGTCAAATATACACGAAACAGAAACACAACGATCATTTGTTAAATCATTACTTCCCCATATCGAGTTAATCGCGGCACTCTTTTCTGGCGTGCTCATTTTAGTAGCTTGGGGTGTCGGTAAATTGGAGCAAGATACATTATCCGTTGTCTTTTATTTACTCGCTTTCGTTATCGGTGGTTTTGCTAAAGCAAAAGAAGGTATCGAATCGACAATCATGGAAAAAGAATTGAATGTAGAAATGCTCATGATTTTAGCTGCAATCGGTTCTTCCATTATTGGATATTGGACAGAAGGCGCTATGCTTATTTTCATCTTCGCTGTAAGTGGCGCATTAGAAACATACACCATGAATAAAAGTCAAAAAGAAATTTCTTCTCTTATGAAATTGCAACCTGAAGAAGCGTGGAGATTAAATATCGATGGTACAACTACCCGAGTATCTGTCGGAGAACTAGTTAAAGGCGATCAGCTTGTTGTAAAACCAGGAGAACGAATTCCAGCGGATGGCATAATCGTAAGTGGAACAACAGCAATCGATGAAGCTGCAATAAGCGGAGAGTCTATACCTGTATCCAAGCAAGCTAATGACGATTTATTTGCCGGCACAGTAAATATTAGTGGTGCGATTACGATGGAAATGACAAAAGCAAACGAAGACTCGCTTTTCCAAAAAATCATTCATCTTGTACAAACTGCTCAAGATGAAAAATCACCTGCTCAACAATTTATCGAAAAATTTGAAGGAGCATATGTAAAAATTGTTCTGTTTACTGTTGGTCTTATGATGTTCCTTCCTCACTTTTTATTGGACTGGGACTGGAATACTACATTTTATCGTGCAATGGTTTTATTGGTAGTTGCATCACCTTGTGCACTTGTTGCAGCAGTTATGCCTGCTACACTTGCAGCTATATCTAATGGAGCCAAACATGGGATTTTGTTTAAAGGTGGCGTGCATTTAGAAAATATTAGTGAAATGAAAGCAATTGCACTCGACAAAACAGGCACACTTACACAAGGAAAACCTGTTGTCACAAACTTTATTGTTCGTGATGATTTAGACCGGGCAGCTACCCTTACAATGCTTGCGACAATTGAAGCACAGTCGAATCATCCTCTTGCCCAAGCGATTACATCGTTTGCAAAATCGGAAGGAATTGGTCAGCTGCCTTTAATCCATATAGAAGATAAACCAGGATTTGGCTTGCAAGCGAATATAGACGGCCAAACAATACTTGTTGGTAAACCGGATTTCGTCAACAAAGAAGATGCTTTCGCATTTCAAAATGGTGTAGCCGCTTCCCTTGCAGACGAAGGTAAAACAGTCATCTTTATGCGAGATGAAAAAGGAATTGCTGCGGCGGCTGCTTTAAAAGATACCGTTCGAGAAGAAGCAAAAGAAGCTATTAAACTTTTACAATCGTTGGGGATTAAGACAGTTATGCTTACAGGGGATAATGAAAAAACAGCCAAAGTTATTGCAAAAGAAGCAGGAATTGACCAGTATATTGCTGAATGCCTACCAGAAACAAAAGTAGAGCATATGAAAGCATTGTTGCAAAAACATTCATTTGTCGGCATGGTTGGGGATGGCATTAATGACGCACCTGCCCTTGCTACAGCAACAACAGGCTTTGCCATGGGAGAAGGAACAGACGTAGCATTAGAAACTGCTGATGTTGTGTTAATGAAAAATGATCTTTCCAAAATTGCATATGCTGTCAAAATGTCTCGCAAAATGAGAAGAATCGTTAAACAAAATATTGTATTTTCAGTTTCTGTTATCGCCGTATTAATAATCTCCAACTTTTTACAAGTTGTGGATCTACCGATGGGAGTGCTTGGACATGAAGGTAGTACAATTTTAGTTATATTAAATGGTTTGAGAATGCTAAATAGAAATATTTAAAAAGGCAGAGGGCTATTTAGTCCCTTCTGCCTTTTCTAATGCTATTTTTCGTTCCTGCATTACTGCATTTATTTGACCACCTACTAGCAAAATAATACCAGACAAATATAACCACAGCATGAGCACGATAATTCCGCCGATACTTCCATACGTAGAAGAGTAATTGCCAAAATTACTAACATAATAAGAGAATCCAAGAGAAACAACAATCCATCCCGCCGTTGCAAAAACCGCCCCTGGCAACACACTTTTCAAAAATAATTTAGTATTAGGAATAAACCAATACAAAGCAACTAAAATTAAGAACATCACAAGCGGACTAATTGTCCACCTTATTTTATTCCAAAGCTTGAGGAATCCCTCTTCAAAACCAAAATAAGAAAACAAAATACTTCCTATTTGTTGCCCAAAAACAGGCAAGACAAGCGCAACTAGCAGTAAAACAATCATAAGCAATGTAAAAACAACGGACAATCCTCTTACAAGAAGAAACGGCCTTGTTTCATCCAAATTATACGACCTATTTAATGACTTAACGATTGCATTCATTCCATTGGATGCTGACCAAATCGTACCAATAATACCAAGCGACAATAATCCCCCATTACGACTAACTAAAACATCCGATATTGTTCCTTCAATAAGCATATATACATCTCTTGGCGCGTAGTTTTCTAGAAAGCGAAATACTTGTGCTTCGTCCAAATTTAAATAGGGTAATAATGTCACAAGAAAAATAAGCAATGGAAATAAAGAAAGTAAAAAGAAAAATGCAAGTTGTGCTCCTAGTCCTGAAATATCCGCTTTTTGAATATGACCTAGCAACTCTTTTAAATAGCCATTCCACGTTGTAACATCATGTTTTATAGCTATTCCCTTCTCTTTCTTTTTAATATGTAAAAATTTAAGCTTGTCAAAACCAATCGGAGAAGTAGAGGACCCCTTGGATGTTTCTTGTTTTTTCAAGCGATTATTATCCATGTCATCCTCTCCCATCTTTTACTTTATTGTTTAATCACGTGATCATCTGATGCAGGAGTGACCATCGATTTATATTCTTCTTTCGATTGAACAAAAGCATCTTTGGTATCGGTTAAAAGCGTTTTTACTTGTGGCGTAATTTGTTTTACTTCATTCACCTTTTGCGACAAATATGTAGCATCTGACGAAAACTGCTCATATACCGACTTCCATTTCGTCATTTGTTCTTCCATCGTCGTTTTTAGCTCTTCTCTATTTTTTGAGTAATACTGAATTTGCTTCTGACAATACTTTGTTTTATTTATAATAGCATTTCTTGTGCTTTTATCTAGTAGCGTTAAAGCTCCACCTATTACTGCTCCACAAACAATACCTTTTACAAACTTATTTTCACTCATATTTACTACCTCCAAAATTCGACTATATTTATATATATAATTATACCCCTGACTCAAGCGAATAAAACAAACTATTTGCCATTTTAAAAAACTTTGTCTTGACTATTGGACGGAATTTTATGAATATTGTAAATAAGATAAACTAATACAGAAAGGAAGAAAAGTTTATTTGATGAAAAGTTAGAATACACAATCGGGGGTTTTGATGAATGGATAAACTAAATGAATTTTTAGGCAGTGTTTCAAGTTTTTTATGGGGTATTCCACTTTTAATATTAATTGTTGGAACAGGTATTTATTTAACTGTCCGTGTTGGTTTTTTACAAATTAGACTTTTACCAACTGCTCTAAGACTAGTATTCTCAAAAAAACATGATAAGACTGCCGAAGGTGATATAACACAATTCCAAGCACTTACAACTGCATTAGCAGCAACAGTAGGTACTGGAAATATCGTTGGGGTTGCTACCGCAGTAGTGCTTGGTGGACCAGGAGCAATTTTTTGGATGTGGTTCTCCGCATTTTTCGGTATGGCAACGAAATATAGTGAAGCAATTTTAGCTGTAAGATTCCGTGTGAAAGATGCAAAAGGTCAAATGGCCGGCGGTCCGATGTACTATTTGGAACACGGTTTAAAACAAAAATGGCTAGCAGTTTTATTTGCAATTTTTGGAGCTATTGCAGCATTCGGTATTGGAAATGGAACACAATCTAACTCTGTTGCAGGTGTTGTAAAATCTACATTTGGTTTAGATACTTGGATCACCGGAGCTGTACTAACAATTTTTACTGCACTTGTTATTCTTGGTGGAATTAAGTCCATTGGTAATGTTACTGCTATTTTCGTACCAATCATGGCATTATTTTATTTATTGGCAGGAATCATTGTAATGGCTATGAATGTAACTGCAATTCCAGAAGCTTTTGCTACTATTTTCAAAATGGCATTTTCTGGTGAAGCCGCTGCAGGTGGTGCTATCGGTGCTGCTATTCGTTACGGTATCGCTCGTGGGGTATTCTCCAACGAGGCTGGTTTAGGGTCTGCTCCAATTGCTGCGGCAGCTGCAAAAACAGATCTTCCTGGACGACAAGCACTTGTTTCGATGACTCAAGTATTTTTAGATACATTCCTTATTTGTTCAATTACAGGTGTAACAATCGTAATGTCTGGTATGTACAAAGATACTAGCCTTGCTGCAAATGAGTTAACTTCAGCATCTTTTGGACACTTTCTAGGTGATTTCGGTCCATACGTAGTAGCAATTGGATTAATCTTCTTCGCATCTTCTACTATTTTCGGATGGGCATATTACGGAGAAAAATGTTTCCAGTACTTATTCAAAAATCCTTCTTTATTAATTGTGTACCGTATTGCCTTCGTAATTATGGTATTTATCGGTTCTGTTGTTTCTTTAGATTTGATTTGGACGTTCTCTGATATTACAAATGCATTAATGGCTATTCCGAACTTAATAGGATTACTTGGTCTTTCTGGTGTAGTAGTGTATGAAACAAAACGTATTCAAGAGAAATTAAAAGAAGAAAAAGAAGCGGCTCGAGCGGCTAAAACTATTTAGTATTTGACAATCCTTACGTAGCGTGAAATGATAAACTTCTAATGTATGAAAGGTAGGTACGTATAAATGAATTTATCACAACCTTCTGTTGAAAATGTTACGTATATGATTGAAACGATAAAAGAAAAACTTCGTATGGTTAATGGCGATGCAATGAAATCGGAAAATTTTAATGCATCGCAATATGAAGATCTTCTTTACCTTTATGAAATGGTTAAAAAAAGAGATTCTTTTAGCCCAAGTGAAATGGAAGCTATTGCAGCCGAACTTGGTAACCTGCGCAAATAAAATCCTGCTAGAAGCGACATTGTTGCTTCTAGCAGGATTTTATTATTCGGATTAATCTTGTTGATTCATTAACTTCCCTAAACCGCCGTCTCCTGTATACTGGAATCGACCAATCTTCCCTTCTTCTTTTGTAGAGAAGATGACTTCACCTGATACATCTGCTATTTTTTCTTCCTCACCATCTTTCCAATAACCAACCGTTGCCACAAAAGTATAGCGAGTGGACATTTTCTCACTTTGCTCAATCTTAATATCCGCAAGGTTTAACTTATGTTCCGTGAGATGAGCAAGAATTGGATAGGATGTGCCGGATGAAGTTAGAAAGGAACTCATATAAGAACTTACAAAATAAGAGCCATATATTTCTTCTACATACTCCTCTAACTCTTTGTTCTCTTCTTTATTATTCACAACAGTCGTATATTTTGGATTCCATATTAGATTCACAAACTTTTCATCTGGGCCAGTAAATTGATGCTCCAAAATTTTTGTAATTACTTCTTTATTTGCATCTTCTGTATCATCATTTGAACAAGCAACTAATAAAAGCCCTGACACCATCAACATAAAGCTGAAAAAAATGATCGTTTTAGTTTGGGACATTACAATACACCCCTTTAAAGGTTATACGTTTGCAATACTAGAAAGTTTCAGGGGCTACTTCTTTTGCTTAAACTTAATAAATACAGACCTCTAATTTTGGGATAATCTCTTTGTATGCAACAAAAAGATTTTTTGTAGTAAGGATTGAAAAATAAGGAAAAACGTCTAAATTAGCTAATATACATTCATCATAAATCAAACTAATACTCAATTCTTTCTTAGGTTCAATTCCTTTTTGCGCAAGCAAATTAGCTAATCCTACATATAAGTTCCATCCTTCATCTGAAATAGACCTCTCTATAGAAATACGACCAGCAAAACTCTCCCACCATACTCCAAAAGATTTATATATTTCAGTATAATCCTTCAAATTTTCATCACTTTCCACAAATAATCTTTGATAAAATAAATCTTTTTCTTCATAAAAAATTTCCATATCACTTATAGATTGATCGAAAATTCTCTCTGAAACTTCATCCCATAGCTTTTTATAAGTAGATTCAAACTCTTCTCGAAACATATACTTAGTTGTCATATAAGGAAATTTAAACTTACCATTCCGCTGATTTTGATTAAGAAATATATTTTGGATATAAATCAAAAAATTCAACGAATAAGTTGCCTCTGTTGTCATTAACAATGAATTCCCCATTTATTATCCTCCCATCATAACCTTACTTCAACAAAAAGGAGCATTAATCCTTCTTGGATTAACGCCCCCCTTCTTTTTATATCTTCATTTTTAAAACCCTATTCTGCCAGGATAATTTCCTCCGATATTCGAAGGCCTTCTTTACCCGATAGTAATTCCCAATCTTTTACGATGTCTTTATTTAATAAAAGGTATTTCAGCTTTTCATGCTTTAATAATGGTTTTATGCTCGTTACATCGGTGTAACGGATATCCAAATAAGTTAATTTTTTAGCGTTTTCAAGTGGTGTTAAATCCGATACTTTTGTATTAAATATAATGAGGCGATCTAATTTTTTCATATCCCGAACAATTTCTAGAGAGTCTAACTTTGTATCTCCTAATGAAAGAAATGTTAGGTTCTTCAGTTTACTAAGGGAAGAGAAATCAATAATAGGATTACTGTTTAAAATGACACTTTTTAGATTGGTTAGATCCTTCAATGGAGATAGGTCTGTTATATAATTATCACCTAAGAATAGATTTTCCGTGTTCGTTAAACCCTCTGCTCCTTCTAGACTTTTTAATGAAGTGCCACCTAAATCTATCGCTTCTAAATGCTTAAAATCCTTCCAAAAGACTTTTTCATCCTTTTTAGTAACAGGTGGAATAGGAAGTGCCCCCTCCTCCATATGGCTTTCGCTTTGTTCCATATTATCTGTATCATAAACATGCTTTTTATAAGTAAAAGTGCCATCACCGTTCACAGTAACAGATGAAATTTCCTCTTTAGGCGTTAAATTAGTAATAATTGGTGTAACCGTATTGTCCTTAATGTTTAACTCATACAAGTTACCACCCATTGTTACCATTCCATACGCATATCCTACAATGACAAGCAGTCTGTCCTCATCAATCCACTCAACTGCTTTTGGAGTATACTGATTATATTCTCTGTCTTCTATCAATTTAAATGTTACAAACTCTTTCTTTTCCCTATTCTCAATGACGATAAAACCAATTCCTTCTTCCGCTGCCTGTTCTCCTCTTCCTTCTATCGTTGCTTGCAGCTTTCCAATTGGGGAAGGTTTCCATGGAGAATGAAATGTGGAATCAAAATCTCCAATCACAGTTTTCTCAAAACGGTCTGGGATTATATATTCATTTTCTGTTATATATTCTGATAAATCGTCTGTTGATCCAAATTCATATTTTCCGCTGTTTTCATTTAAATACTGGAATTCGCTTTTTACCAGTCCGAATCCCGAAGCATAATATTTTCTAGTTTGGAAATCATCTTCTGTTTTTTCTATTACAAGAACATCCTGAAAGCTTCCATAGGTAGTATTCACCGTTGTAGATATTTCCGTTACGATTCCATCCACATATTTAGCCCCTTTGTGAATAGGTGCTTCTAATACAATGGATATTCTTGGCAACTTATTTAATTCCTCTTCTGTCCACTCAGATGGTTCTCCCAGATCTGGGATTGCTTCACTGTACACTAGTTCCAGCCTGTTCCCATTTATCCGATAAACTACCTCTTGAGAGATTGCTGTATTGCTTATTATTTGATGCACGTAGTACTCATTTAGCCAATAAGTTTGGATCGTAGAACCGCTGTCCTCATAGCCTCCTAAATAGATTGATTTGGCACCGTCAGTGGGTAGATATTGTTTTAACTCCTCGTAATAATCTCCTTTTTTTAAGATTACTTCATTTTTTTCATCGTCCATCGCCCCACCCTTTGATAATTGACTAGCCCCCTCATCAATAGCTGTAGGTATTAAGTAAATACTAAACGCAAGCAAGCCTATAAAAGCAATCATTGTGCCATAGTACATCCAGCGTGCCTTTTCTGCTGGTTTTCTAGACTTTTTTATATTCACTTGCTGCTGAACTCGTTTCACACGACCCGAGGTATCACCAATTTTATCTATTAGTTGTTTCTTGATCTCATTCATTTGTAAGTACCTCCCACTCATCGTGTTTCAAGCGAACCTTTAAAAGGGCTCTGGCTTTTCTAAGCCTAGTTTTTACTGTGTTGTCTGAAATAGATAAAATCTGAGATACCTCTAAGACTGATAATTCTTCAAAGTAATAATAAATGATAACTTCTCGATACTTTAATGGAAGCTGAAGTACTGCATCCGCTATTTCTAACTTTTCATCCTGCTCAACGACTCGATTTCGTCCTTTTTTTGCAGGGTTTAGAAAGTTATTTGTGAGTATATGCTTCCGATAACGCCAGCTCTTCAAATAGTCCTTGCTTCTATTGATCGTAATCTTAACTAAATAAGTTTTTAACGAAGACCGTTCTTCAAACTGCTCAAATTTCCTGTAAAAGTTCAAAAACACTTCTTGTATGATATCCTCGGCAGCTGGTCAATCTTTTACGTATAAGTAAGCAAGCTTTAGCAAATAATCACTGTGCTCTTGCATTACTTGCTGAAACATCTGCTCCTCTAAATAACGATTCACTCCCCATCCCCCTTCCATGCCCTTTACTAATAGACGATGCACCAACCCAGTACGTTTTACTTTATGTAATTTTTTTATGAGCCTATAACATAAGCGAATTATATATTTCTCCTATAATCCCCTCCATTTGATGAACCCCTAATTCTGTATTTGTCATGATAACTGCACCTTTCTCTAAAATTGGAAACGCCACCATCATACATTGAAAGCTTACTCCCCAACCTAAAGATGTAATTTCGAGCTCTTTTTCCGACCCCTCTAAAAATACACCTAGTCCAGTCCAATCCTTTCCTCCTTGTGGAGTTATCATTTTTTTTGCTAAACTTGCTGAAATTCCAACCTTACTTTCTCCTTTTAGCGCATTCATTAATTCAATAACCAACAGGGCTAGATCCAAAGAAGTTGTCCATAATCCAGAAGCCGCTGGGTATGGATATATAGGATATTTCCCTTCTACTAACTCACCGTATTTGTTATGACCACAAGAAATTTGTTCCACTTTCATTTCTGAAATGGATGTATCTAATGAGCTGCCTTCCATCTTTAATGGATTAAAAATAAGTTCGTTCATAACCTGCTGAAAAGTTTTTTCGGTAACGTCTTCTATAAGTTGCTGAATGATACAAAAACCTGCATCTGAATAGTGAAATTCACTCTTAGGCTCATACTTCACTTCAATGGGAGCTTTACAATAAGGCGTTTTTCCCTCTAATAATTCAGCCATAGAAGGAATCGATCTAATCGAATTAAGTTCAGAAAAACTATCTTCAGGATCTATAATTCCAGATTGATGACTAAGCAAGTTTCGTAATGTAACTTTGTTATTTTTAGTTAAATCATTTTCAGGTACTTTCCACGCTATAAGACAATTGTTTACATCTTCATCTAAATTCAGAAGGCCTTGTTCTGTTAACTTCATTACCACCATTCCTGTAAGGAACTTGCTAATTGAACAAGCATTGAAAATAGAATTTTTATTAATATTATTATCGTTTCCTGCTTCTAGAAAACCGTAATTTTCTGTAACACTGATTTGACCATTCTCAATTAATGTAATGCTTAATCCTTGTACATTATAGTGTTTCATACGTTCTTGAATGTTTAGATTTTTTAATTTCATATAATCCTCCTAAATTTGGTAACATTTATAGAATTATAACACGAATGCACGTTCTTTTTATGTGAATTCAGATAATTTATTAATGTTGAACAAACTCCCTCTTCGGTACAATAAGCCCAACACAACAAAGAGCGTTAATCCTTCTTGGATCAACGCTCCGATAGTACATGGAAAGCTTTAATTAATTAGGTCTAAATAATAGTATTTTGCATCTGCTAATGAACTATTTAAATCAAGAGACGTTACCAAGATAAAATATAGTGCAATACTTACAAATACAACAATAACCAGTGCGAGGTCTTTATGTATCTTTTTATTTTTCTTGTACAGTATTAACCCTGTTAAAACAACAATCAAAAAATAGGATGTGGATAGGATTAATTTTATCATTTCAAGATTACTATCACCGACAGCATGCATAAATTTTTCCAAGTCTTCTTTATTGTTCTCGTCTTCTTGAATTACTGATATGTTCCCCTGATATCCAATCTTCCAAGTATATGTGTTTTGTTCTTTTATTACTGTGTACTGATAACCTGCTGCTTTTTTTTCCGCTATAACAAATGCTGAACTTGCAGCCACATTTTGAACAACTATAATAAAAAATAGAATGGTCAAAGAGAGCATTACTAAAAACTTTGCTTTCAAGTCTATATCTCTCCTTTCATAAAATAATTTGTACAAAAACTAACTAGCCCTGTTGGTTCAATTAGAGCTTACCATTAAGGCTTCCTCTAAAATTATTTTTGAAAGTTCATGGTCATTAATTACGAATGGTACTTCAGAGGGTTCAACCCAAATGCGAGAAATTGATTCATGCCCACGGAGAAAAGGTAAGCATTCTGTTACATCCATTCTAAAAAAAGCTTGATAAGCTATCAAAGGATATTTTCCTTTTGGATCAAATGATGGATTTTCTTCATGGCTTACTTTAATTGAACCTATGTATTTTATTGTTCCTTTTACATATCCCTCTTCATACGTTTCTCGTAGTATAGCTTCCTCCACTTTCTCCCCGAGTTCTAAGTGTCCGCCTGGATAATTAAACCCTCTATGTTTTATATGAGCTAACAGGACATTCCCATCTTTCATGCACACGGCATGAACACTTGTAACTTTTTGGGATTCAGTTAACTTCATTCTTGGTATCCAAGTAAGTTTCACATTATTTCCACCCCAATCGACAAAAATAGTCTGCATATATTTCACTCCTTGTTTTATGTATTATAAATATTGAATCATCTAAGCTAAGTGAATAGTTGTGACACTCCATTGTTAACCTTTTACATATTAATAGCATCTACATTACTATGAAAACTGACTTTTATGTGCTTGAAGTGCCAAAAGCTTCCGCTCCCAAAAATCATCCACATTTATAAATGTATTTGGGTGGTTAGTTGTATAATAGGCTATTGCCTTAACACGATGTACGTTTAACCCATCTTGAAGTTGGTCAGGATAAGATCGTGGGTTTCCGCTCGTTCGGACTGCAAAAGAAGCAACTTTTCCAGTTACAATATGATCAATATGTGTTTCATAGTAAAGCCATGGATCAACGGTAAAAATAATCTCAGGACGAATTTTCCGAATAACACCTACTAACGCTTTTCTTAATTCTTCGTTATCAAATAAGTGACCATCTTGAAATTCTAACCAATGAAAATTTTTTACGCCTAATATAGCACCTGCTTCCTTTTGTTCCTTTCGTCTAATATCAATTACTTGGCTTGTCGATAAGTTGGTATCATAATTTCCCGAACTTCCATCAGTTACCGTGAGATAATGTTCTTCAACCCCTTGTGCCACAAGATTGGCAATTGTCGCGCCAGCACCGATCTCATTGTCATCTAGGTGTCACTGAATATCATCCGTTTCACCTCATTGTTAAAATTGAAAGAAAATCTGATTTCCTTAAAGTAACGTATCTGTAAATACAATAAGAAATACCATCACCTAACCCTAATAGATATTTTCCACATTACTTATACGAAAATTTTTTCAAGCCTCTTCAGCGACTCATTACTACAACCATTCTTAAAATAGGACATAAGATATTCTTTAGAGTCTTCTTTATCTAAACTAACAATATCTATGTCATTTCTAATAGTCCAAGAATCATAAGTCTCGAAAGCTGTACTGCTCCAACCATTCTTTTCGCCTTCCGCATTTTTCTTCTCTTGTATACCTGAAATTACAATGTCCATTGATTCTTGTAATTCTAATAATGCATTGTCAAACACCCTTTTTTTGTCCTTCTCTTTTAGCCCCGCCTTTACTCTTAATGCCCTAGTGTCTATTCCTTCCGCTTGCCTAATTATTCTATATATATCAAGCGCTTCTTTTGATACAGTTCCATTAAAATAACGTTCCTCAACCGACTCAGTATAGCCTAGAACCTTTTTTACATATGGAAGAAGATGACGAGAAATCAATACCGATTTTTTCTTAATGAACTTACCGTATGCAGCAACCCCGTCTGTTGAAAATTTTGTTCTCCAAATCCAAGGGTCAAACTCTGATTCAGAATGCCAATACTCTGGTAAAGTGATCGTATTTAAAGAAGGTAAATCAGGTATTAATGTTGCGAGTGGAAGTAAACCAATCTCTTCTATCACATCCAAGGCTTCCTCATATGTTTTCACTTTATATTCCATGGATTTGTTATCTCCCTTTTTAAAATTTGTCATATATCTAATTTCTAAATTCAAAGTGGATTTCCCTTTACAATAAGTTCAACAAAAAGGAGCATTAATCCTTCTTGGACTATCGCCCCCGTTTTTTAAAAACTAAAACCATATTCACTATACTTAATAATAAAACACCAAAAAACAAATAGAACAAAATTGGATCTCCACCAGATGGAACTTCATCCGCTATATATCCTGAAATAATCTAGTAGATACACTTATTACTTCTTTCTGATTTTAAGTGCTTTAGCAACTACATAACCTGTTACTAAAGCGTCCCACTAGTCGAATAAAAATTTTAGTCATTACCTTCAATTAGTTTCGTTTTAGTGAAAATTCCTGCAATGATTGTGATAATTCCACCTAACAATAGAAGAAGATGAAAAACAATTAAAGAACCCGTTCCTTCTAATTCATGAATCACCTTAGTTTCGTGTAACAAAGGCAGGGTTAACGGATACGTCAAAACTGATATCATTAAGACTACTCCAGTGATTAATCTATTTTTCTTATTCCTTTTAGTTAAGTTTAAAGAAAAGGCAACAATTGCATATGCCAATATGATAAAAATGGTTAGTACCATTTCAGGCTACCTCCGTTTTCCAGTAATATTTCTCGTTAAATAAAACTAAAAATTCAAACCCTTTGTAATACATACGTTAAACTAACCAATTAAGTTCCAATTACGGAAAGTTTATTATTGAACTAGACTCTTAAGCATAAAAAAAGAGCATCAATTCTTGTCGAATCGAGGCCCTTGTCTAAATCTTTAACTATATAGGTTAGTAATCATAAGGTTTAACGATAGAATGTGATGATCAATTTACTTCTTTCCTTGCACTTCTATCACTCTACGTTTTAATTGGAAAATGTGGGTTTAGTAGAAATTTTAACGCATTTAGTTGGAGAAAGTTTTAATAGAGGGATAGTCTGAAAGCTTCCGACATCCTCCATTGGATTGGAGCGAAAGAAGAGGCGACACCAGAGGGAAAAGGGCGAGCTTAATACCCTGGACTAAACGAATCGGATGAAGGCGTGCCCGCTTCCGCCTCTGTAGCGTAAATCCCTGCCAAAACCAGTAAAACTCACTTTATAAAAAAGGTGTATACAAAAAAATCCTTCCCAAGTATAAACTGGAGAAGGATTTTTATATTATAGTTTATTCAATTCAACAGCAATCTTAGCTCCAACAACTGCATTGTTATATACTAATGCAATGTTTGACTCTAAGCTCTTACCTTCTGTTAATTCTTTTACTTTACCAAGTAAGAATGGTGTAACGTCTTTTCCTTTAATACCGTTTTCTTCCGCTTCTTGTAAAGCTTTTTCAATAATAGAAGTAATATATGCTTCTTCCATTGAATGCTCTGCAGGAATTGGATTCGCAATAATTGCTCCACCGTTCAAGCCTAATTCCCATTTCACTTGTAACATTTCAGCAACTTCTTTTGGCTCATCTAAGCGGAAGTTTGAATCAAACTGACTAGTTGCAGAATAGAACGCTGGGAATTTATCCGTTTTGTATCCAACTACAGGAACACCTTTTGTTTCTAAATATTCAAGAGTTAAACCAATATCTAAAATAGATTTCGCTCCAGCACATACTACCGCTACATTTGTAGAAGCTAATTCTTCTAAATCAGCTGAAATATCCATAGTTGTTTCAGCACCTCTATGCACACCACCGATACCGCCAGTAACGAACATTTTAATACCTGCAAGCTCTGCACAAATCATTGTAGTAGCAACAGTTGTTGCACCGATTTCTTTTGAAGCAATTACATATGCAAGATCTCTTCTAGAAGTTTTTCTAGCATGTCTGCTTGTCCCTAAAGTTTCAAGCTCTTCTTCTGAAAGACCAATTTTAATCTTGCCATCCATAATCGCAATTGTTGCTGGAACCGCACCGTTATCACGAATAATTTTCTCTACTTCTCTTGCCATTTCAACGTTTTGTGGGTAAGGCATACCATGTGAAATGATTGTTGATTCTAATGCTACGATTGCCTTTCCTGCTGCCATTCCTTCTGCTACTTCTTTTGAGTATGTTAAATATTGTTTCATACTGTATATTCCTCCATTTCATTATTTAAAGTAATTTTTGAAAGCTCTGTTCGAACAGTTTCTGCTGATTGCAAAGTTTTACTTGCATTCATCATACCTGTATTTACTGCCGTTTTCATATCTTGTCCATCTATCCAAGCATGGAGAGTTCCAGAAACAAAAGCATCTCCAGCGCCTGTTACATCTACAACATGATCCACTTGAATAGCTGGAACATGCGCTACCGCTTCTTCCGTGTCACTAAAATACATAACACCTTTACTTCCATTTGTTATAACTACATTCTTAACGCCTTTTTGCACAAACGCTTCTGCTGCTTCTTTCCACGTTGTTTCATCTATTATTTTCACCTGTAAATAAGTTTCAGCTTCATCTCTGTTTATAATGAGCCATTCAATCCCATTTAATGAATCCGGTATTCTTTCCATTTTTGGAGATGATACAGGAATAATAGCCAACGGTACATTGTTTCCAATTGCAAGTGTTTGTAAATATTGAAGTACCTCTTTCGTACAATTCATATCCACGATAATTAGTTGAGCGTTCATCAAATTAGATTCTTGCTTTTTCATATATTCCACAGTCAATTGTTCATATATTTCCATATTAGCTAATGCAAAAAGCATTTCACCTTGTTGGTCTAATATAGCGGAATAAGTTCCTGTAGAATAATTTGCTAACTTTTCTACAGAATATAAATTCATCCAATTACTCGATGTTTTTTCTATAATTTGATACTCCATATCATTACCTACTACTGTTAACATACGGACACTATGCCCAAGTCTTCCAATATTTTCGGCAATGTTTCTTGCTACTCCACCAACACTTTGCATACTTATTGTTGGATTGGAAGTGCCCATTTGCAATTCTTTTTTCACGATGTACTTTCGGTCTACATTCGCACCGCCGATGCAAATAACTTCCTTGTTTTCTGGAAGTATGTAAGCCCTTCCAGTAATCTTCCCATTTTTAATCAACTGAGAAATAGTGTTTGCTACTGCTGGCCTCGACATTTCAAGCGTATTTGCTATTTCTAGCTGTGATGCATAAGGATTTTTTTGGAGATATTTTAAAATTTGGAGTTCCTTTGGTTGCATTTACTATATCCTCCTTTCTATTTCAAACTTTTGTTTTATTATAAACTTTTGTTTTGTAAAAGTCAAAACAAAAACGCTAACAACAAATTAAATTTGTCATCAGCGTTTTTATTATTGTGGTGAATCGTTTAATGTTCCATCCTCAAGTACACGTGGTTGTATTAATACTTCGACACGTCTATTTTGTCCACGACCTTCTTCTGTGTCATTAGATGATACCGGCTTAAATTCGCCATATCCTTTGGCACTAAAATAAAGAGGATCTATTTTTTCTTTGTCTACTAATATTTTCAAAAAGTTAACCGAACGCATTACGCTTAGTTCCCAGTTGGAAGAATATTCATTACTTGAAATCGGTATATTATCTGTGTGCCCTGTAATTACAACATTTCTTGGTGGGTCAAAAACTAGTAAAGAAGAAATATCTTCGGCAAGCCCTCTATATTCTTCTTTTACTTCCGCTTTCCCCATATCAAACAAAATGCTGTCTCGAATCGTTACAAGAAGTCCATCAGGAGTTAACTTTGTAGCAAATTGTTTTTCTAAAGCATGTACTGCAATATATTCATCAACACTCGCTTGAATTTCAGACAGTGCTTGTTGATCTTCTATATATGCAGAACTCTGCTCTTCACTTGTTTCATTCGGAGGTAAGGGTACTTCCATAGGTGATGGCTGTTCCATTAAGCCTACTCCACCATCAAATATTTGATTGAACACTTCAGACATTTGTTCAAGTTTTTGCTGATCAATTGTACTCGTTGAAAATAAAACGATAAATAGAGCAAGTAAGAGTGTTAAAATATCTGCGTAAGGAATCAGCCAAGATTCATCAATATGCTCTTCTTCTCTGTGCTTTTTATGCTTCTTTGCCAAAGCCAGCCTCCCCGCTTTCGCTCAATATTTTTTTACGATCTGACATTGATAAATAAGAAGCTAATTTTTGTTCAATTACTCGTGGGGCATCTCCTTCTAAAACTGAAAGGATACCTTCAAGCATCATCGTTTTTTGACGTACTTCTTGTTTCGATTTACGTTTTAATTTGTTTGCAAATGGATGCCAAATTACATATCCTGAGAAAATCCCCATAAGCGTTGCTACAAAGGCTGCTGAAATAGCATGTCCAAGCAAATCTATATCGTTTAAGTTTTTCAAGGCTGCGATTAATCCAATTACCGCTCCTAGAACACCAAGAGTCGGTGCATATGTACCAGCTTGAGAGAAAATTTGAGCTCCACCAATATGTCTCTCTTCTAGAGCGTCAATTTCTTCCGTTAGTACATCTCGGATATAATCAGCGTTTTGTCCATCAATTGCTAGGGTTAATCCATTTTTTAAAAAAGGGTCATCTACATCTGTTATTCTACTTTCTAATGCAAGTAATCCTTCTCTTCTAGCTAAATCTGCCCAGCTCGAAAATATTTTAATAATTTCCTGATCATCTGCTAATTTTTTATCTTTGAAAAGAACTCCAAAAAGCTTTGGTACACGCTTTAACTCTCTCATTGGGAAGGCAATTGTTACAGCTGCAATTGTTCCAAAAATAATGATTAATATTGCTGCTGGATTTAAAAGAGCATCCGGCGTTACTCCTTTTAGGTACATTCCAACTAATAAAGAGACAAATGCAACTATAAGACCAACAACTGTAGATATATCCATTCTCTAACCCCCATATTCTATTTCCTTACTTTATTTCGGCTAATATATTATTATTTTAATCCTAATCTTCTATTGTCACAATATTATTTCAACAAATATGAACAAAATCTGACATTATATAAAATATCTTAATTGAAAAAACTCTCATAAAAATGATAATATTAAAATAACTAATAGAAGGGAAGTATGTAAATGACAACTTTTAATGACAATCTTGAAAAATATGCAGCACTTGTAGTTGAAGTCGGAGTTAATATTCAACCTGGCCAAAACTTATACATAGCTACGTCCATTGATAGCGTAGGGCTTGCCCGTTTAATAACGAAAAAAGCATATGAAATCGGTGCTAACCAAGTATTTGTGGACTTCTCAGACGATGAAATTACTCGCATGCGCTATGATTTAGCTCCTCAAGAATCTTTTGAAATTTTCCCTTCATGGAAAATTCAAGAACGAGAATTACTTGCTGAGCAAGGTGCAGCATTTTTATCTATTATAAGCCAAAGCCCTGATCTTTTAAAAGGTGTAGATACAGTTAAAATTTCTGCATTCCAAAAAGCGACAGGTATTGCAATGAGCAAATATCGTCAATATGTACAATCAGACAAAATTAGTTGGTCCGTTATCGCTTCTCCTTCAAAAGAGTGGGCAAAGAAGGTTTTTCCAAACGTTGCAGAAGAGGAACAAGTTTCATCTCTATGGGAAGCTATTTTTAAAGCCGTGCGAGCTGATTTAGAAGATCCAGTAGCGGCGTGGAAAGAACATGATGTTTTATTGCGCAATAAAGTAGATTACTTAAATGATAAAAACTATACAAAACTTCACTATACTGCTCCAGGAACAGACCTGACAATCGAGCTTCCAAAAGGACATCTATGGTGTGGTTCAGGTAGTGTCAATGAAAAAGGGGAAAGCTTCATGCCAAATATGCCAACGGAAGAAGTATTCACCGCTCCATTGAAAACTGGTGTAAACGGCTATGTAGCAAGTACAAAACCATTAAGTTACGGCGGCAATATTATCGACAATTTCACTATTACTTTTGAAAAAGGTCGAATCGTAAAAGTAGAGGCTGAACAGGGCCAAGAAGTACTTGAACATCTTGTTGCAACGGATGAAGGTTCTCACTATTTAGGAGAAGTTGCATTAGTTCCACATGATTCACCAATATCTAATTCTAATTTATTGTTTTACAATACTCTTTTTGACGAAAATGCATCCAATCATTTGGCAATTGGTAGTGCTTATGCTTTTTGTATCGAGGGCGGGAAAAAAATGAGCCGTGAAGAATTAGCTGAAAATGGATTAAACGAAAGTATCACGCATGTAGATTTCATGATTGGTTCAAATGATATGAATATCGATGGAATGAAAGAAGATGGAACTTCAGAACCTGTCTTCCGTAATGGTAATTGGGCATTTTAACTAATTCTAAGTAGATTTCTATATTATTCTACTTACTTTTTATATAACTTTAAGCTATAATGTAAGTAATATAACTAGTGAGGTGTTTACCAATGGGTTTATTTATAGTTACAGTTCTTGGTTTCTCAGTGTGTATCGGCATTGTTGGTTTTACAATTATGCATTACGTTGCTATTCCGATGAATGCACATGATTCAGTTTCAATAGATCCAAAGCCGTCTAAATAATACTAAGCAACCGCAAATTTGCGGTTGTTTTTTTATGGAGAAAAGCAACAATTTCTTTTACATTTTTAAGCCATGTCACTCTTTCTCTTTTTCCTTTCATTTAAGCAACAGAAACATAACGAAATGATTACAAACAAGTACTAACTAATCATTTCCACTCCCCCTTCTATGCTCATCCTCCCACTTTCCTTTGAAACAAATGTAATTTTCCATAATGTAACAAATAAAATTATACTCTTTATCGTTTATACTTGATGAGTATGATTAAATTGGAGGAATATACATGTTTTCAAACACACATATTGGAATAGATTTAGGAACAGCAAATACATTAGTATATACAAAAAACAAAGGCTTACTTATAAATGAACCAACAGTTGTTGCAATAAATACAAAAACAAAAGCAATTATTGCATTTGGCGAAGAAGCGAAAAATATGATTGGTAAAACGCCAACAAATATCGAAGTCATCCGCCCATTAAAAGATGGCGTTATTGCAGATTTTGATATTACAACACAATTACTGAAACTGCTTATGCAAAAAGCAAGTAAGAAACTTGGTACTTCTTTAAGAAAACCAACTGTCATTGTTTGTACTCCTTCAGGTGCTACATCTGTTGAACGACGAGCAATACAAGATGCCGTTAGACAAAGTGGAGCAAAAGAAGTGCAACTTATGGAAGAACCTGTTGCAGCTGCAATAGGTGCTGGTCTTCCAGTCCATGAACCTGTTGCTAGCATGGTCGTTGATATAGGTGGCGGGACAACAGAAGTAGGTATTATCTCTTTTGGTGGTGTAGTAGCATCTAATATAGTAAAAGCTGCTGGAGATAAAATGGACGAAGCGATTATTCATTTCGTTCGAAAAGAATATAATGTCATAATAGGTGAACCAACTGCTGAAACGATCAAAAAAACAATCGGTCATGCACTAATTCCCCATACAGTCGAATATATAGATATCCGCGGAAGAGATGTCATGACAGGATTACCTAAAATCATTAATCTCTCTTCTATACAAGTACAAGAAGCACTTAGAGAATCACTCGAAACTATTTTAACAACCATTCGAAATACACTAGAAGTTAGCCCCCCCGAGTTAGCTGGCGACATTGTGGACTATGGTGTTGTGTTAACAGGTGGAGGAGCACTCTTGAAAAATATAAGCGAGTGGCTATCCAATGAAATTGATGTTCCTGTTCATATTGCCCCTGAACCACTATATTCTGTGGCCGTTGGAACTGGAAAATCGATTATCGTGCGCAATCAAAAACAAAGTATAGCTAAATAATTTAACCGAATTAGAGGAAATTTTACTCCTTTTCATATAAAATAATAAAAGTAACATATGAAGGAGGAGTTCCATGTCTAGTTTAAACGATTTATTAACATACAATAAATACTTTGTAGAACACAAGTTATATGAGCCTTACTTAACAACAAAGTTCCCAGATAAGCGAATCGTCATTTTAACATGTATGGACACACGATTATTTGAGCTGTTACCAAAATCAATGAATTTTAAAAATGGTGATGTCAAAATTGTAAAAAGTGCCGGAGCTGTTATTAACCATCCATTTGGTGGAATTATGCGTAGCTTAATCGTCGCTGTTTATGAACTTCAAGCAGATGAAATATATGTAATCGGCCATCATGATTGTGGCATGAGCGTTATTGAAACAGATAAAATTGTGGAAAAAATGACTGCAAGAGGCGTCGATCCTCGTACTTTTGAAATACTAAAACATTCTGGTGTAAATCTAGATAACTGGCTAGAAGGTTTTTCGGATGTGGAAGAAAGTGTTCTACATAGTGTAGATATGATTAAAAATCATCCTCTAATGATTAAAGATATACCTGTCCACGGTTTAATAATTGATCCCGAAACAGGCAGGCTTGACCTAGTTTCAGATGGAACTATCAACAAATAATTGATTATTTCCCGGGAAATCGACAATAATAAATACAAAATGCCGAAGCGTTGTTTTGACAGCGTTTCGGCATTTTCAAATTCAAGAAATTTTGTTGTAAAAGGGACTAATTAGACAGTCCCGTTGCGATTGATCTATTATTTGTAAAGATTGAGATCGATCGATTCAACCGATTATTCGTGAGATTCGACCGATTATCTGAGTTATTAGACCGAATGAGTCTTTCTACGACGAGTATCCGCAGCATAATAAAAAACTTATTACTCCAAATGGAATAATAAGCTTTTTATCGAGTTATTTATTCGCTCAAGCAACGTCTTGCCCTTTCAAAAATCTTCGCTAAGACTAGCATACATATAATGATCTTCCCATTTTCCATTAATGTATAAAAGCTTTCGTAATAGCCCTTCTCTTTGGAAATCATTATTTTCCAAAACTTTAATAGAGCCTATATTTCTTGGTGATACATATGCTTCGATTCGATTTAATTGGACATTTTCAAAACCAAATTGCTGCACAAGTTTTACCGCCTCGGTCCCAATCCCTTTTCCGATAAACTGTTCATCAATCGAATACCCAATAAGTCCACTTGAAAAAGGCATTCTTTTTAAACTATATAAGGACACATTTCCAATGATTTGTTCCGTTCCATGAGCGAAAATTCCAAAACTATATTCTCTTTTTTCCTGCATGAGCATAAGTGTTTCACGGATTTTTTCACGTTGAACCGTCGCAGTATAATAGTCATCCCGATGTAATGGTTCAAATACGGACCAAAAATGTTTATTTCGATACACTAAATCGGCTAGAATTGGTGCATCTTTTACAAGTAATGTCCTTAAATAGCACGTATCCCCCTCTAAGTAGATCAAACATCTTCACCCTTTTGCGTTAGTTAATTGGAGAAACTCTTTTACATCTTGAATACAAAGGTCGATTCCTTTTATCCAAAATGCCTCTTTTGTAATATCTTCATCCAAATGCTTCATCGCTAAATCTTCTACCGACATTACAGCAGTATCTTGAAGAAGTGCAATATATTTTTCTTCAAATTTTGCACCTTCATTGATTGCCTTCGCGTAAATACTTAAAGAGAATAAGTAACCGAATGTATACGGGAAATTATAAAAAGGTACAGATGTAATATAAAAGTGCAATTTTGAAGCCCAGAAATGTGGATGAGTCGTTTGCAATGCATTTCCGTAACCTTCTTGTTGTGCTTCTTCCATTAGTTCATTTAGTCTTGCTGCCGAAACGATACCATTTTTACGTTCTGCATAAAACTTCGTTTCAAAAAGGAAACGTGCATGAATATTCATAAAAAACGCCACACTTCGTTGAATTTTATCTTCTAGTAAAGCAATTTTTTCATCGTCTGATTTTGCTTCTTTCACCGCTGCATCTGCAACAATCATTTCTGCAAATGTAGAGGCAGTTTCAGCTACCCCCATCGCGTATTGACGATTCAACCAATGTACTGGTTTTAAAGCATATGAATGGAATGCGTGTCCTAATTCATGAGCCAGTGTAGAAACGTTTGACATCGTTCCACTGTACGTCATAAAAATACGTGATTCTTCTGAAACTGGCATTCCTGTACAAAAACCGCCTGGACGTTTATTTGGGCGGTCTTCCGCTTCAACCCAGCCATTTTCAAATGCATTTTTTGAGAATGCTTCCAATTTTGGACCAAATTTTTTAAAATGCCTCAAAATAAATTCTGCACCTTGTTGGAAATCCATTTTCACTGTAGACGCACTAATAGGTGCATCTAAATCGTACCAATGCATTCCTTGTTCCCCTAGCATTGTCGATTTAGCATTCAAATATTCGACGAACGGTGCTTTATTTTTTGAAATTGCACCCCACATTGCATCTAATGTTTCTTGTTTCATTCGATTAATTTCTAATGGTTCTTGTAAAATAGAATCCCAGCCTCGTTTTTCATATACTGCCAGGCGATAACCAGCTAGGTGATTTAACGTTTTTGCGAAAAATTCTTCTTTTTCTGTCCATGCTGCTTCCAATGTTTCAAAAGAGTCTTTGCGAATTGCTGCATTTTCATGAGAGCTTAAATTATTTGCTTGGCCTACAGAAAGTTCTTTTTCAATGCCATCAACTGTCACTTTAATTTTAATATCTCCAATTAACAAATCATACATTTGTCCCCATGCATGGTAGCCATCTACACCAAGAGCTGTAATCATATCTTCTTCTTTTTCAGATAGTAGTTTCTTTGATTGATCTCTTAGTTCGTTTAGCACGAATGAAAATTGTGCAAGCTCTTCTGTTTGAATAAGTTCATTCCATACTGTATCATCTGTTTTACTTAATATTTGTTGAACTGCCAGCATTTCAGAAGAAAACTTAGCGTATAGTGTTCCCATCTCTCCTTGAAGAAGTGCTGCTTTCTTATCTGTCGTATCTTGCGCTAAAAAGCAGCCAATTACTGCTCCGGCTTCCGATAAGTTTACGGCAACATCTTTTAATTCATTTAGTATATTTTCTATTTTATGTACATCTTTTACAGAAATAGGAACCGAAAAATCATTTAGTTTTGCTTCAAATTCTGCAAGCTTTTCTTTCACCCCATCTAAATGATTTCTCAGTTCTAGTGAATCGCTTCCACCTTTAAAAAAGACATTTAAATCCCAAACAATTGGATATAAACTTTTAGTCATTTGCTTTTTTCCCCCTACTATTTTTTTCTGTTGAAAATATAGTATAACATGTTTCTCGTTAATTAATTATTCTGTTTTCAGACACGAAACATTCATAAAAGATAATTGTAGAAGACATATTTCAAAGGTATACTAAGATATGAGGAGGGACAGTATGTTCAAAATAGCCCTTTTAATATTTAGCTTAATAAGCACAATTACAATAAATCTACTTGCCAATATACTTCCATTAAATAACCATACAACACAAGAAATTGCGTACAGACTTCCTGCGCTATTCATGCCTGCTGGCTATGCCTTTTTCATATGGCTCTTCATCTATTTGCTACTAGCATTTTGGGTTTGGAATATCTTCAAAGAAAATTTACATGGTCAAACTATTTCATTCAAACAAACAATATTATTCGTTTGTAGTTCCATTTTAAATATTCTTTGGGTGTTCCTTTGGCATTACGAATTATTCGCATGCTCGTTTGTTGTTATGTCTGCTTTACTTGGAATATTATTTTTATTGTACAAAACGTATCCAACCGATGAACAATCATGGAAAAATCGACTACCAATTTCTATTTACTTAGGATGGGTATTTGTTATTACGATCACTAATTTTGATTATTTAATTACTTTTTACGAGTTTAGTGGTTGGGGAATTACTAAATCACTTTGGACCGTTATTTTCCTTACAATAGCTGCTGCTAGTGCTTTACACTTCCGTTATCATTATAACGATCGTTCCATCGTATACGTGTTTATTTGGGCTTTTATAGGTATAGCAGTCCGCCATCAGCTCGATGAATTATTAATTGCTGCTTCATCTATATTTTTAAGCTGTGTCTTAATAGTAGGAATCATTTTCATCAAAAAAATGCCTCGGAAGGATTAACTTCCAAGGCATTTTTTTATGTCTAGACTCCAGGCGCCAGCCGCTCGAGGTCAAATGCCAATTCCCTGTGGTGGCTGAGGAACTGCCTCCTCGGGAATCGTCATTTGCTTTTCGCGGCTAAGCAGGCGCCTTCCGCTTTTCTTAATCTAATTTTGTCAATAAAATCGGTGCATCTTTCGTCACGATAATTGTATGCTCAATTTGAGCAACTAATGATTTATCTGGCGTAACAAATGTCCAACCATCACCTGATTCTACGATATGATCTGATGTTTGTGATATAAACGGCTCTACTGCAAGAACCATACCTTCTTTTAAAATCGTTGGATCCCAAGCATCATAGTAATTTAATACATGCTGTGGAGCTTCGTGTAGTGATTTACCAATCCCATGCCCAGTTAAGTTCATAATGACATGTAAACCATTATCTTTCGCTTCTCTAGCGACTGCCTTACCAATTTGATTTAATCGAGATCCCGCTTTTACTTTTAACATCGCACGATTAAATGCACTTTCAGCTACAGCACATAATTTCTCTTTTTCTTCATATCCTTCACCAACAACAAAGGAAATTCCAGTGTCTGCAAAGTAGCCATCACATGATCCTGACACGTCGATATTTACTAAATCACCTTCTTGAATCACACGTGAGCCTGGAATACCATGTGCTACTTCTTCGTTTACACTAATACATGTGTAACCAGGGAAGTCATACTCACCCATTGGTCCAGAAACAGCTCCTTTTTCTTCAAAAAGTTTGCCGCCGAGTTCATCAATTTCTTTTGTCGTTACACCTGGTTTTGTCGCTGCTTTCATCGCTTCTCTAATTTCTGCAACGATTTTACCAATTTTTTTAAACGCTTCTAATTCTTCATTGTTTTGTACAATCATCTTTAAAAGATCCCTTCTTCATTTGAAATGTACAATAATCATACCATAAATACTAACGATTCGGCAGTACAAGACGTGGCGCTTTCACGAACAGCACAGTACAAATAAACGCCGCAAGTAAAAATACTGGAATCATATAAGTAGAATTATAGACTAATGAATATAGAATGACATTTTGATCTCCCGCAAACTCTCCAAAAAATAGAATACCTGAAAGTGTATGCGCAAGATAACGAAGAAAAGCTGCGATAAGCGTTCCTCCAATTACAGCAAACGCCATTTTTTTCGTATCTTTATTTTCAAATGCTTGCAGAAATGCCGGTCTTAAAAATCCAGCGAATCCAGCAACCATAAATGCTATAAAATAATCAATTGCAACTTGCAATATAACAATTTCAAAAGAAAGTGGAGCTGCATAAAAACGACCTGTTACAACTTGTAATAAGCCGATTAAAAATCCTGTAACTAATCCAGCCGCAATTCCTCGACGAAATGCTATTAATATAACCGGCACAAGTACAAATGTAACCGATCCACCTTGTGGCATACCAAACCCAATCATATCTAAAACATATCCAAGAGCTGCAAAAATAGCAATCTCAACTAACAATAATACACGTTGGTTTCTCATAGTAATCTCCTTTTTTGGCCACAAAAAAACGACATCGGGGATAGACCCAGACATCGCGCGATTGTCAGTTTCCATCCACATCCCTACGCAAGCATTAACTTACAGGTTCGAAGGGTACTATCTCAGCCGCGTAAGCGACGCCCCTTGTGGTTGTTTTGAATTATTTAGTTCGAGTTCATTGTAGCCGAATAAAATAAGTAATGCAACCCCTCTCTTTTCATTGGTATACTTATGAAAATATTATTTCACAAAGGGGTCGCTGAAATGATTGAGTTATTGAAAGATTTAATTCGCATAAAAAGTGATGATGTAGAAGGTGCAAACGAAGCGCTTTTATTTTGTAAAGAATGGCTTGAACAACGAGGTATCATGGCAACATTATATGAAAATGAATCACATCTTATGCTCGTTGCTGAAATTGGTAGTGGAGAAGAATGTGTTGTTTGGAATGGTCATGTGGATGTTGTTCCTGGAAATGATTCGCAATTTGAGCCTTATATAGATGATGACTTTTTATATGGTAGGGGTTCCGCTGATATGAAAGCTGGAGTTGCGGCCATGATGGTTGCTTTTTACGAGCTTTCAAAAGTATCCCAGACGTTAACGAAAAAAGTGCAGTTACATATTGTGACCGATGAAGAAACTGGAGGAGATTTCACTTCAAAATATTTAGTAGACAAAGGATTCACTGGAGATTTTGTCATTTGTGGTGAACCAACGCATTTACATATTGGCCTTCAAGCGAAAGGCATTATTCAATTCGATGTACATGTAAAAGGGAAATCTAGTCACGGTAGTCGCCCATGGGAAGGTGTGAATGCAATTGAGCAAGCATTTACGTTCGACAAAGAAATGCGTAATTTATCCTTTTTAACAGCTAGTAACGCATTTTATGATTATCCTTCATTGAATTTGGCAAAAATACATGCAGGCGCAAGGTATAATGTCGTTCCTGACGCTTGCATTATTAGCTATGATCTACGCTTTGTACCTGGACAAGTAGAAAAAGAAATAGTAAACGAGATTCATCAAATGGCCGATCAACTTTTCCCAGGAACTATACTAGTTGTTCATGCTACTGCACCTGCAGTAACAACTTCTGAAAACGATCCATATGTAGCCAAATTACATTCGGTTACTTCCGAAATAACAAAAGAACCAACAAATCTTTTCGGACAACATGGTTCAGCTGATACTCGTTTTTATGCAGAAAAAGGTGCTGGCGCAATTGAATTTGGACCAAGCGGCGCTGATTGGCATGGAGAAAAAGAATATGTATCTATTTCTTCTGTAGAAAAATATAAAAATATTTTAGTTTCTTTTATCGTAAATTGAAACCAACATCTCTTTGACACGTATATAAAGATAACTAAACGAAGAGGAGATTATCCAAATGGAAAACAATAAAATCTTGTCGTCCCTTTCTTATTTCAGTATATTGTTCGCACCTTTTATCCTTCCAATTATCGTGTTCTTTGTTTCGCAAGATAAAGATGTCAAATATCATGCAAAACGTTCTGTTATTTCGCATCTCATTCCTGTTATTTTAATGGTTATTGCATTTATTGGAATGATTACAAGTATGTTTACATTCTCTGCAACGTCAGCTTATGATGATTCGTCTTTCTTATTTGCAGCTGCTCCAGCTATCTTTATGCTAGTGTATTTTATTATTTATGTAATTGTACTTGTTTGGAATATCATTCAAGGTGTTAAAGTGCTAAGATAAACGTAAATGTTAGGAGCAATCAGAATGAAAGTAGCAAACCTAGTAAAAACTGCAGTAAAATTAGCGCCGATCGTTTATCCGATTATCAAAAAAGTAATTAAAGCGAAAAAAGTAGGGAAATAAGAATGACTGTAGACAAACTCAAAGAAACTTGGGTTTGCCTATGGTCTTTTTTTTATTGAATATTCATGACAACAGTTTATAGACCAAGTGTGCAACATTCTTTTCCTACTTACAATTGATATGTAAGAATTAATTGCTCACCTATTGCTCCAATTCTTCTTTCACCAGTATCACGATAGCCAACCTTTTCATACAATTTTTGTGCAGCAATATTTTTTTTATTTACTACCAATGTAATTTCATTGATATCTAAAAAGAATTCGCGAATAAATTCAGGCAATTTATCCATCCCTGTTTTTGCATAGCCTTTTCCTTGTTGCGAATGATTAATCGAGAGCGCAGTTAGCAACAAAGCTTTTGGATTAGTAGTGTAATCTTTTACCCTCTGACTCGAATGAAGTATAAAAAAACCTACAGGTATTTGATTAGATAAAATTACGATTGGATACTGATCAACAGTATTATTCGCTTCTTCCATTTTATCAACAGGTAATGCAGTAAACATTGCTTGTTCTTCTGGTAAATTAAATTTGCGCAAAGTTTCTTCGTACTCACTCTTATAAAAATCTAATACGACATGGTTACTCTTATCCATAAACAATCCCCATTTCTATCTAAATACACTTTTATTTTAAACTAAAAGAACGTACGTTTGCAACAATATTTAAAAACTCCCCTGCGACACAAACAACTCAAAATTGTTTGTGTCGCAGGGGACGTACACTAACTAAAAGTGAAAATCTTCAATTTCCAATTAATCTAATTCGATAATAGGTTCTCAAAATTGTGAGTACCAATCCAATGATGAAAACGATCACCAATAAAATCATCACAGCTGGCCAAAGACCGAATGCATCTATTATGGTTGAACTATTATTTTTTAATGTTGGAACAACAAATAATAACCATCCGATACCTACAACTGGTATCAGTTGCGGGATTAAACGCAGCCAGAATTTCCAAGCTACGTGCTGGTTACGTTTTTCCACCCACTTTTTACTTCTTCTTACACCTCTTATTCCTACTATCAAGTAAATCAATGTGATAGCACCAAGTGATAAATCTATCATTTTAGGTAGTGGAGATTTCATTTCTGCTTCTTGTCCTTCAGTCAATTGTATAATATTAGGACTAATCTCATATGGATGTTCGAATGTAGTCGTAAAACTATTCAGCAAAACAGCAACTGCATAGCCGCTACTTGGAACGATATCTTGCTGGGATTGAAATGTAGAGATTGAACCACTATGAGATATACGAGCTGGCTTCACATGTGGAGAGCTCAATGACCAACCAAGTCCATATTTTTTAGCTCCAGATTGTGGTGAATAGGACTCTTTTAGTAACTCTTGTGATAGTAATTGCTCTCCTTTTTCATTTTTCCCGTCGTTCGTATACATAGCTAACCATTTCCCCATATCGCTAGCAGTCGTAAAAATACCTCCTGAACCACCGAACATTTTTTCAAGCTCGGTCCATGGCATCGCAGTACCAAATAACGTAACATATCCCTGAGATATTTCTAATTCTTTTGTAATATCCCCAGAGTTAACTACTGAGAGAGAATCATTCATCCCGAGCGGTGAAAACACATTTTGTGTTAGGTAGTCATTAAATCCTATCCCACTAATTTCTTCTACTAAATAAGCTAATGTCCAGTAGTTTGCATTACTATATAAATACTTTTCTCCAGGCTTGGATTGTAGTTTCCAATCATGAAGACGTCCAACACCTTCTTTTAAGGTATTCGATGGTCCTACAATGGTAGGATTCGGTAGTCCTGATGTATGACTTAACAGTTGACGTACAGTCACCTGTCCCCACCTTTCATCATCTACTACTAATTCTGGAAGATAACTTACAATAGGTCATCCAGTTTAATTTTTCCATCATCAACCAATTGTAAGACAGCGAATGCAGTAAATGGCTTCGCACCTGAGGCAATGCCAATAATAGACTTTTCCGTTAGTGGATTTCCGTCAGAATCATGACCAAATCCCTTTTCATATAATACATTCCCATCCTTTATGACTACGATAGCTGCACCAGGTAGTCCGTTTTTATCGATATAATTTGTTACATACTCATCAACCTTTGTTGTATCGAACGATTCAGCTGCCTGGACAGCTAAAGGAACATATGACAAATGAATGGGAATAATCAACATTAATAAAAATATAACAACTTTATTTATGAACATATTTTTTACCCCTTTCTTCATTTAACTATTTAATTACTCAAGCGCTTTCTATTCACAAACGCTGGATAATTCGGTACCCTTTACCCGAACGAGATTTACCTCCCATTTTTCTAACATGAATTGTGCTTTGTAAATAAAGTCTGACGTGTTTATTTACACTAATCAAACGGTGAGATTTTTTATCCTCGTAAGTCTTTTTAAAGTAATTGTATTCATTTAACAGTTCAATATTTGGGTCAACTTTATTGTATTTACATTGTCACTATATCCAATACTGCTGAATAATCTCCTCCTGAAATAAATTGGTTATTGAAAGGGTAACACAAAATATTGCAGCTATGTTTTAGCAAATGAAAATTCTCGCAGGGACGTAAAAAAGCTGTCTCCTAAAAAATAGGAGACAGCTTTTTTAAATATATGGCCTTAACTCAGTCAGCGACAAATAATGATCAAAACCTTCCACCCTTGAAACTGGTGACTTTTCCTTCTCTTTTTGTCTATTCATAATCTCTTCAAACGTTAAAGGATTCGGTGCCGGTAACTCATTTGCCTGCACTTGTAATTTATTATCAAACTGATTAAAAAACGCATTTGCGAACAATCGATAGCCTTCCATTGTCGGATGAACATCTACAGAATTCGGCAATAAATCCTTTGCATTTAAACCAAATGATTCCTCAACAGACACATAAGTTGCCCCATTCGCCTCTGCTTGCTTTTTTAAAATCGCATGAAGCATATTCAATTCTTTATGAATACCATGCTTTTGAGACTCGCGAACATGCGGATAGGCAAAATAATAGCCCATCACATACACTTTTGCCTTTGGGGCTACCGTTTGTACCTCTTGAATAATATCTTCAATATTTTTACGCACATTATTTAACGCAAAATCAGCATGAATTTGTTGATAAGCGACTGAGCCACTCGACGGATTTACTTGAACAAGTCTCAACAAATCGTTCGCCCCTGCCGAAATAGTAACGACCGTTGCATTTTTAAGTAACTCCTTAGCTTCCGGAGTTCGCACAGTTTTTAATACGTCTGCTGTTGTATAGCCAGGAAATGCTAGTGCCTTCGAATAAAATGCTAACTGATTAGACCTAGTTAATTCCTGAGCGATTAAATCTGAATACCCAGCATCAATTGCTCTATTCGGTGTTTGACCTGCCGCAAGTGAATCCCCTAAAGCAATATATACAATAGGCTCCTTTGCCTGTGCAGTCATCGACGTAGATATAACGACTAAAATGACGAATGCCGCTATCCATTTTTTCATTCAAGACACCTCCCTAAAACGCCCACGTACCTTTAAGAAAAATAGGCTCCATCGTTCCATCTTCTAGCTCACCTAAAATGTCCATATCAGCACTACCAATCATGAAGTCTTCGTGTACGATGGACGTATTTAGTCCAAGATTCTCAAGCTCCTCATGAGATAAACCTCTAGCATCTTCCACACAAGTTGGGTAGGCTTCTCCTATAGCAAAATGATTCGATGCATTTTCATCGAAAAGTGTATTAAAGAACAATACATTTGATGCGGAAATAGGTGATTCATGTGGAACTAAAGCGATTTCCCCTAAATATTTTGCACCAGCATCTGTTTGTATAAATTCCTTTAAAAGTTCTTCGCCAATACCAGCTTGTACTTTTGTAATAGCTCCATTTAAGAATGTTAATGTAAAGTCATCAATGATATTTCCTTGGTACACTAATGGTTTCGTATTTCTTACATACCCGTTTACACCCGTTTTTAGAGGTGCAGTATATACTTCCTCTGTTGGCATATTCGCAATGAAAGGAACACTTTGCCCATTTTTACTAGCTCCTGAAAGCCAAATATGTCCTTTAGGAAGCTCTACTTGAATATCCGTACCATCTGCTTTGTAATGCAGCTTTTTAAAGCACTTTGCATTCAGTAATGTAGCACGACTTTCTAAATGATTGATATGCTCTTTCCATTGTTGAACCGCAGTCCCATCCCCAATTCGTACTACTTGGAAAATAAGGTCCCAAAGAGCTGGCATTTGATAATCTTTTTCTAAATGAGAAAAAACTTTTGCTGCCCATTTTTCGGAAGGCATTGCAACGATGGACCAAGTAATTTCATCATTCATTACTGCTTTTCTATAGTTTGCTAAAGCTTTTCCGCTCGCTTTTTGGAAGTTTGAAATTCTGTCGATTGAAACACCTTCGAGCAAATCTGGATTATCGGCATCAATCCATAATAATGCGCCTTTATTTTCAATTAGTTCATCCCTTTGCATTGCAGCCCATTTAGGAAATTCGTGAAATGCATCGTCAGGAGCTAAATCGTAAAATAAGCGTGCATTTACTTCATCTGTATAATTTACATCTACTCGTTTTGCCCCAGCTTCATACGCCTTTTTCACAATAAGTCTTGTAAATTCAATTGTATCAGTCGTTGTATTAATAAGAAGAGGTTGGTCCTTTTGAATATTTAGTCCAACTTTTACAACTAGCTCTGCATACTCTTCTAGTTTTTGTTGAAAATCCATTAATTATTTCCCCTTTTTCGGTAAAATCTTTGAAGATCCTTCTATTAACTTGCCTTGATGCCATACTTTTTGAAGTGGTTTACTTGGAAGCTCTTTCGTCCATTTTTTATACGTTTTTTCATCATGATAGGACAATAAAGTTAATACTTCTCCGTCTTTACCTGCACGGCCTGTTCTCCCAGAACGATGTAAATATTGTTCGATAGAATGTGGTACATCTACATGAATTACATGCGTTAAACCTGAAATATCTAATCCCCTTGCAGCAACATCAGTAGCAATTAAAATACGCACTTTGCCATTTTTAAAATCGTCTAATGCCTTTTTACGCTCATCTTTTTTCATTTCCGAATGAAGAGACACGATTGGTGCATCGCGATAAGTTAATTTTGATTCTTTCATTAACAACTGATCTAAACTGTTTACAAATGCTAGCCCTCTCATCCCTTCTAGATGGGAAAGTCTTCGTAGCAATTCCGTTTTATCACGAATTTCTGTTTTTACGAAACTATGGATAACCTCGCCTTTTGCAGGTATTTCTTCTGCAGTAACTTGTATACGAACAGGATTCTTCATCAATCGTTCAGCTACTAGCTCAATTTCTTCTGTAATCGTAGCTGATGCAACAACTAATTGTCGCTCCATTGTCGCGTCAATTAGGCCTTTTACTGTTGTCCGGTGTTCTCTACTTAACAGTTGGTCTCCTTCGTCTAACACGACTATTTTAATCTCATGCATTTTTAGCTTTTTCGATTTCATTAGCTCCTGCAATCGTCCTGGAGTTCCTACAACAATTTGAGGTTTCTTTTTCAGTTTCTCAATTTGTCTTTGCATATTTGCTCCACCGATTAATTGAGTAACTGAAATATCCGTTCCTTCCGTCCACTCACGGAAAACTTCCACGATTTGCATGCCTAATTCTTGAGAAGGTACGATAATTAAAGCTTGCGTTTGTTTTAATGAAGGATTTACTTTTTGTAAAATAGGAAGAACGAACGCAAGTGTTTTTCCTGTTCCAGTTGGTGATTCCGCAACAATATCTGAACCGTCTAACATATGTGGGATTAGTTGTGTTTGAATCGGCATTTCATAAGTAAAATTTGCTTTTGCCCATTTCTCTTGTAGTGTTTCGTTTAAGTTTTGTAAAAAAGTCAATTTATTTTCCACCTCATCTGTATTTGAGTCAAGTGTACCATATTTATGTTATCGACCATTACCTATACGAAATAGATAGAAAACACTATTTTTTTATACTTTAATCAAAATTATAAACTACTTTTTCGCTTTCACCCGTTTGCATATTTTTTATACGATAAGCTCCGTTTATAATTTCATCGTTTCCTAATACAATGACATGTGCAACACCTTCACGATTAGCCCTTTCCATTGCCTTATTCACTTTTTTATTGGATAGTTCCACCTCTACTCGTTTACCTTGGGATCGTAAGTTTGTTGCCAGCTTAAGTGCTTCCTTTACCGTTCCCATTGGAATAATATAAATATCTATCACCGAGCTTTTATTCACCCTTTCCAATAATTCAAATGCATAGTAAATAACATCTAATCCAAATGAAATACCTACTGTTGCAAAAGTCTTATCGGAATTTAAAAGCCCCCCAATAGCATTGTCATAACGTCCACCACTTCCAATACTTGAGCGAATTGTACCATCTGCTAAAAAGATTTCATAAATTGTTCCTGTATAAATTTCAAGTCCTCTTACTAAAAATGGGTTAAAAATACATATGCCTTGAATTTCGAGTGCTTCTAAATAAATCGTAAGCTCGGCTAATTCTTGTAAGCCTTCTTGCACGTTACTATTTTCCTGATCCCACTGTTTAAAGCTTTGTATTGTTAACTGTCCTTTGGATTCAATAAAAGCTTTGATTTGAGCCAAGCTATTGGAAGATAATTGTAGTTGAGCTAACTCATCCATCATTGACTCAACAGAGACTTTTTCCATCTTATCTAACACTAAAATGACACGATTCATAACCCCTTCAGGAACCTCGAATTGTTGGAGTAAACCATATAGAAGTTTACGGTTATTATATTGAATCTCAACATTCACGTTAAGCTTTTTAAAAGCATCTAACGCCATCATCATTAATTCTGCCTCTGCCGCCTGTGATTCTATCCCTACAATATCTACATCACATTGAGTAAATTCACGATAACGGCCCGCTTTAATTGGACCATCTCGAAATACTTTTCCAATTTCATAACGTTTAAACGGCATAGGAATAGTTGGATTCATCGCTACAACTTTTGCGAATGGTATCGTCAAATCGTAGCGAAGTGCTAGATCTCGTTCACCACGATCAGTTAATGTATACATCTCCTGTAAAATTTCCGCACCCCCCGCATACTTAGATGCCATTAAATCTGTGTAATTCAAAATAGGTGTTTCCAAAGGATTGCAGCCATATGCAATAAATGTGTCTTCTAATGTTCTTCGAATGTTTCGTCTGATTATTTCTTGTTTAGGTAAATAATCTTGTGTACCTCTTACGTTTTGATAATCCATTTTTTTCATCATAATAATCCTCTTTTCTCATTTTTGACAAATAAAAAAATCGTCCTAACATAAGCTCCAATGCGGCTTAGTTATACGATTCAACGAAAATAATCTTCCTATGTAGATATAAAAATATCAATAGTAAGATTAGTTAATATGATGATGTGAAGTTGTATTCGTTAGTTGTTGGAATAGCATAGGAACCCTCCTTGTATATTGTTGTAATAATACGAATTTACGAACTACTTGTCAAGTTATTATTGATTTGGCAAAAAAATCGATTGTAATTTGATATATGCAATTCTACTTTTAAATACATGTTTGTTATACTAAATCAGAGTCTGATTTCGGAAGTGCCCTTTAATAATAAAATAGTGGGTGTTGAAATAATGGATGTAAGAAATATAGTATTTGATTGCTCGTACTTTCATTTTTAAAAAAAGTACTACAAAAAAGTAGCACTTCTAGTTTTCTTTTTTTGTTGTATATTCTTTCATTAGCTCATATAAATCGGCCTGATACAATTGCTTGCCATTCACTTTATAGACCCCTCTATTCATTAACTCTTCCATAATAACTTCACGTTTCTCGTTGAGTTTATATCCTTTTATGTTCATCATATTTATACTCTTCTTTCCTTAACTTTTTTAAACACTTCCGTAAACTTAGGAAATCCTTTTAAAACAAACAAATAAATCAAATAGCCAATCAGCGCCCCCAGCGTATTTAACCAAAGATCATCCACATCACTGCTTCTATTTTGAGGCAACTGCATTACTTCGATAAAAATAGAAATACATAGCCCTGCTAAAATTGTAAACGGAAAACGGACCATTCTTCTAAACAATAGCGGTAACAGAAAACCAATAGGAATAAAAAGAATAATATTCCCAAGAAAATTAATATAAAATGGCTCCCAAAAACCTAAATATACAATGGCATTATATGTTTCTTTTACTACTCGAAACAAATCCAAATTCACACTTGTACTACCTGGTTGTACTAATCCAGATTTAGGTATGATTGTTTGTGAAAACAAACCTACTAGCACTAACGCCAGTAAAAGTACCCCTAGCTCATGAATACTTTCTTTTAACTGGAACCCTCTTTTTTTCCATCTAACTAGCCGCCATACAATAACGATAGGTAATGCTATGCAAGCGAAAAAAAGCATATCGTCTAAATACTGAATTATTACGTTCACTATATCCACTCTTTTCTATTACTCCACTTTATAACGTATTCGCACCGTATAATGTTTCCCTACTATTCACCTTCCAATAATTCTTTTAAAAACTTTTCACGGTGATCAAAAAAGTATTTTGTTATTTGATAATGGCCTGTCAATTCATATTCTATTTCCTCAACTTTTCCATGATCAAAACTCAATATCGTTGCGTCCGGATAACCTAAAATAATGGGCGAATGCGTGGCAATAATGAACTGACACTCTTCCTCCACTACAAGGTCATGCATAATGCGCATAAACGTTAGCTGTCTTTGAGGAGATAAGGCTGCTTCTGGCTCATCCAATAAATAAATAGCCCTTCCATTAAAGCGATTTAAAAATAAGGACAGAAATGATTCTCCGTGCGACTGTTCATGGAGTGATTTTCCGCCGTAACTATCTAGTACGCCTGGCCTTTCTCTTTCTAGCTGATCAATATGCGAGGCAAATTGATAAAATGATTCTGCTCGTAAGAAAAATCCATTCGTTACTTTTGGCATCCACGATAAGCGTATGTATTTTCCTAACGCACTTTCTGCAGCATCTACGTCATATAAATTATTGCGACTTCCTCCCGCTGTATTAAACTCGCAGTTGTCTGCTATTCCTTCGAGCAAAGTGGATTTTCCCGTACCATTTTCTCCTACTAAAAAAGTCACATTATTCGTAAGCTCTATTTCTGTCAGGCTATTAATTGTTGGTATCGTAAATGGATAATCATTGCTTAAATTGGGCTCATCTTTTAAAATCGAGATTTTATTTAAAAACATATGTACCTCCTCCTATTCATAAAATTTATTATTATAATGGAAAGGACGTGGAACATGAATCTTCCGGTCCATATCGAGTCAAAGCATCTATTTAAGCCATCCCCAAAAGTAAGTGTCTACTATCCACTTGTTGCTAAGCTACCTGATTCTTCTGTTCAAAAAAAGATGAATCTGGATATTATTTCTCAATCGAATAACTTAGTAATTGACCAAGGTTTTTACAATGAAAATTTAGTTGAAATGATCGGCTATTTTGAAATTAAAAATAACCAGCGTGCTATTTTAAGCTTATCATTGATTGTATACTCTTTTACTGGTGGTGCGCACGGAATAACTATTTGCAAGCCATTAACTTTTGACGTTGCTACTGGAAAGCTTTATTCCTTAAAGGATTTATTTAAACAGAACAGCGATTATGTGAAGGTTCTATCGACCATCATAGCAAGAAAAATACGCGAATGGGAAATACCAGTTCTAGAAGAATTCAGAGAAATACGAGTAGATCAAGATTTTTATATCGCTGATCATTGTTTAGTCATTTTTTTTCAAGTATACGAAATTACGCCTTATGTCTACAACTTTCCATATTTCCCGATTCCAATTAAAGACATTGAAAACATTATTCGACCAGGTGGACCACTTGAAATAATGCTCCCATTTTAGTGACAGTCTCTCTTCACTAAGGTAAAGTATTAGGTAAGTTAGTGAAGGGAGATTTTGAATATGAAAGCGATATTTTTTGATTTAGATGATACTTTATTATGGGATAAAAAAAGCGTGGAGACTGCATTTCAAAAAACATGTGAATATGCAGCGGCAAAAGTAAATGTTGATCCAACTGCTTTAGAGCAAGCTGTTCGTGAAGAAGCGAGTGCATTGTACGATAGCTACGAAACACGTCCTTTTACACAAATGATTGGCATCAATCCATTTGAAGGATTATGGGGTGTTTTTGATGACCCGAATGAAAACTTCCAGAAAATGAAATCTATCGTACCCGCCTATCGAAAAGCTGCATGGACAAATGGATTGGCTAAACTAGGAGTTCAAGACGAGGCACTTGGAAGTGAACTTGCAGAATACTTCCCACAAATGCGAAAAGAGAATCCATATACATATGAAGAAACATATGAAATTCTAGATAAATTGAAAGGTAAATATAAGCTTGTCTTAATAACAAATGGCTCACCAAGCCTTCAAAATAGTAAATTAGAAATTACATCCGATATTGCTCCTTACTTCGATCACATTATTATTTCTGGAGCATTCGGTAAAGGTAAGCCTGATCCAACCATTTTTGAGCACGCATTAGAAACTGTCGGCTTGGAAAATCATGAGGTACTTATGGTTGGAGATAATCTTATGACTGACGTACTTGGTGCTTCAAAGGTAGGAATTCAATCTGTATGGATTAATCGTGAAAATAAAGCAGCGAACGAAGAAATAAAACCCACATATACAATCGAAAATTTACTTGAACTATTCACTATTTTAAACTAATAAAAGGCCTGTTTCGTTTTACACAAAACAGGCCATTTTTTTGTTATTCAAGTGGTTTTCCAACTAAATTAGATTGCTACACCTTCTATTAAAGGTCTATCGGCGTTGCATCATAAATATCTTCCAAGCCTTTCAGCTGTTCGATGCCTTTTTCCTCCACATGCTTATCAATAGAAAGCATCATAATTGCATCTCCACCTACCTCAGATCGACCAACTTGCATCGCAGCAATATTAACGCCTTCCGTTGCAAGAAGTGTACCTACACGACCGATAGCTCCCGGCTGATCTTTATGACGAATAAACAGCAAATGCCCTGCTGGCACTACATCTACGATAAATTCATCAACACGCACAATACGTGGCCCTAGTCCATTTAATAATGTACCAGCTACTTTGCGTGTCTCTGTTGCAGTTTTCACTTCTACTGTGATTAAACTTGTAAATCCTTTAGATTTCGTCGTTTTATGCTCCGTCACCGCAATACCAATACGGTCCGCAAGAAACTTCGCATTTACATCATTTACAGACTCGCCAAGCTTGCTTTGCAGAAGTCCTTTTACTGCATTACGCGTTAATGGTCGAACATCAACATTTGAAAGCTCCCCAGAATACGTAATATTAACTTCCTCTGCAACTCCGTCTGTCAAATCGCTTAAAAATGCACCTAGCATTGCTGTTAAGTTAAAGAATGGCTCAATTTTAGCCAACACATCTTTTGGAACAGATGGCAAATTAACCGGATTTTTTACAATGCCATCACGGAAATAACTTACGACATCATGCGAAACATCCACTGCAACAATTTCTTGTGCTTCTACTGTACTTGCACCTAAATGAGGCGTCGCAATTACTTGTGGTAGCGAAAGCAATTTATGGTCCAAGAATGGCTCTTCTTCAAATACATCTAACGCCGCTCCTGCTACTTTACCAGCAACGATTGCATCGTAAAGTGCCTCTTCATCAATAATTCCACCACGTGCACAGTTCACAATTTGTACGCCATCTTTCATTTTTGCAAATGCTTCTTTATTAATTAAATGACGAGTTTCCTTCAATAATGGCGTATGCACCGTGATGAAATCTGCGGCTGCAATTACTTCATCAATCGTACCGAATTTCACTCCAAGCTTATCGGCTTTTTCTGGAGTTAGAAATGGATCGTAGGCAATAACATTCATACGCTGCCCTTTTGCTCTTGTAGCAACTTCTATTCCAATTCTTCCTAGTCCAACAACACCTAGTGTTTTGTTTTTCACTTCTACCCCAATAAAAGATTTGCGATCCCATTTTTTATTTTTTAGTGCATGGAACGCTTGTGGAATATTGCGAGCAAGGGACATAAGCATTGCCATCGTATGCTCCGCAGCAGAGTTTGTGTTACCATCAGGAGCATTGACTACAATGATTCCTTGCTCTGTAGCCGCAGTTAAGTCAATATTATCTACCCCAACACCAGCACGTCCGATAATTTTTAAGTTTGTTCCCTTTTCAATCAACTCTCTCGTTACTTGCGTCTGACTACGCACTAATAATGCATCAAACTCACCAATTCGCTCTGCTAATTGTTCTGGTGTTAAATTTGTTTCAACTACGATATTAAATCCTTCCGCTTGTCGTAAAGGATAAATACCATCTTCGCTTAGTGGATCACTTATTAAAATATTATATGCCATTAGTTGTTCTCTCCTTCATTTAAGTAAACTAACTGTGCAGCTGCTGTTGCTTTTCCAAGTTCAATATTTTTCCCGATTTTCATTAAAGTAATTTCGATTGCACTAATGACTTGCAAAACATCCGCAGGTGAACAATAACCCATATGACCAATTCGGAATATTTTCCCTGTTAAATGTTGTTGGCCACCAGCGATGGAAATAGTGAATTCTTGTTTCAACACTTTACGGAACTCTTCTGCATCGAAATCTTCCGGCTGTACTGCAGTAACCGTTGGAGATGCATCTTCATCTGTTGTTAATAAAGGAATATTAATCGCCTTAAACGCAGCGCGAGTCATTTTCATAAGTAATGTATGTCTTTTATATACATTCTCCAAACCTTCTTCTTCCAATAAATTTAGCACTTGCTCTAGGCCAAATAGTAACGAAAGTGCAGGAGTAAATGGTGTAGTATCTTTCAATAAATTATCTCTGTACTTCTTCAAATGTAAGTAAAATCTTGGTTGTTCATTTTCTTCAATTACTTTCCAAGCCTTTTCACTCGCTGCAACAAATGTTAATCCTGCTGGAAGCATGAACGCTTTTTGAGAACCCGTAACCATTACATCAATTCCCCACTCGTCCATTTTTGTTTCTACGCCACCTACGCAAGAAACACCATCTACCACAATTAGAGCTTCCGATACTTCACGAACTGCTTCCGCAAGTTTATCAATTGGATTTAATACCCCTGTAGAAGTCTCACAATATGTAGTGAATACAACTTTCACTTCTGGATGCTCTACTATATATGCCTGTACTTCTTTTGGATCTAACGCTTTGCCCCAATCCACACTTAGGACATGTGTTCGAATATTATATGTCTCACAAATTTTTGTGAAACGATCTCCAAATGCTCCAGTTACAACAACAAGCACTTCATCCCCTGGCTTCACTACATTCACTACAGCAGTTTCAAGTCCAGCTGTACCACTTCCTGCGATAATCGCTACTTCTTGCTCTGTACCAAAAACACGCTTCAATCCTGGACCGATATTTTTTAACATGTGAGAAGTTTCTTTCCCTCTATGACCGATCATCGTTTGACTCATTGCTCTTTGCACACTCGGCGGGATTGGACTAGGTCCTGGTATTCTTAAAATGGTTTGATCTTGTAACATATTCATTCTCCTCCTTATTTTTAGAAACAAAAAAAGCCCTTCACTCCCTACATAAATGTAAGGGGCGAAGAGCTTATATAGACTCACGCGGTACCACCCAAATTTACTGCAAAACATCTGCAGCTTCTTAGTTACATGCTTAACGCGCATTATACGAATGAACCTACTATTAGTTCAGCTCATCAATTCAAGAGTGCTACTCCACATTAGAAATCACTGATTTTCACCAACCATCAGCTCTCTTTAGATTCCAAGATGTAAAGCCTATCTCCATCAAAATTGTTTTCCTCGTTATTGAATTAAACCTATCATACTCAGTGTTAATTTAATTGTCAACACGGTAAAATTCTTTGAAAACGCTATCATTTTATTCACCATATTATAAACCCTTGAAATCACTCATTTTCTTATCGTGTGCAATTTTTTAAATATTTATTATTCGTTATTTTGTACTATAATTTGATGAAAACCATAAAAAATATACTATTCATTAACTTTTCTCGAACTTTAATGCAAAATGAAAATACAACGTTCGTCTTTATTGAAATATGTGAATTTTTTCACTAGAAATATATTGACTATAATAGATAAAATTTGTACACTGTATAAAATCATTTGTTTATTTGAGAAGTACAAAACATATAATTACGTTAGGATATGATGAGATGAAAGTATGTAAATTTGGGGGAACTTCTGTAGCAAATGCAGAACAAATAAAAAAAGTAGCCGCAATAGTGAAGGCGGACCCTTCCAGAAAGTTCGTAGTAGTTTCTGCACCAGGTAAACGTTTCGATACAGATAAGAAAGTAACCGATTTATTGATTGAGTTAGCTAATGCAGTTTTGCAAAAAGAAAACTGCACAGAGAAGCTGAATAATGTCGTAGATCGGTATAAAGAAATTGCGATTGCACTTGATCTAGAGTTAACGATTTGTAAAGTGATTGAAGAAGATCTTCGCAAACGAATCGCAGATCAACCGTCTAATTCGGATTTGTTTATGGACAGCATAAAGGCAAGTGGCGAAGACAACAACGCTAAATTGATTTCTGCTTATTTCACAAGTATTGGGCTTCCTGCAGTATATGTAGATCCGAAAACTTTTGGTCTTGTCGTAAATGATTTTCCTGAACGTGCAATTGCTTTACCAGAAACTTACGATAATTTAAGTAGCTTAGCAAACATAAATGAGATCGTTGTATTCCCTGGATTTTTCGGATTTACAAAAGAAGGTATATTGCGTACTTTCGATCGTGGTGGCTCTGATATTACTGGTTCTATTTTAGCTGCTGCTATAAAAGCGGATTTATACGAAAACTTCACAGATGTGGATTCCGTTTTCAGCGCTAATCCGAAAGTCGTAAACTGCCCAGTTGAAATTGAAGAAATTACATATCGGGAAATGCGCGAACTTTCATACGCTGGTTTTTCAGTTTTTCACGACGAAGCATTGATGCCCGTATACAAATTAGGTATTCCTGTATGCATTAAAAATACAAATAATCCTTCTGCACCCGGAACTCGTATTGTTGCAGAGCGAAAAATTAATCGTCGCCCTGTTACTGGCATCTCAGCAGATAGTGGTTTCTCGATTTTATTTGTCAGTAAATATTTGATGAATCGTGAAATTGGATTCGGACGTAAGCTTCTGCAAATTTTAGAAGAGGAGCATATTTCTTATGAGCATACTCCTTCAGGTCTTGATGATATTTCTGTTATTATGCGCAGCCATCAACTTACTCCTGAAAAGGAGGAGCGAATTATGCACCGCGTGAAGGAAGAACTGCACGCAGAAGATGTCCATTTCCGTCATGAATTTTCGATGATTGTCATTGTTGGAGAAGGCATGAACAATAGCACTGGTCTTGCCGCACGAGCTGCAACCGCAATTTCAAGAACAGGAGCAAATATTGAAATGATTAACCAAGGCTCTTCCGAAGTCAGCCTAGCCTTTGGTGTACATGAAAGTAATGAAAATAAAATACTAAGAGAGCTATACAGCGAATTTTTCGCACCTGTAGCAGTGAGATGATAAAAGGAAGTGACTAAATATTCGTCACTTCCTTTTATAATGCACTATAATGATTCAAATTCTCTTGCTTTACAAACTTACCGATCGTCATTCGATTATTAATCTTCATCACATCACCTGTTTTTACATAGCCCATTTTCTCATACAAATAGCAATTTCGTTCCTCTTCCATAATCGTATTCAGCTCCCAGCTAGTAGCTTGCGGATACATGCTTTCTAAACGGCTCATCACTTCCTGTGTAATTCCTTTATTCTGAAACTGCTCTAAAATATTGATTATATGAAATCGCATGACACCTGATGATTTTTGAAATACATCTACCCCACCCGCCAGCTTTCCATCATAGTATATTTTATAATAATTTCCTGTCTCGAAACGCTCATTAAATCGTTCAAATGACTGTATGACAGGACTAGTTTGATGATCTTCATATTTTTCATACAAAGGAATAAACACTTCCTTTTGCATATTAAACAATTCTTCCAAATCCCCAACAGTCGCCTTCTTCATAGAAATCGCAGAATCCATCATTTCAAACAAACTATCTAAATAGGAAAACGGGATAAACTCCCCACCACTAACCATATTTCGAAGCTCCTCAGCCGTAACCCACTTCGCATCAGCAACTTCTTCTTCTTGCAAAATTACATCTTCTATAGAAACATTTTGCCTTACAAGCCAAATATCATCAAAGCCTCTTGAAAACTTGATCGTAAATAAAAACTCTGCTTGCTCCATGTTCAAATCAATGCCAAGTTCCTCTTTCACTTCTCTAATCGCTGCCATTTCACTTGTATCGCCAGCTATTGCAGAGCCTGCTGCAGAACAATCCCACATATTCGGCCACCCTTTTTTCCGGGACTGCCTTTTTTGTATTAAATATTCCCCTTTTTCATTCACAATCCAAACATGAACTACTTGATGGAAATCCCCAGCTTGCATTTCCTCACCACGCACATGCGTTCTTCCAGTCTTTTCTCTAAAAGCGTCATAAATATCCCAAATTTCCATCTGCTCACCCCATTGCTTCATTTTAGCATGCCATTTATTACTTTTCCCATTAATAATTTGACATTTGACTGGAAACATGAGATGATACTGATTGTTAACATTTTGGTATTACATAAATTTAGAAATTTGGCATTCTGCTTTATGTTTTTGATAATACTTATTCACACTGGAGCGACTTTGGGGTCGCAAGGACGTAAAAGAAGGTAGGGTTTACGTTGCTTAGGTTAGAAGGCACCAGTGGAACAATTTACCGCGGCATTGAAAGAGGAACCTTTCATGGAAATTATTCCCCGATTCTTTCGGGATGAAATTTAAAATTCAAAAGTTATGTTTTACCTATAAAAAAAATCAAGGGATGTTCTCATTATGAGAGCATCCCTTGTCCAATTTATTAGACCATTTCCTTTTGCCTTTTATAAAACTCTTTAAACGTTAGTAAATAGATGAATCCACTCAATGCAGCTAAAGCAGCCAGAATCACAAATGTCCAACTAAAGCCAATCCACGCTGCTAACGGAAATACTAGTGGTGCAATTGTGCGCCCTATTGTGTAGCGTAAGCTTGCTGCAGCAAAATACTGTCCACGCATATCCTCGGGAGCTAATTTTGATACAAAACTTTCTTGCAATCCAACAGTCATAAGCTCTCCTAGAGTAAACACAGCCATCGCTATTAAGAACACCCAAAAATTCTGCGTAAGTGGGAAAATAAGCATCGCCACTGCATACAACATCGACGAATAGAAAAACACCCATTTTTCTTGATACTTCATCATCCATCTCGTTACAAAAACAGTAAAAATCACAACTAGTAATCCATTCTCTGACAATAAAATACCAAATGAACCTGCTCCAGTTACCGACCATTCCCTATTAAATAACGTACCCAAAACCTGCACATCAATAACTTCCTTCATATATACAGGTATTAACATATCCAACTGCATATACGTTTGACCAAGTAAAATTCCAGCAATGATGAAAAGAAAAAATACTTTGTCTTTTACAATCAATCCATAGGTTTTCACTTGATTCACTACTACCTTTTTCCAATCATTTCCGTCACTAGCTAGCTTCAATCGAGTTTCTTCTGACAATGTTTCTTCTGTCAGGAATCGTAAAGCTAATCCAAGTATACAAAAAACAATTCCCGATACTAAAAGTAATGGAAAACGATAACTAAAGAATAAAATCGCTCCTATAATTGGACCAACAACTACCGTAATATTAACCGATGTATAAAATATAGAAAAAACAGTACTTCTTTGATGCTCTGGCACTACATCTGCTACAACAGCCTGGCTCGCTGGATGATAAAATGACCCACACATCCCTGCAATCGTAAACGCCACAAAACTAAGCATAGGCGAATCCAACCAAGGTGAGTTAGCAAATGCAAATAAAATAAACGAAAATCCCTGCGCAGTCGCAGAAAAAAACAACATCGTCCTTCTACCAAATCGATCCGCACAATACCCTCCGATTAAATTCGCAGCTACTGAAAAAACTTGAGAAACAACAAGTAAAATCCCTGCCATACTCGTTCCAAATTCCTCTGCAAAGTATATTGCTAGGAACGGAAATACCATCCAAAAACTAAAATTACTAAAAAACTCTCCAAACAGCCTTACTTTTAAACTTCTGTCCCAATCTTTAATTCTCATAAACTATTCCTCACATCCATTGATTCAATAATCCTATCATATTATTTCGGTAAGCGAAACAGAAAGTTCAAATAAAACAGAATTGTTGACTACAGGCGAAAGCTATAAACTGATCGTCGAAAGCCACAAACTCTTCTCCGAAATAAAAATTTCAAATGGAAAACTTATAAGTAGTAGTTCAATATACCTGTTTTACAAATAAAATGATTCAATCACCACATAAACTCTCTTAAAGCACAAAAAAACTCCATGAGCGCCACATAAACTCCTCTAAACCACACATATAACAAAAAAACACTGACAACAATTCAGCGTTTCCCTGCTTTATTTAAAGGCTTTTTGTAAATAGTAAAACATTCCCCATGCAGCAACTACCTTGAGGATTATTTACCTCACACCCACATCTGTTAGCCTTTACATTTTCTTTAATGTGTTCTAATGGTTTAGGAAAAAGTTTTTGTTCTTCATATTCTCGAATTTTCTCTCTTGTCCATCCAAAACAATAGCAAATTGGGACTGTGGAAGAATCATCTTTTTGATATACAGATACCTTTACATCCGAAGTAAGGTAAAATTTTTCCTCCGTATCAAAATAGACAACATCACAATCTTTCGTCGAACAAAAGTAATGAGTCAAATTTGTATTCGAAGAATCTAAGACTGATGGTTTTAGCATTGATTTCAATGTGGTAATTCCTGTCTTTTTCCCTTTATTATTACAAGAAGGGCATAAACCATAACCATTACTTTCAACTATTTGTTCTTTTGACGCACAACAATCAGTCACTTCCATTCCCCTCACTTTAGTTTTCTATTATTAATAATAAAATCTATTCTCAAACTAACCCCATTAGTTTAAAGAAGAATTGAATACTAACGGTAAGATCATTAGTACTATAGAAACTAAAACTAGTGCCAATGAAACTGTCTTAGGAAGTTTTTCTTTACCCTTTCCTTTATACCAGCCAGTGAATTGCCACTTGTTCCTATACAGAACAAAGAGTAGCAACAAAATAGCAATTGCACCTAGCCATGAGTAAGTTTCATTTACTTCTAAACGTGTATATGTGTTTCCTATAATCGTCCAACCCAAAGCACTAAAAAACGCAAGTATTATAATTATTCGTAATAGTTCTAATAACGTTTTCAATTTTATTCCACTCTCTTAAAGGAAATTTTCCAATGCCAGTTATTCAAATATTAAATGCCGCATTAGTCAATCAAAAACAAAAAACAATTGCTCCAGTAATCCAATAAACAGGATTGATAATATAATAGTTGGTATTGTCATTAATATCCTATTTCGCAACCTAATATTATCGAATCGTTTATAAATCTTATTTACTAATAGGTAAACGATTAGTAAGATAGCTAAACCCATACATATCGCTATTAAATCAACCGCAGTAAATGGTTTACTTATGTATCTATCAAGCGGAATATTGATCAAAAATAGCGCTGAAAATAAAATAAATTGATAAGTACAAAATCTAACATAATTCAAAGGTAATTCCCCCTTTTCGACGGCTTAAAATACTAATCAGAATTTTAAGGCTGCATTTTCAGATGATTATACCATACTAACAACTATCTCCCTTTTGCCGCTTGAACGTTTTGGTACAACCACAAAAAAAGCAATGCTAAAAGCAATGCTTTTTGTACCACCCACTATATTTTCTTAATCGTGTCATCCAATAGTTTCGCAGATTCTGCTATTCGAACCGATGCATCTCCAATCGATTCTACTGCATCCGTTAATCCATTTATTTTCGTTCCTACTGCTTTTGATTCGCTTGAGACTTCTTGGATTGAAATTGAAATAGTTGAAAACGCTTGAGCTGTTTGTTCACTTTCCTCTAAACCTTTACCTGCTAATCCTTGGACAAATTGAATTGCCTGCACGACATCTCTTTGAGCGTGATTGGATTCCCCTACAAGCGCGTCTATTTGTTCTACTGAGTTTTTTGTTTGCTCGGCAAGTTTTCGTACTTCATCCGCAACAACAGCAAAGCCTTTTCCATATTCGCCTGCTCTTGCAGCTTCAATAGCAGAATTCAACGCCAATAAATTCGTTTTCGTCGCTATATCCTTTACAATTTTCACAACATCTAAAATTTCATCCGAAGATTTATTAAGCTTATTAATCATTCCCGACATAGAAGACGTTTTTTGGAAAATAGATTGCGCATTTTCCGTTAATGTCTGTACAGCTTTCTTGCCTTCCTCTGCCGTTGAAATCGTTCGGAGCGAAGTATCAATCCCAATCGCTACTTCATTTTTTACTAAACGAGTTGTTTTGATTAACTCCTCTACAGAAATGGTTGTTTCCGATGTTTGTTCTTCTAAAGTAGTTACAATATTGCCAAGTGTATTAATAATTCCTTGCTTAATTTTTTCTTCTTTTTCTACTGCTTGTTCGAATGAAAACTGGTCATATTCTTCTACAACCAATTGTTGCTCAAAATTCATCATCATCGTTAGTGCTTCAATAAAAACTATTTCTTGTGTTTTTGGCAGATTTTTCAGTAAAACTTGTTTAATAAGCGCCAACAGTAAATTATTGCATGCAGCTAAATACCATTTTGTTTCTAATCCTATATGTACATGCATTCTTGCAACTACTTTTCTTTTCTCTAGGTATTCGTCATCCATTACTCCACTAAACCAACCGTTTACGTGTTGGATTAGCTTTTCTTCCAAACGCGCTCTAGAACTATGTTTATTAATAATTTTTTCTAGCTCTGGCTGCCCCATAACGGAATCGTAAAAAGATCGAACCGCCATCGGCACATGCTCCACCATAGCTTGTTCCATTTGCTTCATCGCTTGTAAAGTTTCTTTTGTTAAGTGAATCAAATGCATTTGCTCTAAGACTTTTTTGTCTGTAATAGACAACCTCACATCGTAACGATTTTCTTTTTCGATTCCAATATTCGTCTGCTTTCTATTAAATAACATTTTTTCGCTCCTTTACGTCAAAATCACATTTTAATCAACTTTAACAAAGCAGTCCCCTTCACACAGTGACTTTTCTCACACACAAAACAAAAAAACACGAAGGATTCACTCCTTCGTGCGTTACATTCATACTATACTTGTTTTTTTCTTGATGGAATCATATTAAAAATAATATTTAACACAATTGCTGTGACACTACCTGCTACAATTCCGTTGCTTGTTAAAATTTGAAAGCTTGATGGAAGAGCTACAAACAAATCAGGAACTACAGTAACACCCAGCCCCATCCCAATCGAACATGCAATAATCATTGAATTATCCTGAGAATTAGAAACTGTTGTACTAAGCATTTTAATACCTTGTGCAACAACCATTCCGAACATCGCTATCATTGCTCCGCCTAAAACAGACTCAGGAATAATCGTCGTGATTGCAGCAATTTTAGGGATAAAACCTAGTGTTATTAACATAGCACCTGTAATATAAATAATATTTTTCGTCTTCACACCAGACATTTGCATTAATCCTACGTTTTGAGAGAATGTTGTGTATGGGAATGCGTTGAAAATACCACCTAGTAAAACTGCGATACCTTCTGCACGATACCCTTTAGACAAATCTTCCTTCTCTATTTTCTTCCCTACAATATCTCCAAGTGCAAAGTACACACCAGTTGATTCAACTAATGAAACCATTGCTACTAAAATCATCGTAAAAATAGGTGCCCATTCAAACGTTGGTGTTCCAAAATAAAATGGCTGGACCATATGAAAGAAATCCGCCTTTATTACAGGTGTAAAATCTACCTTCCCCATAAAAACCGCAGCAACCGTACCTGCAATAATCCCTAGTAAAATAGAAATAGCTTTTAAAAAACCAGTTGAAAAACGGTAAAGTAACACGATAAACAGTAAAGTACCAAATGCTAATGAAATATTCGAAACTGAACCAAAATCACTTGCACCTTGTCCGCCACCCATGTTATTAATTGCTACAGGAATTAGCGTGATACCAATGATCGTTACAACTGATCCAGTAACGACTGGAGGGAAAAACATCACAAGCCTTCCAAAAATACCGCTAATTAATACGATAAAAATACCCGAAACAATAATTGCCCCGTAAATCGCCGAAACTCCGTACTCGCCGCCAATCGCAATCATTGGTCCAACCGCTGTAAAGGTACATCCTAAAACTACCGGAAGCCCAATTCCAAAAAATCGGTTGCTCATAACTTGTAAAATAGTCGCAACTCCGCACATTAAAATATCAATCGCAACTAAGTAAGTTAATTCCTCCGGATTAAGACCGATTGCTCCACCAACAATAAGCGGTACGATAACTGCCCCAGCATACATCGCAAGAACATGCTGAATACCTAAAGCTGTATTCTTTAAAATCCCATTCATGCAGTTGGGTCCTCTTCAAAAAACTCTACTTTTCCATTTGCTAATGATTTAATATTAGCTAATGAATCTACACGAATGCCGCGCTCACGGATAATGCTTCCACCAGTTTGGAATCCTTTTTCAATAACAATTCCTACTCCAGAAGTTATTGCATTTGCTTGTTCTACAATATCAAGTAACCCCAGAACCGCTTGTCCATTCGCAAGGAAGTCGTCAATGATTAACACAGTATCTCCATCTACTAAGAAATCCTTCGAAACAGAAATATCATTTGTTTCATTTTTAGTAAATGAATGAACTTTTGAAGTGAATAGATTATCTGATAACGTTAATGATTTGCGCTTTCTAGCAAAAACAATTGGTACACCTAGTATTATTCCAGCAAACATAGAAGGTGCAATACCTGAAGACTCGATCGTTAAAATCTTCGTAATACCTGCATCTTTATAACGAGCAGCAAACTCGTTTCCAATTGCTTGCATTAAAACAGGATCAATTTGGTGATTCAAAAATGAATCTACTTTTAAAACATTTTCTGATAACACTTTACCCTCTTGTACGATCTTCTCTTGCAATAATTTCATGTTATTAATCTCCCTTGTCTTCATTTTTTAAAACAAAAAAAGCCCGATAACTTTATTCCCTCATACGTTGAGTGGAACAATGTTATTCGAACTTGTAATTTCGAATAGAAATAAAAGAAATCGTGACCAAAAATGTCACAATTCTATTATTTCATTGCCACTCATAGTCAACTTTTTTACGGTAAGTTGGTAGAAACTCGCAGGCCATATCCCTGCTTTTATATGAGCAAATGCTATTAGAATATTCATCATTATAGCACTATATATGTCAAATTCAACGATTTAAAATTAGTCTAAGGATTCGTAAAATTCTGTTTCACAGTTTTGTTTTGAATGAATTGTAAGTGTGGATAAAATAGGAAGGATCTTCTTCGATTTTATAAGTAAATACGCCTTGATTGGTGTGTAAATATAACATCCCCCCACCAAATGAAAAAGGTTTGTGGGATACATCTAGCACATGATGAAGTTTAAATTGATGGTTTGCTGTTGCTATGCCATCCAATGTCAAATGAAGCTGCTGCTCCACTCGAATTTGCTGCATTTGATAATAAAAGTCAATTTCACGCTCGACTTCTATATATATAATCGTTACTCGCTCGCTCAATTTCTAAACCTCCAATATATTTTTCTATTGTAACATGCACGCGTGTCTGGCACCAAAACAAACACCTAGTAAAAGACGCTCATTCCTTTACTTAGTGATGCAGTTTTTGGTTCGCTAGGCTATACGATGAACGGGGAAATTTTTAAATCTTATAAAGTGGCTACTCCACTTTCAACAAGACTTTTCTTCGGTCATCGTATGGCAAATATTTGCCTTCCGCTCGCCAGAAACTTCTATGCCAAGTGGTTAAATACTTTTGGCAATAGGAGAAGCAAGTCGGTTCTATATACTCTGTAGGTCGCCAAAGATACAATTTTGGCGACTCTTTGTAGATTTTTAGAAAGAGACACTTCTACATTTCGACAGAAAGTGGAGAAGTAGATGACAAATTAACTTCGTACGAAACTTGTCGGTCTTTTTTAACTAGAAGTGTTGATGAATTTTTTCTCTTCTTACATGGAAAAACTCTAGTAGAAAGAACATGAATACACTCCCATAAGCAGGATGGATGTAGTGAAAAACGACTACTTTGGCAGGAACAGCGGATGTTTTTTGCACCGAAAACGAAGTGTCAGGTGCACCGAGCTGAAAGCCCCGCAGGAAAGACACTGACCGAACTCTACTTGGTAAGTGTCTTTGCGACGAGTAACCGCAGGAGCATATTTTTGCAACGACGAGGAGATTGAAGCCGTGCCCGCCGAAAGCGTCCGTTTGTAACGAAATCCACTTTATTCATTCTTATAATCTCTTCCTCTTTGTATGTACCGTAAACCCTCTGTCCATGGAACATTTTTATATATTTTCTTAAAATTAAAACATTCACGTTTGTTCGAACAAACGTGAATGTTTCATAAATAATAATCTATATAAGCTTAACGAACTCTCTGGTTTGTGTATCTAACTTTTCCGAAACAGTCGCAAGCTCTTTAAATTCTTCTAATGCTATACGAATTTCATCTTGGCTATTCTCAATACTTTGTTGAGACTTATCATTACTTTTCGTTACAGAGTCTACTTGTTTTGTAATTCCTTCGATATTTTCTCTCACTTCGACAATAGATGCTTCTACTCTCCCCGCAAGCTTACGCACTTCTTGCGCTACTACGTTAAAGCCTCTCCCATGTTCACCTGCACGCGCTGCTTCTATTGCAGCATTCAATGCCAATAAGTTTGTTTGAGCTGCTATTTCTCTAATCGTTTGCACAATACCACGAATCGAATCAGCTTGCACTTGCAAATTCGCTAATGTCGCCGAATTTTCCTTTGATCCATTAGCAATTTCATCAATACTCGCTAATAAACCTTCATTTCGTTTAATCCCCATATCTGCACGGTCACTTAAATCTTTAGACATACCATTCAACCCGTCTGTTACTTCTATAATCGTGTTATGACGGCCTGTCACATTCGTTGCAATCTTTGTAACACCAAGCACCTTACCATTCCCACCAAATATCGGCATATAAGTTGCTTCAAACATCACACTATTTCCTTGCTTATTTTTGCGCTCCACTTTATTTTGAAAAGTTTTCCCTGCAAGTAGATCTTTCCAAAAAGTTTCATACTCTGCACTTTTCATAAACTTCGGAAAACAAAAGTCTCTGTGATACATTCCCATTGCTTCATTTACTGTATATCCTAGCTCTTTAGCGAAATTTTCATTCACATAAGCAACTCGACGATCTAGATCAAATCGAATAAATGCCAAATTCTTCTCTAAAGCAGTAACTACCGTCATATCATCTACTTTTTCAACTTGTGTATAATTCATTTCATTACCCCCTGTAATTATCAACTAGGTGCATATCTGGACAACTCAAGCACTGTATCCTGCTGTAAAACAAGCTTCGCAAGCTCTGCTCCAACAAACGGACCAGCAGTTAAGCCAGACGCACCTAAGCCATTTGCAAAATACATATGTTCAAACCCTGGAACTTTTCCAATGACAGGTAAAAATTCTGGTGTGTATGGTCTAAATCCAACTCGCACTTCTTCAATGAACGCATTTTCCAATGTTTTTGCTACACTTATTGCATTCGACAACAATTCCTTTTTTCCTTCTTCTGTAACAGCTATATCAAATCCAGTATGTTCTTCATATGTAGACCCTGCAACTACTTTCCCATCTTCAAATGTTAATAAATATTGATTCGTTGGAGGCAATACTACCGGCCAATTACCAGTTGCTTTATTGTCAATTCGAAAATGCATGATTTGCGCTTTTTGGAAACTAACCTTCATATCTACACCAACACTCAAAGGTAATTCATTGCCCCATGCACCAGCTGTTAAAATGATGCCATCTGCTTCTAATAGCTTTCCGTTTAATAAAACACCTTCACGCGAAAGCTCCGCATCCCCGTGGAAAATTTCTGCACCATGCTGTTTCGCTCCTCGAAGAAGTGCATCCCGCATCATTCGGCCATCTACTCTTGCTGCACCTTCCACATACAGCGAATAAAAATTTTCCGAAATTAGTGGAAAAAGTTCCTTTGTTTCTTTTGGAGAAAGTATTTTCAAATCGCCAATTTCAGGTGCATCTTCTCTTTTCTCTAACGCACGCTTAAGCATTGCTTGTAACTTTTTTTCATCATTTTGTAAGCTAATCGCCCCAACTTGTTTATAGCCAGTCGACATCTCACCCAGTTCTTCTAATTCCGCAACAAGCTGTTTATAATACTTCGCACCATTTCTTACAAGCTCATACCACTTTTTATTTCTTCTTTGAGAAATCCATGGGCATATAATGCCAGCTGCTGCATCTGAAGCTTGGCCGAGGTCTTTTCGATCAATTAGTGTTACGTTCACTTTATTTTTAGCGAGATGGTAAGCAGTGGAAGCACCTAAAATTCCACCACCAACAACGATATAGGAAGCCATCTATTATTTCACTCCACTTTCTAAAATAGAAAACGTGACATTTTCACAATTTATTTCAGCCTTCGTTCCATACGGTAATACGAATTTTGGCTCTGTATGACCAAAGTTCAAATTATACAAAATAGGTAACTCCGTCAGGTTCAACTCTTTCATAATTTTCACGATAGACTCTTTATATTCTTCATAATATTTCTCTTTTTGAGGTTTTCCGAAAACAATGCCTTTTGCTTTTTGTAAAATTCCTTGTGAACCGTAATTTCGTAACCAATATTCGATTAGACCCGGTTCAGGCATATCTTCAGATGTTTCGAAAAATAAAATACTATCGTCCCAATAAGATTGGTCCGGCCATAGCGATGTTCCTTTTGCAAATTCTAATACTTCTATACACCCTCCGATTAATCTACCTTGTACAACACCATTTCCTTGCAGTAGTTCATATCCATTATTCGGATTCATGTTTCTTTGTCTATTTTTATTTTCAATAATCCATTCCACACGTTCACTCGTCCACTCTGTAGCAGGCTTCACCTCTCCTATTTCATCAATTGCAAAAAGAGCTTTTTTAAGTGCTTCTATTGTATACGCATGCATCTCTACGTTTTCAGCGAAGTCGACAAGAAGAGAAGGACCATAAAAAGACGTAATTCCGGCTTTATGGCAAAATAAATGCGTGATAGTTGAATCTGAATAGCCGATAAATACTTTTGGATTACGACGTATTACGTCAAAATCGATATATGGTAAAAGACGAATGCTCTCGCTTCCTCCAATATTTGAAATAATACCTTTAATCGAAGGGTCTTTGAATGCATCCATTAAATCTTCCGCACGAGCTTTTGGATTGTCATATATGAAATCAGACCCTTTTAAACTATTCGGCATTGCAATAACATCTAAATGAAAAACAGTCCTAAGTCTTTCTACCCCTTGTTCATAACGCCATTTTAATTCGGGGTCACCAGCTCCACCCCAAGACAAACTAATCGTCGCTACTTTATCTCCAGCTTTTAGCATTTTAGGTTTTATTAACATTGCATTGTCCCCCTTTTGATTTAAAATAATTTAATAAATCTAATTATAATCTATAACGAATACAAGTAGGTCTAATAAATTATTAATTAGGTATAAAGACTTCCCCAAAAATTTTGACCGAATTTTAATGATATTTCTTTAAATGAAAAAAAGTTTGCTAATGACTAGACCATTCGCAAAAATTAAGTCTTTTTTCATATACTTTTGAGTTTCACCATATACTTTACTAGTCTTTTGTAATATTTTTTTAAGTTTTGTAACGATTTTGGTAAGCCTTTGTAATATTCCTGTAATATTATACTGTTAATATGTGATTAGACTAAATAGCAAGGAGTAGAGTATTTGAGAAGATTTCTTGGAACACTCATAATCGTAATTGCATTATTGGTTAGCGGAGCAAACTCAAGCTTAGCCGCGTCTTCCACGTACACTGTACAAAAAGGGGACACGCTGTATAAAATCGCAAAATCTCAAAATGTATCTATTTCCAACTTAAAATCTTGGAATAACTTAAAATCAGATGCGATTAACGTCAATCAAAAACTAGTCACTACGAAAGATGGAAAAGCAGCGAAAACTAAAACCCCATCCCGTTCTGACTCTGATAATGTTGTAGACGAGTTTTACGTTACAGCAAGTGCATTTACTGCTAACTGTAATGGTTGCTCTGGTATTACAAGCACAGGCATTAACTTAAAAAGTGATCCGGATGTAAAAGTAATTGCGGTTGATCCATCGGTTATTAAACTTGGAACAAAAGTTCATGTTGAAGGTTATGGATACGCAATTGCAGGCGATACTGGTGGATCTATCAAAGGAAATAAAATTGATGTTTTCTTCTCTTCTAAGAGCGATGCTTATAAATGGGGACGTAAAAAAGTTAAGATTAAAATATTAAACTAAGTAAAAAAAACTGATCCTAAGGAACTAAACCTTGGGTCAGTTTTTTTGTTACTACCTAAGCTTGTTGGATTTCAACTATTTGATGGATGATAGCTTCATAGTACGATTTTTCATGAGGGACAAAATGATCTTTAGTTACAGTTTTGTGAATGACGATATTATTCCCTGCCGAGTTTACTTCAAACCCTTCTATTTGTATTTCTTCTAAGCTTCCGAGCCAAAGTCCAGAAAATTGGTGAAATTCAGTACGAACAATTCCTGATACTTCCTCTTTCTGCAATATGTAATCATCGAATGAATGTACACTATTATGTAAAAATACATGAGCAAATTCTTTATCAATAAGTTCTCCCGTTGTTACCGAATAATTGATGATCCCAAGTGAAATTAACTCAGTAAATGTCAAGACTATTCCAAGCTCTTCCTCCACTTCTCTAATCCCGTCATTAACCGTTTCATTTACTAATAAATGACCAGCGGCTGTAATATCTAATAGACCTGGATAATCCTTTTTAGAGTCACTTCGAATTTGCAAATATATATAATCTTTGTCGTTTTCTCTACTAATAAACCAACAATGAAATGTTTCATGCCAATGCCCTACTCTATGTACTTCCTCGCGCGTTGCAACGCCTATTTCATTTCTATTTTCATCAAATACTTTCAAAAACTCATTTTCCATTTCAACAACTCCCAAATATTTTTAATTCATTATACTATCAAATCATTCGATGCTTCACAGCTATTCGAATATTCTTTATGATATGTATAGTGAACTATTTTAAAAGGATGTGAAAATATGAACGATACTTCAAAAACTTTTAAACCTCCGTATTATGCGGTCATTTTTTCTTCTAAACGAACAGACGGCGATAAAGGCTATTCCAAAATGGCAGATAAAATGGTCGAACTTGCTTCTCAGCAAGCTGGCTTTCTAGGAGTAGAATCTGCACGTGATGAACAATTAGGTATAACCGTTTCTTACTGGGAATCATTAGAAGCAATAAAAAATTGGAAAGAGCATTCCACTCATCAAATTGCACAAGAAAAAGGTAAGGCAATGTGGTATCAAAGTTTTTCCTTAAGAGTATGCAAAGTCGAACGAGATATTTTTTTTGAAATGTAAAAAAGATAGATCAAGCAGATTATCATTTGCTTGATCTATCTTTTATTTTACCCATCAAGAAGTTCGATAAATTCATCTAGCTTTGTTAGCGATACTAAATTGTCATTGCATTTTTGACTATCCTGACAAATATAGTTACCTCTCTTCGTAAAAGCATCTTGTGTTGCGCCTTTTACAAATGAAGTAAACATCCCAACTTCTTCAAAACGATGACAAAGTGCACATAGACCTTTCTTATGCGAGCTTGCAAATCCACCAGATATTCCAACAAGTTTTTCTTTATACTCCATAACGAGGAACTTTTTATTAGAGCCTTTATCATTCCATCCTATATATGATAACCGTTTGAAATCCATTTCTTGGATTGATGGGATTTTTAGTTTTTTTACTTTCGGAAATAGCTTTTTGATCGCTTGTTCCGATACTTGTTTAAATGGGACAATAAAAGGTTTTATTTGCGCTACAAATACTTCTGCCTGTTCTTTTTCTTTCACTTCTACAATCGAGCTTAACAACTGTTTCTGTTCTTCATTTAACAGTTCGAAAAGTTCGAAAACCTTCTCTAAAGTGAGCGATTTTAAAGCAGTTAAAACAGCTCTATCATTAACTGTCATATGCCCATTTACGAGTATTTGTGTTTGTTTTTTTATAAAATTATATTGATCATTTCGAATGAAAGGATTCATGTTCATCACCTCTTTTATTATTGTAAAGGATTAGTCCCTTTTAATATATGCAGAAGATGAATAGTAACCAATTTCGCCATAACCAAAGGTGATTGTTGGCGGCAGCCATCCGATTTTCCTGGCTGACCATCCGATTCTTGGCTCCAACCATCCGATTTTCCTTTTTAAATGCTTTCCCACTAAAAAAACTGACAATCTCCATAGATTATCAGTCATACATACTATTCACTTCGAATATACAATCTTTTTGATCGTTTCAATTGACAGGAAATGCTCCTCTGCTAACTGGTCAAGTGAAACCCCAGTTTTATAAGCTTTTCGTATCGTATCGTTTCTATCATCAATTCTTTTTCTCTCCCCAGACAAAGCACCCCACTTTTTGTAATGCTTCTCTGGTTTCGGAATATAAATAGCTTCACCTTGAATATACTTTTGAATTTCAACGATAAGCTCTTCAGGTAAAACAGCACTTGCTTTTACATATGTCATTTTCGCTCGCTCCTTATTAGGTATAAATCATTCAATAAGGTGCAAAGCCGAAATTATAAATGGCGATTAGGGTTTATTTATAAATCTCCCCATGCAAAGTATCGCCTTTCCAATTACAGGCTTTGCATGAGACGTTGCGTTATCTGGTAATTTTTTCTCATTTACCATCATACTCACCTCCTAAATATAAGTATATTCATTTTCTTTTCAGTTGCTCAAGTAATTGTTGAATTTTATCTTTTTGGTTCAATGTTTCCTCTTGCAGATGCTCTATTTGATATAGACCATTCTCGATAGAAATTCGAACAATATCCCCCTCCTGAAAGGAAGTGGCTAGTTTTGAACGATGAAGTTGCAATTTGTCTTCTTCATCAGGATACTTCAAAAAAACAGCGATGTCTTCTTCAAATCGATCTAGAATGTATTTACTCCATTTCACTCACAATCTCTCCTTTTTCATTCAACAATTGAGCTGCATCCCCATCATTTTTCCACATTTGTCCGTTATTCCATTTAATATACCCTTGACCTTCTACTGCGTCTGGTCCACTTGTAATATAGATTGTTTTCCCTACCGCTAAGCTAATATTCGGAAACTTGAACACTTGATTTCCTTCTATTGAAAAAAGTTGCCAACCTTGTAAGCTTACAGATTCATTCCCTTTATTCGTTATCCCAACAATTTCTTCTCGTAAATCCTTACTTGTTATCGAAATAGATACATCTACAACAGGCTCTACAATTTCCTCTTTCGGCAAAGCATGCCCAGCAGACACAGAATAATCTACCCCATTTGTTGATACTGAAATATTCCCTGCTTCAGCAGTCGCATACACCTGAGAGCCAGCTTTCTTTAAAACACTGACAACTTCTGAATGAGGATGCCCATAGGAATTATCTTTCCCATAACTCAAAATAGAAACTTCTGGTTTAACAGCAGCAATAAATTCACTAGAACTACTCGTATTTGATCCATGATGACCTGCTTTTAAAATAGTTGACTCCACATTATATTGTTCCATCATGTTTGATTCGACGCCAGTGTCTGCATCTCCTGTTAATAAAAACGAAACATCTTTGTAAGCTACTCTAAGCACAATCGACGCCTCATTATTATCAGCCGCACCCTCCCCAGCATTTAACACCGTAATGTTAATTGCTGGATCTAGTGAAATCTCGTCTCCATTTGCTGGCACAATAAAAGGGATTTTTTTCTCTTGAATGAGTGTCAGCATTTTCTCATATGTTTGCGAAGTATGGACTTTACCAGAATCAACAAAGTTTTTAATAGAAATAGAATTTAATACCGCAAGTAATCCACCAATATGATCGGCATCTGGATGCGTTGCCACTACATAATCTAGCTTATTCACACCTAAATCTCGTAGAAACGCGACAACCTCTTTACCTGAATCACGCTTCCCTCCATCGATTAGCATATTTTTACCGTTTGGTGATTGAATAAAAATCGAATCTCCTTGTCCTACATCGATAAAATGGACTTTCATTTCTTTCCCTTTAGTTGTTTCTTCCTGCACATTCGTATTAGGAACTTCCATTTCATTAATCGGCTGCGTACATCCAATTAATAATGCAATTACAGCGATAACTATCGTAAACAAATAAACTATTTTTTTCATGTTGAACCTTCCTTTTTTAACTCTATACAATATAGTGTAAAAGAATTCCCTTGACATAGCTATGTTAAATAACATAGAATTATCAATTGTGCATTATATAACGTGGTTCGAGAACCTCCCACGTAAAAAAACTAAGGAGAAATGAATAATGAAAATCAAAACACTTGTAACAAGCGGAGTTATCGCAGCTTTATATGTTGCTGTTTCTCTACTAGTTGCACCTTTGGCATTTGGTGCATTACAATTCCGTATTTCGGAAATGTTTAATCACCTAATTGTATTTAATAAAAAATACTTTTTTGGAATTGTAATTGGTGTGTTTGTGGCCAATTTGTTTTCCCCTCTAGGTTTATATGATTTAACTTTTGGGGTTGCACATTCGATCATCACTTTATCAGTTACTATTTTTGCATCTAAGTTTATTAAAGGACATGTCCCACGCATGATATTTAATACACTATTCTTTACGTTTACGATGTTTATCATTGCATTCGAATTACACCTTGCATTAGAGCTGCCATTCTTCTACACATGGTTAACAGTAGCTGCTGGTGAATTCGTCGTATTAGCAGTTGGTATTCCACTTATGGCTGCATTAAACAAACGATTAAACTTTAAAGAATTGATATAAAAAAGAACCGGATTCTAAAAAATAGAGTCTGGTTCTTTTTTGTCTATTAGAAAAAACGAAAGTACCCTTACTTTGAAGTATTATGCTGAGATTGTCCGATTATGAAGCATTATTGTCCAATTCCTATTAATCACTTTTAAATCTTGATTCTTCATGAAAAAACGAGCCCGCTTCTATTTTAGAAGCAAACTCGTTAATAGTATTTTATTCTTTATCGAACTCTTTTGTGCTTCTTACTGTATCAATCGGGCGAACTAAACCTTCAATTTCTTCACGTTTTGGTTCTAAAAATGGAGGCAATGATAATTTTTCACCAAGTGTTTCATACGGCTCGTCGCCCATAAATCCTGGCCCATCTGTTGCAAACTCGAATAATACACCGTGTGCAACTCGTGCATATAAAGATTCAAAGAAGTGACGATTCACATAACCAGATGTTTGGAATCCGAAGCTGCTCAAACGCTCGATCCATTCTTCTAATACAGCACGATCCTCTACTCGGAATGCCACATGGTGAACAGTTCCAAATCCTTGTCTTCCAGCTGGCAGAACAACATTTTTCTCCACAACTACTTGTGCGCCATTTCCACCTTCTCCAACTTCGAATAAATGGAATGATCCTTCATGAGCTATTTCTTTAAATAGTAATACCTTTTCTAACACTTCTTTTAAATAATCAAATTGAGCAATACGTATATGAATTGGTCCAAGTCCAGTAATTGCATATTCTAATGGAACAGGTCCATTTTGCCATGGTGTTCCTGAAGCAACACCTTTATTATTTTCATCTGAAATTAATTGATAAGGTTGGTCATCAAAATCAACAAATGGTAATACTTTTTTACCGAACTGCTCTTGAATGCCCGCATGTGCTATTTCTAAACGATCGAAACGTTTTACCCAATAATCTAGTGCTGCATCATTCGGTACGCGGAAAGAGGTTTTCGAAATTTCATCTGTTCCATGTACTCCTTTTGCAATTCCAGGGAAATCGAAAAAGGTCATATCTGTGCCGGCACTACCTTTATCATCCGCGAAAAATAAATGATATGTTTGGATATCATCTTGGTTAACTGTTTTCTTTACTAAACGCATTCCTAACACATACGTGAAAAATTCGTAGTTCTTTTCCGCACTACTTGTAATCGCTGTTACGTGATGTATGCCTTTTAATCCGTTCATTGTATATTCCTCCAATTTATTTATATGTTTTTATCTCCATTAAAATTATCTCGAATTCAAAGTAATTTTATCATGAACATTTTAGGATGTCAATAAGTTGAAAAACTATGCAAAAAAACACCAACAATCGGTTATAACGAAAGTTGGTGTTTCCTTTTTTTAGATCAATTTTTGCTTTTTCAAAAATCCTAGCTTTGTTTCAGAAAGAATAATCGCAAAGAGTATAAGAACTGCTCCAATAGCCATTCTTGTCGTCATAATTTCGCTTAAAATGATAACGGAAAATGCCATACCCCAAAAAGATTCTGTTGAAAGAATAATAGCTGCTTTTGTTTCCGAAATGTATTTCTGAGCAACCGTTTGCAATAAATAAGCAATCGTCGTAGAAAAAATACCTAGATAAATAAGTGGAAGCATTCCTTCAGAAGCAAATGTAAAAGAAGTTTCTCCTTTGAAAAAAACAACGATCCAACTTATTAAAGCTGCAACCACCATTTGAATAATTGCTAGTAGAACAGGATCTTCTTCCTTTACATATTTGGCCGTGTAAAAAATGTGGAACGCAAATCCAACTGCACATGCCAATGTAAGCATATCTCCAATATTTATGTCGGAAGATAATTGAAGCGATAATACCGCTACACCTATCAAAGCAATAATCGCACCGAACAATTCAAACATATCCATTTTCCTCTTATAAAGGACATAACCGATGAAAGGAACAATGACTACATTGACCGCTGTTAAAAATGCATTTTTAGATGGAGTCGTGTATTCTAATCCAACTGTTTGGAGTATAAATGCTACATATAAAAAGCCTCCTAAAATCGCTCCTTTTAAAAGTGTACTTTTCTTTATTTGCTTCAACCTTTTATAGAAGAATAAGCTTAAAAGAACAGCACCTATTAAAAACCTTCCTGCCAAAATTTGATAAGGTGTGTAGTGTTCTAGCGCTACTGCACTGGCAACAAATCCACTTCCCCATATAATCGCCGTAATGACAAGACCTATTTCTCCAAGATAATTTTTCATTACATAATCCCTCACTATTTTTTCAATAGTGTAATTATATCGTTATAATTATCCCTATGCACGACAATTCGACAAATAACTATCTCATTTCAATTACCTTAATAAGCTTTTCTAAAATCCCCTCTTCTAATTGACGAATCTCTTGGATTAATCTCATTTTTTCTTCATAGAAAGAATCAAAGCTTTTTAAAGTCTCTTCTTTTCCGCTATCCTCTTGCATCAACTCTATTACATATTGGATTTCATTTACTTTCTGCCTACCGTTATCCATGTTGCCCTCTCCTTTTACAGTAATAACAATAAAATTAGATTTGCCCCCCCATTGTACCACCTACACAGGAATTTAGTAATAAAATACTTCTTTAATGAGATGTATATTTTTAATGAAATTGTCTAGCCTCTTAGTTAGAGGTGAATTTCAGTGTCCAGTTTTTTAAAATTAGTTGGAGAACAATTGAGAGTGATTAGAGAATCGAAACGGCTAACACAATCCCAAGTGGCAGAATTAACAGGTTCCATGGGAATGAGCAAATCCCGTATATCAGATATCGAGCGCGGCCAAACGAACATATCTTTAAATACATTAGAATTAATCATGAACGCATTAGAAATTACACCGGATGAATTATTTAATTTTCAAAAGCTAGCTGGTGTTATGGAGATTGAAGAAAAGAAAATCATTCTAGATGTTCATCATTCTCTACTCAAAGAAAGAGAATTAGATGAAATTAAATATGTGGTTAGAACAGCTAAAGATTTTTTAGATACTGTAGATGGCAAAAAGAAATAAGAAAAAACATCTTAGCAGCGCAGTTTCCGGCTCGCTCCAGGCTTCTCATTAAGCTATACGATGAACGGGGAAATTTTAAAGTGTGGCAAATGTTTGTCTTCCTCTCGAATTCAACTTCCACGCCAAGTTGTTAAATGCTTTTGGTAGTAGAAGAAGCAAGAGACATTCTATACTCTTTGAAGGTCGCCAAAGATACAATTTTGGCGACTTTTTGTCCGTTTTTAGAAAGAGACACTTCTATATTTGCACATTAAAGTGGAGAAGTAGAGGACAAATTTACTTCGTATAAAAATCGTCGGTCTATTTCTAACTAGAAGTGCGGATGAACTTTTTTTCTCCATCTGACCTCATAGTGGTTAAGTAGAAAGACCATAAATCCACTCCCATAAATAGTATGGATGTAGTGAAAAGCGGCGACTCCAGCGGGAACAGCGAATATTTTCTGCGACGAGTAACCGCAGGAGCACATGTTTTTGCAGCGACGAGGAGATTGAAGCCGTGCCCGCGGAACGCGTCCGCTTGTTACGAAATCCACTCCATCCATTTCTATAACTTCCTTACTCTCTATACGTACCCTAAACCCAGTGTTCATGGTACATTTTCATATACTTTCATCTGAAAATAAAAACTGCTTCAATAACCTAAAAGTTATTGAAGCAGTTTCAATTTAATTCAATTTAAAATCAGCAACAATGTCTTGAAGTTTTTCGGACATTTCTGCTAATGAACGTGAAGCGGATGTCATCTCGATCATCGAAGCATATTGTTCTTCTGCCGCTGCCACTACGTTTTGTGTATAGCTTGTCGACTCTTCTGTCACTTCTTTTGTTTTATCTACTTCTTTTACAAGTACTTCTGTATTATTGCTTATTTCTTGGATTCCTGTTGAAATGAATGATAGTTTATTATTAATTAAGCCAATATCTGCTGCAATTGTTTCAAATGTTTTACCAGCATTTGTTACATAAGTCATACCAGTTTCAATAACAACTTTTCCTTCATTTACAGTTCGAACGGTATCCTTTGTATTGACTTGAATTTCGCCGATCAAAGTGGCAATATTTTTAGCTGCATTTCCTGATTCCTCAGCTAGTTTTCTCACTTCGTCTGCTACAACCGCAAATCCTTTTCCATGCTCGCCTGCTCGCGCTGCTTCAATTGCTGCATTTAATGCAAGTAAATTTGTTTGTTCAGCTATTCCTGTAATCACATTAATAATTTCTCCAATTTCATGCGATTTGCGCTCAAGCATTTCCATTGCCGTTGTAGTCATTGTGCTTTGGTTATTAATCTGATTCATTTGTTCCACTGTTTGAACAATAACTTCATTACCAGCTAAGGAATCTTTAGAAGTTGCAATGGAAAGTTCATTTACTTCTTTAATGTTCGATGTTATTTCAGTAATACTAGTTGAAATTTGTGAAACGGAATTTGTTGCTTCCTGCATTCCAAGTAACTGACTTTCTTGACCAGAAGAAATTTGTTGAATCGAATCAGTAATCTCCTCCGATGCCCTACTCGTTTCTTCACTACTTGCAGTAAGTTCCTCAGAAGTTGCAGCAACTTGCTCTGCTGAAATGGAAACAGAGTTAAGGACATCTTTTAAATTTGTAGTCATTGAATTAATATCATTTGCTAAGTCGCCTAATTCATCTTTATTGTTAATTTTAATATTTTTAATGGATAAGTCTTGGTTTGCAATTTTCTTTACATTTTCCGCAATTAGTTGAATTGGATTAGCTAAATGTTTAGAGAATAGAATAATAACAGCAATACCAACTAAAGTACTCAATGCAAGTGTAATTGCGATATTTATAAGGATAGAATTACTTCCCTTATTAAATGCATTCATATATGTACCAGCACTTATGATCCATCCCCAGTTCGGATCTACTGCATTATACGTAATTTTTGTAGCTTCTGTACCCGGTTGACCTGGTAATTCCCATTTATAATAAGAGAAACCAGTTCCATCTTCTGCAGCCTTAATAATATCTTGTACGACGTATTTTCCATCAATATCTTTATTTTCCCATCCATTTGTTCCCTCAATAGAAGGATGAGCGATTTGTTCTCCATCTTTACCATAGACGACAAAGTAACCATTTGCACCTAAATCAACTTTTGTTGTTAACGCACGTTTTCCATCACTTTGTAAATCACCAAGTAAATATTGTTTTACTTTATCCTGTGCATCTTCTAGCGATATGTCCCCTTTTTCCACGGAGTAGTTCATTGCATCAATTAATTGAATCGCCATTTCAACACCATTTTTAAGTGTTTTTTCACCTAGTTCATCTAAGTTTTTTTGAGCGGATACATAACTGCTTACCCCTATTATTAAACTCGGAACGAGTAATAGGCATAATGAAATAATAAATAATTTAGTACGAATTTTCACGTGCTAGTCCCCCTTATTTATGTTCACTTGCATTTTGCATACGTATTCATTTTGTTTTCTAAGTATCCATAAAGTTTATAAATACTTTAGTCTTTACAAAAATATAAATACATCCCATATTATAAGCCAAACTGTTTATATATGTAAAAAGGCACAAATACCTATTTCCAACCATTCTATACACTTTAGTGATATTTATATGTCATTTGCAAATATTATTTTGATGATATGGAATAATAATCTTACTAAGTTAAGTGGCCCGTTAACAAAGAATGGCTACTTTTTTATTATCAAACTGTTATATTTCCTTCTTTTGAAGAATAAACATTATTAATAATGAGTATTTTTCATAAGGGAGGTTTTCAAATATGGCTACTAGACCCCCGCAACTGATTCGGGGAGATACTGTCGGTATTGTTACTATAGGTAGCCCATTAGCAGCTAATAGAATAGATGAAGGAATCATGGTATTAGAAAATATGGGGCTTCGGGTTATCGTAGGGGACTATGTCTATTCAGCGGAGGGATTTCTGGCAGCAACTCCACAGCAAATGGCTTCAGATTTAATGAAAATGTTTGCAAATAAAGAAGTTAAGTGGATACTGCCGACTAGAGGCGGCGTCGGAGTGGCAAGTATTCTTCCTTATCTCGACTTCACATTTATATCTCGCAATCCTAAAATTGTGTCTGGCTATAGCGATATTTCTGTCTTACAAAATGTACTTTTTGAATATGCGGACTTAATCACCTTTCAAAGCCTCCTCTTACTAGATTTTAAAATGAGTACTCCAGCATATAATTTTAATCAATTCTTTTCTGCAACTTCCTCTTTATTCGCACCTTGGGAAATTCAAAACCCACCAGGCTTTCCTCTCGTAAGCTTAGTTCCTGGTAATGTAGTTGGCCCCATTGTTGGAGGGAACCTTACTTCTTTTATAGGCACTTTAGGAACACCTTACGAAATTAGCACTGCTGGAAAAATTATCTTTTTAGAAGAAACACATGAACCAATAAATACTGTATATAGATATTTAAATCATCTTTTCTTAGCCGGAAAATTTGATGACTGTCTTGGAATTATCATGGGGGATTGCACGAATTGTGACATTTCATATGGAAAAACGTACGCAGATCTTATAAATGAATTTTTAGTACCTTTAGGAATACCACTTATGTCCAATCTTTCAACAGCTCACGGCTTTTATAAAGCAACGATTCCAATAGGTGCTGTTGTTAATATGAACACGTTAAACAGCACATTAACTGTTATGGAACCAGCAGTGAGTCCAAGTTAAATGCCCAATTCCAAGTTGCTTCGGAATTGGGCATTTTCATGTTACACGTCAATTTCTGTACCTATTTGTTGTTGCTTCGCTTTTGCATAAACACCTTTTGCCACTGCCAAATCAAAATATGCAGCTCCAACACATTTAAAAAAAGTAATTTCTTCTTCATTTTCTCTGCCTTTTATTGCACCGATAACAAGCTTTCCAAGTTCACCGTGTACATCGTCGAAAGACCATTTCCCTAGTTCCTCCGCATACATAAGTTCTCCTGCCTCGTCCTTTACTCCAGCAAAGTCATCCACCACAATTTTAGATGCACGAGTAATCGTCGTTATATCCACTTCATGCATATGTGGTAAATATGATCCTACACCATTCACATGAGTTCCTGGCTTCAAATCTTCTCCATTAAATACAGGATCATTTGAACGAGTCGCACAGTTAATGATATCTGCTTGACAAACAGCAGCGGCAACATCTTCCATCACTTCATAAGCAATTGTTACACCGAATGCTCGAAGCTTTTCTCCAAAAGCATTTGCTTTTTCCGGGTTACGATTCACCAATAAAATACGTTCAATCGAACGAACAGCAAGCACACCTAATACTTGTTCAAACGCCATCGCACCTGTTCCAATTACCGTTAACACGTTAGCATCTTTCTTCGCTAAGTAATCCGTTGCAATCCCACTTAAAGCACCAGTACGCAGTCTCGTTAAATAAGAAGCATTCAGCATTGCTAAATGATCTCCATTTGCTCCATCCGATAATAAAACAACACCTTGAGTAGTTGCTTTACCGTTTGCAGGATTATGTGGGAAAATCGTGACCACTTTAACTGCCGACACTTCCCCAACAAGATCAGCACTCGGCATATAAAGAGCTGACGCTTCATGTGTTGGAAAATCAATAACTGTACGATGTGGATTTGCAATTTTATTTGCTGTTTTTGCAACGAGCACTTCGCGTATATCCTGTATCGCTTCTTTCATTCCATAGCTTTGCATAATTTGTTTTTCATTTACTACTAACATATCGCAACCTCCAATAATTAGAAAAACACGCCTATCACTATAAATAGCAACAGGCGATGCATTCCCTTACAATCTACCATTCTTTAATCTAAATTCTCTTTACTGCGATCTTTAACTGCCCAAATAGCAATTAACGATATAACAGCAGTGAAAATAATGTAACATGCTACAGGTACATATGAATTATTAAATCGAAGCAATAAAGCCGTTGCTACAAGTGGCGCTGTTCCTCCAGCTAATGCTGCACCAATTTGATAACCAAGTGTAATTCCAGTATAACGCACTTTTGCATCAAAAATTTCAGAGAACATCGTACCAAGTACAGCGGTAATAGGAGCCCAAATAACCCCTAAGCCGATAATCGTCGCAATTACTAATAGAGCAACCGATTGTTGTTGTAGCATCCAAAAGTATGGAAATGCAAACAAAATCATACCGATCGTACCACCAACATACAGTTTTTTACGTCCAATCTTATCCGATAAACTTCCCATAATAGGAATTAAAATCGTTGTAACAATTGTAGCTATCATAACCGAATTTAATACTGCTGTTCTTGAGAAACCTAAATTTGCCGTAGCGTATGAAACAACAAATGTACCAAAAATATAAAATGGAGCTGTTTCAACCACTTTAGCACCAATTGCAATTAAAACTTCACGCCAATGATGTTTTAATGTTTCTACAATCGGCAATTTCGGAATTTCTCCAGCTTCTTTAACCTTTTTAAAGGAAGGTGTTTCGTCAATTCCTTTACGAATCCATAATCCAAAGATAACTAATAACGCACTCAAAAGAAACGGAACACGCCAGCCCCAAGTCATAAATGAATCCTCAGGTAATAGTGTCATAATTGATAATGCTACAGTACCTAAAACCATTCCGATTGTTACACCCATTTGTGGAATTGCCCCATATAATCCACGCTTTTCTTTTGGTGCATATTCAACAGCAAGAAGCAAAGCTCCTCCCCATTCTCCACCAATCCCTAAGCCTTGTACAAGACGAAGTGTAATTAAAAGAATCGGTGCCCATATTCCAATTGCTTGGTAAGTAGGCAGTAACCCCATACCAAATGTTGCAACTCCCATTAAACTTAACGTAATGACAAGTGTTTTTTTCCGACCAACTCTATCCCCAATATGACTGAAAATTATGCCCCCAAATGGTCGTATAAAGAAAGATAATGCAAATGACGCATAGGCTAGTATCAGACCTACTGATGGATCTTCTGTAACAAAAAATACTTGGTTAAATACTAAAGCAGCAACAGTTCCATATAAAAAGTAATCGAACCATTCAATTGAACTACCGACTAAGCTAGCAATCCAAACTTTTCTCATTTGTTTTGAATCTAACATACTGTTTCCCCCTAATCCTCTAAAATTGAAGTGGTACTTTAATTTCCCCTTTGTTCATTGTAGAGAGTTTCAAATTTTCTGTCAATACTTCCAGTGAAATTTTGATAGTTGAGCGTACTTTAGCAAGTGTTGTATGATGATGAGATTAGTATAAAAAGTACAAAGGGGGTGCCACCCATGTCTTTGGATTCAGTTGGTCAGGTTTTAAAATCTTTAAGAAAAGAGCGAAAACTAACATTAAAAACTTTGGCTGAACAAACAAATGTCTCGATTAGCTTTCTTTCTCAGGTAGAAAGAGGAAAATCTAGCGTTACCTTGGAGTCCTTAAAAAAAATCGCCGATGCTCTAGCAGTCAATCCAAGTGTCTTTTTTTCTGCTGAACATACGCAAGATGATTTAGAAATACGAAGACAAAAATTCCATTATCAGGATTTATCCAATGGAATTTCTGATGCTTTTTACTCTCCTATTTTAGTTACGCTTCAACCAGGTGAAAGTGAAGGAGATGCTTTTTCACATAGCGGTCATGAGTTTTTATTTGTCCTGGAAGGTTCTTTAACCGTATTGATAGATGGAGTAAAAGAGGATTTTTCTGCGCAACAATCGATTATGTTTGATGCAACTAAAGATCATTATTGGTACAACTTAACCGACCAACCAGTGCGTTTTTTAGTCGTTTCTTCGAAATAAGCATTTACTGGACAATATATCTTTCTATTGAATATTTCTCCAACTAAAAATGTAGAGAGTATAGGAATTAAATGGAGTGGATTTCGTTACAAGCAGACGCGTTCGGTGGGCACGGATTCAGCCACTTCCGGTGCTCCTGCGGTTACTCGTCGCAGAAAACATCCGCTGTTCCCACCCGAGCCACCGCTTTTCATTACATTCATCTTGCTTATGAGCGTGTATTCATGTTCTTTCTATTTAAGACCTTTTATGTAAGAGGAAGAGAAAAAAGTTCATGGACACTTCTAGTTAGAAATAGACCAACAATTTTCATACGAAGTAAATCTGTCATCTACTTCTCCACTTTCTGTTCAAATCTAGAAGTGTCGCTTTGTAAAATCTACAAAGAGCTGCCAAAATTATATCTTTGGCAACCTTCAAAATAGATAGAATGTAACTTGCTTCTCCTATTGCCAAAAGTATTTAACACCTGGCAATGAAGTTTCTGGCGAGCAGAAGGCGAACATTTGCCATACGATGACCGAAGAAAAAGCTTGTAGGAAGCGGCGCAGCCACTTCCTACAAGCTTTAAAAATTTCACCGTTCATTGTATAGCCCAATGGGAAGCCTGAAGCGAGCCAGAAACTGGGTCACTCAGATGTTTTGGCTTTAAAGAACAAGGCATCTTTTTGCCTAGTTTTTCTTGTTAATGCCCTGGGAAGAATGCCATTTGGATGGCAAAGATCGCTCCAAAAACATATATAATCGGATGAACCTCTCGCCCTTTGCCACTTACTAATTTAAGCAATGGATACGTGATAAATCCAACCGCAATTCCTGTAGCAATACTTCCAGTCAAAGGCATCATTAAAATAATTGCAAAAGCAGGAAACGCATCATCAAAATTCTTCCAATTAATTTTAGCCAACCCTTCCATCATATAGCATCCAACAATGATTAAAGCTGGAGCCGTAATAGCGGATAAAGAAGAAATCGCTGCTACTAATGGAGAGAAAAACAAAGCAACAAAAAACAAAATTGCTACAACAAGCGCCGTCAATCCAGATCGTCCACCTGCTGCTACACCAGTAGAAGACTCAATATAAGCACTAGAAGGACTTGTTCCTAAAGCTGCTCCAACCGTTGTTGCGACTGCATCTGCTGCTAGTGCAGATTTCACTTTTGGCATTTTTCCATCTTTCATTAAACCAGCCTGCTCCGTAACACCAATCATTGTTCCAGTTGTATCAAAGATTGTAACGAGTAAAAACGAAAATATAACTGCGTACAGACCATTTGAAAACACTCCTGCAATATCAACATCCAAAAACACCATAGATGGTGGTGCTGATACTATGCCATCAATGTGAAGTAGTCCCATGAAATATCCAATAATTGCGGTGATAAACATCCCGATAAACAAAGCACCATTCACTTTTAAAGCGATTAAAATAATCGTAACAAACAAGCCTATAATAGATAACATCGCTATTGGCTCGCGTAAATCACCGAGTGTTACAAGTGCTTCGCTATTACCAACGACAATTTTAGACATTTTCAACCCAACAAATGCTATAAATAACCCGATTCCTGAAGTAATTCCATATTTTAAAGAAGTAGGAATAGAATCGATAAGCAATTCACGAAATTTCGTAAATGTTAATAAAAGAAATAAAATACCAGCCATCAAAACGGCACCAAAAACTACTTGATAACTAACTCCTTGAGTCGCAACAACACTCGTAAAATACGCATTCATCCCCATACCTGGTGCAATAGCAATAGGATAATTCGCAAACAAAGCCATAATAAGCGTCCCAATAACTGCGGCAACGATTGTTGCAATAAACACTTGCTCAAATGGTACACCAGCCGCAGAAAGAATCGCTGGATTCACAAGGATAATATAGGCCATTGTCAAAAATGTTGTAGTTCCTGCTAGTAACTCCGTTTTCACATTTGTTCCTAATTCTTTTAATTTAAATAAACGCTCCATAGTTCCTCCTTAAAGACAAAAAAAATCCCTAACTAAAAATGGGTAAAGGAAATTTACCCATTCGTAGTTAGGAATTCACGGTTCCTACTAGAAACTCCCAGACCATATCACTGAGAATATACGAATGATTTTTTTGTTTTATTGTTAACTTCGCTCATTATAATACACGAACAAAAATTGTTAGTCAATATAAATCGTTCGTATATACGACCATTTCCTTATGTTTCCCTATTAAAATATTCATTTAATTATGTAAAAAAAATTTAATAGTTAAAATAATTAAATACATGTTAAGCTTGAATTATTTCAAGTTAGGAGCAGTCCATATGCAAAAACTTATGTTTGAATCATCTTGGAATAAGGCCTTGTCTAACAAAGATCGAAAAGTTATTGAAGACGCCTTTTTAAAAACGGCTATATTAAACAGTAATAGCATTCAATTTACACCATTATGGCAAGCATTTAATCACAAAGATGAATTATTAGTAACGATGCTCATCCATAACTTCACATCTGAATTAGTTTCCTTTAACGATATACAACTCCGCTATCTTGAAAATAATAAAATGATTGCAGAGCATTTATTTCATCTCCCGACACTAGTAATACAACCGTCATATAGTATGCCGTGGACTTTCATCTTCCCTACTAGCAGCACTAAACAGGAAGCCACTTTTAAAAATGTTCAAATGGTTATCTACTAACGGCATCAAAAAAAACGCTTGGAAATCCAAGCGTTTTTTTGTGCTCTATTGTGCAAGTAATGCTAACTTGCTTTTAGATGGTGTTTCGTACTTTACATTTGTGGACTTTTTAACGTAACTTCCGCCACCTACACCATATAAGCCACCGTGATTACTGTTATAGCTATATACTCGGTATTCTTCACCTTTTTTCATAGGACGAACTGTAGTCAACGAACCGTCGCTCTCCAGTTTGACCAAGCTTGTATCAGATAGAATCGTCACTTTGCCGATTTGTCCTAATTTCAATTCCGTTTTTCCCCACATAACTTTTGCAGCTGGTGCACCTAGCTTTTTCGTAATGTAAGCAGAAGAAATATAGCCTGCTACCTTTTGATCCTCCGTTTTAACTGGGTACCATACAAATTGGTTTACACTTGTCAAAGATTGATCATATACAAAATTTCCTTCAATAATCAAAGTAGTATCATTTGTTACCGATTTCGCAGTTGATGAAGTGCTAGGTTGTGAGCGTAACTTTACAGTATCTGCTGTTATCGATACTTTATCTCCTTTTTTAAATTGATAAGCAGACGTATGCATCTTATCTGTTAATGTATACTCCATCGTTTTAAATACAATATTTTCTCTGCTAGTAGGATCATAGTTGAAATCTGCCACATTGAAAGAAAATTGTCCTAATTTCGCATTGTTCATGTAACTATCTTTTTCAATAAACGCAAAGACATGCTCTTGGTATGCCTCTGCATTCTTCAATCCACTGGACTGATAAAGAGGACTGTTGCTTGGCTTTGTACCGTTATAAGCCATGACAGGAAAGTACCAATTTTCGATTATGTCTCGTCCAGTCCCTTTTATTTTAGGCAAATCTGTACGTTGATACATACTGTTAAGAATCTCAATGCCTGCTTGAATATTGTAGTTGATATCGAATTTCAATTTCTCTTGATCATAGCCTAGTTGATTCGTAATTTGCATAACACCAATCCCATTATCTTTTGAGATTACAGGCTGGCCTTTTTCATCAAATTGTTTCCAAGCCCCATTCTCTTTGGAAGCTACAGCTTTTACAACTTCAGGAGGAATATTTCCTTCTAAAGCCGCATTCGTAAGTAAGCAGTTAATATGCTGAAAAGTGGGATTTTGGTTCGGCTTAATTTCCCCATATGATGAACATTTAGATGTCCATGTTGACTCAGCGAAAGCTTCTTCATTAGACAAACCGAAGAGCATTAAACAAATTAAGAACCCTACACTCATTTTGATTGATTTCATTCATTCTCCACCTATTCAAATTTTTATATGTTTATAGTATATTTTACCACAATAGATGAAAGTTTTATAGAATTGGTAGTTTAAAAATAACTTCTATAATGGAAAACCGTTGCTGCGATTGTTATGATCGTGTATGCAGCAGACGTGAGAAAAGCAACATTAGGTGAAAACTCTCTTTTTTTATTTTCCATTCTAATACCTGTCGAACCTTGAATGCTCATATCCAAATGTCGAGTACCAAAACCATCGCCTTTAGAAGTAAAAAAACCAATAGCAACGGTTGCAGCTAATCCAATGAAAATGGAGTAGTCAATGAATTTTGTATGTGTAAGATATGCTACTCCGAAACCCAATCCTATTAAAACGAACAAAGTTGCAATAATCGTTATTAACTTTCGTTTCATACTGCTTTCTCCCCTTTATGTTCAATTTCTATATATATATATATCTAAATATTCTAACTAGTATATATACGCTTAAATGCATACTTGGTTTCACTACATTTATCATTTTCTTCCATAAATAAAACTGGCGTTAATCCCTCAATAGATTATCGCCAGTTAAATCTTACAATTTCTTAGTTAATGGAAATAAAACACAATCTTTGATCGTCTCACAATCAGTTAATACCATCAGAAGGCGTTCAATACCGAATCCCCATCCAGATATGGGTGGCATCCCATATTCCATCGCGATTAAATAGTCATCATCCATCTCCATAGCTTCTGAATCTCCATTACTCTTTAAAAAAGCCTGATCCTCTAATCTTTTTCTTTGTTCGAGTGGATCAACGAGCTCAGAATAGGCATTAATAATTTCGGCACCATTCACGACTAATTGGAACCTATCTGTAAGAGTTGGATTAGCATCATTAGCTCTTGCTAACGGGGACAAATCGATCGGATGCTGAACTAAAAATGTGGGTTTTACAAGATGTGGTCGGCACATTTTTTTGTAAAGAAGGTCAATGAGGTTTCCTCTTCCTAAAGATTGAATATCCGAATGTTCTAAGTGGATATTTCTTCTCTTTGTTTCTTGATAAAGATCTTTAGCATCCTGGAAGAGGTCTATATCAATCCCTGTATCCTGTAATATTAAATTCCGAAATGAAATAATTTCCCATTCTAATGAGAAATCAATTGTTTGCCCCTGCATCGTAACAGTAGTTGTATGAAGAGTTTCCTCCAGTATATATAGAATCATTTCACGCATTAAATTCATCGTATCCTCATAATTCCAATATGCCGCATATCCCTCAACCATCGTAAATTCCTGAAGATGCTGGGGACTGATTCCTTCATTCCTAAAGCACTTTGCTATTTCGAAAACTTTCGTAAATCCACCTACAATTAGTCTTTTTAAATAGGTTTCCGGGGCAATTCTTAAATTCAATTCAGTTTCTAACGAATTATGGTAAGTACTGAAAGGTTTCGCAATAGCACCTGAAGAAGTATGTTGTAATACCGGCGTTTCTACCTCCAAAAAGTTTTGATTTTCCAAAAAATTACGAATGGCACGCACCATTTTAGTTCGAACTAATAAACGATTTTGCGTTTCTTTTGTCATGATTAAATCTAAATACCGCTGCCTATATCGAAGCTCTACATTATTTATCCCATGCCATTTTTCAGGAAGAGTTCGCAACGCCTTTCCAAGAAAAACATAGCTCTCCATACGCAATGTCTTCTCGTTCGTTTTAGTAGTATACATACTTCCTTCCACCCCGATAAAATCTCCAATGTCCAATAAATGATGAAACTGTGTAAATGACTCTTCGCCTATTTCATCTTTTTTTAATAAAAGCTGTAAATTTCCTTGTATGTCTGATAACGTAATGAAAATCAATTTACTGAAGTTCCTAACACTTATTATTCTCCCAGCAACCCGAACTCCAGAAGTACCGTCTGGAAGCATAGTTGCTTCATATAATTCATAATTCACAGAAAATCTCTCTGGATATACCTGTATTCCCTCGTTTCTTAATGTTTCTAATTTCTCTTTTCTTTGAGCAGTTTGTTCATAACTCATTTTATTTCACTCCAGTCCTATTTTATTTTATGGAATTTGAATTAAAAATTTACACAATAAACAACAAAAAGACCCCCACCCCCAAGATTTTCATCTTGAGGACGAGAGCCATAAGCTTCGTGTTACCACCTCAGTTTATTGATATGTTGCCACATCAACCTCTTCGAGTACGTCAATTTTAATAAATTGATTATACCCTATCCCTATAACGGGAGATCCCGTCGCAGTATCACTAAAAAAACCTTTTAGATCCGTGCGAAGCTCAGAGACTTTTTTCATTTAGATTATTATTGCTCCTTCCCACCAATAGGAGCTCTCTGGAAATAATCGATCAAAACTACTCTTCTCTTCATAGCCATATACTTAATATTAGATAATTACAAAATTTTAGCGTAAGTAAACAGATTAGTCAATTACTATTTGAGTGATTAGGAATTGCTCCATTAATTCAAAAAGAAAATTCTGTACTCCTTTTTGAAGTAGTCGAGTAGAAGGGAACCTCTCTACCTTGCATTAGATTGTGTTCCTCCCCCCTCACAGAACCGTGCTTGCGCTATTTACGCACACGG
>NZ_JALDYF010000032.1:0-21540 GCF_032154225.1 Psychrobacillus sp.
TCTTTTAAAGAAATGGCTCCACCATTCTAACTAAGTAGCCAGCTCTAGTGGATTGGATTGAAGCGAAAGGGAGGCGACTCCCGTGGGATTAAGCGGGACAGGTGAGACCCCACAGGGCGCTAGCGACCGAGGAGGCTCACCGCCCACCCCACGGAAAGCGTCCTCCCTGTAGCGTAAATCCCTGCCGAAACTCTCTACTAAGACGCATTTTATGTAGAAAACGAACGTAAATACAAATTGAATAAAATGGTTAATCAACAGGCATGATAAAAAAACAAGACTAATAAACAATCATTAGCCTTGCTCCCTATTTTTATCGATTCAGTAAGCTGCCTACATAACGCAGTAGTTCGTTCGCTGAAGTTGAATTATACCCATGCTCATCGATTAACCGAGCGACTACCTCATTGATCTTTTTAAGATGTGCTTCATCAGGTGTTTTCGTCGACGTCGTAATCTTGACAACATCTTTTAAATCCGCAAACAATTTCTTTTGAATAGCCTCGCGCAAACGCTCATGAGAATTATATTCAAATCGTTTGCCCTTCCTTGCATAGGCTGATAGGCGAATAAGAATTTCTTCCCTGAAACCTTTTTTGGCATTTTCTGAAATACCAATTTGTTCTTCAATAGAACGCATTAGTTTTTCATCTGGATTCATTTCTTCTCCAGTGAGTGGGTCTTTTAATTTATTTTTATTGCAATAGGCCTCCACATTGTCCAAATAATTATCCATCAGAGTAATAGCAGATTCTTCATACGAATAAACGAACGCTTTTTGGATTTCTTTTTTAGCAATTTCATCGTATTCTTTTCTAGCAATCGCAATATAATTCATATACTTTTCTCGGTCTTCTTGTGAAATGGAAGCATGCTGGTCAAGCCCTTCCTTCAACGAACGTAAAACATCTAATGCATTGATCGACGGTATTTCCTTTCGAATGATTGCCGAAGAAATTCGATTGATCACATAACGTGGATCAATTCCATTCATCCCTTCATTCGGAAACTCCTTCTTCAAATCTTCCACATCAATTTCGTTAAATCCTTCCACATTTTCCCCATCATACAAACGCATTTTCTTCACAATATCAATGCCTTGCTTTTTAGGAATTTCCAACCTCGTCAAAATAGAAAAAATTGCAGCCGCTCTCAGTGCGTGTGGAGCAATATGCACATGCGTCATATCACTTTCCTTAATCATTTTTTCATAAATTCTTTCTTCCTGACTTACTTTTAAATTATAAGGAATTGGCATGACAATAATTCGTGAGTGTAATGCCTCATTCTTTTTATTAGCAATAAAGGTTCGGTACTCTGTTTCATTCGTATGAGCTACAATCATTTCATCTGCACTAATTAAAGCAAACCTACCCGCTTTAAAATTCCCTTCTTGCGTTAAGGACAATAAATGCCATAGAAACTTTTCATCCAGTTTAAGCATTTCTTGAAATTCCATAATCCCACGATTTGCTTTATTTAGCTCACCATCAAAACGATACGCACGTGGATCAGATTCCGAACCGAACTCGGCGATTGTGGAAAAATCAATACTGCCTGTTAAATCGGCGATGTCCTGTGATTTAGGATCTGACGGGGTAAATGTTCCAATACCGACTCGTTTGTCCTCTGAGAAAAAGATTCGCTCCACTACCACATTTTCAAGCTGACCTTCGTATTCTTGTTCCAGCCTCATTGTATTTAGCGGAGACAAGGTTCCTTCAATTCGAATGCCGTACTCCTCAAAGAAATCTCTTCGTAAATGTGTTGGAATAAGATGAAGTGGATCTTCGTGCATTGGGCAACCCTTTATAGCATAGACCGCCCCCTCGTCTGTCCTAGAATACTGTTCCAGACCACGCTTAAGCAAAGTTACAATGGATGATTTCCCTCCACTAACTGGCCCCATTAATAAAAGAATACGTTTTCGAACATCCAATCTTTTGGCAGCAGGATGAAAATATTCTTCCACAAGTCGTTCAATTGCGGTTTCGAGCCCAAATATTTCTTCTCCAAAAAAGTTGTACATTTTCTGCCCATCTCTTTCTGATAAACCAGCACTTTTAATCATACCGTGCACGCGTGAATGTGATGTTCTAGCAACTTCCGGACTTTCCTTTACAATGGCTAAAAACTGTTCAAATGTGCCCTCCCACTGCAGTTTGTTCTCTTCTTCACGGTAATACTTCACCTTATTTAAAATATCCATAGTTCCCTCCATTCAGGGCGGTAATTCTACATAATATGAAAAGAGAGAACTTATGATACCCATTAATTTTATACATCGGTTATTTAAAAAGAAAAACACCCTTCAAGATAGCTCAAAGGATGTTTCATTGATTAATTGAGCATTCTCCGCTTATGTACAAAATAGTACATACTCAGCGGCCACCACAGGACACAAAATATCGGATATACTGCCCAAATTGTATGTGGAGAAGATACAAAATTGACAAGTATAAAAAAGACGGTGATTAAAAAAGTCGCATGTAAAGAATATTTAAAATATGTTTTTTTCTGTGCATGATACAAAGACAATGGCCACCACAGCACGACAAATGCCGGGTAAATTACCCAAGGGTACCCTGGCGCCAGAAAAATATTTAAAACTAAGTAATATAGAATAATACTAATGCTCCCAACCCAAGCGGTCGTCATTAGTTTCGCCCTGCTGCCTAAACTCGCTAAGATTGGCCACCACAAGATTGGATAGATGGCATACAAAACCCAAGGGTATTCTGGAGAAAAAAGGACATTCTCAGAAATAAGAAAAGTAATAATAAGTGCACTATGTAGAAAGGAAAGTAATTTGTGTTTTCCTTTCCTCGTACAATAAAGACCAATTGGCCAAAGTAATAAAACAAAAGCAGGATAAATAAACCAAAGATACTGAGGACTTGTTAAATAATTTGTAAGCGTTAAAAAAATGATGGTCATTATACTCCCAGCAAATGCAAAACCTAACTCAAATTTTTTCATGAATAATCCTCCCTCACTTTGCCCGTTGTAACTTAAAGTACATTGTTAAAGGCCACCATAATACCGCAAACGTCGGATAAACAAACCATATATTTTCAGGAGTATAATAAAAATTAATAAACACAAATAGCGCGATGATTAATGAACTACCCCAAATAGAATATCCTAAATTTATTTTTGTCATATTCTTCTTTACAGTCTGCTTCTCCGACTGATTTACACCGAATTCTTTTTTAAATTCTTCGATATCACCAAAATCAACAATTGCTTTATTAATAGCGTCTTCCTCTTCTTTCCCTCGCTCTATAAGATCCCACACTTTTTCTTCCAAGTTCTCTAGAACTTCTTGTTTAATGGCTATTTTTTGCTCGCCTTCTGGTATATCCTTGAATAACTCATCCACGTGATTTTTCAACTTTTTCATTTTAATCCCTCCAAAAACAAGTCAATTATTTCCTTCAGTTCTTTCCATTCTGTAACCATTTCGCTTAAGTATGCTTTTCCAAGCATTGTAATTCTGTAATACTTTCTTTTACCGCCTTGCGAAACACTACCTACATAAGACTCGATTAATTCTTTTTTTTCCAAGCGTTGAAACACAGCGTACAATGTTGCTTCTTTAATCTGAAATTGATTGTCTGTACGTAAGCTTATTTCCTTCGATATTTCATAGCCATATCTGTCTTTTTCTAGAAACAAACGCAAAATAATTGAATCTAAATGTCCACGGATAATATCACTTCTGATCAAGTTACCACATCCTTGTACCTTCACTATTCTACCTGGTAGAGTAATTTCACTTTACTCCACATTACTCTATCTGTCAAAGTAATTTTTTATTTATCCACTATAAATTTATATAGTTTCTTTAAAAAAAAGTCATGACATCTGTATGCATACAGATGTCATGACTTTTTGACTTATTTACATTTGCATGTTCCACAATTAGCTGATTTCACACGATGCTTGCATTTCTTTTTAGCTATCGATATCACTCCTTTTATTGATTAATACACAATATGATGAACCGTGATTGTCCAATGCAAAAAACTTTTTAATTGCTAGAAATCGTTGGATTTATAATGTTTATCGCTCTGCGGCTAATCTTTAGGTGATGGGAAATCCCTTAGATCAGGGAATAGAATGAACAATAATTCCACCATTTTAAGCAGCACCGCCTATCATTGCGGCGAACTGACGTTTCATTTTAAAAATACAACAATTAAAATCAAAGAAAATGTTTCGACAAATTTCGCAAATTCGACCTTCTGTGGATAATGTTATCCACACTGAAAACGCATCTAAAATGTATAATTACTTAGTTTCTCAAAAAGTTAGTAACAGTTTATCCACTGCATTATGTGGATAAACGGGGAGTTGTTAACAATAAAACAATTTGATAGATTAAGAATAAGAGTTGAATCTATTAAATTGGAGGTGGATTTGCATATGAGTAAAATGTCAGATACATTTTTATTGGAGTCTTATATCACTGCAAAAGAATTAGATTTAAATGCTGATTTTATAAGACTCCTTGAAGCTGAAATTCTCCGTCGTTCATTAGTTTTCAACCAATTAATTAGACTTTAAGTACATGAAATACATACTCATAGTAATATAAGACCATTCCTAACTAGGAAGGTCTTTTTTTCATTTTCAATACAAATAAAAGATGAATATTTATAAGAATAAATGGAACCTTTCTTAAAAAATGTTTCGACAAATTTCGATAATCCGCCTAACTGTGGATAAAGTTATTAACACAATTCGAGCCGTCATACATGGGTTTATACATCACATAAAAAAGTTAATCACAAGTTATCCACGAACACCTGTGGATAAAAGAACGGTTGTTCCAAGTAATTTTTTTTGATAGATTTAGAGTATGTAATAGAAATCTATTAATATTGTTTCAATAACTTCAAATTTTTATTACTACTATCATTTAATTGGAGGTGATTTTCCAAATGAATAAGTTGTCAGATGAATTGTTGGTAGATTCTTTTATAGCTGCCAACAAGTTAAATCTTAGTCCTGACTTTATATATTTATTAGAAAGTGAAATTCTACGCCGCCTTCTAGATTTGTAACAAAAGAAAAACAGATAGCTCCACAAACGTAAAGTTCATGAAACTACCTGTTTTTTCAAGTTAATTTAAAGCGATTAACGACTTCTTGTAGTTCATGTGCTATTTGATTCATATGACTCACGGACTCTGCCACACGCTCAAGTTCACCTTGTTGCCCTGCGGCTGAAGCACTTACTTCTTCAGCTGAAGCTGCTGTTTCTTCTGAAATTGCCGAAATACTTTGGATCGCTAACATTGCTTGGTCTTTATGCTCCATCATATTTGCAAGTTCTTTAGCTAACTTTTCTATTGAAGCACCAATCTGTTCCGAAAGTTCTCCATTTCTTACAAATGAGGACTCTGTACTTACAACAGATTCATTTTGAGCTTTCATTAGTTGAATATTACCTGCTATAACAGCAACTGTTTGCTGTGACTCTGACAAAATCTCTTCCACAGTTTGTTGGATCACATCTGTTTCTAAACGAGATTGTTCTGCGAGTTTTCGTACTTCCTCTGCTACGACAGCGAAGCCTTTCCCGTGTTCTCCAGCACGCGCCGCTTCAATACTCGCATTTAATGCAAGTAAATTAGTTTGTGCAGCTATTCCTTGAATAGATGTAATGACATTATTTATGTCTGCTATTTTCATACTCAATGTTTCAGTTTGTTGTTGTACTTTTTCATTCATTTCATTAGCCGCTGCATTATGCTCTCGTAATTTTTCTACTTCTGTCATTCCTATTTCAGTAGATTCACGAGTTTGATTTGATAAATCAGTCATGTCGTTCGATAAAACAGTGAGTAAGCCCATTTGATCCGATAAATCGATAATTCGATGACTCGTTTCTTCCGTATCCTCCGATTGCTTAGATGCTCCATGAGCAATTTCATCGGTTGCTACAGAAACTTCTTGGCTCGACGCAACAATCTCTTCAAAAACGTTATGAACATTATTAGAAGACTCGTTTAGTTGAGTGGAAGAATCGAATACAGTTTGAATTGCATCGTTTGTTTTTTTCAGCATATTATTATATGCCGAGGCTACTGCTCCGATTTCATCTTGCTTAATATGCTTTTGATCTACATATTTCGTTAAGTCTCCAGCTGCTGCTGTTTCTATTGAATCACGTAAATATATAAGTGGTTTCATCTGTTTGAAAATAAACCACAAAGTAGCAATCGACATTAAAACAATCATGACAATTGCAGAAGCAATCGTAAGGAATAAAATCGTATTATACGTTGCTAAAATTTTTGATTTTGGTACAACTGTCTGCACCGACCATGCATCATCAATGTCAGGTAACACCATAGGGGCAAATGTATTAAAAGATTCTTCATTTAATATTTTCGAATCAAAATAAAATGTATCCAAATCACCATTATCTATTTTACTTTTAATACTGTTCCAATCAAACGTTTCATCCATACTAGTGCCGTTAAGTTCTTCACTAAAACTGTTTGCTATTAACAAGCCAGCGTCCGTAATAATACTTGCATAACCGCCATCTGGCTCTACCGTATTTACTAATCCATTTAAAAAATCAATGGAAATATCCGTTGTTAAAACTCCGAAGAAAGTTCCCGTACTCGTTAGTAATGGCACAGAAATTGTTGTCATTAAAACGGTTTCTCCACCAATACTATACTCATACGGCTCAGTTAAAACTGCACGTTTTTCATTTTTCGGGATTAAGTACCAATCCCCTTCTCCCTCTGTTTCATATCCACCAACTGCTTCAATATTGATCTTATCTCCATTCTTACTCAAATAAGGAATGAAACGACCTGCACTATCCATCAATACCCTCGTAGTAGAAGATTCAACAGCAATCGATCCTTTTTCAAATATTGCAGCCACTCCAATAGCATCCACGTTCTTTTTTAAATTATTTTCTATAACAGCAATTACTTCATCTGCTGTTAAATTCCCTTGCTTTTGTAGTGTTTCTAGTACATTTTTCGTTGTCTGAAGCATTTTATTTGTTTCTGTAAATCGAACACTCATTTTTGCTGCTGATAACTCTGCATTTTTAATCGCAGCACTCTCTGCATCTGTAATACTTTGACTATGTAGTATGGTGCTTGTTACTATGGTATACGTTGTGAATAAAACTAAAAAAAGCCCAATAATAAGTCCTGATAGCTTCCAAGCTATACTTTTCGATTTCTTCAAATCATGATCCCTCAATTCTTTATAATGCTAATCTCATTCTATATCAATCTGAATCTTTAGACAATATACCCCCCATTCAATAAAAATTAGACTTACTTTTGTCACACTAAAATGAAACTATCTTAATATTATTTCGTATATACTAGAGTATGAAGAGGTATGCTTGTGTTCAACATATCTCAAATTAAATTAACGGAGGCAACTTGAAGTGAAAAAATTAGTAACAGCTTTACTTACAGTAACACTTGTATTTTCATCTGTTGGAAACTTTGTTTTCAACGACCATTCTACGACTGCTGAGGCAAAATCTTATAAATCAGGTAAGAAGAGCTTTAACACAAATAACAATACGAATACTAACTCGAATATCCAAAAGAAAAAAGAAGATACGACAACTTCTACAAACAAATCAACTACAAATACAGCTAAAAAAGGTGGATTCATGTCCGGTGGCCTTATGAAAGGTCTATTTATAGGAGGAATCGCTGGATTATTATTCGGTAGCATGTTTGCAAATATGGGAATGTTAGGCTCGATTTTAGGCTTCGCAATCAATGCATTAGCGATTATCCTAATTGTCGTTATGATTCGTAAAATTTTCATTATGTTAAAAGAGAAGAAGAAAAAAGAGGATGTAAATCCATGGCGGAACTAATCATTCCAGAACAAAATATTATTAATGCCATCTGCGTTTATGTTGCACGTTCAAAGCAAATAACACCACAAGAAGTGGAAGTAGAACTTCTATATGATGATGAGACTGGCTTTTCTGCGGAAGCTTTCGTAAACGGGCAGACAGAAATACTCCATACTCCAAAGTTAATCGAAGCATTACGTATTTGCTTAGATGAGTTTTTAAATATTGATCCTATTTCTGCTGGAATCGAATTAATTTTAGATGATAACGAAGGCATTATCGCGGCGATTCGTTAATAGAAAACCTAAAAAGGTTGCCACATCAATTCAGAACGTTTCTGAATTGGTGGGCAACCTTTTTCAATATGTTTTTTCCCTACTCTTTAAAAAGAAAAATCTTTGCCGTTCTTGTCTTGAACAATTAGCTCATATTCCTGATTCTCGGTCATTATTTTTACTTCTTCGCTATCCAGGAACTCTGTAATTTCTTTTCGGATTTTAGCTACCGTCTCTTCCGTATTTACTTCCGATGGTTCCATGTTCGTCATGACAGTAATAGACACTTTTTCAGGCTTGTAGGAATATTTAATGTCAGCTACCTGGTACTCTTTCTTCAGGTAAAGCTCTTCTTCAATGCTCCTCATAACCATAAACCACTTAGACTTAAGTTCCTCTTTCAAGGCGTCTCGAGGTATTACTTGTACCTGTTGCGGTGTATCGTTTGCTTTCAAAAGTTCAATCGCAGCCTTGTAAATTTCTACTTCCTTAGCTTTGTCGGCTATCGGGATGTATACTGCGACTACAGGGCTAAGTGCGTTAACACTCATAATCGTATAGCCTGCTCCCTGCAAATCCGACATCAACTTCTCGCCTAGTTCCTCTCTTTTCTCGTTTATTTCTTTATTCACGGGAGATACCACATTTATGTCAGAAACCTTTAACTTATAGTTATCATACCCCTTTTTTTCCAAAACTTCAGTCAAAATAATCAAAACTTTCTCTTCTTCTTGCTTGACGTATTCTTCCGTTCCTTTCAGCTCTATGTCAATATATGGTTTCCCATCCCACATACCCATGCCGATACCTCCGTATTTGTACCCTTCTTTATCCAGCGTTTCGAAAATCACTTCATATATCGGTTGTTGGAATATTTGTCCAATATAAGGGATTTTCGATGCCATTTCCGCCATCGTTGGATTCAGGAATGCGGAACCGGTTAGAATACCAAGACTGATAATAGCTGCAACTGCAAACTTCGATTTCCTCCAACCCCTTTTTCTTCCTATCGGTTTTTCAAAACCTGCTCTCTTTTCGGACTCGTCCTTAATATTTTTGGCAAATTCGTATAAGGAAGATGGTGTCTGGATTTTTTCCATCTCTTCTTTGATTTCTTTCTTCATCGAATCATCGATTTTCATTGTGTATTCACCCCTATAAATTGATTTTCAATCAACCTTTTTTTCAAAGCATTCCTCGCTCTACGAAGATGGGATTTGACCGTCGTACTTTTCAGCCCCAGCAAATCTGAGATTTCTTGGATGGGTTGCTCTTGGTAATAGTAAAGGATAAGGACGTTTCGGTAGTCACTGTTATCAAGGGATGATATCCCCTTTTTAATCTCGTTTTCAGTTTCCTCTTTTAGCACACTTTCCATCACGCCATGTTTGTCAGTCCCCACATCGATTTCAAGCGGCGATTCCTTCAGGCGGGTCATCTTTCTCCATGCATCAATTGAGCGGTGAGAAACTAATTTATAAAACCAAGTGTTGAAATATCTGATATCTTTTCCACTCATAATGTTCCGATATACTTCAATTAACGCATTTTGGACGACCTCTTCTGCCAGCTCCTTTGACCTAAGGATACTGAAACTGGTTCTGTAACCCTTTTCAATCAAGGGGTCGACTAGTTGAGCAAAAGCTTCGTCCTCTCCATTGCGGATCCGTTTCATCAGTGCTTCCTGATCCATGAGGAAAACCTCCTTTTTTGTTTCTACCTTTTAGGCGATGGTGAAGCCATTTAGGATGCACGATTTGAAAAATAAAAATATAAAAAATATTCAGTTACTTTACGTTGCATATGTAGTACAATATAATTGAGTAAAAATAATTTTAGTAAAAAATATTTTATCAATAGGGGGATGTATGTAATGAGCCTTTTGGATATTTATTTACAAAAAAACGAAAAGAAACGGTACGATGTATTTAAAGAAACGGGAATGAGTCAGCAAATGCTTGCAAGTGTAAACAAAAAAAATGTAAGCAGTTATTCCGTTAGAACGATACAAGCAATTGCTAAAACAGTTGAGAAGAGTGAAGGTACTGTTTTAGAAGAATTATTACTGTTAGAACAACAAAATGCATACTTTGAAGTATCTAATGCTGAAGATTTGCTATTAGCTTTTAAAAATAAAGAAACTCATATTGTCATCAAAGCTGAATATAAAAAGGAAATCGACAAATTTGCTGAAGGGCAGCTTTCAGATACTGAAACTTTAGGTTTAGAATTAGGTTCTGCTGGTACAGTTACTATTTTAGCAGAACTATTTTATCAAATAGGTAACCTATTCAGTGACAAAGATGCGGATCAAAAGAAAATTGAAAGCCAAATCCGTAAGTATAAAATTAAAAGAATAAATGAAAATGAGCTACTATTGTATTTGCGTCAATTAGATTATTAAAATTAAACAGCCAAAACCTTTTCAATTCAGGGTTTTGGCTGTTTAAAATGAAGTTTATTAGTTGCGTTAAATATAATATCGCTCTTATTTATATTTCCCTAGTTTCTTCCCTTAGCCATTCACACTCTTCTTCATTTAAATGAGGAGCTAGCTTCGTATATACCTCTTGATGATAACTGTTTAACCATTGCTTTTCACTCTCTGTCAACATACCTTGATCGATTCCAGCTAAATCAATTGGGCAAAACGTAATTGCTTCAAACTTCATAAATTGACCAAACTCTGTTTTCTCGTCTTCTACTACTAACATCATATTTTCAATTCTAATTCCATATTTACCTTCTAGGTATATTCCTGGTTCGTTCGTTATAACCATACCTTTTTCTAAAACAACACTATTACTATCATTTCTTATGCTTTGCGGTCCTTCATGAACATTCAAGAAAAAACCTACCCCATGTCCTGTCCCACATTTATAATCTATACCATATTGCCATATTGGCTGCCTTGCTAAAATATCTAAGTTAGAGCCGGTAGCTCCGTATAAATATTTTACTGCGCTTAATGCAATAAAACCTTTTAACACTAATGTATAATCTCTTTTTTGTTCATCGGTAAGTTCCCCTAAAACAATCGTACGTGTTATATCTGTTGTTCCATCATAATATTGTCCGCCTGAATCAATTAAAAATAGACCTTCATTTTCAAGCGTAAATTGCGTTTCTTTATTCGCTTTATAATGCATCATCGCAGCATGTTCTTTATAACCTGCTATCGTATCAAAGCTAGGTCCCACAAATCCTTCCTGCGCTCTTCTGAAATCTTCTAATTTTTCTTCTGCAGCAATCTCTGTAATTTCTTCTTTGTCTACAGCGTTTTTTAACCATTTTATAAATTTCACCATGGCTAAACCATCTTTTATTTCACACCATTTTATATTTTTTATCTCCACTTCATTTTTAATAGCTTTTAAATTAGTCGTGACGTCCAGACTTTCCATTTTCTTTGTATTACTGTTAATGGCATTATATAATCTGCTATTTGTTTTATTTGGATCTAACATAATGGTATCTTCGCTCAAAATATTTCCTAAGAATGTTTGTATTTCATCATTCGCTTTTAACTCGATTCCTTCAGCCTCCAGCTCTAATTTAACCGAAGCAGGCACCTTGCCAGAATCAATAAATAAATAGCATTTCTGTTCTGCTACGATAACATTAGCTATTACAACCGGACTTTTTGGCACATCTGCCCCTCTTATATTCAAAAGCCATGCAATGTCATCAAGGGAAGTTAAAAGATAATAATTGGCTCCTTTATTTTTCATTTCTTCTCTTACTTCATTTAATTTTTCTACGCGTGATTTACCTGCGTATTTTACATCATGAATGAATAGCGGTCCTTTAGGTATCTCCGGTCGATTTCCCCACAGATCACCAATTAAATCTTGATTCATTTTTAAACCAATTTTCTTTGCTTTTAGATCTTTTTCCATTCTTCTTACCATATTTATTGAAAAAACATTTCCATCGAAGCCCACACTACGTCCTTCATTAAGAACATCTGCAAGCCATGCCGAATAAAATGGCACCCCTGGATCCATCATTCTGAATAATCGGATTCCTGAGCCTTCAAGTTGCTTTTCTGCTTGAATATAGTATCTACCATCTGTCCACAATCCAGCATCCTCTAATGTAATAACTACAGTACCCGCAGACCCTGTAAATCCTGATATCCATTCTCTACCTTTCCAATGTTCTGCTACATATTCACTCTGATGTGCATCAAAACTTGGAATTATGTACGCATCCAATTGATTCTCTTTCATTAACTGTCTTAGCTTTTCGACCCTATTTCTAATATTCATTACTAGTACCTCCAATTTTCTTATACTAATTATTCCAACTGTAAGCTTTGATATTATAAAATTTCTATTATTGTGAGTAATGTAATATAGATTAGAGTAACACGCAATATATGATGAAACAATTTAATTTTCATAATCATCTGCCCTCTTAAGAAAAGTCCGTAGAATTACATAATTAAATACAAAAAAAGACGCTTGATCTATTAGATCTAAGCGTCATTTCCTTTAATACTGCTTCATATATTGCTCACGTTCCCAAGGATGTACAGCCGTTCGGAACATATCCCATTCGATTTCTTTCGCTTCTACAAAACGGTCGTACAAATGGCTACCTAAAGCATTCGTGATAACTTCATTTGTTTTTAGCAATTCGAGAGCATGTGACAACGAAGCTGGCAGATCAATAATGCCAAGTTCCTTACGTTCCTCTTTAGACATTGCATAAATATTTCGGTCTACTGGCTCTGGAGCTGGTACGTTATTTTTTATCCCATCTAATCCCGCAGCTAGTAGAACAGCCATTGCTAAATAAGGATTCGCAGCAGGATCTACACTACGAACTTCTACACGAGTGCTCAAGCCACGTGAAGCTGGAATACGAATAAGCGGACTTCTATTTCTTGCTGACCACGCTACATAACACGGTGCCTCATATCCTGGAACTAACCTTTTATACGAGTTAACAGTCGGATTTGTAACCGCTGTGAAACTCGGTGCATGTTGTAATATTCCCGCCAAAAAACTTCTCGCTGTATCACTTAATTCCAATGCCCCATTTGGATCATAAAAAGTATTCTCTCCACCTTTAAACAAACTTAGGTTACAGTGCATACCTGAACCATTTATACCGAACAATGGTTTTGGCATAAAAGTTGCCAGCAACCCATGTTTATGGGCAATGGTTTTAACAACGAGTTTAAAGGTTTGAATATCATCACAAGCTTTTACAGCATCCTGATATTTAAAATCGATTTCATGTTGACCTGGGGCTACCTCATGGTGAGATGCCTCTATTTCAAAGCCCATTTCCTCTAACTCCAACACAATATCACGTCTACAGTTTTCCCCTAAATCGGTTGGCGCAAGGTCGAAATAACCGCCCTGATCATTCAATTCGAGTGTTGGTTCCCCTTTTTCATCCAATTTGAATAAGAAAAATTCAGGCTCAGGACCAAGGTTAAAATTAGTAAACCCTAGCTCCTCCATTTCTTTTAACACTCTTTTTAGGTTTAGACGAGGATCTCCAGCAAATGGAGTACCATCGGGATGATAAATATCGCAGATGAATCGGGCTACCTTTCCTTTTTCCGCTGTCCAAGGAAAGATAACGAACGTATCTAGGTCGGGATATAATAACATATCGGATTCTTCAATTCGCACAAAGCCCTCAATAGATGAACCATCAAACATCATTTTATTATCTAGCGCTTTTGTTAACTGGCTTACTGGAATTTCAACATTTTTTATCGTTCCAAATAAATCAGTAAATTGTAACCGAATGTACAGCACATTTTGTTCTTTTACCATTTCTAGTATTCTTTCTCTGTTCATACGCTTGCACTCTCCTCGTTGTTTTTTATTATTTTAAAAATCTAATTCACCATGGCAAATATAGGAGGCTTCTCCTCTTTTCCAAACATGACCTTGTTCATCCCAAGTTACGGCCAAATCTCCTCCTGGAAGATGCACAGTTACCGTTTCATTTCGATCAAGCAATTGATTCATCGTAGCAGCAACAACTGCAGCACAAGCACCTGTACCACATGCCATTGTTATACCTGATCCTCTTTCCCACACTCGGTAATCAATTTCCTGTCGCCCTTTCACTTGAACAATTCCTACGTTTACTCGATCTGGAAATAGGCTGTCCTGTTCTATGAGAGGTCCAATTTCCTCTAACGGAATAGCATTCACATCAGCCACAAAGATGATTGCATGTGGATTGCCCATGGAGACGCAGCTCAGTTGATACTCATCTCCTCCAAAGGTATGGGGTTCGTTCATTGCGGGCATGAATGGATCACCTTCCATAGGAATCATTCCTTTCAATAGTTTCGGTTCGCCCATATCCACGTTAACGTATTGAACAGATTGCTTTTTATCCAGTTCTACCTCCACGTGGACCACACCGCCCAATGTTTCAATCGTAAAGCGAGGTTCCGTTGCATATCCAAAATCAAATAAAAACTTTGCAACACATCGCAGACCATTTCCGCAATTCTTAGCCTCAGAACCATCCTCATTAAAAATTCGCATTTTAAAATTAGCCATTTGCGACGGACAAAGGAGAATAATCCCATCGGACCCAATTCCAAAATTCACATCGGAAACTTTTCTCGAAAGCTCTGGATACATCTGTTCTTCTAGCACATTATTCGGATCGTCCAATTGATTAAAAATGACATAATTATTGCCCAATCCATGCATTTTAGTAAAGTTCATCTCTTCGTCCCCCCTTAGAAGATAAATTTGGAAGTACATAGCCTCGCTCTTATATCATCTAAGATTTGCAATTCCTCCTCGGATCCATCGGCCTGAAAGGTCACTGAAAATCGTATATATGAGCCGGCATCATCCCACGGAACAGTTGAAATTAAATGCTCACTGATCAAATATTGGCTAAATTCTTCCGCCGAATGAAATGCTGGACCATTTTCTACTGCTGTTGGAATTTTTGCATATAAGAAAAAAGAGCCTTTTGGTTTTTTCACAGCAAATCCACATTCCCTCAAAATAGCTACTAAAAGTCCATGTCGCCTTGAATATTTATCCGCTGTTCGTTTCGTGATGTTAGGTTGTGATAAAGCGTAGGAAGCAGCTTTTTGAATCGGAATAAATTGACCAGAATCATAACTATCCTTCACAGTTGCAATTGCAGAAATAAGCTTGGAATTACCTGCAATAAAACCAATGCGCCACCCTGTCATATTGAAAGATTTAGACAAAGAATGCAGCTCTATCCCAACCTCTTTCGCCCCTGGAACGGATAAAAAACTAAGTGGTTTTTCACGATCAAATACAAGTGCAGCGTAGGCTGCATCATGGATAACAATAAGCTCATGTTTATTAGCGAAGCGTATGACCTCTTCGAAAAATTCCCGATTCGCTATGGCACCCGTTGGATTGTTTGGGTAGTTTAAGTAGAGTAATTTAGACTTTTTCAACACATATTCAGGCAATGAATCGAGTTCTGGCAGAAAAGAATTTTCTTCTAAAAGCGGTAAATGTACAACTTCCCCACCTAAATATTTCGTATGTGTACCTAAAATCGGATAATTTGGTGTTGGCATTATCGTTATATCACCAGGATTGATAAATGCTGTTGGAATCATGGCCAATGCTGATTTCGAACCAATAACATGATTGATCTCTGTTTCAGGATCAAGATCCTCTACCCCAAATACTTCCCTCATATAAATCGCAGCTGCTTGCTTAAATTCTTCTATACCGTTATCCGCGTAAAAGCGATTTTCTCGTTTTTTTGCTTCTTCTGCTAATTTTCCAACGACCGCATCATGCGCCATCTCATCTGGCTCACCGACACCAAGGTCAATTAATGTCTTACCAGGATTTCTTTTCAGTGCTTCCCTCTTTGCTCTTTTTATTTTTTCAAATTTATAGATTTCATCTTTCATGCCAAATTGCACTCCACCTATTCGGTCTGCAAATAACTGTTGTATATAATCCATTGATACCATATTGATTCCCCCGCATGTTTTCCTTCTTATTTCTTTTTTTCATGTTAATACATGGTGAAGCAAATTTATTTAGATTTATTAGTGGAATATTTGCACTTTTTTACACCAAAAAAGGTTGCTACAGGATTTAATAAAGATCCCGTAGCAACCTATATGAAATTTTTCACCTTACTTCAGAAGGGTTTTTACCAGTATATTGCTTAAATTGTCTACTAAAAAAGTGCAAATCATTATAGCCAAGGGCATATGCAGTTTCCGTTACCGTCATCCCGCTAGTATGTAGTAAATGTTCTGCGCGTTTTATGCGAGAATAGACGATATACGATTTAACTGTCTGTCCGGTAATTTGTTTAAACTTTTTGGAAAAATACCGTTGGGAAATATTAGCGCGTACAGATAAACTTTCAATCGTATGGGCTTCACCAGGGTGTTGCTGTATATAATTAGCTATTTCTAAAATCGTTTCCAATAAATTGTTACTTGTATGACCCTGCTCCACTTTCTCTTCCTTTTCTTGTTCTTCTCTTAATAAATGAATAATTAACTGCTTTAAGATTAATTTCCCCTCAATTTCTGCTCCATATGTTTTGACTAAAAACAAACGAATGTATTGAGTTAGCAGTGATTCAAAGCCAATCGTATTATTAAAAATTCGATGTCTGGATGGGATCAATCGAGGTGTTTCAGCTATATCAAAATGAATATAAGTTAATACAAGAGGGTCTTGCGGATTATGTGTTGCTTCTGTTTCATCACCTGGTCTAAACAAAAAACAATGACCTTTTCCAACATGATATGGTTTTTTGTTTAATAACACAGTACCCTCACCACTCCAAACATAAAATAAATCAAAGTTAGGCATGGGAGCATCTCTTTTCTTCCACTTCCAATTCGGTTCACAATGAATGGTAGCTAATGCCGGTTTCAACAAAAAATCATCTGGATTCAGATAAAGCATGCAGTACGCTCCCTTCAATTGTTTCGGCGCCAGGCACGCAAACCATTCAGAATTATATGAGTTCCTGGTATCTTAAAAATTATACCATTTTATAGGAATTAAAGAAGTTCAAAAAAGATTACTAATTACGACATAATTGAAAACCAAAGTTGTTTAGAGAATATATATAGTATAGAAGAGATTTAATTTTACAAGTTGCCCTTTAACCATCATATAGTCATATAATAAAAGCAACCATTTTGAAATAGATTGTTCAAAATGGTTGCTTTCGTTGTGATTCACTTAATTATTTTAGTGTTCCTTATTCAACTAAAGCACTCGTTAGTTTAAGTACATCTCTTCACAATCTTTATAGTGAAATTATTATAAATATACAAACAAAAAAATCATCTCTCTCCTAAGAAATCTATAGAGAAGAGATGATTTTTAATCAAACTTTATTACAAACTATCTATCTTTATTATAAATCATCATTCTTTTTATAAAGCTACATTATTCTATTTTCGCCTTTAATTACCACAACGTTATTCATTCTTGTGAATAGCAAAATGACAAGAAGGAGTGCGATGCACACAGCACCGAGACCTACCCAACTTAAATACAAAACAGATGCTCTGCTGATGATAAGTCCCCCCAATCCAGAACCTAATGCAAAGCCAAATTGTATGAAGGATGTATTCACACTCAACGCTATATCCGGATGCCGAGGGACCAAAGTAACTAGATATAGCTGTTGGGCAGGAGATATGCTCCAGGTTGCCAACATGAAAATCATGAAAATCACTATCAAGAACAAGAGATTGGTACCAGAAAGAGCAAGTAAAGCGAGCGTTGCTCCTTGTAAAAGGAGTCCGAAACAAATTGTAAATTTTGATCCTTTTTTATCCGCCAATTGCCCGCCTATTCTTGAACCAACAAAGCTGCAAATTCCTGCAAGGAATAGAACGCCGCTAATTTCCGCTATGGAAAGTGAGGATGTGGCATGCAAGAAAGGTGTAATATAAGTGAATAGCGTTGAATAGCCGGCTATATAAAATAATGTGATAGCCAGGGCAGTCAGAATCCTTGAATCTTTTAAAATTGAGAGCTGCATTCCTAGGTTAACCGTTTCTTCTTCCTTGATCACCGGAACTTTTCGGTGAACAACTAGGAATGGAAAAATGCATAATAGGCCAATCAAAATAAACAAAACTCTCCAGCCAAAGATCTCACTAAAAAAGGTGCCAATCGGAACACCTAGCACAAGCGAACTGCTAAGACCCATCAAAATAATGCCGATTGCACGACCCCTTCTTTCTTTTTCAACCAGTCGAGTGGCTACTGCCATGGCTACCACTGTAGCAATTCCTCCGCTAGCGCCCTGAACAATTCTTACTAAAAAAACGGTTTCGTAAGAAGGACTTATAAACATCAGTCCGTTACTGGCTATAAAAATACCCAGGGTAATTAATAATAGCTTCTTACGATCCACATTAATTGTTAAGGCGATGAGAATCGGAGCGACAACGGCTGCTGCAAGAGCAAATACAGTTACTAATAGTCCAATTTTAGAAGTAGACACACCCAAATCCACTGCAATCATTTCAATGACTCCTGTGATTATGTATTCAATGGTCCCTATTAAAAATACTGCAAGAGCCAGAATATAGATGATAGTGTTGTTTTTCAAATTGAATCATCCCTTCTCTTATCGGCTTTATCATGTCAATCAGGTCATTATAGATTTTTTTAATGAAAACTTGCTTTATCGAGCAAATTCTTTAATTTGGAACAAAGGTTCACCTCCAATCAATAAGATAAATGCTTTATCCATCATTCAAGCAAGAACTGCTTGAGACGTTCATCTATACATTCCGAATCCTGTTTACGCTGTCCGATGCCCGCGCAATGCCCCCAGTTAGATTCAATAGGGAGGAAAGTGGCGTTTGGCATATGTCGTGTTTCATATTCGTTGTCTTGTGGAGGGAAGAATAAGTCAGTGCTTCCTGGCATGACCATTGCCCTCGCTGTAATTTTACTTAATGCAAGCTCGAAGTTGCCGTTGTAAACAGTGTTTGCACTAATATCTCCTGTAATACCGGTACGTAGCATGGAAATTAGGTTATTGGCGTCAAAGCTTAAAAACACTTGATCCCAGTAATCTACGAGATACTCTTCCAAGTTGGCAAAGCCCTCTTGCTGGTAAAGCTGTTCCAAATAATAAGCCTGAGAGAAGCCCCAAGCTGCATAAACTCGTCCCATGGCCGCCAATCCAGCCGTTGGTTGCTCTTTGTAATAACCACCTTTCCAGCCAGCATCAGCCTTAAGAGCAGCAATCATTCCCTCGAATACTACCTTTGCATGAGGTCTGGTTTTAGCTGTTCCTCCGAATGGAGCGATTCGCTCAACCATATCGGGATAACTAGCCCCCCACTGAAAGGTCTGAACAGCGCCAAGTGACCAACCGACAACGAGGGCGATTTTTGTAATGCCAAATTTCTTCGTAACTAGTTGATGCTGTAGTCGCACATTGTCATAAATAGAGATGTGCGGAAAATGTGACTGGTGATATGGCGGTAGTGTATTACTTGGTGAAGATGACAAACCATTCCCCAGCATATTGGGTACAATGATAAAATACTTTTCCGGATCAAGTGCCTTACCATTTCCGATCAACCATTCGTTATCGGTATGCATTCCTGCAAACCAGGTAGGATAAACGATCACATTATTTTTGTCTTCATTTAACTTACCGAAGGTTTTGTACGCTAAAATGGCATTGGGTAGGATGTCACCCGATTGGAGCGACACATCGCCCAGTTCAAACAGTTCATAATCTTTCATATCAAAATCTCCTCTCCATAATCAAAGACGAAATATCTTTCTTGTCATAACTTTACGGCGATGTTATTGTTAAGTCAAAGAAACGTTTTCGAATTGAATGTTCATTTTTTTTGAACTATTGGAGGTTTTTTAGTATGGAATTGCGTCAACTCAAAACGTTTCAAACCCTTGCTTCTACACTCAACTTTAGCCGCGCAGCAGAAGTGCAAAACTACGTTCCCTCAACAGTTACTATGCAGATGAAATCATTGGAGGATGAACTTGGAGTCAAACTGGTGGACCGACTTGGGAAAAAGGTGGTTTTGACCGATGCGGGTAGAAGTTTTCTGGGCTATGTGGATCATATCTTGAGTGAACTAGAAGAAGCGCAGCATGCAGTCAAGCAATCTGGCGAAATGATCGGTACTCTTACTATAAGTGCGGATGAAACCTTATGTACGTATCGACTTCCGGCTGTACTTCGCCGATTTCGTGTGCGTTTTCCAGGTGTTCGATTGATGTTTCGTCCTCTCACTGGGCCAAACCTGAAGCAGAACTTGCGGGAAGGGGACGCGGACATTATTTTTATGCTAGATGAGATTAAGGGAGAGGCGGGAATTTGCGGAGAAAAAGTACTTGATGAGCCCTTTCATTTATTGGTCTCACCTGAGCACCCGTTAGCCTTGAAGACTACTTTGACGATTGAAGATTTTAATGGCGAGACTTTCCTACTTACAGAACAGGGCTGCTCATATCGGATGTTTTTTGAGCGTAGCCTTTCTCAGAAGTCCATGGGAGGCATTACAGAATTGGAGTTTAGCAGCGCAGAGGCTATTAAGCAATGTGTAAAAATAGGGATGGGAGTTGCTATATTGCCTGAAATGGCCGTAGCGGCAGAGCTAAATCGGGGAGAGCTGGTTTCACTGCCTTGGGATTTGACTGCCGTATCCTTTGCTACCCAAATGTTTTGGCATGAAGAGAAATGGATTTCCCCAGCCATTGAAGCATTTTTGAATTTGACTAGGGAGAACTTCCAGATCCATCCGTAATGGAAAAACTGGGTGTCATGGATAGACAACTATAATACTAGGCTTGGGATGTAATGTTAGTCAATTAAGTGAAAAAGCTGCACCACAAGATAAAACTACAGAAGAAGATTAGAGATAGCATTCCAATTAATTTGCTAATAGGAATGCTATTTTTATTTACATTACTACCAATGTGTAACTTTAGAATAAGGATTGATTTAAAAGTTCCCTTCAACCTTTATTTAACATTAAATACATAACACCATGTTACATAACCGTAGGCTTTTCTAATCGAATTCAAAGCAATAAATCCTCACTTAGTTTTTCTTTAATCTTATCTTATTCAACTATCCTGCTTCGTTAGTAAAAATGCTTTACTCCTTTTTGAAGTAAAGCACTCGTTAGTTTAATAAGGTTTAACTATATTTAGTTCTATATCGGTACGATATAGCATTTTCTCAACCCAATTATGAAACATTTCATAGTCTTCTTGGTCTGTTTGAACATTACCTAAGAATACGCCATTAAATTCATTACAAAAAAATCATTAAAGAACACATTTATAATTTTATTTAAAAGTTTGTAACAAAGTACCTTGACCATTATCTGATTCAACTTCAGCGAATGCTCCATTTATAAAAGTC
>NZ_JALDYF010000033.1:0-20495 GCF_032154225.1 Psychrobacillus sp.
TTGATAATGCCATCCTTGATCTGAATGAATGGTTGTACGATAATTTGCATGCTCTTTAATAATGGGCAGAGCTTGTTCTAAAGATCCGATCACGAAATCAAGTGTGGGGCGTTTGGACATACTAAAACCAATAATTTCACCGTTATACAAATCCATAATCGGACTTAGATACAGTTTTTCATCTCTTGTACACTTGAATTCTGTCACGTCTGTCACGAGTTTTTGTAAGGCATGTAGTGTGTTAAAACGGCGGTTTAATCGATTTTTCGCCACTTTTCCTACCTTGCCCTTATATGATTTATAACGAGATTTACGAACGAATTTCACACACTTTAAATCCAGTTCATTCATGATTCGCTGTACTTTTTTATGATTAATCACATATCCTTGTGCTTTTAATTCCGTATGGATTCGGCGATAACCATATCGTCCTTCATGCTTTTCAAATAGTGCTAAAATCAATGTTTTCCACTCTTGATCAGGTTCTCCATTATTCATTTGATTAATGTGATAATGATATGTCGCTTCTGGAATAGCCACCTGTTTCAATACTTCTTTTAATCGGAATCCTTCTTCTTTGAGTTCGAATGCCAACGCTGCTTGTGCTTTTCGAGGTAGGCGTCCGGATTCTCCCGAAAAGCTTTCGACTTTTTTAAATACGCGACCTCAAGGCGAAGAAGCTCATTTTCACGTTCTAATTGTTCTTCACGAGACATTGTTTTCTCTTGTTTTACAGGTGTAATTTTTAGTTTTTTAGACATAGATGGCCGTCCCTTCGATTTTTCCAGGCCTTCTATCCCTTCCTTCAAAAATTTACTGTTCCAAGTCACAATTAAGTTGGGATTGTTCATATCAAATTTAATCGCCGTATCTTGGTAAGAAGCACCTGTTCTTTTCATAAAGTTTAATACATCAAGCTTAAATTGAACAGATAATACTGCTTCTTCTTTCTTGTTAAACCACTCTTCCCAAATTCTTTGTAGGCACGAACCCAACGTCTCAGTTGAGATTCAGCTAGAGGACTGTATTTCTTCGCTAATAATATATATCCTAATGGACCGCTTAGGTATTCTTGTACCACTTTCACCTTAAATTCTTCACTATATTTCACCATAGAAAAACACCCCAAAAGTTAGTTTGGTAACTCTAACTTTTGGGGTGCAGCACCAGATCAACTTAGTCACCACCTCTTTTTAATTAAAAATCATCCTGGCATAATTTGCTCCATATATTCTTTAATCGCTTCTTCACTCATCTCACCAGTAATTATTTTCTCTATTTTGCCCTCTGGATTCACAAGAAAAGTAGTTGGTAATGGATTAATATTGTATGTTTCCATTACACTCTTATTATGATCGATTAAAACAGGAAAAGTTAATCCTAGTCTATCTATAAACTTTTGAACAGCAAAATCAGACTCACCTATATTTACAGCTAATATTTGAAGACCCTCGTCTTTCACCTCATGATATTGTTGATCCATTAGAGGAAACTCTCTTTCGCACGGTTTACACCAAGTTCCCCAAAAGTTTAAAAAGACTCCTTGACCTCTATAATCCGATAATTGATGTTTTTCTCCATTCATATCAGTTAGTACAAAGTCAGGGGCTTCATCTCCCACTTGAAGTACACTGTTTTTCTCTTTCGTTAAGTTAGAATAAATGGTGAAGCTTATTATTCCTACCATTAATACTAAAAGTATTAGACGCATATAAAATCTTTTTTTCTTCTTATTTTCCATAGTTTCCAACTCACCTTTCTGAATAAGTTAAATGGCATTAAAATCCTGTAAAATCACCAAAAAAAGGAGTCAAAAATGCAATAATTTTTGTCATCATATCGAAATACAGTAGTATCCCCATTACAATCATTAAGGACCCGCCTATTTTCATAAACAACCCGCTTCTATTTTGAAGAAACTTCATCTTCCCTATAAACATTGACATAATTAGAAATGGAATAGAGAAACCGAGGACATAGAATAGCATATAGAGCATTCCTCTTTCAGGGTCAGACACTCCTAAAGCAATGACACCTGCTAGTATAGGTCCTGTACATGGTGTCCATCCAGCAGCAAATCCCATACCTATTAAAACGGAACCTATATAACCTTTAGGTCTTTTTTTAAATTGGACTCTTTTCTCTGACATTAATAAATCAAAGTTGAATATCCCAAGAACTACTAAGCCAAAAAATACAATGATGATCGCACCTATTTGTCGTAGTAAATCCTGATACTGAATAAATATTGTTCCGATAAAAGAGGTGGAGAAACCTAAAGCCATAAAGATGGCTGAAAAACCAAGTAAAAACAGAAGGGTATGTACTAATGCCTTCTTATTTAACATTCCTTTTTCTTCTTTGAGTTCATTTAGAGATACCCCGGTAACATAGGAAAGAAATGCAGGGTAAAGAGGGAATGAACAAGGGGATATAAACGATAATAATCCTGCCCCGAAAGCCAGTAATAAATTTAATTGTTCAAACAAATAATTTCACCTATCTTTCTTCTCGAACAAGTATTAAAAAACTCGACAACTTCAATTTAATTAGCTGTTTATATGGTTCATAATATACTTCGCATCCTCGCCAACGCCTTGTAAGAGGGAAGAACCTCTTTTGTACTGCCAAGGTAGACCCAAGAAATATAAACCTCTGACTACAGTCAAGCCTCTAGTATGTTTTATCATCCCTTTGTCATTGTATATATCATCAATCTTCAACCAGGGATAATTTTGTATGAACCCTGTAGCCCAAATGATATTGTCTACTTGAAGTTTAGAATGGCCCTTAAAAAACACTTGGTTATTTTCTATATTTATTACTCTGTCTTTTAGCGTAACTTCCCGTTCTTTTATTGCTTTTTTTAGTTCGTATCCAAAGATAGGATCCCCGTTTTGCTGAATTCTTTTTCCTATGAATGATGTATTTGTCACTTTTAAAATCCCCAGTTTATCAAACCACCAAAAAATAGTTTTATTACCCAAAACTAAAGGTAAGTATCGTAATTTCTGACTTACGGCTAAAAAAGTTTCTTTTTCAGCAGCTAGTTCAACTGCAATCTGAGCACCACTATTCCCACCACCAACAATCAGTACATTACCTGAATTTAATTGAGAAGGATTTTTGTATTCAGATGAGTGTAGTTGAACAACATTCTTGCTAATCTTTTTTGCAAAATCGGGAATACGTTTATGTTGAAATGGACCTGTTGCTATGACTACATTTTGAGCTGTTAAAGTACCCTTATTTGTGTCAACCGAAAAAATACCGTTACTTTGGGATACCTTTAAAACTTCTGTATTGTATTCAATAGGTAACTCAAATTTAACGCCATAACTTTCTAGGTAGTTAGCAATTTCGTCTTTAGATGGAAAGCCCTGTCCATCCCCTTCAAGTTGTAGTCCTGGAAGAGAGCTATACATTCTAGAAGTAAATAATGGAAGAGAATCATATCTATTTCTCCACACATCACCTGTTTTGATGCACCGATCTAGCATTATAAAATTTTTCTTACTTTCTTTTAAATAATATCCCATCGCTAATCCAGCTTGCCCTGCACCTATTATTATTGTGTGATACATTACAAAATCCCCCTATAAGGTTTGTTGTAAAAAAGTCTCGTTCAAGTTATTGTTTCGATTTTTTTAAGAACAAGTAAATCATGCTAATAGTTATTAAAGTAAAAGCAGTTAAAGCTAAGAATGGAATTGTTACAAAACCAAACCAGTTAATATATTCCGCACTGCATGGAACTCCGCTTACGCAAGGTCTTATTCCACCGAACCCAGGAACCTTTTGTTCAAGGTAATGGAATAAAGAGATTAATCCGCCAACTATAGACAGAGGTAATACAAATTTCTTCACGGAGATATCACTTTGGAAAGTTCCGATACCTAAAATAACTACAAGTGGGTACATGAAAATTCTTTGGAACCAACAAAGATCACAAGGTATAAAACCTTTTATTTCACTAAAATAAAGGCTTCCTAACGTAGCTACAACAGATACGAGCCATGCAAAGTATAGCACCCATACTTTTTTTTCAACTTTGTTAGGGGATTTACTCATTTTTAGAAACCTCAAGTTCACGATCAATAACTTCTTTTATCGCTTCATAATCAAACGGGTCCTCCATTGTAATACCATTGATGTTAATAGTAGGAGTTTGAGATACGTTATGTTTGGTGAACAACTCTTTATCAATATTCACTTGTTCTGACGTCAACTCTTGTTCAATATCCTGTTTCAACTGCTCTTGATTGATAGAAGGTGTTCCTTTTACAATTTCCAGAACTTTTTCAGTTGTTATCCATGCTGCATCATGATTTTCCGTTGGTTGAGCATCGAACAAGGATTTATGGAAATCCCAGTAAACAGTTGGATCCTGTTTAAATACTGATTCCGCAGCCATAGACCCTAATACAGACTCTTTTCCATGGAACAAGACATTCACATAAGAGAATTTAACATCTCCTGACAGGATGTAATCTTGGACTAGCTGAGGATAAACCGTTTCACCCCATGCTTTACATGAAGGACATTTAAAATCTCCGAATTCAACTACGGTCACTGGTGCATTTTCTTGTCCAAGTACGGGTTGTCCAGTTAAATCGACTTCTTCTCTTTGTATTTCTGACTCATCCGGTGTTTGATTGCTAATCAATATTGTGATCATCGCTATTAATGCAATTGCAACAACCGTTAAAATTACTGTGAATTTCATATTTGACTTATTCATAATTAACACTTCCCATTTGATTTTTTTGTTAATAGACAACACTATTCATGAGCCCTAAGTATAGAGATACTATACATAAGACACTCATTATAAAAGCCACTATAGAAGGTATCTTCTTAACGAACACGGCAACTGTAAGGACTAAAAAAACAAGAGTTAGCATAAAAAATAATAATCCAATTAAATTGATATCAAAGCTAGCTTCAATTGGTGTAGTAATAACTCCGTTATGTAACGCTCCAAAAATGTTAGATAATCCACCACCAGATATGGTTGATTCAACACTATGGGGTGGTTCCTGCTGGCCAAGAACGGCGGTTGCTATGAAGATTAATAAAAGCAATCCACTCTCCGCTTTAACCCATGGAAGAGGATTTATTTTAGAATCCAATTTGATTCTTTTTCTCATCCAAATTCCATTAATAGAAGCAAAAACAATTATTGGAATAATTATTATGTGTTTGATAAGCAATGCTTGGCCATAGGGTAAGAGCCATGAATTTGCATACACATTAAATTCTTGCACTAAAGACATTAGGAATAGTCCAGTACCGATTATAATGACTAAACATATGATAGCAACTGGTGTAAACCACTTTAAAAATGCTGCCCAGTTATGATGGTTTACAGAGAACCAGCTGACAATAATTAATATTCCGATCCAAATGGTCACTGCAAGAAAATGAAGGGTATGGGCGATAAATCCACTCCACTCTGTTAAGGATGCAGAATGACTTGCCCAACCCAGTGACAAAATAAGGGCTAGGGTAAATAAAATGGATACTAGAATGTGCTTTTTATTAGTAAAGACTGAAAATATAGATACATATAGGTAAAAAATAAACGCTAGGAAAAGAGTAAATGTCCATGCCCGACCTACTTCGAAACCGGCGATAACATTTTGGATAGTTAAACTTAATCCGATATCCTCGTAGAGAAAGAGGACAAGTCGTATAATGGGGAAAAGTGATAAAACTACAATCCCTAGTATAGAAAATTGTAACCACCTCTTATTTAAACTTATGGAAGGTTTATTATTTATAGGTATTAATGCGATAATAAATGATCCCATTAAGAGAGAAAAACAAAGATATAAAAGCGTTTCCGAAAAGTAAATCCAAAGCATTAATTTTTCCCTCTCTTCAATAACCAAACAGTAGTGCCTAATGCTATTACCATTAATAACACAACGCTTACGACCATAAAGGCGTTCGAGTTGGAAGTCTGATTTTCATAAATAATGCCTTGATCAGGACTACTTGTACTATTATTCTTATCAGTCACAATTGGGGGTTCGGAAAGTTCCGGAACAGTGTCAGATGAAGTAGCTACACTAAATGAATATGAATTTTCAATTGGATGTCCATCTTCTCCAATAATTTTCCATGAAACTATGTATGTCCCATCTTCCAGGGGAGAACTAAAGGTTCCAATCATATCTTTCTCTTTAACAATTGATTCTGCTAATACTACTTCCTGGCCATTTTCTTTAGTAATTTTAAATGTACCGGTATCTTCAATGATTGTATTAAAAGTTAGCGACAAGGTGGATATATTCTCTGTTAAGACTTCTCCATCTTGAGGAACAGAACTCTCAAGACCAGAATGTGCTAAAACTAATGGTGTGAATGTGAATAATAGAAGTAAGAGTAAAACACATATCTTTTTCATTGTAATTCCTCCTGATATTGTCCCCATAAATTATATCAGTAATAACATTTCATTCAAATATTCATTTGACTATAATATTGACGAAATATTGTCTGAATTTATTTCACTAACCATGGGAAGTCAAAAAGGTTTTTAGATAAATTAACTATCTTAATTAAACAGGTTCCAAAGTGTAGTTAATGTTTCATTCTCTAACATGATATATATACCTAGACCAATAAAGACAAGAGGGATAATCCATCTCCCATACTTCTCTAATGTCTCAGATACATATTTGAACGCAGCCAATCTATATCCAATAAAGCACCAGATAGCCACCATTACTAAAAAGACAATACCTGTGCTTATCAATTCGCTTGTATTTAGAGTAGAAAAGTAAGGCACATAAATTCCAATATTGTCTCCACCATTAGCAAATGTAATAAAAGCTACACTCAGAAAGATTTTATTAAATCTACCTGAGTTTAAACTAGAGATGATAGACACTTCATCTTCATCTTCTCCTTTGATAAATAACTTAACTCCTAAATAGATTGGTATTAGCCCCAGAATTCCAACCCATTTCTCTGGAATTAATGTAACACCAAAAGTTCCCAACAGACTAATTGCTACTAACAGAATAAAGCCTACATATTGTCCAATAACTATATCCTTCGGAAAGATTGAATTCTCTATAATACTGTCTTTATTCTTTTTACCTTGCGTCTTTGCTTGGGAGAAAAGTAGCATTAACACAAAAATATCATCAATATTTGTTACGATAAACGCTCCAATCGCTGAAATAATAATTATAGCCATTTGTTACATCTCCTTTGGTTAATTTGAATGTTAATATGTATCTGTATAAACAAACCGAGGATAGAATTATCTCGTTTGATTAAGGAAGAAAATTATTTTGAAATCCTTCAAGTATAAAAAACAGGGCTTTCCTATTCATAAGGAAAGCCCTTCCCTCTATTCTTTCACACGCATCAAACGTAAACTATTTAATGCTACCAGGATTGTTGCCCCCATATCAGAAAGTATGGCAATCCAAAGTGTTAACCAACCCGGAATAACCAAGAGTAAGGCAATAACCTTAATCGCAATAGCAAAGAAAATGTTAGCTTTAATAATATTTAGTGTTTTACGGCTAAGTTTCACCGTAAAAGGAAGCTTTCTTAAATCATCACCCATAAGTGCTACATCAGCTGTTTCCAATGCTGTATCTGTACCAGCACCACCCATTGCAATCCCAACAGTGGATGCAGCTAGTGCCGGAGCATCATTAACACCGTCACCTATCATTGCTACGTTGCCGTATTCGGATCTCAATTGTTTTATATAATCCAACTTATCCTGCGGCATTAACTCTGCTTGAATTTCAGATACTCCAACATGACTTCCGATTGCATTCGCCGTACCTTTGTTATCACCTGTAAGCATAATTGTTTTTTTGATTCCAAGTTGATGTAGCTTTTGAATTACCTCTTTACTAGATTCACGAACTTCATCTGCAACAGCAATGATTCCAAGAACCTCTTTCTTTGTTCCAATTACCATAGCTGTTTTGCCTTGATTTTGGAGTATTGTAACGGTTTCCTCTAAGTTCTTATCAAAATTTGAAATAGTTAATTCCTTAAAAAGTTTTGGGCTTCCAATATAATAGGAAGTTCCGTTGACTTTACCCGTGATCCCTTTGCCTGTAATGGAAGAGAAGTCCTCTACCACGACATTGGAATAGGAGATATTAACCTCTTCTGCTTTTTTCATGATCGCTGATGCAAGGGGATGTTGTGAGCGATATTCTAATGCCGTAACAATCGATAGTAATTCTTTTTCATCTGTTTTATTATTTAATACATTAAAATCTGTAACAACTGGGACACCTTTTGTTAATGTACCCGTTTTATCAAATGCAATAGCTTTTAACGCACCCATTTCTTCTAGATAAATACCACCTTTAATAAGCACCCCTTTTTTGGCTGCATTCCCTATTGCAGAAACAATCGAAATAGGAGTGGAAATTACTAATGCACAAGGACAACCAACAACAAGAACAGATAAACCTTGGTAAATCCAAGTTTCCCAACCACCATCAAAGAGTAATGGAGGTACTACAGCAACTAGGGCTGCTATTACCATAATAATTGGGGTATAATATTTCGCAAATTTATCAACAAAAGCTTGAGCGGGCGCACGTTCACCCTGTGCTTCTTCCACAAGGTGAATAATTTTAGATATCGTTGTGTCTTCTACAAGTTTGGTAATCTTAACCTCAAGTAAACCCTCTTCATTTAATGTCCCTGCAAAAACTTCATCATGGATTGTCTTAGCAACTGGGACTGATTCTCCTGTGATAGCTGCTTGGTTTACGGCTGAATAACCAGAAACAACCATTCCATCCATTGCAATCTTTTGTCCGGGTTTGACAATCATAATGTCACCAATTGCAATGTCTTCCACATGAATCATTATTTCTTGGCCATTTCTTCTTACAAGTGCTTCTTTTGGAGCAATATCCATCAACGAACGGATAGATTGTCTTGCTTTATCCATCGAGTAACGTTCAAGTGCTTCACTAATGGCAAAGAGAATTACAACTACAGATGCTTCAGCCCACTCGCCTATTATTGCTGCACCTATAACCGCCACAGTCATCAAAGTCTTCATATCAAAGTCAAAGCGAGTTAAGTTTTGGAAACCTACCTTGAATAAAGAGAAACCACCAATCACAATGGAAGCAACAAATAATAAGGAAGTGATGAGGTTATCCTCACCATTTACGAATTGAGACAGATATCCAAATACGATGAATAGTACAGCGTACAACAAAGTACTATGCTTTTTGTAGAATGGAACTTTCTTTTCTGTCGGTACTTTACCCTTTTCAGAAGTTGTAGATGCGTAACTAGGTGTATTTATAGATACTTTTAGGTTTTCAAAAGCACCAGCCTTTTCTAATTCTTCAATTGAAGCCTCACCAGTGACAGAGATTTTAGATGCTCCAAAATTTACTTTTGCGTCTTGAACACCAGGTATTTCTTTTACATTACGTTCAAATTTTCCTGCACAGTTTGCACATGAAAAACCTTCTACTCGATAAACAGTATCTCCATCAGTTGGCATAGGTATTTTTGACAATTGCTGTTGACGTTTTGGTTTTTCAGAGGCTACTTTAAGATTTTCAAAAGCACCAGCCTTTTCAAGTTCCTCAACGGTTACTTCTCCGTAAACAGAGATTTTGGATGCACCGAAGTTTACTTTTGCATCTTGAACTCCAGGAAGTTCCTTAACGTTTCTTTCAAACTTTCCTGCACAGTTTGCACATGAAAAACCCTCAACACGATAAACACTTTTTTCTTCCAAAGATTTTGTAGTTTCACCCAACTCCAACAACCTCCTTCTGATGTTCATACGCTAATTTTATTAGTTGTTTTACATGTTCATCATCCAATGAATAAAACACTAGCTTTCCTTCTTTACGATATTTTGCTAAACCAAGATTTTTTAGTAATCTTAAATGATGCGAAGCTGTTGCAGTGGTAGAGCCAACAATGTTTGCCACATCACAAACACATAGTTCTTCCAAGGACAATGCATATGCAATTTTAATTCTAGTATCGTCTGATAATGCCTTAAAAATTCTGGCAACTTCTAAATGATTTTGACCCGAGAGCTGATTTTGGACACTATTCACTTTACCTTCATCTATACAAGTTACTTCACATACGTCTTTATTCAAATTAATTCTCCCCTTATATTCAAACGTTTATTTGATTGTTATATTTATTATATTCACCTTTATTCAAATGGTCAAATGAATATTTGAATTATAATAAAAAAATTCTCCTATCCCTCTAAAAATGGAAGATTTTTGTAAACATCTTTTTTCTACGAAAACATCAAAAAAATTATAAAAGAAAAAAGTTGAAACCTATACAACCAAAAACACCGTTCAAGTTATGAGCGGTGTTGTTTGTTTTCACACACTAATTAAGTTTTCTAATTACCTATTCGGTAAAATGAGAACTCTTTCTACTTTAATATATCTATAGCCTGTAAAAAATTGCAGTAACTATCTTTTCCATAAATATTATAATTATTTTTAAAAAAGTGATTAACCATATAGTCTTGTGCTTGTTCTAAAGAAAAAGATTTGGCTTCTCTAACCAGTTTTAGGTAGGAAATAAAGTATTCTTTAGACAAATTAGCACCATTATTTACAGTCACGTAACTTCACCTCTAACATTTAGATACTTCCGCCCCACAACATGATTGGTCAATTTCTTTTGTTGTTAAATTAACACTACACACACCAGTTTGCGGCAAATCAAGTTCTACCTTTCTAGCCGATTCAAAATCACCAGTCAAATGGGCAACAATAGATCTAGCTTGTTCATAACCAGTAGCCATTAAGAATGTTGGAGCTCGACCATAACTTTTCATTCCTACTATATAGAAGTCTTTTTCCGGTTGTCTTAATATCTCTTCTCCATGAGGTCGAACAGTACCGCAACTGTGAAGGTTTGGATCAATTAATGGAGCAAGTGCTTCGACGCTTTCTGTAGCAGTATCTGTGTTTAGTCTGATTTCTCTTTCAAATGAGAAGTCTGGGCGGCTGCCTGTGTTAGCTATGATTTCATCAACAGGAGAAAGTGTTTCTTCGCTACCTTCTGATTCCCCAGTGATTGCGATTCCAGCGTTTGTTTTATTTATTTGATGAATAAAGAATGGGGTATAGACTTTTACTTGACCGACATCAACTAGTTGATGAATACGGCTTCCCAACTCCCCCCTTGCTTCGAGAGCGTCTTTATCTTCTCCGCCATAAGCATCTTCTACGCTTTTCTTTCGCATAATCCACGTAATTTCCACATCATCATCTAACTGTGATAATTCTAAAATCGTGTTTATGGCTGAATGACCTCCACCAACAACAGCAACTCTTTTGCCTTTGTATATATCCTTATGCTCCCCTTTAATATCTGGGATTCCATAATATATATGTTGTTTCAATTCTTTTTCTTCTTTTGTCCATATGCTGTCTGCATTTATTGGATTTGGTTGTGACCAAGTTCCTGTAGCATCAATAACTGCCCTTGCTTCAATTCTTTTGGACATCCCGTTTTGTTCAACGTATAAAACAAAGGAAGATTTATCTCGGTTAGCAGACTTCATTTTATCTAAGCCTTTTTTACTGATTGAAACAACCTTCGTATTCAGTGATAGATAGGGTTTTATTTCAGGTACATTTGCTAAAGGTTTCAAATAATCGTTAACTAATTCACTTCCCAATGGAAGGTTATCTAAAACAGGTACTTTCCAAGCATGATTTTCTAGAATTATTTTAGCTATCTTATCAATATTGTATTGCCATGGCGAGAATAATCGTACATGTCCCCACTTGAGAATATTACTTCCTACACTATGACCTGACTCGATTAATATAAAACGTTCACCGATATTAGCTAGATGGGCAGCCGCTGCTAAACCTACAGGACCAGCACCTATAATCGCTATCGGTAATTCCTTGTTTGGAGATTTTGCTACATCTAAATTTATTTTCGCACTAGGTACACAGCATCCACCAGTGTTTCCTTGTTTCAATTCAAAGTTATTCATCTTCTTACCTCCATAAAATTTTAGTTGTAGTACCAATTTTAATGCTCTCATTAATTGCATTTTGCAAGTAATGTATATTTTTTTAAGCAAGACTTAATCTTGCTTAAAGTAGAGGTGTACAGCAAACACTTGATTTGGACATAGCTTGATTTAGTAATTTAATAGAACGAATAACTGTTTCTCTTTCAAATTCGTTCATATGCGAGAATACTTCCTCTAAATAAGCATTCATCGATTCGTCAATGGTTGTAGCGACAAATTTACCTTGTACTGTAAGGGATAAAATATATACCCTTTTGTCTGCTGAGGAAGGTGTTTTCTTTACTAATTCCATTTTAATGAGAGTCTGGACTTGCCGGCTAAAAGTCGTTATATCCATTGCTATCGTTTCTGCAATCTGTTGCATGGATGGTGATGATTGTTTATCTATTTCATAAAGAATGTGACTTTGTACGGATGATATATCCACGGCTCCAATTGAACAACAATTTTTATTAAGAAGTCCAAACCTACGAGTAAGCAATTGAAATAGTTCACGTTTGTTTTCCATGTTTTCACCTCTTCTATAATATATACACCATTTACTTGCAATGTGCAACAAATAACATTAAAATTTCATTAAATACTATTTACTTTTTGATTGGAGGAATAAGCATGAATATATTAATTAGAAATGCTAAAAAAGAGGATTGGGCTGAAATTAAGTATATTTATGAAGCTGGCATTTCCACGGGTTTAGCTACTTTTGAAACCCAAGCACCCTCCACATATGAACAATGGATTTTAAAAGCCCATTCTGAATGTATTCTAATTGCACATGACGAAAATCTAATATTAGGTTGGTGCAAAATAAGCCCCATATCAGATCGTTCAGCTTATGCAGGTGTTGGCGAAGTTAGTGTCTATGTGCATCCCAAAGCACAAGGGAAAGGCGTCGGCGATTTTCTTTTGAAAAATTTAATCCATAAGTCTGAGGAGCAAGGTTTTTGGACTTTACAAGCTTCAGTTTTTTCGGAAAATAATAGTAGTATTTATTTGCATGAGAAAAATGGTTTTAGAGAAGTAGGATTTAGAGAAAAAATAGGGAAGTTAAATGGTGTATGGAAAGATAATGTTTTGTTAGAGAGAAGGAATTCAGTAGGATTAGATATATAGCCTTGAAAACAAAACGCTATGTTATCTTATATCTGCAATCATAGTGAACTGTTTCACATAAACTAACGCAGCAGTTTAGTTCAATAATGGGTGTTATAATTTACATATTAGAGAAATCGAAATTGGGGGCAGAGAAAATGACTGATTGCTGTATTACAAATGAAAAAATCGCTGAAAGTATTGGTTCTGAGTTATGTCCATCCTGTAATACAAAAGGGAAAAAAGTAAAAATAATTACTTTAAAATCAAGACTGAAACCGACTGTTTTAGATACGTTGAATCCAGACTTAACTCATTACTTTTGTTTAACCGAGGATTGTGTTGTTGTGTACTTTGATACATATAAAAAGACGTACTCAACATCTGAAGTTAAGGTTTCTGTTTACCAAAAAGATAACTCACCTACTGTTCCCGTCTGCTATTGTTTTGATTGGACAAGAGAAAAAATTACAAAGTATGTTGAAGAGGGAATTGGTTCAAAGCCATTGGAACACATTCGTCAAAATGTTAAAGAAAATCGATGTGGTTGTGAGGTAAATAACCCTCAAGGTAGTTGCTGTATGGGGAATGTGACAAAATTTATAAAAAGTTTTTAAATAATAAACATTTTTTTACGAACGAGTGCTTTAGTTGAATATTCGTCTTCCAAAATAATCTACTTTACTTGCCCCCTTTTGATCAACTTTTTTCAAAAGGGGACTATAATTTTTCTATTAGAATTAGCATTTATAGTTGTGTTTAAATCAATCTTTATTCCAATTAATTCTGGGTCCAAACTTGGTCCACAAACTCCAGTCGAACAACACATAGCCGGATCAAAATTTTCTACTTTTTTCATGCCTTAAAACCTTCCTGCATAATATCAAATAAGCATATACTTATATCTCAGCGAAAAGAGAACCAAGAGAATATTCTCTTGGTAATAGTAATAATCATTCGCCTGTCTCAGCAAAACGCTTGATTCTTTCTCCGACTTCATCACGAACTCGTTGGAAGGTAGCCCACTTCTCTTCAACAGTTCCCTCTGCTTTTGCTGGATCTTCAAAGCCCCAGTGAGCACGTTTTACGTTTGGTGGTGTCATTGGACATTTATCCGCAGCATCACCGCAAAGAGTAACTACAAACTCCGCATTATTTAGCGTCTCCATATCAATGATATCTGAAGTCTGATTAGAAATATCGATTCCAATCTCATACATCGCTTTAACAGCATTCGGGTTTAAGCCATGTGCTTCAATACCTGCACTTAGAACTTCCCACTCATCACCTAAATATTTTTTCCCCCAACCTTCTGCCATTTGGCTTCTGCATGAATTACCTGTACATAAAAAGTATAGTGTTTTTTTTGTCATAGTAAGAAATCTCCTTTGGTTTCGTCTTTATAAAAAGTATTGTTTATTTTGAATTACACTAATTGATTGTTCATATTAGAAAAACGATAACGAAATATATAGGCCTAATAATGTAATAAATAGAATTGGAACTGTTAAAACAATACCTGTTTTAAAATAAGTACCCCATGAAATTTTTACGCCTTTTTGAGATAACACATGAAGCCATACCAATGTTGCAAGTGAACCGATTGGAGTGATTTTTGGTCCTAAGTCTGATCCAATCACGTTTGCATAAATTAGTGCTTCGCGAATTGTTCCAGATGTGTTCGTTTCTGCAATCGCTAATGCATCAATCATCACTGTGGGCATGTTATTCATTAAGGATGAAAGGAAGGCTGCGATGAAGCCCATCGACATCGTCGCTATGAATAGTCCCTGTTCTGCAGCTACTTCAATAACGCCAGCTAACACACTTGTCAGTCCTGCATTCCCAAGTCCGTAAACAACCACATACATACCGATGGAGAAAAATACAATATTCCATGGAGCTCCTTTTATAATTGTTCTCGTATCGACAGCACTACTTCTTCTTGCCATGATAATAAAGAATATTGCTATTAATCCAGCTACTATGGAAACAGGAACTTGGATGAATTCGCTACTAAAGTAACCGATAACTAATATCGCAAGTACATACCATGAAAGATGAAACATTTTTATATCTTTAATAGCTTCTTTTGGTTCTTTAAGTTTTGATAAGTCATATGTCCTTGGAATGCTTTTTCTAAAATAAAATAATAATACGCTGATTGTTGCTATCAGAGAAAATAGGTTAGGAATAATCATTCTCGAAGCATATTCCACGAAACCAATATTAAAGAAATCAGCGGATACAATGTTAACTAGGTTACTAACCACGAATGGTAGCGAAGTTGTATCTGCTATAAATCCACTAGCCATGATAAATGGAAAAATCATTTTTTCATTAAAGTTCAAATTCCGAACCATTGCCAAAACAATTGGTGTTAATATTAACGCAGCTCCATCATTCGCAAAAAATGCAGCAACGACAGCCCCTAACACACTCACATAAATGAACATCTTAATTCCATTACTTTTGGCAGCTCTTGCCATGTGTAGTGCAGACCATTCAAATAAACCAATCTCATCTAAAATCAAGGAAATAAGAATAATTGCGATAAAGGACAATGTGGCGTTCCAAGTAATGTCTACTACTTCTACGACATCACCAAAGTCCACTACCCCTACCAATAACGCTATAATTGCTCCACCACAAGCAGACCAACCGATATTCAACCCTTTTGGTTGCCATATAACAAAGACAAGCGTAACTAAGAAAATCAATGACGCTAAAATAACTGGTGACAAAATACTAACCTCCATTATTCACATGAGATACGTAATCCCTGTTTTTCTAATTCCTGTAGTTTAAAATCTTGATTTGGAAGATGTTGAATTAAGCTCTGTAAAAACGGAAGAACATCACTTTCTTGGTTTAATGAATAGATAATCCATTGACCTCTTCTTGTTTCTCGTACCAATCCAGCATCTTTTAATTTCCTTACGTGCTGACTAATAGCAGGCTGACTTACTTTAAATATTTCAACAAATTCACACACACAGTAATCGTGCGTATTTAACATTTTGAGCATAGTTAGTCTTGTTTTGTCCCCTAACAACTTCAATATTGTTGCGGCTTTTTCTATTTCAACAGTAGATAATTCCACTTAAGAACACCTCCTTATATAATTAATATTATTAGTGTATAATGATTTACTTATATAATATTCCACTTATATGTACTTTGCAACTTTTTTTATAACAAATTGTAACATAGGGAGTGAGAAGTAAACGACGACGCTTTGACAAAGGTGATAAATCATTAATTATCTTCCCCCTATTTCCAAATTCCAAACGGTTCACCTTCTTCTATAAACATATCTAAATTTTTTATACATCTCCTATACTGAAAATCTTGAACAGACTCGACTATTTCATTTGAACGCTTTATTACAAATGGAAAAATATTCACATAAAAAAATCGTATTCAAAAAAGTAATTTTTGAATACGATTTTATAATTAGTCTGATTTTTTATCTTTCCATGTCTCTTCAGTATCAAACTTTAATGTAAAGTTACCAACTATAATAGCAGCAACGAAATACGGACGTTTCAAAAAACTTTAATTTACATTATAGTTAGTAACCCAATGTTATGGTTTTAACTTTAAAAAATTTCGGAAAACGAATATTTAACTAAATCTCCCGTTCATCCAAGTCCAAGAAAATTTACCCACGATTACGCCACCTACTAGAGAAAATTTATTAGAAGATAAGAAAAAAAGTTGCCCTGGCGCCCCATAATTTTTAACTAAAGCACACCCAAAATCTTAAGGAAAAAATTTCTTCATTTCATAATAGCTCCTTTATAAAGAGTAAGCTGCGAATATCTACAAACACCTGATTCACTTTGATGCACTCCCCTCTTAAAATACCTTTGTTCCCTTCCTTTATAAGGAGATAAACCTTCATCTCGTCTATCTGATATTTTATTTTATCGGATGTGTTTTAAATGACGTATAACAAGATTTAATCTCCATAACTTCTCCTTATTTCTTCTATATTATATATTAGTACAAAAGGAAGGAGTATCCTCTTCATTATGGAGTGACTATATTAGTAAATACTTAAAACATTATCATAGGTGGTTAATAATCTGTGAATGAATCGATAACACTCATTTCTTTAATGAGTACAACAATCAAATTTATACTATTACTTTTCTTGAACTTGGGGATTGGTGCAATTGGCTTTATACCAAGTTTCTTTGTTACCGCTATCAACATAGACTCCTTGGGTTTATTGCTTGGTGTCATCCTTACATTTACTGGAGAGATTTTTGGTGCAATTATCGGTTTTCATATGTATCGATGGGGGTTTTCTAAAATTAATCCTGGTTGGCTAAGTCATACAATTTTTAAAACCATAAAAAATAGTTCTCCCATGCATGTGTTCATACTAATTATTCTATCTCGAATTCTACCACTTATTCCATCTGGGTTAGTTACCGCAGGTGCTTCTTTAACAACCATTACTGGGTGGCGTTTTATGTCTGCAAGTTCAATCGGGAAAGTACCTGCAGTTGCCATAGAAGTAGCTATAGTCTTTGGAGTTCTTCAAAAAATCTCTATTAATTATTTTTACGGTGTCATAATCTTGTTATTAGTTACATTTACAACTTTTTGGATTATAAAGAAAAGGTAAATGAATGTTAGTTAATGAATTTTATTTAAAGTTAGATATTTATCGATATTTTACTACACAGCTTTGTTTTCTTTTAAAAAAACTGACAGTCTCTATAAACACAATAATCTAGGTTGTACCTTCATATATAACACAAAGATAAAACTAGTCGTATGGTTTCTATTCGTTATGATTATTTCGACAATTGTATATTTAGTCTTTTAATATATCTTTTAACAAATAGACAGCTCGAATTGGAATATTACTCTCTTAAATAATTTTATGGCTACCGCTAAAGCCATGTAGTTTAACTTTTTGCAGTAGCCTTATATTTTTTAATAATCTCCCTAAATTTCCTTATGCACTCATTTGACGACATGCTACAGCACATTTGCGGCAAGACTCAGCACATCTTTGGCAATGGTCATGTTCGTGTTTAGCACACTCTTCTCCACAGCGTTCACAAATTTCTGCACAAAGTTGGCATATTTCTTTCACAAAAGGACTGTTCGAAGTTATCGCTTGTATCGCAAAGGCACAAGCATCTGCACAAGCGCGATCTAATCGTATACAATCGACCATCATCTTAACATCGTCTTCTCTTAAACAAGCATCAAAACATGTGTTACAAGCCTTTAGACATTCCATACAAGCTTTAATACATTCTTCATATTTCTGATTCATGAAATTCCTCCTAGTAGTTATTAATATTTGCAATCAGTATTAATATTCCCATAAGGTATTTGTTCAAACTGAAAAATGAGAACTCCTTAGAAAATCCTTATTTCTGTAATGCTCATGTAATTTTAATCTACTTTTACTTGTCCCATCATTCCATTCTCTTCATGCTCAAGAATATGACAATGGAACATATATGTGCCTTTATTTTTAAATTTCACGGCTAATTTCATTGTTTCTCCTGCATCAATTGCTACAGTATCCTTCCAGCCTTGTTCGTTTACTGGAGGTTCGTTTCCGTCAATTGAGATTATTTTAAACTGTGTACCATGAATGTGAAATGGGTGTGTCATACCGCCCATAGCATCAGGTTTATTATATATTTCCCATATTTCAGTAACCCCTTGTTTTTGAGTAAAGTCAATTCGATCTATATCAAATTGCTTATCATTAATGGTCACCATGGCTCCCATTCCGAAAAGTTCAAGTTTTTTTGATACAGCTAAAATTCTTTCTTCATCTGTAACAGCAAAATCATTTGTAGTTTTTGGTAAATCACTTGAACTTGTTTTCTGTTCATTAATTTTAAATGGTAAAAGTTTTGTATCTTCTTCATTAATTAACGCTATATCACTTAAGGCATCATACATTGAAAAATCAATGATAATCTCTGCTCGTTCACCTGGTGTTAACATTATTTCATTCATTGTAGTTGGTTCATTTAAGAAACCACCATCTGTAGCAATTTGTTGGAATGAATCTCCTGTATTTAATTTAAAAAGATAATTTCGTGCATTTGAACCATTTAATAAACGTAATCTAACTTTTTCTTTACCTACCGTTAGTTTAGGATTTAGTGTTCCATTAATTAATAAAGTATCACCTATTGTTCCATCTTGATTAACTACTGCTTTATAATCGAATTGCTTTTCCTCATTAAATTGTCTGTCTTGGAATATTAATGGAAAATCATTTACCCCATAGTCTTTTGGTAAATTTAAATTCTCCGAATTTTCATCCTCTATATAAATTAAACCGGCTAAGCCTTTAAATACTTGCTCAGCTGTAGCACCTTCAGGATGTGGATGGAACCATAGAGTGGAAGCCTCCTGATTAACAGTAAATCTTACATCTTCTGATTCACCTGGTTGTAGGACTTGGTGTGGACCACCATCACCTTCGCCTGGAATATCTAAACCATGCCAGTGAAATGTAGTTGGTTCTGATAAATCATTGTTAGTTCTAAATGTTACTGTTTCATCTCTTACTACCTGAATAATAGGTCCTAAAAATGAACCATTATATCCATATGTTTCGGTTTGAACATCTTCGTAAAATTCGGTTTCTCCTTGCTGAGCTGTAATATCTACTACTCCATCCTTTGATTCAATTAATGGTGGAAGTATTAGTTCATTTTCTCCAGTTGAATCGTTTAATGCCAAAGGGTTTGAATGGCTATCATGACCGTTTTCCATAGATCCCATATCTTCATCGCTCATATCGGAATGATCCATTCCTTCCATATTCGACATTTCTTCTTCAGTCATATTAGCATTATCCATTCTTGTATTTTTGTCAGAAGAATTACTTGCACTACATCCTCCAATCATTAAAATGCTTACCGACAATGCTGAAACAACCCACATTTTGTATTTCATCTTCATTCTCTCCTATTAATTTATTTAATATATTGGCAGTTTATCAATTAAATATGGAAAATTTATGGAGGTATTTGCTTATGCTAAGTGGACGCCGGTGAAATCGATAATACACAGGAAGAAATTAATCGTACAATTTCAGTTCTAGCATAAGCTGTTTCAGACCTATTACAAGATCAATCTAACAATCTAGTATCACATGGAGGACTTTAAGATATCAAAATGAAATGCACCTTGAAGCTTTTATGGCTTAAGGTGCATTTAACTTTAAGATATCTAGTAATTTGAAATATAATAGGAAAACGAAATAAATTATGTCTTGGAACAAAAAAACTGATTTACTTTTCTTCATGAAAATAATATTCACTTAAAACATCAGCAAAAACCTCCG
>NZ_JALDYF010000034.1:0-19916 GCF_032154225.1 Psychrobacillus sp.
TTTTTATGTCAATTGAAGTAGGCAGCAAGGTACAAGGTAAAGTAACAGGAATCACTAACTTCGGAGCGTTCGTCGAGCTACCAGGAGGCTCAACAGGTTTGGTTCACATTAGCGAAGTTGCGGATAATTATGTGAAAGATATTAATGAGCATTTGAAGGTTGGAGATGTTGTAGAAGTTAAGGTGATGAATGTTGAAGCGGATGGCAAAATCGGATTATCTATCCGTAAAGCGAAGCCTCAAGCGGAAAGACCAGAGCGACCAGAACGTCCTCAGCGTCCACGTAACAACAATCGTTCAAATGATCGCGATCGTCCGATGAAAGAGAATTTTGAGCAAAAAATGACACGATTCTTAAAGGATAGTGAAGATCGTTTGTCTACGTTAAAGCGTGCAACAGAATCTAAACGCGGTGGCAGAGGCGCCAAAAGAGGATAAATTTGCTGTCTGTTTTATCGGTAGAAAAAAATGTTTAATAGATGAAAGGGCTGTCTCCATGGAGATAGTCCTTTTTGTGTTTAAAGAATAAAAATGTAGCCTGAACACAGGGATCAGTGGAGTGTATTCATGTTCTATCTACTTAAGCCATTTCATGTAGGAGTAAGAGAAAAAGTTCATCGACACTTCTAGTTAGAAATAGACCGACAATTTTCGTACGAAGTAAATTTGACCTCTATTTTTCCACTTTCTGCCCAAATGTAGAAGTGTCTCTTTCTAAAAAAACACATGAGCCGCCAAAATTGTATCTTTGGCGGCTAGCTTACTAGAAAGAATGTACTTGCTTCTTCAATTGCCAAAAATATTTAATTACTTGGCCCTGAAGTTTCGAGCGAACGGAAGGCGAACATTTGCCATACGATGACCGAAGAAAAAGCTTGTTGGAAGCGGCACAGCCACTTCCAACAAGCTTTTAAGATTTTCCGTTCATCGTATAACCCAATGTGAAGCCAGGAGTGAGCCGGAAACTGCGTCGCTAAGATGTTTTTGTTGTTAAAAAGCAGGTGATTAGACTTTGCTGTCGAACTGAGTTAAGAGAAATATATAATTGGGGTGAATTGTATGAACAAAGAAGAAATATTAGAGCACGAGCATAATTACATGCTGTGGCTTGATACTTTACAAGAGTTTTCTGAAGAACGGGCTATGTTGCCTTACGCAGAAGGTAAATGGTCACCAAATGAAATAGTTATGCATTTAGCTGAATGGGATCGATTTACGCTAGAAGAACGCTTGCCGTATATGAAAGAAGGGGAGAAGCTTGAAACGTTTCCAAATTTCGAATCCTTTAATGCAAACGCCGCAGCCCGTGCTCATGAACAAACATTTAAAGAAACCATCTCTTATGCGAAAAAACAGCGTCAATTCATTATTGAGCAGCTTCGTAAAAAGGATGAAGTAGAGTGGGATAAAGAGTTTTCTATCGGGATGCATACATTGTCTATTCGAAAGTATTTCGCTGATTTCATTGATCATGATCTTCATCACAAAAACCAAATTTCAAATAAATAAAAAGTGAATTCAAAAGTTAGCATTAAATAACTTTTGAATTCACTTTTATTTTCCTAAAGAAAAACCGTCAAATAGTCGTCCACCGTAGTGCTCTAAAATATTCTCTACAATATTAATTACTTTGTGCTTATCACCTGTTTTGTAATAAAGGTCAAAAGCTTCGACAAATCGCTCAGCGAACTTATCATCATAGTTTCTTAATGCGCGGACTATCCATTTTGATTCACCAATCCATTTACCATTAGTTCGTAAAACAAACTCGCTCGTTAGCGTGGCTAGTGAACCAGCGATGAATATTTCTTCATCTCTTTTTGTACTTCCGATAAAATCGTCTAAAGCATCCGTAATAAAATACTGTTTCATCGTTATTGTGTCACTAGACCATTGCTCTGGTCCATTTGCTAATAGTTGTCTTGCTTCGCTTTGAATAGACTCCATAATACCACTGTCTACGAGCAAAAGCCCTTCTGCAACCATTTTGGGTAATGAAGGTTTGGCTCTTTTACAATCGCTTTCAAAATAGTTTTTATACGAAGAAAAATTATGTGCAAAAACTTCTATTGGCCAGCCTCCGACAATTAATGATTCTCTATAAGCTGATATAAGGTCTTTGCTAAATACTACAATGTCTAAATCAGAAGTATGTGTTGCTTCTCCACGGACTACACTTCCTGCTAAAACAGCCCCTTGGCAATTAGGAAAGTGAAGAGAAATAAATTCTTTAGCAGCTTCAAATGGTTCTAGTCGATTTGTTTTCAATTACTATTCACCTCTATTTTACATAATAACAAAAAAGCTGTTTCAAAAGTTTTATCTTTTGAAACAGCTTTTTTAGATGACCCCTACGGGATTCGAACCCGTGTTACCGCCGTGAAAGGGCGGTGTCTTAACCGCTTGACCAAGGGGCCTCAATATTATTTAATGCTTGTTCGACAATATATGTAAACTACAAAAAAACAAAAAATAGATGGCGGCAGAGGGAGTCGAACCCACGACCTTTCGGGTATGAACCGAATGCTCTAGCCAGCTGAGCTACGCCGCCGTTTTAACGAACAAATCTCATATTACAAGCGTTTGGTCAAAGTGTCAATACTTCTTTTAAAAAAATTTACTTTTTTTCAATTCTTGACTGAAATAGTCGAAAACTTTTTATAGCAAGATGTCAGAAACAGACATACTTTTTGCATAGGTTCTAGGTATACTTCCATCAATAGTTGAATAAGGGGAGGTATATGTTTGAAAACAGTATACGAGCAGGATCAAAAAAGAAGTTTATCGTGGAGAGGGATTATAGAAAGTATAAAAGCTAGAAAGGTATCCATTTCTTTAACAATCGTCTTTTTTATACTTTCTTTCTTTTTAGCGCAAGTAGTATTATTTGAGGCTTCTGTACCGTTTTTCTTACCAATATGGGCACTTGTGAATTTGAGGTTTCAACGTTTTATCCCTTGGACGATAGCTGGAGCTATACTTGGAAGTTTGATGTTAGGTGTTGGACAAGTTGTCATCCATGCACTGCAAGCACTGCTATTTCTACTTTACTCTAAAAAAATCGTCAAAAAAGTTCCTTTACCTTTATTTGTATTTATAAATATTGTTTTTATTCAAGTCATTTGGCAGTTTGCGTCATATGGAGGAGAAGTTCCTGTTTCTGTTTGGTTGGCAATAGGGTATGAAGGAGTTTTGGCTCTATTTATGACGCTGTTTTTATTTCAACTTTTTCTTCCGATGCCTGACTTTCTTCATAAACGATGGACTGCGGAACGAATGGGCGCCGCTTTGTTAATAGGGGCTTTAGTTTTAACAGGCATGTCTTCTTTTATATTTGGTTATGTTTCCATTCCGTTGACTTTGGCTCATTTAGTAATCGCTGTTGCAGCGGCGGTAGGCGGAGTACAGCTTGCAACTGTAGTAGCGGTGCTTGCTGGGACGATATTAAGTATATCCAAGCTGAGTTTTAGCGGAATGATTGCGGTATATGCAGTTACTGGGATGCTAGCGGGACTTCATAAGTCATTCGGACGTTTGTGGCAAGCATTCAGTATGCTAGGGGCAACTTTTTTCTTCATTTTGTATGATCGTACATTGCCACTGGATTCTGTTTATATTGGGTCACTTGTGACAGCGTCCTTAGTGTTTTTTGCCATTCCTTCCATATGGATTAAGCATTTAAAAGATCAGCTTTTTCCTGATACATCGTCTGTTCTGATTAGAAGGCAAAAGTGGATGACTGAAAAGGTGAGTCATCAATTACAAGAGTTTCACCATTTTGTTGATTTTATTACCCGTTTTATTTCAGAACGTTTTGATCCTAAATCGACTGCGGAGCAGGGGGAGCAAAGCAACTCGTTGTCAACTTGTCATTCTTGTTTTCATTATGAGAAATGCTGGGGGGAAAAGTCGAACGGGATGCCAATTTTGATGGAGCAGTGGAATAGGGAGTCTAAAAGAACAAGATTTCAAGTGGAAAAGAAAATTCAATATAAATGTTTGAAACCAGCATTAATCATTCAGGAGTTAAAAGAACAAGAGGCAAAACAACAGTTGAATAGTCAACTTCAGCATGGGAAAAAAATGTTTGCTTTAAAACTTCGAGATATGGGGCATCATATGAATGATATTGTTAGTAATTTAGAAGAGAATGTTACGTTATACACTTCGCATGAGGAGGAAGTGAAGCAGAGGTTTCAGCAATGCAATATTCCATTTTTTCAAATAGATGTGTTGAATATAGCAGTAGGTAAGATGGAGGTTGTTTGTTGTTTACCAGTAGAATCAAAAGTTAAATTGGTTGGCGAGAGATTGATACTACCTATCTTATATGATTTATGGAAAGAGCCTTTTGAAATAACGTCTATGAAGGAAATGAATCACCCTTATGAACATATACAAATGACTTGCAAATCATCGGTTCGTTTCCAAGTGACGCATGATATTTACACATCATCTAGTAGAAATACAATCTATTCGGGAGATGCACATGCTGTTTTTCCGTTACACCCAGGGTTACTTGCAGTTATTTTATCTGATGGTATGGGGAATAATGTAGAAGCTCACCGTGAAAGTAGAAGAGTAATGCAATTCATGCGAGAATGTTTAAATAAAAAAATGGATCCTGAGACGACCATGCATACACTGCATTATATGATGGGCTTACAAGATGATACAGATAGCTATGCGACAGTTGATTTAGCGCTAATTGATTTACAAAAAGGAGAACTTTGGTCTTGGAAGGCTGGAAGCATGTCGACGTATTTAATCCGAGGAAATGACATGAGGAAAATCGAGAGCAAGCATGTACCATTCGGATTTTTACCTACTTTTACGATTGAAGCAAAAAAAGTTGATATTAAAGACGGAGATGTTTTAATCATGTTATCGGATGGTGTTTTTTCTTCGAATACATCGATTGAGAAACAGGAGGTATATTATAAAAAAATATTACAATATCCTTCTATGACTGCAGAGAAGTTTGTGAAAATGCTCGAAGAAACATATTCATTGCCTGGGGATGATCGGACGGTTATTTTTATGCAAGTAAAACATGTTGTTCCAGAATGGTCTATTTTCTCCCCGCGTGAAACATCTAAGTTCCAAGAGAAAATGATATAATAAAAAGAAAAGAGGTGAGAAGATGCTTCCATTTGTTCGAAAAGTAGAAAAGTATATGAACAAGCATAAGTTAATCGAAAAAGGACAGCGTCTTCTGATCGCTTGTTCAGGTGGAGCAGATTCTGTTGCGTTAGTACATGTACTATATGAGCTTCGAGAAGAATATGAGTTAGATATAGGCATTGCGCATACAGATCATCAACTTAGAGGAGAAGAGTCTGCAATGGATATGCGATTTGTGGAACAGCTCGCTAATCGCTTAGACTTGCCATTTTACAGCTCAAAGTTAGAAGTACCGGCAAGAGTTGAGGTAGAGGGTGGAAATGTTCAAGTTATTTGTAGAGAAGAGCGATATGCATTTTTTGAAAAGGTTATGGAGCAGCATCGTTATCACAAGCTTGTGCTTGGACATCATGCGGATGACCAAATCGAAACGGTTATTATGTCTTTAGTGAGGGGCTCGCTTAATTCATCGATTACGGGCATTCCGAGAACAAGGCCATTTGCAGAGGGACAAATTATTCGCCCTTTTTTATGTGTTACGAAGAAGGAAATTTTCCAGTTCACACAACAGCTAAATCAATTATTTAGGCATGACCCAAGTAATGATAAACATACATATACTCGAAATCGAATACGTCTAAAAGTAGTTCCTCTTTTGGAAGAAGAAAACCCTAATTTAAGTGACAGTATTCGTTCATTTGTAGAAAAACAGCAACAGGATGATCAGTTTTTACAAACGATGGCGGAGGAAAAGTTTGAACTACTTGTGACAATCGATACGAAAGGGACATTTTTTCTCGATACAATGCGCTTTTCTCAAACCCCGATTGCTTTACAAAGAAGAGTAGTTCTACTACTATTAAACTATATATACGGTAATTCCGATATACTGTTAAATGATCGCTTAATCGAGTCTGTATTAAATGCATGTAATGAGAGTAAAGGTAATACTGTTATGCATTTGCCTAACGGGTATTTTCTTATTCGTCACTATCGTTCAGTGCAATTTACATCCTCTTATGATGGATCTGTAAGAAAGAAAGAAATCATGATTGTAGAAAACTGCTGGCAGGAAATAGGTGCCGGTTTTTCTATCTACTTAACGAGACGTATGGAAGATGATTTTCTAGGGGAGAAATGGTTTATTCAACTAGAAGAGGAGGCTCTACCACTTTCTGTTCGACAAAAGGCGGAAGGGGATCGCATTCATATAAAAGGAATGGCATCTTCGAAAAAAATTTCTCGTTTGTTTATAGATGAAAAAATTTCATCTGAGGATCGGCTTGTTTGGCCTCTGCTTGTAAATCGAGGCGATGATATACTCGCAGTAATGGGACTTCGTTACGATGAGCAATTTTCAAAGGAATATAGCACACAAAATTATGTGGTGTATGTAAAACGCAATTAACTATTAGGAGGGAACTTGAGATGTTGGAAAAAGACATACTGAAAATTTTATTAACAGAAGAACAAATTCAAGAAAAAACAAAAGAGCTTGGTGCAGCACTGACTGCTGAATACGCAGAAAAGTTCCCATTAGCAATTGGTATTTTAAAAGGAGCAATGCCTTTTATGTCCGATTTGATGAAACGTGTGGATACTTATATTGAAATGGACTATATGGACGTTTCAAGTTATGGCAACGCAACAGTTTCTTCTGGGGAAGTAAAAATTGTGAAAGACTTAAACACGAGTGTAGAAGGTCGCGATATTTTAATTATTGAAGATATTATCGACAGCGGAATGACTTTAAGTTATTTAGTGGAACTGTTTAAATACCGTAAAGCGAAGTCGATTAAAATTGTTACATTACTTGATAAACCAACTGGTCGAAAAGTAGATTTAAAAGCAGATTTTGTTGGCTTTGAAGTGCCGGATGCTTTTGTAGTTGGATACGGATTAGATTATGCGGAGAAATATCGTAATTTGCCTTATGTAGGGGTATTGAAAAAAGAAGTTTATTCTTTTTAATTTAATATTTAGCTAAAAGGCTTTTCATTGTACGTCAAAAAGTTCATATGATAAGATTACATATAGTTTTTCTGTTTACCTTGTGAGGAGGCTGGGAATGAATCGAGCATTGCGTTACGCTATATTATACCTATTAATATTTTTTGTAATTGTTGGGATTTTTGCGACGTTTAATACGAGTAATAAACCAACTAAAAATATTAACTATAACGAATTTATGACTTCTCTAACTAAAGGAGAAGTAACAAGCTTTAGTATGCAACCTGAACAAGGTGTGTATTTTGTTGAAGGTAAGATGAAAGGCTATGAAGAAGGGGAAGTATTTTTAACAAAACTTCCATACAATAGCGATGCATTACAAACAAAGATTTATGATCTTGCAGATAAGAACGCAGTTGAGGTTGTAGTGAATCCAACACCTAAAACAAGCGGGTGGATTCAATTCTTCACTGGATTATTACCGTTCTTAATTATCATTATTTTATTCTTCTTCTTATTGAGTCAGTCTCAAGGCGGTGGAAACCGTGTGATGAACTTTGGTAAGAGTAAGGCAAAATTATATGATACTGAAAAGAAAAAAGTAAGATTTACTGACGTTGCTGGTGCAGATGAAGAAAAGGCTGAGCTAGTAGAAGTAGTAGATTTCTTAAAAGATCCACGTAAGTTTGTGGAAATCGGAGCTCGTATTCCGAAGGGGATTTTACTTGTAGGTCCTCCAGGTACTGGTAAAACCTTGCTTGCACGTGCAGTTGCAGGGGAATCTGGTGTACCGTTCTTCTCTATTAGTGGGTCGGACTTCGTAGAGATGTTTGTTGGAGTCGGGGCATCACGTGTTCGTGACTTGTTTGAAAACGCGAAGAAAAATGCACCATGTATTATTTTTATTGATGAAATTGATGCAGTAGGTCGTCAACGTGGAGCTGGTCTTGGTGGAGGGCACGATGAACGTGAACAAACACTTAACCAATTACTAGTTGAAATGGATGGTTTCGGTGCGAACGAAGGTATTATTATCGTTGCCGCAACGAATAGACCAGATGTTTTAGATCCAGCACTTCTTCGTCCAGGTCGTTTCGATCGTCAAATTACGGTAGGTCGTCCAGATGTTAAAGGACGTGAGGCGGTACTTAAAGTACATGCACGAAACAAACCTCTAGACGAGTCTGTGGATTTAAAAGCAATTGCGCAACGAACTCCAGGATTCTCTGGTGCAGATTTAGAAAACTTATTAAACGAAGCAGCTCTTGTGGCAGCTAGACGTGATAAGAAAAAAGTGGATATGAGTGATATTGATGAAGCGACGGATCGCGTAATAGCTGGTCCTGCAAAATCTGGTAAAGTTATCTCACAAAAAGAACGTAATATTGTTGCATACCATGAAGCTGGGCATGTAGTTGTCGGATTGACGTTAGATGACGCAGAAATCGTTCATAAAGTAACAATCGTTCCTCGTGGTCAAGCTGGTGGATATGCTGTAATGCTTCCAAAAGAAGATCGATACTTCATGACTAAACCGGAATTACTAGATAAAATTGCTGGATTACTTGGTGGTCGTGTAGCCGAAGATATTACTTTTGGAGAGGTATCTACAGGGGCTCATAATGATTTCCAACGTGCTACTGGAATTGCCAGAAGCATGGTTACAGAATATGGTATGAGTGATAAGTTAGGTCCGATGCAATTTGGTCAAGCACAAGGTGGAAATGTCTTCCTTGGACGTGACTTTAACTCAGAACAAAACTATTCGGATGCAATTGCGTATGAAATCGATCAAGAAATGCAATCGATGATTAAAGAGCAATATAATCGTACGAAAGAAATTTTAACTGAGAAACGCGAGCTATTAAATTTAATTGCAACTACTCTATTAGAGGTTGAAACATTAGATGCTGCTCAAATCTTACATTTAAAAGACCATGGTGTACTTCCGGAACGCCCATATGAACAGGCTAAAGAAGAAATCGATTTGGGAAAAAAAGATGAAGAAAAGCAAGCAAATATTCCGGATGTAACAGGAGATTCTACAGATCCATCTACTGGTGATTTACCAAAAGAAGAGGTTTTTGTAGAAATTCCGAAAAGTCCAATTCAAGAAGAACGCAAAGATTAATAGAATGTAGAAGTCGGTTGCTTATCGCATATACGTATATGCGAGGCAATCGGCTTTTTTCTTTGATTCATTATATGGTATGATGTTTTGGAAAACCTACTAGAAGTGAGGAAAAGTAGATGATACTTGTATTGGATACAGGAAATACTAACATTGTACTAGGTGTTTACGAGGATGATACATTGATTCATTATTGGCGAATGGAAACAGATCGCCTCAAAACAGAAGATGAGTATGGCATGCAAGTAAAAGCGCTATTTAACCATGCGAATATTTCTTTTGATCAAATAGAAGGCATTATTATTTCGTCTGTTGTGCCGCCAATTATGTTTTCGTTAGAAGCAATGTGTAAAAAATATTTTGGTATTAAACCGCTAGTAGTAGGTCCTGGGGTAAAAACAGGGTTAAATATTAAGTATGAAAATCCGAGAGAAGTCGGCGCGGATCGAATTGTGAATGCAGTTGCTGCTATTCATGAATACGGTAGTCCGCTCGTAATTGTTGATTTTGGAACAGCGACGACCTACTGTTTTGTAAATGAAAAAGGCGAGTATATGGGAGGGGCAATTGCTCCAGGTATTGGCATTTCAACAGAGGCATTATTTACGAAAGCAAGTAAACTTCCAAGAATCGAATTGACTCGCCCAGAACATGTTGTTGGAAAAAATACTGTTGCTGCGATGCAAGCTGGTATTATTTATGGATATGTCGGACAAGTTGAAGGTATCGTGAACCGTATGAAGAAAGTATCTAAGCAAGATCCGAAGGTTATTGCAACAGGTGGTATGGCTTCTTTAATTGGTGCAGAAACGACTATAATGGATGTTGTTGATCCTTTTTTAACATTAAAAGGGCTTTATTTAATTTATCAAAGAAACTTAGATGAAAGAGGTATGAAATAAATGAGTGATTATTTAGTAAGAGCAATAGCTTTCAATGGTAGTGTTCGTGCATTCGCTGTTCGAACGACAGATACAATTGGAGAAGCGCAACGTCGTCACCAAACTTGGCCAACAGCTTCTGCAGCACTTGGGAGATCTATGACTGCTGCAGTTATGATGGGTGCAATGTTAAAAGGGGAAGACAAGCTAACAGTTAAGGTTGAAGGAAAAGGTCCGATTGGTCCGATGATTATTGATAGTAATGCAAAAGGGGAAGTTCGTGGATATGTGACGAATCCTCAAACGCATTTTGATTTGAATGAGCAAGGGAAACTAGATGTTCGACGTGCAGTTGGGGACGAAGGAACATTAACGATTGTAAAAGACTTAGGCTTAAGAGATTTCTTTACGGGTCAAGTGCCGATTGTTTCGGGTGAACTTGGGGAAGACTTCACGTACTACTTTACTGTATCGGAACAAGTTCCGTCAGCGGTAGGACTTGGTGTTCTAGTAAATCCAGACAACTCTATATTGGCGGCAGGTGGATTTATTATCCAACTAATGCCAGGTGCAGATGATGAGACAATTACAATTATTGAAGAGCATTTAGGTAAAATGAAACCAGTTTCTGCGATGATTGAAAGAGGACTAACTCCTGAAGAGTTGCTATTTGAGATTTTAGGGAAAGAAAATGTACAAATTTTAGATTCTATGCCAGTTGCGTTTGAATGTAACTGCTCGAAGGATCGATTCGGTAGTGCAATTATTAGCCTTGGTGAAAGTGAAATTCGTGACATGATTAGTGAAGACGGAGGCGCAGAAGCAAGTTGTCACTTCTGTATGGAAACGTACAATTATTCCGTAGATGAATTGGAGTCGTTTATCGATGAAATCAACGCGTAATAACGTAAATACCCCACAAAAACGACATTTGAAAACGAAACCAGTCCTTATTGTACTTAGTATTCTTTTGATTGGAAATTTGCTATGGTTCATTGCTTGGTTAGTGCCGAACGAAAACGTAAAAAAAAGCAAAGCTGAAGAAGTTGCTTCTGTCGCTGGGAAAGTTATTACGAAAGAGCAATGGATGGCAGAAATGGAATCGATGTACGGAAAAGAAGTTTTGTTTAATATGGTGAATGCCAATGTAATGGAGGCTGCCGCCAAAAAAAATAAAATTGAAGTAATTGATCAAGAGATAGACTTGCAACTTGCGTTAATGCGTTCATCACAGGAAGGAACAGATTCGTCCCTTCAGTCGTTTGATGGTGAAGCTATGCGAAAGCAAATTCGCTCGCGCTTAATTTTGGAAAAGGTTTTAACGAAAGATATTGAAATCAAAGAAGATGCGATTCAGTCTTTTTACGATAACAATAAAAATCTATACAACATTCCTAACTCATATCGTACAAGTGTGATTTATGTTGCTTCTGAAAAAGAAGCGAAAGATGTACAGAAAGAGTTAAAAAATGGTTCTTCATTCGAAGGGCTTGCAAGAGAGCGTTCTAAAGATGCGAGCTCAGCAAGTCTTGGAGGGGACATTGGCTATGTATCAGAAGGTACAGAATCAGTGGATGCTGCTATCGCTTCCGCATTACCAAATGTGACTGTAGGTAAATGGAGTGAACCCATTGCTTTAAAGGACGGGCAGTTTGCGATTGTGCAAGTAGCTAGTACTTTTAAAGGAGAGTCGTTTACTTTTCCAGATGTAAAGGAACATATTCGCCGAGAGCTTGCGTTAGATCAACTTCCGCAATCGGTGACACAAGAAGCATTTTGGCAAGAGTTTGATGCAGAATGGTTTTATAGCGAGAAGTAATTATTTCTGAAATAGAGACTAACTAAACTTACAACAGCGTATCCTATATGGTGCGCTGTTTTTTAGATTAAATTTTTAAATTTTTGATGATGCAATACTGTTGACAGCGATTCTCTTCTATTGGTATTATAAATAAAATAAAACCTATAAACTAAGTAGGGATTAGGAGTGGGAAGATGACTAAGTTAGCGCAATCTGTAATAGATTTAATTGGAAAAACACCAATAGTGAAATTAAACAGAGTATCAAACCCTGAAGATGCAGAAGTTTACGTGAAATTAGAATATTTTAACCCAGGTAGTAGTGTGAAAGATCGAATTGCATTAGCAATGATTGAAGCGGCTGAAAAAGAAGGAAAACTTAAAGAAGGTAGCACAATTATTGAACCTACAAGTGGAAACACAGGTATTGGGCTTGCGATGATTGCGGCTGCAAAAGGTTACAAAGCAGCTTTGGTAATGCCGGATACAATGAGTTTAGAGCGTAGAAACCTACTTCGTGCATATGGTGCTGAATTAGTATTAACACCTGGAGCAGAAGGTATGAAAGGTGCAATTGCTAAAGCTGAAGAACTTGCAAATGAAAACGGTTGGTTTTTGCCGCAACAATTTAATAATGCAGCAAATCCAGAAGTTCATCGTTTGACGACTGGACCGGAAATTGTAGAAGCATTTGATGAGTTACATGGTTTTGTATCTGGAATTGGTACTGGTGGGACGATTACAGGTGCAGGTGGGGTATTAAAAGAAAATTTCCCAGGTATTCATATTGCAGCTGTTGAACCAAAAGATTCTAATATTCTTTCTGGAGGTAAACCAGGGCCGCATAAAATTCAAGGTATTGGTGCTGGATTTATACCTACTGTATTGGATACGGAATTGTATGATACGGTTATTCAAGTATCGAATGAAGATGCTTATGATACATCTCGTCTAGTAGCGGTATCAGAAGGTATTCTTGGTGGTGTTTCTGCGGGAGCGGCAATTTTTGCAGCACTTCAACTTGCAAAAGAGCTTGGAAAAGGGAAAAAGGTATTGGCAATTATTCCTGACAACGGCGAACGTTATTTAAGCACACCATTATACCAATTCGAAGATTAATAAAAAAATATAGAGAGGGGGCTTCGATGCCTCCTCTTTTTTGTAGCGAAAAGGACCTGTTTCGAGTTAAGATGGAGGCAAATCGTTTTTTAGGGGGATTTGATAAAGTGGAATCACTTACATTACAAACGCATACTTTCAACTTGTCGAAAGAAGCCTTTTTTTATGCATATAAAGAAATAACAAAAGATCAGCAGCATCACTTGTTTTTAGAGAGTGGTAGAGGGGGACATTTGTCTGTTGCTGCTTGGAATCCATTTGCAGTGACGAAATCTGTTGGTGCAGGTTTACATATTCAGTGGAGAACTGGCGATGAAGAAGTACGTGCTGGTGAACCGGTTGAGGAATTAGAAAAGCTTGTTGCATCGTATAGGGTTCCTTATCAAAAAGAATTACCAGACTTCCAAGGTGGAGCAGCTGGTTTTATTTGCTATGATTATGCGAGAAAAATAGAAGTGTTGCCTACTTTAGCAGCAGATGATCTTCAAGTTCCTGATATATACTTTTATGTATTCGATTTTTGGGCAGTGCTGGATGTAGAAACCGAAACGGTTACATTGATGAAACTTTCTACTAGTCAGGTAGATTTAGTTGAACTAGCACAACAGTTGACGAGTGCAGCTACTATTGGATTGGGGAACCGTATATTTGAAGCGGGCGGAGCTACAGAAGTAATCGAAGATACGACGGAATTGTATGTTTCTATGGAGCCTGCTGAATTTGAAGACGCAGTTCGAAAGGTGCAACAGTATATCGCACAAGGAGATGTTTTTCAAGTTAATCTGTCTGTACGTCAATCGAAAAAGTTACATGCTGAACCAATTACTATGTATGAGGCACTTCGCGCATTTAATCCTTCTCCATATATGGCATTCATCCAATCACCGGATTTTGCCATTGTGTCTGGATCACCAGAATTATTAGTGAAGAAAAAAGGAACGGATATGTCTACTCGACCAATTGCGGGAACTAGACCACGTGGGAAAAGTGATGAGGAAGATATCGCGTTAGCAAGTGATTTGATCGAAAATGAAAAAGAGCGAGCGGAGCATGTGATGCTTGTAGACCTAGAAAGAAATGATTTAGGCAGAGTATCTACTTATGGAACTGTGGAAGTAGATGAATTTATGGTAATTGAACGTTATTCACATGTGATGCATATTGTATCGAACATAAAAGGAGAACTTCATCCAGGTACATCGAATACAAAAATAATCCAAGCGATGTTTCCTGGAGGAACGATTACTGGAGCACCTAAAATCCGTACAATGGAAATAATTGAAGAGTTAGAACCTGTTCGTCGAGGGATATATACAGGTTCTATTGGGTGGCTTGGTTTTTCAGGAGACTTAGAGTTGAATATTGTTATTCGAACTGCTTTTATTCAAGATGGAATGGCTCATATTCAAGCTGGGGCTGGGATTGTCATCGATTCAATTCCGAGCGCAGAGTATATGGAGTCGTTAAATAAAGCAAAAGCCCTATGGCAAGCGAAAGCTATGGCAGAAGGAGGAAGCCGATGATTTTAATGATTGATAACTATGATTCTTTTACGTATAATCTCGTTCAATACATTGGAGAGTTTGGTGTGGAAGTAAAGGTTGTTCGTAATGATGAAGTGACGATAGCAGACATTGAACAATTAGCGCCAGAGGTACTTGTCGTGTCTCCGGGTCCTTGCACACCAAACGAAGCAGGGATTAGTTTAGAGGTAATCACGCATTTCGCTGGGAAAATACCGGTATTAGGCGTTTGTCTTGGACATCAGTCGATTGGGCAAGCGTTTGGTGGGAAAGTTATTCGTGCAGAAAGGCTAATGCACGGAAAAACGTCACCAGTATTTCATGATAATAAAGGCGTTAATAAAAATATGCCAAATCCATTTCAAGCGACCAGATATCATTCTTTGTTAGTAGAAAAAGAATCTTTACCGAACTGTTTGGAAATCACTTCTTGGACCGAAGAAGGGGAGATTATGGGGCTTCGCCATAAAGAGTTTGCGGTGGAAGGTGTTCAATATCACCCAGAGTCCATTATGACGGAAGAAGGTAAAAAGCTTATCCAAAATTTTCTCAAAGTGCATAGCTCTGCCGTTAGGGAGCTTAACTAACTATGGACGCATGGAAGGACGGGAAGTTATGTCGTGCGGATGAACTGATGGTATCTGCTTATGATCACGGCTTTTTATATGGATTAGGTTTTTTCGAAACGTTTCGTACGTATGATGGACAAGCGTTTTTGTGGGATGAGCATTGGTGTCGGCTTTCAAAGGCACTTGCTGATTATCGGATATCATTGCCGTATGACAAAGAGATGATTTTGGAAGCTGTGGAAGCATTAGCTGAAGCAAATAATGGAGAAGATGGTTATTATCGATTAAATATTTCTGCAGGAGTGCACGATATCGGGCTTCAGCCAGATCAATATGAAAAGCCGACCGTGATTTTATTTCGAAAATTATTGCATGTGACGCCTAGGGGAACTGAAAAGTCTGCTGCACTGCTGCAAACACCAAGAAATTCTCCTGAAAGCGCGGTTCGTCATAAATCACATCACTTTGCAAATAATGTACAAGCTAGATTTGAAGTGGAATCTCTTGCGAAAACGGAAGGCATCTTTCTGACGTCGGATGGATTCGTTGCGGAAGGTATTACATCGAACATCTTTTGGGTGAAAGAAGGAAGAATTTTCACTCCATCTTTGGAAACGGGTATATTAGCTGGTATTACGCGAGAGTGGATTATACAAAATTCTACTATTTCTGTAGAGGAAGGTTTATATACATTAGATATGTTGGAGGATGCGGAAGAATTATTTATTTCGAATGCAGTTCAAGAACTAGTTCCTATAAAAAATTTAGGTGCCAAGCAATATCTTGGAAATAAAGGACCTGTGTATACGATGCTCCACGAGTTATATGTGCAGCAAGTTCACGGTGAAAGGAAAGAACGATGAACTTACAATACAACACACAAGTTTTTAAAGCTGGTGGAGTGACATTAGATTTTCGAAAAGAAACGATTGTTATGGGGATTTTAAACGTCACACCAGATTCATTTTCGGACGGCGGCAAGTTTAATGAAGTAGAAGCAGCTGTAGCTAGAGCAAAACAAATGGTTGCAGATGGAGCAAAAATTATTGATATTGGTGGCGAATCAACAAGACCAGGTCATACAGTTATATCAGACGATGAAGAAATTGCACGTGTGGTTCCAGTAATTAAAGCAATTAGTGACCAGGTAGATGCTGTGATTTCTATCGATACTTATAAATCGACTGTAGCTAGAGCGGCTGTACTTGCGGGTGCACATGTGATTAATGATATTTGGGGTGCGAAAAAAGACCAGGAAGTAGCAAAGGTAGCTGCGGAATTTGGTGTGCCGATTATTTTAATGCATAACCGAGATAATGAAGACTATAAAGACTTTTGGCCAGAAGCAAAGAAAGATTTAGAGGAATGTGTGCAAATTGCTAAAGCAGCTGGAGTTCCAGATGAGCATATTTGGTTAGATCCAGGTATAGGCTTTGGAAAAACGACAACGCAAAATATTTGGATGATGCAGCATTTAAATGAATTAGTAGATATGGGTTACCCAGTATTACTTGCAACTTCTCGCAAACGACTGATTGGTAATGTGTTGAACCTTCCAGTGGATCAACGAATAGAAGGAACTGGTGCAACTGTTTGTTATGGCTTGCAAGTAGGATGTCATATGGTGCGTGTGCATGATGTGAAAGAAATTGCGCGCATGACGAAAATGATGGATGTGTTAACAGGGAAAGTGTTGTATGAAGAAAGTGAGGTTTAATGAGTATGGATTTTATACATTTGAATGACTTAGAGTTTTACGGGTATCACGGAGCGTTGCCAGAAGAAACGAAGCTTGGACAAATTTTCCGAGTAACAATTACTTTAGCTTGCGATTTAAGAAAGGCTGGGGAAACGGATGATTTGAATGCAACGGTTAACTATGCGGAAGTTTTTGAGTTATGTAAAGAAATTGTAGAAGGTGAGCCATCTTTATTAATAGAAGCAGTTGCCGAAAAGATTGCTTCTCGTATTTTAGAGGATTTTAAAACGAAGGTGAGTGGCTGCCGTATTTTATTGGTGAAGCCAAACCCTCCAATCGCGGGTCATTACGCTTCTGTTGCAGTTGATATTACGAGAGGCACACTATGAACGTAGCGTATTTATCGATTGGCTCGAATATTGGTGAACGCTTGGATTATTTGAAGCAATCGGTAGGCATGTTGATGGGTTCGAAAGATATTCAAGTAAGTAGCGTATCTTCTGTTTATGAAACAGATCCGGTCGGCTATGTGGATCAAGCGGCTTTTTTAAATATTGTAGTGGAACTAAAGACTTTATTGGCACCACATGATTTATTGAAAAAATGCAACGAGATTGAGGATGAACTTGGTCGCACGCGCAAAATTCGTTGGGGTCCCCGAACTGTTGACCTTGATATTCTATTATATAATGAAGAAAACATGAAAACGGAGCAACTCATTATTCCGCATCCAAGGATGAAGGAAAGAGGTTTCGTGCTTATTCCCTTAGCGGAATTGAATCCGGACTTAGTATTACCAGATTCAAAGTTATCGTTATCGGAGCTTGCATATGCTCAGAAAGAGGGCGTCCATTTATGGAAGAAATTAGATGGGGTCGACGCATTCGTGCATTTCGAAGGTTAAAATTGATCAATCAAGCTGAACTTGCTCATAAGATTAATGTGTCTATTACTAACCTTAGTCAGATAGAACAGGGTAAACGAGTTCCTAGTGATGAACAGTTGGAACAAATTGCGTTTGTATTTGGTATAAAGCTAGAGGAATTAAAAGGATCAATAAAGGAAGATGAACACGGCTGACTCTTTCTTATTTAACGGAGCGTATTGCTGAATAATACGTGGGCTGTCACATAATGTGGCGGCTCTTTTCATTTTAATTGGTCGTCAGAATAATGAGAAATAATGAATGGCGGAATAAAAAGATGAATGGTGTCCAGAAATTGTGTACAATAAGTTCAACGTAAAAAAATGATACTTGCGTATTTAAGTAAGTAATAGTTAGTGGAGGAGTGACAGTATGTCTAATGTAGAAGAATTAAACGATCAACTTTTGGTGAGAAGACAAAAGATGGCTGCGATACAAGAAACAGGACTAGATCCTTTTGGTAGTAAATTTGAACGTACACACTCAAGTGAACAAGTAGTAACGGAATTTGAAGCGTTCACAAAAGAACAATTAGATGAAACACCTCATGAGGTAATCATTGCAGGCCGTATTATGACTAAACGTGGAAAAGGGAAAGCTGGTTTCGCACATATTCAAGATTTAGCTGGTCAAATCCAAATTTATGTACGTAAAGATGCTATTGGTGACGATGCATATGAATTGTTTAATTCGGCAGACCTAGGAGATATCGTTGGAATACGAGGAAATGTATTCCGCACGCAAGTGGGTGAATTGTCTGTTAAAGCAGTAGAATTCACATTTTTAACAAAATCGTTACGTCCGATGCCTGAGAAATTCCATGGTTTGAAAGATGTGGAACAGCGTTACCGTCAACGCTACTTAGATTTAATGACTAGTGAAGACAGCAAAAGAACATTCATTTCAAGAAGCCGTATCATTCAAGCAATACGCCGCTACTTAGATGGACAAGGCTTTTTAGAAGTAGAAACTCCAATGTTGCACACTATTGCAGGTGGAGCAGCTGCCCGTCCTTTCATTACACATCATAATGCATTAGATATGGAGCTGTACTTACGTATTGCAATTGAATTACATTTAAAACGCCTAATCGTAGGTGGATTAGAAAAAGTATATGAAATTGGTCGCGTATTCCGAAATGAAGGTGTTTCAACGCGTCATAATCCTGAATTCACAATGATCGAGTTATATGAGGCGTATGCTGATTACAACGATATTATGAATTTAACAGAGAACTTGGTGGCGCATGTTGCGCAAGAGGTGCTAGGTTCGACTACAGTGATGTACGGGGAAGATGAGATTAATCTTGCACCAGGCTGGAGACGTTGGCATATGGCCGATGCAGTAAAAGAAACAACAGGAGTAGACTTCTGGAATGAAATGACGAAAGAAGATGCGCATGCTTTAGCAAAAAAACATGGAGTAGATGTAAAACCTTCTATGGAAATAGGGCATGTATTAAATGAATTCTTTGAGCAAAAAGTAGAAGAAACATTAGTGCAACCGACATTTATCTATGGACATCCAGTGGAAGTATCTCCACTTGCTAAGAAAAATCCAGAAGACGGTCGTTTTACAGATCGTTTTGAATTGTTCATCGTTCGACGCGAACATGCCAATGCGTTTACTGAGTTGAATGATCCAATTGATCAACGTCAACGCTTCGAAGCGCAAATGGTTGAAAAAGAAGCGGGTAATGACGAAGCGCATGAAATGGATGAAGACTTCTTAGAGGCATTAGAGTATGGTATGCCTCCAACAGGTGGTCTTGGAATAGGAATAGATCGATTAGTAATGTTATTAACTAATTCTTCTTCTATTCGTGATGTATTATTGTTCCCAACAATGCGTCACAGAGATTAATAAGTCTGTCGTAAGTTACTTATTATAGTAAGGTGTTAAAATCAAGAGGTGAGTTACTACTATTTGTGGTGTCTCACCTTTTGATTTTCTCTATATATAGTGTAGAAAAGTTTATTGAAAGTTTATTGATAAAAAGGCTTGTCATCGCGGTGATGCGATGGTATAGTTATCAAGTTGTCATTTTAAGTAATGAATTTCTTCAAAACAAATTAAAAAAGTTGTTGACATTAATATTTGGAACTGTTATGATATTAAAGTCGCCAAAACGAGACGACGATATGAACATTGAAAACTGAACATGCAAAACGTTAAGAAATATAGCTAGAAAGATTA
>NZ_JALDYF010000013.1:0-103535 GCF_032154225.1 Psychrobacillus sp.
CACTATAGTCTGCTTCCACTTTATAATCTGTTAACACCTTTATCGCATCTGTCTTCGCTAAGCGTAACGCTCGCTGAGCAGAAGTTTCGGACGATCCTCCACTATCTCCACTGCCACCTGTTGATGGAGGTGTTACTGGTGGAGTCGGAACTACTGGTACCACTGGTGTCGGAAAAACAATGGCTTGTACTCTTTCCAACTCTTTCAATAATGCTTGTTGGAATGCATTTGCACTAGATAGTTTGGCTGCTAGAGCAAGGATATCTTCTATCTCTTTTTGCGCTTCTTCTTTTTTGCCTGTAAGAAATAACTGTTGTGCATTCGCAGCTTTCATCATAATAGTTACAGGAATAATTAGCTCATCACGTTTATTATCTGCTGGCCTTTTATACTTTTCTAGCAATAAATCACGAGGTGCTTTTCCAGTAAAGCGATATAAAATAGACGTTCGAGATTTTAGTTGCAAAGAAATTTTATGATATGCTTTTTCGACTGCTGCGAAGTCTTTATTCGCTTCTGCTTCTTTTATTTCCTTAAGCAAAGGATCTAAATATTTCGTTGCATAGTTATAAGCGTCGATATACGGGATGAGCCCTTTAACTATTTTCTCTTGATATAATGCATCTAGTTCTTTCAGCTTCGCTTGCTTTTCTTTTTCTGAAAGATTAGATGCAAGTATCATCTTTCTTACTTCTTGATAATGCTTCTTTACGTTATTCAAAATCGAATATAACTGAGAGCTAGACACAAGCTCCCTCTTTAGTGCTGGTGTAACGTAGTACATTGGTGCTTGTTTCATTTCCATTTTCACTTCGTCCACCGATTGCTGAATAGAAGTAGTATTTCCGTATGCACTTGGTGAAAAAGATAGAAGTGAAGATGTTAGCAATACCGCTACAGCTGTTTGTTTTAATAGTTTTTTTCTCATTTTTCTCTCCTTTCAAATAATAATATTTATTGTAAATGCACAGTGGCATCTCAACACTACAGTGAATGTTAGTCTTCATTTATAAACGTTACTCTATTTTAACCATATTACTTTTTGGTATGATTACTTACAATATTATTGTTAAATAAAGTATTTAAAAGCAATAAAATTGAAAGTAACTATCAATTAAAGGTTACTATACTATTATTATTGGGTAGTAACAATACTGAGGAATGTTAATAGTGCATAGAAAAACACCTATAAATTGCTTGGAATTTGTTTGGGTGCCTGTAACACCTGGCACTAAAAAATCCCATTAGGCTATTAAAAGCTTAATGGGATTGCTGAGAAAAACTAAATAAATATCCATTTGTGCATAATCTGATGATTGTTCAGAGAAAGTTCAGTATATTTTATATGTACAAAGTATTTGTTTTCACATCATAGTGATTACATTGTACTATTACGTTCTTGTGCCAAAAGGGAAGGACGTGAGGAGTCACAGCTACTGAAAACTTTTTGGAATCGCAAACTAAGATCGGTACTTCCAACTCTTATATTAAGAAATGTATTTTGTTTTCTTTTATCGCTTTGATAAAAAAAGGAAAATCAAGGAATTCAAAAATGAACAAAGCTTGCTTATAAACTTCTTGGATTTCTATAAAGGGAGCGTTTTTCTTTTCTAAACACTGTCCTTTATAGTATAAAAATTGTCCAGTTTGGATAAATAAACGTGTCTCTTTCGATTTTTTTATCCCTTGGTTTGCTGTTTCGAGTGCAGTTTCAATATCGTTTATATCATAAAGAGTTTTACATTTATTGAATAGTACGGTAATAAGGGCTTCATAAATTTTAGAATCACTATAATTTTTACTAATATGTTCTTTTAAAATTTTATTATAGTAGTATAAACTTTTGTGAGCTTCCCCGTTTTCTCCGTATATATTTGCAATACTGTTATTAATTTTTATATGTAAAAAACGAAATTGAATGGTTGTTTGGTTAGAATAGTTTAAAATATTCTTCAAATTTGTTATACACTCTTCAGGTGTAATAATTTTCAATGCGTATTGAGCTGTATATAAAATATATTTTAAATAATAATTCAACCAAATATTATCTGAAACTATATCATTTCTTTTGATTATCGAAATAACTTTTTGATATCTATGTTCTCGCAAATGAAATTCTATATCTTTTATTAACATTTCACTTTCTAAGACATTTTTATGAAATAACATTTCGATCAAATATTCGATTGGGACTTGTAGCTTTAACGCGATTTTCAATAAAGTATCTATTGCTGGATACACTTCTCCTGCTTCAATCCGACTAATCGTCGATTGTGTGCAAATATCTTTGGCAAGCTCATTTTGAGACATGCCTAAATCGACTCGAAGCTTACTAATTTCGAGACCTAAGTATTTCATTTCCAAAACTATCACCTCATCTTATTATGAAAGGAAGGTACAAACGATGAAAAAATTATTAGTTGTTCTGTTTGTTTTTTCAGTAGTATTTTATGCAAATACAAGTAATGAAACTGCTCTAACAAAAGTACAAGGGCCAATTACTACTTATGATTTACCATATGCTCATTAATTCTATTAGATTTTTCTAAAAATAAAAAGTTTTTTCCCACCCTTATTGAAAATCCAGTTGTTCTCACCTAAGCGTAAGGCCAACTGGAAATTCTAATAGAGAGAGCTTTCATATTAACATAAATGAGGAGAAAAGTTATGCATTTAAAAGTAAATGATCCTACAACATCCAAAACAAATAAACTAGAATCATTGAAATCTAGTCTTCCATATGCAATAGAGAAAAACCAATTAGAATTGTATTACCAACCAAAAATTTACGCAAAAACGAATCAAATTATTGGTGCGGAAGCTCTTTTAAGATGGAATCATCCACAATGGGGCCTTGTTTCGCCAAATGAATTTATTCCGTTAGCTGAAAGTACTGGGTTGATTAATGAAATTGGAAAATGGGTTAAATATGCGGCTTGTAAACAAAATAAAGCTTGGCAAGACGCAAAGCTACCACTCATTCCGGTTTCCGTTAATTTATCGGCTACTCGCTTTTTAGAACGTGATTTAATTACCAATATTATGGAAACATTAAAGCAAACAAATTTAGAAGCGCAGTATTTGGAAATAGAAATTACTGAATCGTCTCTATTGGAAAATGAAGAAATTGTTTTTTCCATTTTAGATGACCTTAAAAGTTTAGGCATTAAAATTGCATTGGACGATTTTGGAACAGGTTACTCATCTCTTTCTACTTTAAATCGATTTAAAGGAAAGTTAGATATACTTAAGATTGATCGTTCTTTTATTGACAACTTAAGTAATTCACATGAAGATGATTCCAATTTTATTGTAAATATGATTATCCAATTGTCTCACCAGTTAAAGATGAGTGTTATTGCTGAGGGAGTTGAAACAAACGAACAGCTCCAAGTGTTACAAAAATACAATTGCAATGTAATTCAAGGTTACTTATTCTCCAAACCCCTACCCGCTACTGAATTTGCCAAGCTTCTTCAGAAAGATCGATTAGATCCTCTATAATCTTTTGTCCTTTAAAAAGTTTTGAATAATATGGTCTGATCGGTCGTACGGCAAAATAGTATACCCCTCTTTTTGAAGCCACGCTATTATTTCAGGCAATGCCTTTGCCGTTTGAGCACGATCATGGAGAAGGATGACAATATGTGGATCCTTCGCAGCTACTGCTTTTTGTACGCCCGCTTTTACGTTGGCTACAATTTGTTTATACTCTGCTTCTGTGTACTTCCAGTCGAGTGTATCGACGTCCCAATCCCACAACTTGTACCCTGTGTTCACCAACTCTCCTGCCATTTCTTTCGTTACATTCGGGTAACTACCATATGGTGCCCGTGTGATTACGATAGATTGCCCTGTTAGTTTTTGCGTTAACGCTTTTACTTCGTTCATTTCTTTGATAAATGCCTTGCTTGAGGCATACAAAGATTCTTTATTATGGGTCATGCTGTGAAGTCCAAGTGCATGCCCTTCAAGTGCAGTTTTCTTCACTATTTCTGGGTAGTGTTTTATTTGATTGCCAACAAAGAAAAATGTCCCTTTTATTTTATAGTTGCTTAAAGTTTGCATGTTTTCGATTGTGAATTTATTTGGACCGTCATCGAATGTAAGATACACTGTGGGCTTGGTACTGACAGTATTCGGCTTATGTTTTTCAATAAAAGCATTGTTGCCCAGCGACTTTTCCACGTCGTTTGTTAGCCTCATCGTTTGGATACTTGGTAGGTAGTCCACTTTATATCCAGTTGCTTCTCCTAAAAATTGAATGGAAACGTATAGATTTCGCTCGATAAAGCGAATTGGATGAGATTGTACAATTTTGCCGTTTAGTAAAGTCGTCTTCGTTAAATGTTTGTACGTCAGTTCGCTTTTATTTTTCGTTATCGCGAGAGTCATTCCATCTTCCGAGAATTCTAAATTTGCTCCTAAATAACTCACTATTTTAACAAGAGGAACGAACACCTGACCATCCTGCAAAAGCACTTCCCCTTCGTCAAATGACAACACTTCATCATGCAGTGCAATGGATTTCACAGGCTGCTCCGCGGCAAAAGCTTTGAAAGAAATAAAAATAGAAATAATGAATAATAGTAGTAACATCGAAAAAAGTTTTCTCAATCTCCTAGCCCCTTTCTAATCTATGTATATAGAAGTTAGGGTGGAATAATGCATGGAATTGGATGTTTTCTCTACTGAACAGCATATTATCCATATATAAATACTCCGTTTCCACTAGAAAAACTTCCTGTTCGCTCATTCGAACTTCATTCCAAAAGCGTTTATGCTATGGCTACCTAGGAATAACCGAATCGTGCACGAGTCAAAAGGATCACGGAGTGGATGTATTTGAGAACGTTTTAACACAATACGAGCCAATGATTTCTGCCTGCATGCGCAAACTGAATATTTACAAAAATCATGAGTTTTACAAACAAGCGGGACGGATCGCATTGTGGAGAGCATGGGTTAAATACGATGCAACAAAAGGTGATTTTGCCCCTTTCGCTTACCGGACAATATACGGTGCAATTTTAGACGAATTAAAAAAGGAAAAGCGCGTGGAAGAAACAGTTAACCCCGTCGAAGATGAAAAATTGAGCATCTTAATAGATCATGCACTCATTTGCAACTTTGAAAATGAAAATTTAGGATTCGCACTAGAAAAATTGACGAGCACCGAGCGAGAACTAATTTCTTGGATTTTCGTCGAAGGAATCTCACTCCAACAAGCTGCAACCCGAGCAGGAATTACGATACCTGGTATAAAAAAACGACGTGAACGAATGCTGGAAAAGTTGAGGGAGAGTATGAAGTGAGAGGTGAGTTTTGAAGGAATGTTTTAGGGTTTACTCGCAACTTTTTCATTACGCGCAAGTTAAGCTACATTTTGAGAATATACTGGAAAGCCAAATAAAAAGACCGTAGGCAAACTCGAGTTTGCCTACAGTCTGAAGCAGCCGAAAACAATCGGCTGCTTTTTTGCGTTGATACACCTTACAAATACAAGTCTCCTAGTTTGCTATAGCCTATCGTCATAGCTGGTGCTTCTGGAGTTTCTGGGACTTCCTTAATTTCTGGTGTTAATTGAATTTCAGGAGTTACTAGGCTTCCTGATTTCCCAACATTCAACGTGATTACTACTTCTTTTCCGCCATATTTAACGGAAATTGTTGTGCTTCCTTCTGCTTTTGGTCTCACTAAACCATTCGTTACAGTTGCTACTTTATTATTTGCTACTTTATACGTTGCAGCTGTTGTAACATCTCTGTCTGTTGATCCGCTCGATGTTGTTGTTACTTCTTTAATTGTTAGTTGTGCTTCTTTTCCTAATGCCAAATCAAGTTGTGTTACGTCTGCGATCAGTGTCAATACTGGTTCAGTAACTGTCACGTTTACAAGTACTTTATTTTTACCGTGAGTAACAGTAATTGTTGTACTTCCTGCAGCTTTTGCTTTTACTAAACCGTCTGTTACGGAAGCTACTTTCCCATCAGTTACTTTATATGTTGCAGCTACCGTCACGTCATTTACCTTTGTTTTTCCACCTGATGTTGTTGATTCTTTAATTGTCAGTTGTGCTTCATTTCCTGATTCTAGATTAATTTCTGTTTGGTCTGCGTTTAAAGTTACTTCTGGTTCAGTAACCGTCACATTGACAGGTATTTCATTTTTACCGTATTTCACAGTAATTGTTGTAGTTCCTGCTTTTTTCGCTGTTACTACACCTGCACTTGCTGTAGCTACTTGAGCGTTCGCTGTTTTATATGTTGCATTTACTGTAACATTTTTTACTGTATCTTTTCCACCTGGTGCTGTCGTTACTTCTTTAATGATTAGATTCGCTACTTTACCAGCTTCTAAGTCAATTTGTGTTGTGTTTGCTGACAATGTCATTACTGGTGATGCAACATTCACAGGTATAGTTAGTTCATTTCCACCGTATTTTACGCTAATTGTTGTAGCTCCGTCCGCTTTTGCTTTTATTAAACCACCTGCTACAGTAGCCACTTTAGCATTTGCAGTTTTATATGTTGCAAAACTTGTTACGTCTACTGTTTTTGGTTTTCCATCTGCTCCTGTTGTTACTTGTTTAATCGTTAGTTGTGCTTCTTTTCCTGGTTCTAAGTCAATTTGTTCTTTGTTTGTAGTAAGTGTCACTACTGGCTCTGTAACAGTCACGTATACAGTTAGTTCATTATTACCGTATTTTACGCTGATTGTTGTATTTCCAGCAGCATTCGCTGTGATTAAGCCTTTCGTTACGGTAGCCACTTTAGCATCTGCCACAGTATATGTTGCAGTTTTTGTTACGTCTAATGTTTTTGGTTTTCCATCTGCTCCTGTTGTTACTTGTTTAATGCTCAATTGTGATTCTTTTCCTTTTTCCAAATTCACTTCTGTTTTATTGGTAGTTAACGTCACTTCTGATTGAGTAACCGTCACTTGAATAGTTACTTCGTTTTTATTGTATTTAGCAGTTACTGTTGTCGTTCCCGCAGCTTTTGCTGTGATTAAACCATCTTTTACAGAAGCTACTTTGCCATCTGCTACTTTATATGTTGCAGCTTTTGTTACGTCTGTGTTTTTAGTTTTTCCATCTGGCGTTGTTACTGATTCTTTAATCGTTAATTGTACATTTTTTCCTACTCCCAGATTAACTGCTGTTTTATTGGAAGTTAGTGTAATGACAGATTTTGCAACAGTTACTTGGATTGTTACTTCATTTTTACCGTATTTAGCTGTTATTGTTGTAGTTCCTTCCGCTTTTGCTGTTACTAAGCCATCTTTTACGGAAGCTACTTTAGTATTTGCAACTTTATACGTTGCAGCTTTTGTTACGTCTACATTTTTTACTTTTCCATCTGCTGTTGTTGTTACTTCTTTAATCGTCAACTTCGCTTCTTTTTTAGGCTCTAACACAAGTTCCGTTTTATTTGAAACCAGTTTTACTCCTGGTACGATAACTACTGAATCTTTTACAGTTACGTTTACTGTTGCTTTGTTTTCACCATTGGTAATTGTAATCGTTGTAGATCCTTTTGCTGCTGCAGTTACTAATCCGTCCTTCACTGTTGCAACAGACTCATCTGCAACAACATACGTAGAGTTTGCCGTTACGTCTTTATTTGTAGGAGTTCCTGTTGCTGGTGTTGTAGTTTCGGTAACTGTAAGTTGTGCTGTTTGACCTGTTGTTAAATCCAATGTTGTTGGGTTAACAGACAGCGTTACTACTGCCTCTACTGCTTCTTTTTCATAAATTAACGCTTCGCCAACATTGCCTGCTTCATCTGTAATGATAACTTTCACTGAGTCAGTTTCATTCGTTACAGGGAATGTGAACGATCCGTCTTCTGCCAAATTAAAGTTCACTGCAGCCGCAGCTACGCCGTTTTGTGTTGCAATATAAGAAGCGTGTAGTTTTTCATTCAACTCAAATTCTAAACCATACAAATATAATTCATCGTTATACGTGATATATTTATCCGTTACTTGCCCTGTTGCTACTCCATCTTTCACAGAGCCAGCAATTTCCGGTTTCGTTGTTTTTACAACAACCGGTCCAACATAATCACCAATAACTGCTCCAGTAGGTGGCTGTGCACTAAAGTCTACTGTGTATAGGCCGTCTGGAATCGTCGATAAAACTGTAGTACCCCATTTTTGGTACTGACCATCAATATCTAGTTTCCAAGAACCTTTCGCAAGTGAGGCACTTCCATATATTGCTCCGATGTAGCCATCTCCATACAATCCACCATCTGGGTTCATGATGTCCCAAAGTTCGACAAGGTTTTGACCAACATTACCAGTCAATGTGAATCTAAGCTCGGCTGTATCTTGTACACCGTCGCCGTCAAAGGATAAGTCTGTTTCCGTAATAGACATATCTGTTATTGCTGTCGTGTTAGCTATACCAAAGTCAGCTGCATATGGCAATGAAATTTCATTACCATTACCGACAATGTTAATATAGCCAAGAATTTCATCTCCAGCTTTTGTAGTAGCCACTTTTGAAGCTGTTAGTGTAACATTTAATAGTTGCTCACCATTAAGTGTAAATGAAGATTTATCAACAGTAACCTTAGCGTCACCGAATGATTTTGTCTTATCTACCGTTACAGTATAAGTTCCTCCAGTGCCTTTCATATCTTTTACTCGAATTTGTTTTGTAACAGTAAGATTTTCTTTTAATGATTGTGGACCGAATGTTACTGTTCCTTTTAAATTTTCAACGATTGTTCCGTTTCCATTTTGAACAGCAGTGTCTAGTGCATAAGCAAGTACATTTGGATGAGTTGCTGCATATGCATTTACTCGTCCAGCACCTTGCGCAAATACATCGTATTTTGCTGTATTAAGAACTTTTGCTGTATTAGAAAGTGCAACTTTTACATCAAATGCACTCCAACTAGGGTTTGCTTGTTTAACAAGCGCTGCAATTCCGGCGATATGTGGTGTAGCCATTGATGTACCTGTTTTTCGGTCATATGCTTCATTGTAAACAGCATCTGGGTAATCTTTTTTGTACATTGGAATTGTAGACATAATATTCGTACCAGGTGCACTTACATCTGGCTTGATATCGAAGTTCGGAGTAGTCGGTCCACGTGAACTTGAATCGTTTACTTCGTCTCCATTTGTTTTAGTAGAGCTAAAATTACCAAACGTAACTTTTCCTTCTCCATTTTTTAAAGCTGCTCTAATTGCATCCCCATCTGTTTGGGACATATCATACGTTGGAACAAATGCGAATGAATCGCCAAGGAATGTTCCTGATGCATTAGGTGCATTCGTACCACCAGCAAAGTTATGGATAATAGTTGCTACTGCTCCATTTTGCACTGCATAATCAATTTTTTCGACGAATGCAATGCCACCACGTGAAATCAGTGCAACCTTGCCATCTACATCAAGCCCAACATAATCTTTTGCTTCTCCATTTCCAGGAATTGCAACTACGTCAAATTCACCTTGAAGTTGTGTTGCTAAATCTTTCCCAAAAGTAGTACCCATCAATTGCAATTGTTTAGTAAGATTATAGTCACCAACCTTAACCTTTACTTCTCCGTTGTACATTGTTTCTGGGTTCGTTGTGTTACCAACTGCAATACCTAAACGTGATGTTGCAGGAGGAGATATTGTTCCTCGGTTAGGTCCATCGTTACCAGTTGCAAGTACACCAATTGTTCCCGCCATCATAGCGTTGTTGATCGCAAAAGATCCGGCATCGGTTTCAGTATTTGATCCTCCGCCTAGAGATAAGTTGATAACATCCATACCCTCTATCACTGCTGTGTCAATCGCTTTTACAATACCTGAATTAGACCCACTTCCATATGCTCCAAGCACTCGGTAAGCGTAAAGATCCACTTTAGGTGCAATTCCTTTAATGCCGTATTCGTTCGCGCCAATTGCTGCGATTGTACCCGCTACATGCGTACCATGTGACGTATAGAACGCACTTCCTCTTTCATTAAACTCAGGAGTTCCTGCTGGACGTTCTACAGGAGAAGTTTCCGATGCATCATCTTCCGCACGAGTTCTCGTATAGACAGACGAGTTCGGGATGAAGTTCTTTCCACCTTTATAAATTCCAGCAAACTCTGGATGATCGGCATCGATTCCAGTATCAAGTACTGCCACTTTGATACCTTGGCCTTCTATCCCTTCATTCCAAAGCTTTTCAATTCCTAGAAAGGAATTACTTGTATTCATCTTCGCTTCTATTATTGTATCTTTTATTGGCATAGTAGTTTTATTCGGTTTAGACTTTTTGGTTTCTTCCGATGCATAAACAATTGCATCTGGTTCTACAAGCGTAATCCCTGGGATTGTAAGGAGCTTGTCAAGGTCGTCCGCTTTTACAACCGCAGCAAAACCGTTTAAAACTGTATCGAAAGCATAGCCTTGTTTAATGGCAATATTATTTATTGTTAATGCTTTTTTCACAGATATTTGCTGTGTTTTTACTTTTGCTCTTACTGCATTTTCTTGTGTGATGGAAAATGCTTTTCCTTTTAGTTCACTTATTCCTTTTTCAAGAGCGACCGGTTTTTCAGATAAATGAATGATTACTGCTACGTCTTGATTGCCTGAAAGATTTTGCAGATCTTTGTGTAGTTTAGATCCACCTTCTAGCACATTTAGTTGTTCAGCAATTGCTGACTTTTGTTGCAAAGTACTTTCGCTTTGAGTGTTTTGCTTGAACGGCTTTACACCTGCGTTTGCAGATGCAGTCGACATCGGACCAAGCAATGAAAATACCATAGCTAGTACCATGAACGCACTAAAAAATTTACTGCCAATTCTTTTTCTCAATACTTTTCCCCCTTATGCACAAATGAAGCAATTTGTGCCTAGTATGATACTTTGCTAATGTATGTCCTAATCTATGATGCTATGACAATTTAAAATTATATGGGTGCCTGCTCACCTCCATTTTTACGTTACTTTATAACCGAAACTGTTCTTTTTCAAGAAAATTCGAACGATCATTTACGACAATAAAATAGTTTTTGTTGAATAATATCATTCCTAGGTTATTAGCAAAAGTTAAAATCTTTCTTACGCTACCTATTAATCTATTTTCTTGTCGCAAACATACAAATCTCATCAAAGGGATGGTTTTACCTTATAAAAGTTTTGTCGATAACTTTTTTCCTACTTGATAAATGCTCCAATAAAAAAACGGAGCAATTTTTGGGAAGAAAATCAGTCTCTTTGAAAATAAAAGAAGCCAAATAGCCAAATTAGTCTTACAGTTAGAGAGAATATTTTAAAGTGAGTAGGCGAAAAACATGATTGAGGTAAAAACATCTCCATTAAGTGATGGAGAATTCAATAGAGGGGTATTTGCTACATGTGATATTAAAAAAGGGCAACTTTTACATGAAGCACCTGTTATTTCATATCCTAACGAACAGCATCAGCATATCGAGCAAACTTTGCTCGCGGATTATGCTTTTGAGTATGGCATAAATCATTCTGAAATCCTTCTAGGTTATGGAATGTTGTTTAATCATTCGTATGAACCTAGTGCCCATGTATGATATTAATTTTGACAACCATACATTCGACTTCTTTGCTTACACTGATATAAAAGCAGGGGATGAAATTCTTATCAATTACAATGGCGACGTTGATGATAAAGAAGAACTTTAGTTTAACAAGGAATAAATGAAAACAACTTTAATAACCATCTATCAGTTATTTTGATAGATGGTTATTTTGTTGAATTGTGTGGGTGCCTGGCACTTATTGTAAAAGAGCTAGTTTTGCTTTAGATGGTGTTTCATACTTTACTTTTGCTATGTTTTTTTGAACATAGCTACCTCCACCTAATCCATACAATCCATTTTGCTCCTCTTTGTAACTATACACTCGGAACTCATCACCCTTATTTAATATGCGAACAGTCGTCAAAGATCCATCACTTTCTAGTTTTACTAAGGGGGTATCAGCCATAATAGTCACTTTTCCGATTTGACCACGTTTTAACTCCGTTTTTCCCCACATTACTTTCGTTGCAGTAGGTGAATTGTTTGGAAGCTTAGTACCTATACTTTCTACTCCAGTTGCGGACACAGCAGTAACTCCATACGTATAGCGTTTTTCCAAATCTGCTGTCTTATCCACAAATATCGTATTCCCATCTGAATTATATACAACACCTACTATATTTTTTGCCGTATCATACGATTCTACTTCATTTCCTTCAGAACGATAGATTACATATTTTCTAGGTTGTTTTTTATTTTGATCTAGGATCACTAACTTCATTCCATCCGCACTTTTGCTAACTTCTACGGTTGTTGGCATTTCTGGAACATCCCCGTTATTCCAAGGAGTTGCTGGAGTTAGTGCATGATAGTTATATAAGTCTTGCTGAAGAATTGTTGCATAGCCTAGTATATTTTTTTGAATGCTTCTTAAAGAAAAATGCATTTGACCTGCTGCAATTGGGTTTGTTCTATTCTCAATTATTTGATTTGGTAATTCCATTTTATTGTTCCAAGCCTTATCTGCATCACTACCTACTTTATAATCAGCAACACCAATGTATAAGTTGACAGGATGTTCGCTTGCATACGTGTGTACTTCCTTGCTCCACCATTCTAATAGAGTGGAATATTTTGCTACAGATAATGTTTTAGACCAATAGATTTGAGGAGTAATATAGTCAATACTACCATCTTTTATCCATTGTCTTGTATCTGCATATAAATCGTCATAATTCGCAACACTGGCGCGTGTATCACTTCCAGTTGGATCCATGGACTTATTACGCCAAACCCCAAATGGTGAAATCCCAAATTGCACATATGCTTTAGTCTTTTTAATCGTTGTATTTATTTTTTTGACAAGTTGGGTTACATTATCTCTGCGCCAATCCTCTATTTTTTTGAATGAAGTACCGTATTTTTCGAATGTTACTTGGTCCGGAAATGCTTCATTTTTAATTTTATAAGGATAAAAATAATCATCCATATGTACAGCATCAATATCATAGTTAGCTACTAATTCTTCGATCGTAGAAATGAAGTAATTTTGTACTTCCGGCAGTCCTGGATTCAAATAGTATTGCTTGCCATACTTAACTACCCAGTTAGGATTTGTGCGGGCTACATTATTAGATGCAAGACTTTCTAATGATTGCCCCGGCATTGTTACTCGGTAAGGATTGACCCAAGCATGTAGTTCCATTCCACGACTGTGTGCTTCGTTTATCATGATTAATAATGGATCATAACCAGGATTCTTCCCTTGTTTTCCCCCTGTTATGTAAGATGACCATGGTGCTAGTTTGGACGGATACAAAGCATCGTTTGTCGGTTTTACTTGATAAATGACTGCATTGAATTTATTAGCCTTCAAATGGTCTAATGTTTGTCGCGCCCAAGCAGTATATTGAAGCTCATTCATCCCAGCCTTCATATCGATATTTGTAACCGTTGCAATCCAAGCTGCACGCATCTCGTTTTTAGGCGGCGTCAGGGCTGCTCCCTGCGCCTGTAAAGGTAGTAATGTAATAAATAACATGAGTGACATTGCAACTGATAATACTGTTTTAAATAGATTTTTTTTCATCATAATTTACGTCCATTTCTTTGATTATTTGTGTAGTTCGAATATTTCCATTACCCAATTATATCATGTATTGGTGCTATTTCCTTGAGAAGAATACACTATGTTTCGGTAAGTACTATGTCCCGAATTGTTTGTCTACATTTGTTTGAGTACCTGGCACCCAAACAAAAATTAAATTTTAACACGACAAAAAGGGCCAAAATCAAATTGTGGCCCTTTTTTCTATTCATTACTTCGTTCCGAAATAGTTCCATTAGGAAAGTTGATGAGTCGTATTAATAAACGATATAGTGATTATTATCGCATTAAGTACACAGGGCAAATCTATGAACATCGCTACTTTTCAAAAGAGGTTCTCGACTCCACCGGCCTTTGACATGTTAGTAGCTATATTCATACGAATCAAATCGAAACAAAAATTCCTATGGTAGCTTCGCTGGAACAATATCCTTACTCTTCCTATCCTTATTATTACCACAACTATAGAAGTAATTAACCGTTCCTTCAGTTAACTTTACTTCGAAGCATATTACCAGCAGGTACTGAAAAACTGCACCTGCGTATGCAAGGTATTGTATAGATTATCGGAACGACCAATAGTTGTATGCGTTCACAGGCAGCCACACAATTATTTAGGTACCTTGGACCACAACTCCATTGGATCTGCTAACCCTTCTTCGAGCTCCATATAAATCATCTCGAACGAACGCTCTTCTTGTGACTTTTGTAACTCTTCATAAATCAAAGCAGATTTCCCAAGACCAACAGTTTTTGCTTCATCAAGACTTGCACAATAAAATGCCTTCTCAATCCCAGCAAAATTCATTGCAGCGAAACACATGGGACACGGAAATCCGCTAGCATACATCGTAAATCCAGATAAATCATTTGTTTGTAATTGCTCCTGCGCTCTTCTAATTGCTAGTAGTTCAGCATGTCCACTAATATCTTGCTTGATATGTAGCTCATTCACACCTTCTGCAACAATCTTACCGTCTTTTACAAGAACTGCTCCAAAAGGCTGGCCTCCATTTTGCACATTCTCTACAGCTAATTCAACCGCCCGCTTCATAAACTGGTCCATGATCAATCTCCTCTCTTTGAAAACATAATATCATAACTTCCATTGTGTGGGTGCCAGGCACGCACACAATTTAGTACTATGTCCCGAATTGTTTGGTTACAACAATACTTAATAAAGAAAAGCCTCTCAATCGATTTCTCGATTGAAAGACTATATCCTTTAAGACCTTAATTGTTTGGGTGTCAGACAAATTTCTTTCATTTTAACCGATTAATTTTTTCGATTAGCTGAATGATTTGGGCTGTTTCTTCTAATGTCACAGTGGGCTCTCCTGTTTCAAAAAATTCTACGATTTGCTCTACTAATCCTGCATAGTATGGCTTTTTTTCTTCCCAAAGATTCAGAGTATGAACTTTTTCTGGTGCATGTAGAACTGCTCCAAAACGATTATGCCACGAGTTTTCTCCTCGAATAATGACATGTTTACCACTTGTATAAGTTAAATGTATTTGCTCGCAATCAGAGAGAACTTCAAGCTTCAACTGTTCGATCGCAGTTCCGAAAATTGTTACGACCATTTCGAGCAGGTGAATACCGTACCAAAAATAGCCTGGCATTTGTTCCTGCAATGGAGTCGGACCATAGAAATAGCCACTATGAATAGTAGGATCTTCTTTAGCTTGCATTACTGACTCTGAGAATCTTAAAGAAGAAGAACTCATTACGGGAGTATTATGTTTTACACTTAGTTTTCGCAACTCCTCCATCTCCACGCTACTCATCACTATCGGTTTATCAATAAAAACTGGTTTTCTGTACCCTACTACCTTTTTAAACCACTCTAAATGATTCCTTCCATCAACAGTTCCAATGATGACAGCATCAACAACACTCATTAACTCCTCTACATCTTCTACTGGAATAACATTATACGTATTTTTTACTACATCATAAAAATTTGGAAAGCGAGTGCTACTAATTGATAAATCCTCCGAAAAGGTAGGTATTGTATGTGTAATCCTAGCACCTTCTATATGATATGGATCATTATGATCATTCAATAATCTAGTAAAGATTTCACTATGTGAAGTATCTAAGCCTATTAAACCAATTTTCATCCGCTGCTCTCCTTATTATTCAAAAGGGAAAACACTTGCCTTGGTCTACCCCTTCTTGATATTTTTTCAGTCCCAATTACTTTTATTAGATTTGCATCTAGCCAAGACTGGACAATCCGATGCGCACTTCTTGGCGTTATTCCTAGAACTGATGCTAATTCATGCGCAGTAAACTCATTTTTCTTTTTTCGTTTAATCAGCGCCATCGTCTTTTCTATATTCGCTGCACTCATTCCGATAAGTTCAGCTTGATGTATTAGTAATTGATCAGTAACTGCTATCGGGTACTTCATCGGAGCCATCAAATCAATTGGACCAAATACACTTCGGTCTTCTCTTACGATAAAACAGCAAGAGCCCCCACTTTCCTGAGCTTGGATGAGCGCTACCCTCGCATGTGAACCTGCTTCTAATGCCGTAAAACCAAAACCAATTCCTATGGATAGATGAACCCCTAGTTTCTTCTTTACCTCATCTACTATTGGAAGATACTTATATCCTTCGGTAATTCGTTCAAAAATTCCTCGATTTGTGACAAATAAATACTCATTACTGCTTAAAGCAGTTAAATAGCCACTCATTTGCTCTGCAAAATGTAGGAGCATTCGATAAATTTCATGGTTTCGTTTTTGTACTTGCTGTTCTGTCATGAATTCATTCATAGTAACAGCTACATTTTCGATGAAAATTCTTCCTAATATGATTTGCATTTCTTTTTGCTTTCGCTGATTTGTTGCGAGAAGCATTCTCTCAATAGCAACTACAATATCTTCCTCTGAAGGCTTCAGCCATTCGTTCAAAATATGCTTTTCGGTTAAAGACTCACTTACTAATTTCAAACTTGTAATAACAACTGCAGCAGGTGTCCTTGAGACATTTTCAAGATGATAATTAACTAAGTCCTCCACATTTTCCAATGAAACAATCTCTTTAAAATTACTATATTCAAAAGTTTCTTCTAAATTTGTTTTTACTATGTCAATATATTCGTTTTGTATGCCATCAAAACTTATATGTGTGAGGTCGTTTTTCTTATTTAATTTATAAAGTGCTTTATATAGTCCAGATCCTTTTAAGGGAATATAAAATGCAGGAACATCAACTGGGATTTCGTCTTTCGCTACTAAATATGGAATTCGTCCAGAATATAATAAACAATCTACCTCTTCACTTAGCTCAACAGTGAAATCTCTTGCTTCCTCTATTTCATCAGACAAACGGAAAGTTGGTTGGATTGTAGGAAAGAGATCAAAACATCGCATAATTGTATCTCGAATCCAAAGAGGACCAATTACCCCAACCTTTATATGTGTCTCCATCATATCCAACCTTTCCAACGTGAAAAGACACACCCTACAGAATGTGTCCTTCCATCTTTTTATCGTTCGTTTTCCTTCTTTAAAAAATTCTGAACAAATTCATCGTCATGTAGCTCAGGATAAGTAGCATAAATTCTATCAATTTCCTCCGACTGGCCAGGGCTCAATACTTCATGATCCATCAAGCACCAATTTCCATTTAGAAGTCCTTGTCTAGTTAGTACTTCGTTAATCCCAGCAATACTTCCTTTAAAATCATGTTTAGAATCAAAAAATGCAGAGTTTGCGTCGGTTACATTTTGAGCAATTGCAAACCACTTTTTGTCTACTTGTTCATTAGCTCTTGCTAGTTTTAATTGCTCAAACATTTTTACAGCTTCATGAGTCCATACCGACCAATGTCCTAGAAGGCCACCGACAATTTGTTTTCCTACTGTTTTTCCATCTAGTTCGAACTCATAGGTTGTAAATAAATCTGCGATAATATTGTCATCATTGCCTGTATAAAGGGCAATTTCATCTCTTCTTGCGGAAGCGCTAACAGCTCGAATGACATCTAAAGTAAGATAGCGATTAAAAGGAGCCAATTTAATCCCAACTACATTTGGTATATTCGCAAATTGCTCCCAAAAGTCATAGCTGAAAACACGGCCACCAACAGCAGGTTGCAGATAAAATCCAAACACTGGTAGTTCTTTAGCAACCTCTTTCGTGCGATCAATTAACTCTTTTTCAGAATAGTCATTCAATCCACCATTACTTAATAATACCATATCATAGCCTAGATTTTTGGCTATTTTTGTTTCTTGCAAAGCTTGTTCAGTTCCTCCACACACGCCAGCAATTTTTAAAAAGGCTCGCTGTAACTGCGCCTTCTCTACTTCCTCTATCGCTAACCGTAAAACAGTTTCAAAAAGATTAAAAGCAGGGTCTCGAATTTCAAATTGAGTTGTATGAACACCTACCGCAATCCCACCTACTCCAGCCTCTAAATAGTATCTAGTTAGACGCCTCTGTGCTTTTTCATCCAACTTCTTCTCACTAGTTAATGCAAGAGGATGAGCTGGGATGAACGTTCCTTCCTGCAAATGCTTCGTAAGCTCTTGTGATAAAACCATTTAAAACTCCCCCTTCCTCTCTTGGAAGTGAGTCGGTTTATTAAGCGTTTCACCGTCATTATTCACCCATTCTGCTGTCCATTCCATCATTTCACGAATAGAAACTCTTGGATAGCCAAATAGTTTATGTGCTTTACTAGAATTATTTAATAATGCATTATCTTCTTCTTTTCCTGTAAATATTGGCTCTTTGCCAAGCATTCGTCCAAATTCTGACGCAAGCCATCTAATAGATAGAGTTTCTGGACCTGTTACATTTAAAATCGTTGCAGGTGAACTAGCTATTAGTAAAGAGCGAATTGCATATTCATTCGCATCGCCTTGCCAAATAACATTTACATGTCCCATAGATAGGTCTATAGGAACTTCATTGAACACAGAACGTGCAATTTCCAACAACACACCATAGCGCATGTCTATTGCATAGTTTAGTCTGAAAATAGTTAACGGAGTATTATCTTTTTGAGAAAAATAAGTAAAAACCCGCTCTCTCCCTAATGAAGATTGACCGTACTCACCTACTGGAGCAACTGGATGAAGTTCATCACAGCCACCAAAAGAAATTGGTACTAGAGGGTACACATTTCCAGTGGAAAATGCCACAATATTAGAACCTTTAAAATGCTCCGCAACTCTACCAGGAAGATACGTATTCATAGCCCAAGTAAAATGCTCATTACCAGTCGTCCCAAATTTATTGCCTGCCATATAAATTATATTTTTTTCAATAGGAAGCTTTCTTAATTCTTCATCGTCCAATAAATCAATAGCGATTGTTTCAATTCCTTCTTTTTCTAAATCGGATTGTAAAGTTCCATTCGAAAAACGAGAAACTCCAATTACCTTCTTGTCGACACCTGCTCTATCAATTGCCTTTTTAGCCATAACTGCAAGAGTTGGACCCATCTTTCCCCCAATACCTAAAATAATTATATTCCCTTCAAGCTTACGCATATCCCCTACTAACGCTTCAGATGGCTCTGTCATTAAATTTTCTAATTCTTCAACTGTTTTCAATGTAAGTCCTCCTATTCCATTCCTTTAAGAAAAAAAGATTGTTTTGGCATTATTAAACGCTAAATAAATTAGTACAAGTAATCCGATAATACCTACTATATTGCTAAATAATTTATTTTTTAGTTCCCCCATCACTTTTTGATCATTTGCAACTACTAAAATCGCAATCGCTATGAATGGTACAACAAAAATAGTAACGGCTTGTGCAAAAATAATTAGATTTAGTGGTGCTGATCCAAACACAATACCTATAGTTGATCCGAAAAGCATGACAAGAATTATGAATAACTTCACTTTCATATTCGATAAGTTATTTCCAACTCCTAAACCGTCAGCCATTAAGGATCCGCCAATAGTTGCGTTCCCCATGAGAGATGAAAATGAGGCTCCAAACAATCCAAGCATAAAGACAAATGTAGACCAGCTTCCGAAAAGAGGCTCCAATGCCATTCCCATTTCTGTAGCATTATTCACAATAAGTCCTTGAGGCTTTAATATTGTAGCGGCAGTAATCATAATGAGAAATGAAATAAATCCAAGAAGAAAAATCCCCAAAAACGATTCCTTTCTCCCACTCCCTGCATCAGCAATCGTCCATCCTTTTTCTTTTACTAAATATGATTGATACAATGCTCCTACAATAGAAAAGCTAGTTGCAAATAACGCAATGATTAACCCGATACTGCCCTCTGGCATAGTTGGGATAAACCCTTTAAATACATCTCCTAATGAAGGTTGAACCAAAATTACAGTAATTAGGAAAGCGAGTAACATAATCACTACTAAAACAAGCATCATTTTTTCTAATATTTTATAAAACTCTTTTGTAAATAATAGTGCAATAGATACTAGTGTGAAAATAATAATCCAAATAGTTGAGTTCATATTTGTAACTGCAGATATTGCTATTCCAGTACCTATTGCGTTACCAGCTTGGAACGATGCTGTTACTAAAAATGCACCTATCCCTATTAACAATCCAGCAACAAATCCCCATTTTTGTTTAATGACATCGATAAAACTCGACTTCGCAGCAATCCCAATCCTTGTACTCATTTCGGTATACACCATCATCAGACCAACTGCCAACACAAGTGTCCAAACTAATTGAGATCCATAAATTGCACCTATCTTTGAAGAGAGCGTTATACTTCCAGGTCCTAACACTAACGCTGAAGTAATTAATGCAGGTCCAAGATAGTTAAATATATTCCCCTTTTTCTTTTCCGTACTGCCTGTCATTTCGTATCCCCCTCTTATAACTAATTATTACGAATATTCTATAATTATAGTATCGTACTACTTTAATTTATGACATGACTTTAATATGTCTTTAATTCAAAGGCTAAGCAGAGAATGCTGTTTTTTCTAAAAAAAGAAAGCCCCTCAATCGAATACTCGATTGAAGGACATTCTTAATTGTTATTGTTTTGGTGCCTGGCATCAAAAACTATTTACCTGAAATGTAAGCCCACTTGTAGCTATAATCGCCAGTGAATGGGTGTGCAATAATACCATGCACGTAAGGTTTTTGTAGCGACATAGAACCAGTTTGGTACATATTAGCAATCGCTGCATCCTCTTCGACAATCATTTTTTCAGCTTCTGCTAACACTTGCCAACGAGCTGCTGGATCCAATGCAAGCTCACCTTTTGCTTGATCTAGAAGAGCATCGAATTTTTCATTATTGTAAGACATATTATTTTGAGATGACTCTGATTGGAATAGATCCACAAAAGTAACTGGATCTTGGAAGTCAGGTGCCCATCCAGTACTTTGGATATCATAATCTTGAGCAGCATCTAAATCTAATTTCACATTAAAAGGAACGTTTTTCAAATTAAGTTTAAGTCCTTTAAGGTTAGTCTCCATCTGTGCTTGCAAGTAAGCATCCATGTTTTTCGCAAGATCTGTATCACCACTAATGTAATCAAGCTTCAATTCAGTCAAGCCTTCCTCTTTCATGCCTTCCTCCCATAGTTTTGCAGCTTCTTCTGCATTAAATGGAAGCATATCGCCGTTTACCTCACGGAAATCCTTTTTGTTTTCATCGTAAGCAAACGCTGTTGGTACAAGGAAATCTGCTGGAATTGAACCATTTGCAAGAACTACATCAACCATATCTTGTTTGTTGAAAGACATAGCAAGTGCTTTTCGTAGCTTCACATTAGAAAGTGGTGTTTTATTTCCATTTCGTTCTTGATTAAATTTCAAATAATATACTGTCGGTTTTAGAACTTGTTCCACTTCTTCGTTATCTGCATATTGCATCGCGTATTCTCCAGTTAGCACAACACGATCTTTTTCACCATTATTATATAAGTTAACAGATGTAGCTGCTTCTTTCACAACATCTATGTTGATCGTATCCAGCTTCACTGTTTCTGCATCCCAATACTCTGGATTTTTTTCCATAGTCCAAGATAGTCCATTTCCATCCCAGTTTGTCAGGATAAACGGACCGTTGGACAATAAACTCTCCGAATTGGTTGCGTAGTTTGTACCTTGTGCAGTTACATATTCTTCTTTTTGTGGATAAAATGTTCCAAATGCCATGAGAGATGCAAAATAAGGAACTGGACGTTCTAAAGTAACGATCAACGTTTTGTCATCCTTCGCTTCTATTCCCAATTCAGCTTTATCCATCGAACCAGTTGATATTTCTGTTGCATTTTTGATCGTTCCAGACATCATATAAGGTCCATAAGTCGATCCTGTATCAGGGTCAACTGCACGCTGCCAAGCAAATACAAAATCTTTAGCTGTAACAGGTGTACCGTCTGACCATTTAGCATCACGTAATTTGAATGTATAAGTTAAACCATCTTCACTAACTTCTGGCTCACTTTCAGCCATAGCTGGAATCGCTACATTTTCTTCATTAAGGCGGAATAATCCTTCCGCTACATTGTTTAGCGCATTGAATGAAACAGCATCATCCGCAAGAACCGAGTCCATTGATGGAATCTCTGCACGCTCTACTAAATTTAATATTTGCTCATCATCAAGTTTATTACTTGTTGTTTCTTCAGTACCATCCGTATTTTCTGTGTTTTTTGTTTCTCCAGAAGTGTCCGTGCTTTCTTCCTTACCACATGCAACTAAAAAGATACCGAAAATCAATATCATTCCTAGTAGCCACATTAACTTACTTTTCTTCATAAAACATACCCCTTTTAGTTTGCTAGAATAATAATTCCTTTTCAATTATACATCATTCGACAAAATTAACTACACCAAATTTCAGAATTGTTGTGAAGTTGAATGCGTTTTCATTCATTGTGGAGGAGTTTGAGGGATTCGGAGATGGTTTTGTGGCTTTCGAAATGGTCTTTGGGGCTTTCGAGGTGCGCTTTGTGGCTTTCTAAGTGATTTCTTGGGATTAGGAGAGTAGTTTGGGTGCCTTATAAAAAAATAGCCTATTCGCATTAGCGAATAGGCCATTCATTATTATTTCCATTCTCTTTCTGTGTATCCTTTTGCCTTGATTCCTTCATTTACTTCTTTAATAATCGCTTCTCCGCCTTTTTTCATGTACTCCTCGACAAGTGTCTCCCAATCTGATATTGCTCTTTGACCAACAATCATTTTAGATTGCTCGTTGATTAAAAACTGCAATAATTCTGTGCCCTTTTCTTGATTTGTTGGCGAAAGAACTCCGTAAGATGGGTCTACATATAGTTTGTTTGACTCAAACATTTCCTGTAAGGTAGTTGTCATTTCTTTCAACTCTGGTAATTTATATGCATCTGCATAATTAATATCTGCATCCGTTGGAACTTGTTCTCTGTTATCTAAGAAATATGTTGATGGTGAAAGTCCTTCAGAAGAGAACGTTGGAACTTGGACAGCTGCTCCATTTTCCATGTTGTATCCAGTTCCTTCTTTACCTAAATAGAAATCAAAATCCGCATTTTGTGGATTTTTTGTATCACTCGGATAGTATTTCTTACCGAAATCGACCATTTCTAATGCACGATAAATTTTTCCTTCATCACCAGCAAGCTTAGCGTTTAATGCTAAAATCCCTGAATATCCTGAGCCAATTGTAAATCCTTTAGATTTGTCTGGCGCCTCAAAAGGAGGAATTGCTACAAGTTGCGCATCTGGATTGATCGTTAGTAACCCCTCAAAGTATGCCTCTGACATACCCGAAACTCCTCCAACAAAAATCCCTGCTTTTCCTGAATAAAATTCAGTATTCGTACTCGCCCAATCTAGTACTGCAAAATCTTTTGTCATTGCACCTTCTTTGTAAAGATTAGCAAAAAATTGAACTAAATCTTTTCTTCCATCTGAAATCACACCAGGAATAAAATCACCATTATTATTTTGATGATACCAAGCATTAAAGTCCCAATAAGTTCCCATATTGAAGTTCGGGTTAATATTTTCTCCGATTGCAACTCCATACGTATCTGCTTTACCATTACCATCTGGATCATTTTTAGTAAATGCAATAGCAACTTTCTCTAGCTCTTCATAATTCGTTGGAATTTCTAAACCTAGCTTATCTAGCCAATCCTTACGAATAATTGGAGTAACAGGGTATGGTTGTGAGTAACGTGGAATTCCGTATATTTTTCCATCCACTTTAAAAGAATTGTATATATAATCTGGAATATTACCAAGAGTTTCATAATGTGATAGATAATCATCTAGCGGTAAAAATGCACCCTCTTCAGCCCACTGATAGAAGCGTGTATCTGTACCAGGAAACCCTATTAAATCCGGCATCGAACCTGAAGCTACAATTGCCGAAGATTTTTCAATATAATCTCCTTGAGGAATAATTTCAGGTTTATAATCAACGTTGAATCGCTCATTTATCATGTTTAGTCCAGGACTACTTAAAGGGGGTGGATCGCCAAAGCGAAATGTCATCCCTGTAATTGCATATTTTTCACTATGATCAAATGGATCAACTTTCACTTCTTTTTCTTTCTCTGGTTCCGTTGCGGTTTCTTTCTCTTTGTCTGTTTCCTTCTCATTGGTGGTTTCTTCCGAAGTACAAGCAATCATCATAAAACTTAGGACTAGAAGTAGAAAGCTAATAATCAAATACTTTTTTTTCACATTAACCCCTCCATTAATCTTTTTATAAAGAAAAAACAATGTTTTCTTACTACTGATAACTGTCATATTCTAACCTTTTACAGACCCAAGCATCACTCCTTTTGCGAAATGTTTTTGTAAGAATGGGTAGACAATTAATATCGGCAAAGTCGCCAATAGAATAGCAGCCATTTGAACAGTTTCTGGAGGAGGCAGTGCCTCTAACATAGCTGCGTGACCGCCTAGTGCAGCATTTGGTTCATTCACAATTACAATTTGACGTAAAATAACTTGTATCGGCCACTTAGCAGGGTCATTTAAATAAAGAACGCCTGAGAAATAACTATTCCAATGCCCTACTGCATAAAACAGTCCAAAAGCTGCTAAAGCAGGTTTAGATAAAGGTAAAATAATTTTCGAAAAGATTTGTATATCAGTGGCTCCGTCGATAAGCGCAGCTTCTGTTAGTTCTTCAGGAATCCCTTTAAAAAATTGTGTCATAATGATTAAGTTAAAAGGACTTATCGCAACAGGTATTATTAGCGCCCATAAAGAATTCAATAAACCAGTTTCTTTTACGATAATATAAGTTGGAATCATCCCTGCAGAAAATAGTACTGTGAACAATACTAAAAATAAGATTACCCGCTGACCAATAATATTTCTTGTTAATCCATAAGCCATCGTAGAAGTAAAAACGAGATTAACAAAAGTTCCTACTACAGTGATATAGATCGTTACCCAAAGGGATCGAATGAATTGATCTGACCCTAGAATATAACTATAAGCATCTGTTACCCAATCCTTTGGCCACAAAAGAAACTCACTATTGAGCACATCACTTACACTTGAAAAAGACACGGAAAAAATATAAAAAAATGGAAATAGCATAGTTAATGATATTATTAACAACAGAACGTTATTCATAATATCCATTACCCTTTCGCGGCCAGTAAGTTTAAACATAATCTTGCCCCCTAACATAAATCTATTAAGAAGGTGCTTTAATATAAACCTTCTTCACCGAACCTTTTCGCAAGTCTATTTGCAAGAACAACAAGTATTAGTCCAATAACTCCTTTAAATAAGCCTACAGCTGTTGCAAAGCTAAAATTAGCCTGCTGAATTCCCTTAAAATACACATAGGTATCCAGAACGTTTCCAGACTCCATATTAAAAGGATTCAACATTAGAAATATTTGCTCGAAGCCACTGTCCATAACATTTCCTAAACGCAAAATTAATAAAATGACAATTGTACTCTTTAAAGCGGGCAAAGTGATATGCCACATTTGTCTTAAACGGCTAGCACCATCTATTACAGCAGCTTCGTATAATTGTGGACTAATGCCAGACAATGCCGCTAAGAAAAGTATTGTCCCCCATCCCGACTCCTTCCAGATAACCTGAAAAATAACTATTGGCTTAAACATAGCCGGATCTGTTAAAAATGGAATTGGATTTATGTTCAAAAAATTCACTAGAAAACTATTTACTAATCCTTCACTTCTAAGAAAAATAACCGTTATTCCCACAACGACAACCCATGATAAAAAATGTGGTAAATAAACAATGGATTGAAGGAGTTTCTTATAAATCTGATGCCTTATTTCATTCAACATTAAGGCAAGTACGATAGAAATCGGAAAGGCAAAAATGATTTGTAAAAACGAAATTTGTAGTGTGTTCCAAATAACTTGTATAACCTCTGTATCCTCAAATATTAGTTTGAAGTATTTTAACCCTACCCATGGACTTTCTGTAAATCCTCGGAACGGACTATAATCCTTAAATGCTAAAAGCATACCTGCCATTGGAATGTAGCGATAGATTAGGAAATATAAAACACCTGGTAAGATTAGTAATAATAAGTAGCGATCTCGCCATAATCTTTTTTTTAAAGACTTCTTTTTTCTATTAGTCGGGATATTTTTTGATACAACTTTTGGTGAATCAAGCGTATCAATACTTTTAGTTTTAGTTTTAATAACTAATTTCCCCTTCCTATTAAATTAGAAATTACTTTACAAACAACATGTATACTACATGTATTTAATGATAGTTTAAATTTTGTGAAAATTCAATGTTTTCATAGTATTTTTTTCTTATTTTGGGTTATTTTGCTCTTTATTTTTTTCTAAAATAGTAAACATTTTGTTCGAAATAATCATTAATACAAGACCTATTAGACTTCCGCTGAAAAATAATAATAATCCTGGTATTTTCATCATGAGGTAGTATGGGAAATAAAATCCGAGAACCATGAACACTGAAAATAGTGGATTAGAAAGAACAATTAGTACACAGTTTTTAAAATATTGCTTTATCGTTAGTTTATAATGAACATAAACTGGAAAACTATAGAGCAAAGCAACAATATAAATAGCACCAAGCATAAAAAAGAATAAAGAAACAATTAGTGCCCACATGGAAGGAATGCCACGGAAAAATTGTAAATCTACGTATATTACTAATCCAAATCCGGCCCATAAGTAGCCATATTTATTAGATTTGATGAATTCCTTTTTATACTCACTTTTAAAATGACTTAAAACCTTCAGTTCCTCATCCTCACCTTGCGTCCACTTTCTAAGCACTGAGAACATCGCTACCGTTGAAGGAAAAAATCCTGCAAATCCAATTCCAATGACTATTCCTACCAACCATAGAATATTTAAATATGCGAGCTTTAAGGCCCAATCCATATAGTAATATAAAGAACCTCTCCATCCAGTAAGCTCCATATAAATCACCCTCTTATAATATCTTTTTAAACAGAAAATTCAGTCTTCTCCTTTTACAATTGTTTCTTTTATTCTTATCGCTAGATTAAAAAAATAGATCGATTACATACATCCCATGCTTCAAATTTAATTCAAGCAAACCCTTTTCAGAATGATAGATAGCAGCCTCATTTTGATGCTTTTCGCCATTAATAAGTATATTTGTAGGATTCACGGTTTTTATCAATACTTTGGTATCTTTTTGTAACTCAAGTTGTAATTTAGCCTCATCTTCTTCAAAAAAGCCGGATATATTCATTGCCTCCGTTGTCTCAATAACTGTATTTCCCTGAACAATTAAGCAACTACCATTCATGACGGAAAATTTACTTGGCATCGGCTCATCATTTAATAATGATACCCATCCTTGCTCTCCTTGGAATGTAACCGTTCCGTTAGATGTCGTTTGCCAAACACTCTTTCTATCCTCATTTACTAGAATATAATCTATAATTTTTTCCCGATTAACTTGTATAGAAAAAAACGAACCATCATTTGTAATTGAGTAGTCGAACTCACTTTTTACTATATGAGGAACAATTATTGTCACTACGTATTGCAGCTGTTCATTCTCACTTGGAACTACCTTTAGATAAGAGCCGTACTCTTTTGCTCCCACATGTTGTTCTAAACTTTTCTTTATATCATTTGGATAGCAAATGTAAAGCGATGCGGAAGCTTTGTCACCAACAAATTCGATATGCGATTCCTCAATCTTTTCCCCTGGTAGTATGTTCTGATCACCAACGTATATTTGTGCTGTTGTATGAAACAGAAAGCTGAGAATGCCATCCGCATCCTTTTTTACGACCTTATCCACGATAACAAAATAGCTTTTATCGATGTGTAAATTTTTTCGTTCCCATTGTGAAATACTCGTGTCATAAGCATCAGTCGCTTCTCCAATAACAAAAGAAAAGTTCTCAGAAGTATGCCAGTCTACAAATTTACTTCTTCCCATTTGAGATTGCCCAACTTCATTAATGAGCATGCTGTTATGCCCTATTGTTCCAATCGTAAACTCTCTTCTAGGACCCTCTACATAATCCTGATATCCGGGATTCGTAATTAACCATTCTCCGGCAACATGCAAAATGAAATTATTCTGGTCAAAATGGTTATGATTCTTTGCTGACTGACTCGCATTGAAAGCCAAGAGATGGTCATTTTCCTTCCATCCACTTCTTAGTGAAGCCCATCCTATTGTAGGAAATATATTTGAATACTTGTTTTCGTAATAATTTTCTGGTTCCATTGGCTCTGGAATATTATTAGAATTAAGCAATGTTTCCAAATGACTTTCAGAGAATTTATTCATATACCAGCTTGCAATCTGGTTTTGATTTTTGGAAGCAATTATAGCCATGAGATAAGAAATATCTAAACTATAAAATGAATCCGAGAAGTTAACAAAACTAGATTTTCCAGCTGTGCCAAGTGTGTATATGAAAATATCCGGCAGAAAATTGAAATATGCGTGTTTGAGAAATTCATAGTCTTCTGTTGAACGATGATACGTATCTACTGCCATTAAGATATGTCTTGCAGCGACATTTAAATACAACAGTCCCTCAATACCTGGATCCCTCATCCTACTATCTAAATAATTTTTTATGTAGGCACAGGAATTCAAAATAAATGGTTCTACTTCTTCCTTGCAATCATTATCTAAGATAGCAAGTGATCCAATTAGCATCGCAACTCGTTTTGAAGCAATGATATTATGGCTGTCATAATTGTTAAAATCAATGCCGAATGGTTGTAAACCTTTCACTAAAATAGCTTTTTTAATCGCATTTTTCTCTTCGTTGGATAGTGTATGAAAAATTGCATCATACCCAATCGCTGCGCCTATAGTGAAATGAGCATTACTTAAATTCCCTTCTGCCCCTCGTGGTAAAAATTCGAACCATCTTGTAAAGGAAGATAGCGCAATCAGATACTCTTTTACTTTTTCAGCAAACCTTTTCTCCTTCGTCATTCCGTAGGCAAATGCTAAATATCGGATTCTATCCTCAACAGCCCGAGAATACATCGTCCAAAAAGGATAATCAATATATCCTGGTGGATCATCGATGGGGTCCAGTTGCACTAGTGGTAAAGGGATATTTAGTTGGACTGAACAACCTGAATAAATTACTGTGAACTCTTGTTCCACCACATACGACTCTGCAAGTTGAAGAGTATTTTCCCATGCCCCTTTAAAATCAATTCGATTTCCTCTTCCGTTATCTATCACTCTTGCTTTGATTCCATTTATTTCTTCTTCATTAAATAAGATTCTAGGATTTGGCTTTAACTGCTTAAGAAGTTGAGTAAATTCCATCACAAGTACACCCCTTAGATTACTCATTATCCATTATTAGTTGCTTGTTTTAAATTTAAAAGCTCCTCTATTCGTTTAGATGTAACCTCTGCTTTTTCCATATTGGCCCAGAAAAATTGCATCTCACGTTCTACTAGTTCAAACTCCTCAATTGTCAACTGAAGGTCTCTAATAGTCTTGGAAGTTTCCATTACTTCTTTAAACGCATTATATTGCTCTGGGTGAATTCCAGGTTGCAGTAAATTGTTATCCTCTGCTACATTGCGAAGCATCGGAATTGTACATCCATCTTGCTTAAGTAATGTTTGTGCTTCTATACTTACCATAAAACTCACAAACGCCTGTGCAGATTCCTTATTTTTACTATTCGTATTAATTCCTAAAGCACCACCTAAAAGTAAAGTAGCAGAGGCACTATTTTTAGGAGGTGGCATAACATCCCATTTAATCTTGTGATTTCTAAATTCATTCATAAAATAATAGGTTGTCAAAATCATTGCTGCACCTTCTCGCATAAAAAGGTTTTCAGCTAACTCATTACTTCCATGTGAGAAAATTGGCGAGACATGATATTTGTACATTAAATCTCCACAGTAATTTAGTGCTTCAATATTTTCTTTGCTATTCATGACAGACTTAGAGCGCTTATTGTTCATAAATGCTCCTTCGTTTTGCAATAAAAACACCGGCCAGCGATTAGTAGATGATGAAAAACAAAAGCCATATTCGTTTATTAGGTTATTGTCATCTAGCCCCTTTGTCGTCCGAATAGATAACTCCAGTAAGTCATCCCAAGTGTCCATTTGGAAATCCTTTGCGATTCCGGCTTCTTCAAATATTCGGCGATTATAGCAAATCATCACTGGTGAAAATACAAAAGGAGTTACAGGAATCGTTTGATTGTATGTAAACATTTCAAACACTTGCTTATAGCTATCCTTTTCTACGTCAATATGCTCCGGTAAAAAAGGATCTAGGATGTCTAAACAATTCGTTTCCATTAGCTCACGGAAGTGATAGTCAGATACGATAAATACATCTGGACCACTATCATGCTTTAACGATTGTGTTAGATTATAGATATACTGGCTATTCGGTAAGATTTGAAGATTTACTTTCGTAAACGGATTGAGTTGTTCAAAGCGCTTGATAATTTTTCTAATAATCTCTATTTCATATGAATTGGAAAACCACCCTAAGGTAATAGTCTGTTTTTGTGTTTCATTTGGAATAGTTACTCTGTTTCCTTTTCCAGGTATTTTTTCGATAAGACCTTCCTCAACAAGCTCTGCCAAAGCTTTCCTAATTGAAACTCTACTTAATTCATATACCTTACTTAAGGTATTTTCCGGGAGAATAAATTCACCAGGCTTAATCTTTCCAGAAATAATTTCTTCTTTTAATTCATGAATAAATTTATGGTAGCGGTTTTCAAATTCACTTTTTCGTTTTAGCAACACATACAACTCCCTACTGATTAATCGTCCTATTTTATAGGAATAACAAATGTTTTGCAAAAGACACTTCAGAAGACCATACTAACTTAACCATTTATCTAAAAAGGCATAGGCGAATTGACGAATTTCCGTAGGGAAATCATGTCCGGAATTTCCTATTAAGGACTTAAACTTTTCCCCTTCCCCCATCCATTCGTATAAAGAATTAAGTTCAGCTAATCCGTTTGCTGCTGGCTTCCAGTGTGGAAATATTTTGTCATTTTGACCCATCCATATAAAAAATGGCGTTGGTGCCACAAGAGCAGCGATTTCTGTAAACTCGAACGGTACATTCCCTTCATTGATGTAGTCACTAATACTAGGTATATGACTAAACCACTCCCGCTTTCCCCAACGATGCTCCTCTGGATCTTGTGCAAAAGGTGAGAATCCACAACTACAAACTACTGCCTTAACCCTATTGTCAACGCCAGCTAGAAAGAAGCTATTATATCCCCCTAAGGAATGGCCTATAGCACCAATCTTCGAGCTATTTACTATATTAAGCTTTTCTAATAAACTAATCCCTTGCTTATGATCAACAATCATTTTGGCAACCGCAGACCATTCGGGGTGGCTTTTATAAAAAGAAGCAGTTTGAAAAGGCTTGTCATTATCCAATACTCTATCTCCTGCAGTTATTGTGTCAGGAGCTAAAACAACATATCCTCTTTTTACAAGCTCAAGTCCGTATTGTCTATTTTCCCTACCTGCAGCAGAGCTTATGTCACCTTTTCCATTATCACTAGTTGGATGCATGCCGATTACCGCTGGAAAACCCTTTTTCTTGTTTGAATATATTAAATTAAGTACATCACTCTCTGTTATTAATTCATCATCTTCATCAGATTTTGGAACTAAGAGATTAGCAGATACCGAATCCATATAAACGGTTGCATAGAAAATGTTGATGAGGTAATGGTCAATATGGACCTTCCAAGACTTAATCTTAAAACTCGTTTCAACTAAAGGAGGAAGACCACCAATACATTCTAGCCAATTATCGAGTATCTCTGATTTCTTTAGGTTCCAATCATTCAACTCGCTCACACTCTTTAACAAAGGTGGAGCACCTTCTTGCTCCAGCATTTTTAATGTATACACGGTCTTCATCCCTTCCAGTCAATACTTAATACTTAATCACTTTCCACTTTCCCAGTGTCAATACTGCATAAATGACTCCCACTACCATAATAAATCCGATTATTTTTATGAACAATTCCACTACTAGCTTTCATAGGTAGTGAACGAACTACTTTCGGCTCTGCATACTTTTCTTCACTTATCTCTATACTGAGCAGTGTATTACTCAAGAGACAAAAGAGCGTATTACTGGACATATCAAATGCAAAACTATTTCGAACTATTTGACCAAAACTGGATAAGTCCTTTCGGAAAAGTATCTGTTCCGTATTTGGATTACATACAAAGTAAATACTCTGGTTGGTCAGACAATGTGCACGGTCGAATTGATCAACAAATAGTTGAGAAATCTCACGAGCACCTTCTATAGGAACAAAGCTATTTTTCACAGTATGAGTTTCTTTGTCTAATACATATAGACATCCTTCTTTTTCTCGTGACTCTGCTCCACCCGGTGTCTCAACACTTGTTCCACCTAGGATCTCACCAGAATTCAATTGAGAAAGACTAACCGTACTTTGATTGATCACTACCTTTTCATGTGTCAGCAGTTTGTTTTTTTCTGTTTTTGCATGATAAATCCCTAATGATCCTCCAACCATCCCATATCCCGGGAATCCTCCCCAAACAAAATGTTCCTTATCACTTAGAGTAATAGCACAGCGTGGTCGATGAATACTCTCCTCCTGCAATATTAACTTTGGGTTTTCGCTCTTCACGAGTTTCTTTGTAGTATCCAATACATATAGCTTTCCACCTGCATAAGCCGCACCAATTAGTAAATCCCCACTGGTCGCATAAGCTGCAATATTGCCTCCCCCTCCTTTTTCAATAACTTCTCCACCAAAATTAGTTATTTTATTTGTAGTGAAATCAAATTGAAAAAATTGTAGGGGGTGCATGGATGTACCGTATAAATGCTCATCTGGTCCAAGACAAATAGTTGATAACTTTGCTCCATCAGAGGTATAACTGAAATTTATGCTTTTTGTCTGACGGGTTTCCTTGTGCATAAGGCGAATAAATCCTTCAGATAGGCTATAGCTCTCTACGTTGTAATTAGAGTTTTGACTTCTATGGATCTTTTGAAATCCCGTTCCAAAGTAAAGAGAGGCTGATCGTTCTCCTTCTTCGATATTTTCAAAATCTCCATTTGAAAATTTTCTCCAGGTTGCTGAATTGGTCGGATTCTCAGCTTCCATATTTCCATATACAGATCCATCTTCCCCTAAATATACAAAGCCAGTACCTTTCACCCTTTGAGATTCAGGTATGAGATTTTTCTTTAACCTTTTTTCCATATGAAAGGCAACTATATTTTTATTTTCAGTTCCAATACCTATATATGCCCAACCAGTTTGATCAATCGCTAGACTCCCCGGATACTTTTCCGAATGATCCATTGAGCAATAATCCAGTAGCTCTTTTGTATGTGGAGAATAGCGGAGTAAATGGCAGTGGGGATACGAGGTGAAATAAATATCCCCTCGTTTATCCTCTGCAAAACTAAAGCCTAGAATTTCCTCCCCGTTTTCAATAACTGTATAATTAATAAAGCGCTCTAAAAAAGGGTCCAATACCATAAACATATTTCCTGCACCAGTATAGAACAATCCATTACTACTAAATGAAGAATAAGGGTATTCTATGTTATTCTCAGGAAATAACACTTGTTTTGTCATACTATTATCTAGATTTACTATAATGACGAATCCTTTTGCAGCAATTACAAACCTACAGTCCCCTTCTGCATTTATACATATAGCAGCAGTTCTTTCTTCCTCTGCCGAAACAGGAATACCATGGTCGGTAAACAAATTTTTACGCACTGTAACCCTCCTTCCAGAAATATTTATATACAATAATAAGAAGAAACTTTTTTTATCGCAGCAATCATATCTTCAATATCTTGATCGGTATAAAATTCATTTATATTCAATCGAATTGCCGTTTCTAAAATAACCTCGGCATTTGGACAACTACCTATAGAGTAATCATAGGACCCTAGTTCAAATGGATAATGACTATTTATATACGCCTGCTTTTTTTGAAATAAAGGCTGGGCATATAACACCTTTGGAATATAACCAGACTGGTTTGGAATTCCTTCTGCTGCCAAAGCTTCTGAAAACTCCTCCCTTGAGCATGATAACTCCTCGATGTTTAAGGTGAGCATGTAAAACCAATAACTGCACCAACCTTCATCCGTAATTTTCATTGGGTGAATACCAGGTATGGTACTGAGTCCTTTGTTTAGCTTTTCCCCTAATTCGTTCCGTCTTGTGCAGATCCAGTTTAGTTTTTTTAACTGGGCAATGCCAACAGCACCTTGTAATTCCGTCATACGATAGTTCGGCGCTAAGTATTCTAAATCCTTCACTACAGTAGTTTCTTGTCTTTGATAATTTTTATCTGCAAATGCATGAGTGGTAAAATAATCTGACTCGTCACCCGAATTTACGGTTACGATACCTCCGTCACCAGTGGAAATATGTTTGAAATCATTAGTACTAAAACAACCGTAATCCCCAATCGTTCCAGTGAGCCGCCCTTTATATGTCGTTAGATAACTTTGAGCACAATCTTCAATAATCTTCAGATTATACTTTTTTGCAAGTTCCATAATAGGGTCCATATCGCAAGGATTACCTGCTAAATGCACAACAATGATTGCCTTTGTTTTAGCTGTTATTTTTTCTTCGATAGATTTAGCAGTCAACGTATAACTATATGGATCTAAATCTGCAAAAACTGGAATCGCGTTTTGATAAAGTATCCCAACTACCGTCCCTTGATCTGTAATAGGACTTGTAATAACTTCATCTCCAACAGTAACTCCAGCCGCTCCAAGTGCAACATGGAGTGCTGCAGTTCCCGAGGACGTAGCAACACTGTATTTTACTCCATAAAGATTATTAAAATCTTGGAGAAATTGCTTTACTTTATGCCCAAAATGATAAAACAATGTATTTTGTTCAAGAGCCTCTAGTAATTCCTTTGCCTCTTCCAGTCCAAAACGTTGCCCTGTACCAAAAGAGGTAGTTTTCACTTTCGGTCCACCATTTACGGCTAGTATGCTTCCTTCCATTAAAATCCCCCCATATTAGGACTCTTTCACCTTGACTTGCTTACAACTAATGCCTAACCTTTTAACTAACCCTACTTCATCTGTTATTTGCTCATCTGCTAAAGGAATAAGTAACATAAAATCATTTCTTTCGACATCACCAGTTACTTCAACATCTCCCAAATGACTAATACCTGATATGGATAGTTTTCTACGCGCTCTCTCCCAATCATTTATTTGTTTACTAGTCCAAAATGTAAATCCCTGACCCCTTGCAGTTGTTATTAGTTGAATGATTGCCTCTTGAACTTTCGGCTGATGGTAAATATGATATTGATGGAATAGAAAATGCGCGACTCCGTTTACTCTTTTCACTCCATCTAAAAATGGATGAATTACACTAGAGTCTGCTAACGTATTGTGATTTAAATCTTGTGTTAAGAAACCGATCTCTAATACGTCATATAAGCGATTTTTTTCATCTGACCATGCGATTGGAAAGTATGGATGGCAGGTGCCAAATAAAAAACCAATATTCCCCTTTTTACTTGGTCCTCTTGATTGATCCACTTGTATACCATTATTTTCACACCATGAAAATAAATCTCCCCAACCTTCAAAGCGTGTATAGTGATTTTTATTTGAAACAATATTATCTGTAGCCGTTGCTTTTTCTATCCACTTTAATTGCGTTTGGAAAGCATCTTCAGACCATACTCCATCTTCTTGCTCTAGCGCATTATAATGAAATGCAATTTCATGGCCATCCTTTTTTATCTTTTCATAAATCGGAGCACTGTAACCTGGAGCTATCATACACCATGTGGATTGGACATTTTCTGACTTCAGCGTATCTAATGTAATTTGCGCTGATTCATCCACATTTAAATCACTATCATGGGAGATCATTGCTACATGCTCTATATTAGCTGGCCAATAATCTAGGAACGGAACTGTCAGACCTTTTTCTAGAATCTTCTTTAATAGATGCTCCATTATTACTTCTTTCCATAAGTCCGCATAAGGATATGGAAAATAGGACATCCCTGTTTCTGTAAGTGTTCTATCTAAAACCCAATCCAATTCAAATCCATCTTCTGCCTTTAATATCCCCTCATCCAGGTTTGCAGAGCCGTCTGGAGCTGCTATTCCATCTTCCGTAACAGGCAGTGTTCCTTGCTGAAGACCTACGATTGTTTGAGGTATTGCTATTGACCAACGTTCGATTGTGCCTGCTCCATATTTAACTTGCTGTAGGGCTGATGCACCTTGCCATGTTTTATCCTCAGCAACTACAGATCCCAATTCCCTTACACCTACAAGATCACCATCTTGTTTCCAAGGTTCAGCAAAAAGAAAACGCAAAGGCTGACTTTGATTTAAGAACGTAGACAAATCTGCATATCCCTTTTGGGTATCAAACATCTTCGAGAAACCTAGTTTTTTTCTGACAGATTCCAATCCCCCGTAAGAAATAACTGTTCCACCGGAATGTACATAATCTAATATTTTCATACTTGCCTCTACACTATCTCGTGACAAATTAACAATTAGCACATCAAATGCATCATATTCATCAAAAACATCTATTTTTTCATATGGGAGTCTAAAATGATCCAGAATTTCAAATAAAAAAAACTCAAAAATATTTCTCCCTAACGACCATTGCAGTTCAGCTTCCTCTTTATCAAAAACTACACCTATTTTAGCCATTTTCATATTTTCATCACCTTTCTAGATATATGAAAGTACCGTATAAGAACTATTATCATTAAATTAAATACATGTATTTAACATGTATTTAATTCATTATACGTTAAGATTTCTGAAAAATCAATATACTTTAAAACTGATTTTCAAACTTACTATAAATCATTACATACAAAAAAGCCTTTAATCAATTTCTTGATTAAAAGCCTTTCCACTATCTTATTTGGGTGCCAGGCACTCAAACAACTCAACTCAAGAAGCTCGTTGCATATCCATTGAGCCTACTTGCTTCCAAATCAGATTTACCCATTCTGGATGATCGATAAATGGGTTGCGGTTGCCTTGCCATTTTTGAATGACGTTGTTTCTGTTTCTTTCGAAATCGTCAACTGGATCCATTTCATTCCACTTAAGAAGTACTGACAGCTTCCCGTGGTAAGGAGTACTTCCATTGTTAACCTTGTCATTTAGTTCAAGGTCCACACGATCTCCTTGTTCATAACGAGTGGCCATATAAAATAGAATTCGTGCAACATCGCCTTTTACACGATCTGGTGGTTCAAATGAACTCGTTGCTTTTTTACACCCATTGCATCCGTTAACAGGAGTTCCTCCATTATCAAAGTCAAGATTTCCCCTAGAACTATTTACTTGTACATCGGTCGGACGCAAATGGTGAATGTCTGTCCCTGGGCCATTACTAGTGCCGAAACCTCCGTGTGATTGAGCCCAAGTATGCTCTCGGTTCCACTCGCCTTTGTCTCCGCCATTCAGCGTTTTAGAACGGGAAACTCCAGAATAGAACAAAATGACATTACCCGGATTTTTCGGATCTTGGTCTGTTTCTTTCAAAGCATCCCATACTTGAGCGTAAGAAAGTTCCCTATTCCCATCAATAATCTCGTGCAAAGCAGCTTTTAACGCTTGCCCCTGTTTCCCTATCGCATCTTTATAATAATCATCTGTTGGTAACTCAACAGAAGTAACATTGACTGTAAAACTTGCTGTTACACTTTTTTCTCCATCTGAAGCTGTCACTCCTACGATGTGACTTCCCTTTTCAAGGGTAAGTTTTAAAGTGGATTGCGTTATCGTTCCTTTAGTAGAAGTGAAAGTCAGCTTTTCATTGTCAGGATCAGAAAAATGATCTGTTAATAAAATCGAAAGGGACTCCCCCGCTTTAATCGTCGCATTAGGAATCGCCTTTTTCACTACTGGTGCTTGGTTTCCATTAGGTAAAGAAGGAACCACAATGGGTTCCCCTTTCACATTTGTGAATTTAATTGTTGCAGCACTTGCTCCATTCATAAATTCAATTGCTTGGATACCTTCAGCACCTCGGATTTCCTTCACATTTGTACCATCAATAATAACTTTTTGTACATTGATTCCTTTGAAATCAACAATTGCCCCAGCATTTGCTGGTTTGATTGTGACAGAATGCTTCGCAAAGCCCGCTCCATAGAATTCAGCATAAGCTCCTGTAAATAGAACGCCATCTGTTATAACCGACTGATCATCAAGTGATACAGATACGCTTGGTTTACTAATCGTCAATTTCTTCGTTGAAAGTTTTTTAATATCATATGCTTTTTCAGCCTTAATCGGTTCAACTACATCATCAGCAAGTAAATCAATTTGAATTAGTACTGGATCGTGATCACTTGCACGTCCATGAATTTCCATGTAGTTTGCATTGATGTGAATCATGTCTACGATTGTTTTTGATGCTAAGTTGTTTGTCACTAATATATGGTCTAATACTTGATTGTTTCCTTGGTAGTAATAAGAAAAACGTTCCCCAACAGGTACTTTTTCAACCATATTCGTAAGGATGCCAGCTTTAAGTGCCGCAAGTGTTGAAGTAAATTCGAAATCATTCATATCACCTGCTACGATTACATTTAAATCTGGATCTTGCGCCTGGCCTTTTTTAATAAACTCATTGATCATGTTTGCAAGACCAATGCGTTCTGCTTCAGACCCTAAGAATGGAGGTTGCTTTTTCCCGAATAATGGTTGATCTCCACTTTTAGAGTTTAGATGAGTGCCTATAACAACTACTTTTTCACCTTTGAAGTCAAATTGAGCTGCAATCGGCTTACGAGTATTTGGTTGTGGAATGTCAAGAATACGACCTGGATTTAGAGATAGCTCTCCATTAACCCATTGAACTGCTTTTGTCGAGTTTCCTTTTGTCCCTTCACTTAATGTCACACGTTGTGGGTTATATAAATAGCCCACTCGAATATTACCACCTGGTTGCCCACCATCTTGATCGTATTCAGGAGCAATATCCGTCCATTTATACGTTGGGCCACCCGCTGCAACGATTGCCGCTATTAAGCGCTCATAGCTCTTTGTTGCATCTGAATTATTAGAAGCTGTTGAACCGTCATTATCCTGAACTTCTACTAGTGTAATGATGTCAGGAGACTTCATATTTTTCACAAATGATTTCGCAATTTTTTCTACTTTTTCATCTGTCGTTTCTGTTTTATTCGCCGAAAAGTTTTCGATATTGTATGTTGCAACCGTCAGTTTATCGTCTACTTTTTCAATACTCGAATCGATTTCCGATTTTTTCACACGCGTAATAGTTGGAAGACTAGTTTCTTTTGTCCATAAATTGTAGTTACCATGTCCATATCCAACTACTCCAACTATGCTTCCTGTAAAGTAGTCACCTGATTTAGCATCGTATGATCTATTTGCAATGTCTACAATGATACGCTCTGGGTTATAATCATCAGCTGCAATGTTTATTCCACCTAAAGCGTTAAATACATTGTTTGTAACCCCTTCTGCTACAACAACAATTTCTCCATCTTTTTGTGGGCCAACCACTCTTGCATTTGGAACCGCAATGCGCATTAATTCAATCGATTCCCAAAAGTCAATTCCATCTTCTTCTGGGTCGAATGACGATAATCCATCGTTATCAATAATTGAAGTTGGTGGGTGAATGTCCACTCCGATAGTTAACGGCGCTGGGAGTGAAGCTGTACCAGACTTAGTAGTTGTTGTTGCACGAATACGTGTAACCGGTAAATCCGCTGTTTTCATGTCCGAAAATCCTTCGTAATTCCATTCTTCGACTGTTCCTTCAACTGTTACAACGTCACCAATTGCCACACCGTTTGAAGCTTTATTAACAATAATTGCTTCTGAAGTTGTGATGTCATCATCTTGATTAACATCTTGAATGACAAAGTTTGCTGTATTGTATATATGTGTAACTACACCTGTAATATTTTTTACAATCTTATTTTCATAAGCCGAGAAATGTCCTTTACCTTGAATATCACGAATACGTAACTCATCTGTTTTCATAACGGTGTACGTGAATGATATTACATTGGAAATCATTTCGCCATTTACTGCGATTGCTTTAATTGTTACATCTTTTGATAAGACAATTGGATTACTATATACCTCACTCGACTTCGTTGGTGTACTACCATCTAATGTGTAATGAATTGTAGCTCCTTCGATTTGTGTCAGTAATTGAACGGCTGTTCCCAAAGATACTGCTCCTGGATTAATATCCGTGTAAACAGCAGGTTTATTCACTAGATCGAAGCTTCCTAAGCCTAGTGTTTTTAATTGGAATACTGTCCCGAATTTAGATGCAATACCAGAAACGTTTACAATATCCCCCTCTTTATAGCTTTGGATAAATGTAGCGTAATCAAGTCCTGTTCGATTATCATTTCGGACGATAACTGACTCACCATTTTCGTGAGTTGCAGTAAACTCAAATGTACCATACGTGTCTTTTTCATCTAAATTCGTAATTGTTACTTTGTTTATTAGTACACGTTCGCTTTGAATACTGTCGTTTACCCCAGCAGGCGTAATTACTTTTTCAGCAGGCAATGGGTTTCCAGAAGATTTAACTGTAATTTCAGTTGGTTGTATTTGAAGCTCGCTACCAAAGAGGCTTACTTTCCCTACTAGTTCAACATTATCTCCTGGAGCTACAGCAGCTGCAGATGAAAATGCATATAGCCCCGCAGTATTATCTTGAATGTAGAATCCTTTTTGCCCCCAGAATCCAGTCCCTGTTGTAACGGTTCCTGTTACTTTTATAAGTTTTGTCTTATCCGTTATTGTACGGGCAGCAGCTACATTATCCATTACTTCTACTTCTGGGTTTGGGGTTTCAGGTTCCCCCTCTGTTAAAATTGTAAATGCAGTAGGGTTCTTTAAACCTGGAACTAAAAAATATTTTTCTAGCGATCCAGTAATTGTTACTTTCGCTTTGAAAAGAGTAGGGTTATCCACCAAATTTAATGCTGTTCGAATGGCAGAATTACCTGGCAATTGAACTGGTAAAATTTTTGATGCATCTGTCTCATCTGGAGAATCAGCAAGGCCAATATTTGTATTTACTGTAAAAGGAGCTACTTGATCGTAAGAAGTTCCAGAACTTGCAGTACCTACGATGAATCCTTCCACCGTCGCTGTTCCCGTATTATTCGCAATGGCTTCAGCTATGGTCATTGCATTGGACTCAGTTAACACTTTGTAAGCAAATACTGCAATTTCGCTAGGCACCGCTCCTTCTTTAACTGCTATTGCTTTAATCGTTATATCTTTATCAATAGAAATCGCAGTTTGGTATTTAGTACTAGCAACAGTTGGATCAGAATTATCTGTAGTATAATGGATGGTAGCTCCATCAGTTTTTGTTGATAATGTGATTTCAGTACCTTTTGGAACATCTGAAGACGATATAGAAGCAGTTACAATCTCAACTTTAATATCTACTGGAGGCTCTCCACCACCATCGACAAAAGAAATTGCGGTTGGTGATTTTAAACCTGCATGATTACCAAAGTATTTTTCAAGAGAACCAGAAATGCTTACTTTTTTCCCAATATTTCCGGGATTCGTTTTAAGTCCATATTTAGGTTTGTAAGTTGTAGTTAACTGAACGTATACTATTTTGGATAAATCCGTTTCACTTGGAGAACTAGCAATAGCAAAGTTATCATCATTATCAGCAACGCCAACTACTGATGTTTCACTTTTTACATGCCCTACAATGTACCCTTCAACCGATACGTTTTTCTTTCCAGCTACATCAAATTGTGCAATTGCCTCATCTACGGTTAATAGATCCGCTGCACTGGCTGTTTGAATATTCACCGGAGAAATTAAACTGATAATCAAAAGAAATATTAAACCAATATTAATGGTTTTCTTCTTACTAATTTTCATTATTTAGCTCCTATCCTTTTCTATTTTTATAATTTTGTATCCCCAGCCACAGTTAAGTCATTAAGATCGAAGGCTTTTCCTTCCAATGATGAAATATCAAAGTCACCTTCTACAGTAATATTCTTAAATGAGATGCTTCCAGTTGGGGTACCTATAATAGTTAAGTTTCCTTTGACTACAGCATTTTCAAGTAAAGATACGTCCGTAATCGATACTGTTACGTCGCCTTTATATACCTTTAGTGCATCTGGTGTACCTGAGAAATCTTTTGCTTCGATATTGCCACCAGGTAGTTCTGTACCAGAACCATCACCTTTAACATCTACAATACGCCCTTCAATTTTAGTTGGAATAGAATCTTTTACAGATACTAAATGTTCCCTTAAATTTTCCCAATCTGAAAGTCCAAGATCGGTTGCACGACCTTTTTCATATGCTTTTTTAAGAACATCATAGCCGTCTCCACCTTTAGCGGTGAATGCGTTTGTTGCTATTGTGTACGTTTCAGAATTTTGGATTTCAGTGTACGTATTATCTGCATTTTTATATGCAATGGAAACTACACGTTTTCCTGTAGGTTTAGAGGAATCAAATTCTACTTTCGCACCTGATACATGTAAGAAACCGCCACTTTCTTTCGGATAATCTTTCAAGCTAATTTCAAATGTCTCCTTTATTTCTGCACCTGTAAGATCCATTGTTGCTAGTGTGTTACCAAATGGAAGGACCGTAATTACTTCACCTACCGTAATTGGCCCCGCATTAATACTCGCACGAATACCCCCACCATTTTGAAATGCCATAATTATATTTTTATCTTTTACATACTTTTTCGCTTTAGCAAGCATCCCATCCGTTATTAGGTTCCCTAGAATTGTTTCACTAGCTCTTACACTTGTGCCTGGCACAAAGTCTTTATCAGTTGTTCTTGGACTTAAAAGCTCTTTTTCAAGTGTTACTCCAATAAATTCTTCATTAACGGCTTTGATTTGATCCTTATAAGGTTTCAAAAGAGCAGCTGCCTCAACATCTTCTGCTTTATCCGCAGTCTTAATTAACTTCCCGCTATGCCCTACTACGACACCCTTTTTATCGAATTCAACATCTAAAGTACCTAGGTAATCTGCATACTGATAAGCTTGTACGATAATTGTTTTATCTTTCGCTTTTCCCTTGTCATCTTTTACTACAACTACAGGTGCGGGTAATTGAGTATGGCTATGTCCACCAACAATTACATCAATTCCAGCAACTTTTGCAGCTAGCTCTTGGTCATTGTCCATAGCGGCATTATCATCAAAACCAATATGTGTAAGTGCAACGATTTTATTAATTCCCATTGCTTCAAATTCTGCAACCATTCTTTTTGCATCTTCAATATAGTTAGAGAATGTAATTTTTCCTGGACTTGAAATATCTTTCGTTTCAGCAGTTGTAAGTCCAAAGATACCTACTTTTTCTCCGTTTACTACTTTTACAATGCCCGAATAAATATTTCCATTGCTCGCTTTTGAAGGAATCTTCGTATTAAATAGCCCTTTAAATTTTTCATCTTGTGAGAAGTCTACGTTTGCCGATACAAACGGAAATTTTGCCGCTTCTATGAAATCAACTAATGCTTGATGCCCTTCAGCAGATGAGCCTAGGTCAAATTCATGGTTACCAAATGTCATAGCATCTACTTTCATTAAGTTCATAAACGCTAAGTCTGCTTGACCGAGGAATTCATTAAAATATAAAGTACCAGAGAAAGTATCCCCTGCATTTAATAACAATGCATTTGGTTTAACTTTGCGTACTTCTTTTACTGCTGTAACAAGCTTTGGTGCCTTGTCCGTATTAGCATGTATATCATTTACGTGCATGATAGACAGGTTGAAGTTTTTGGAACCAGAGTTTCCGCCACCACCGCCACCACCAGAAGATGGCGTAGTTGGTGGGGTTACTATAATAACTCCAGCCTTTATGCTTACCGCTTCCAGCTTTTCAAGTAGCTCTTTCATCATTGGCAGACTAGCTGTAGATGGCAATCTATAAAGCAATGGTTTAATCGTTTCTAAAACCCTTATAGCTTCAGCTTGTCTTCCAGCATTTAATAACCTATCTGCTTCTTTCACTTTCATGTACAAAGTTACAGGTACCATTAGCTGATCCCGTTTTAGATTTGCCGGATCTTTATATTGCTCTAGCAATAAATCCCTTGCAGCTTTCCCAGTAAAACGGTACAAAATATCCGTGCGAGTTTTTAATTGAACAGACAGCTTATGATACAAGTTTTCCACCTTGTCCCAATCTCTTTCTGACTCAGCCTTTTTGAGATCAGCCATTATAGGGGTCAAATACTTGTCCGCATAATTGTAAGCATCGATATACGGAATAATTCCTTTTGTAATTCGTTCATAATACAAATCATTTAGATCTCTTAACAAAGCATCTTTATTCGGGGCATTCGATTTCTCAATTGCTTTCTTTGCTTTTTGATAATTAGCTTTTGCAAGATTCAATGCCGGATATAATTCCAAACTCGTAGCTACTCGTCCATTTTGTGATGGTACTACATAAGCATAAGCAGCCTCTTTCATGTCTTTTCTCGCCTGATCGACCAAATCTTGTAATGAGTTACTCGCAAAGCCAACACTTGTAGAAGTAAATAAAGATGTTGCAAGGACTGTTGCAATAACAGACTTTTTCATCGTGTTCTTTTTCATATTTTCCCTCCAATTTAATTTCGCAGCTTGTTCATTCTATTGAGTAACTTTTGTTTTTATGAATTCAATAAACTTGGAGGGAGTTGTTTTGGTGCCTGGCACCCAAACAACAGATTTAATTGACAAAAAAAGCAACTTTCAAGTGAAAAATTCACTTATAAGCTGCTTAAATTTTCTCATTAGTACTATTCAATTCAAGTTCCAGAACCACAATCGCTATCTCCTTTTTACGAGGCTGTATTCAAATGAGTGTATCTTGGATGAATGAGGAAAAAGTGCATATCTTTATTTATGCATACTGAGACGCAATATGTTCCAAAACGAAGGTATTTGGGCGTTTATGAAAACTGCATTACTTTTGTTCCACTTCCATCATCAATTGCTTCGAATCCATGTTTTTCCCAAAAACTCTTGCTTTTTCTGTCTTCGGCATATAAATAAACTTCTTTACCTTTTGATTTCTTAAGTACTTCAGTAATAATTTTACTACCGATTCCCTTTCCTTTTTCGAAAACCTCGAATTTATATATCTCTATACTATTTTCCCCAAACATTCCCCCTTGGGACATATCGATTAAAGCGACAATTTCATCGTCTATTTCTACCATACAAGGTTCTACAACCATTTCCCAAGCTAATGTTAGATTATATGTTTCTTTTAAATCGTTCGATTTCTCATCGGTACACTCTAAAAATTTCAATTTCTACACCACTTTCAAAATATATTATTTAATTTAACTGCACCCTTATAATGTCATTTTTTTCAACGGCTCCTATTTTCGAAATAATAACGCTAACTTATGCTGCATTTTCGTTTTTAATATCATATCCGTGAGCTGTCAGCTGTTCACTTACTACTTCTAGAAAGTTTGATAGCTTCGGTACCTGCTCATACGTAAAAAAAAGCCGTTGTTTGGGTGCCAAGCACTCAAACAACGGCTTTTACTCATTCTACCCTATTAATACCCCGTAATCTGGAATCCTTGTGCTACTTGCATACCTATTTCGTATGCATTTTGGATGCCCTCGATAGAGATGACTTTTAATGGTCCTGTTAGTACGCCGTTGTCTGTTCCAGGATGCATAATGACTGCGTTACCTTTACCTGGATCGATTGTTCCGAAATTCACTTGGAAGCCATTGTTTACTGGCGTAAACTTAGTGCCGTCTTGGTTGTTTGTGAATCTAATTTTTGTTCCGTCGTTATCTTGCACTATGATGGATGCATTTGCCAAAGCGACTACTTGATCTTGGACAAGGCCTACTCCACTTTTGTTCTTTAAAGGAGCAACTGTAAAAATCAGTGCTTCATTCGTTAAATTGTTGTCTGGAGTTGTTCCAGCGCTAACGGATAACAGATCCATTGGTCCTTCTATAACTCTTAATGTTTTTGCTGCCCAGCCTGGGTTTGGTGCAACAGCTTTACCTGCTTCTTGTTGAATAAATGCATAATCACTGATTGCATTTTGATCTAAGTTTGGCGAATAGTTCCATGCTCCAGATGAATTTGCTCTCACCTTGCTAACATATCCACCATTTTTATAAATGACAATGTCATAGTTTGGTTGCGCAATACCTTTTAACTCAATTCTGCTTGCATCCACGCGATATCCAGCAGTTCCTGATTTATGCGCAAACTTTGAATCAATATATAAATCAACAAAGTAGAAATTCGTTGTGATTTCAAATGTGGAAACAGCAGATGGTTGATATGTTCCAGCAACTGTATCACCCACGTCTAACGATGCTCTAAACGAATCAAATCCTACTGAAATTCCTTCATTTCGATAAATATCCCCTGAAGTTCTCACTTTGTATTTCATACCATCCGTAGTAATAAAATAATTATTATACACATCTACATAATGAATTTTCTTATTAGAAAAGCTTCCTGCTCTAGCAGGTGCATAGAAGTTCATTTTAGCAGATGATTTCGTTTCTACTACTGTACCTCCTTCCATTCTATTGAAAGTCATAATAGTATCCACTACTGGGACATTTACATCTTTAGCAGTGAAAGCAATTATTACATTTCCATTTTGTTCAGGAGTTACGCTGATGCTTCTTGCACCAGAAATATTATTTTCCACTCCATTGATCGATACTACTTTAATACCAGCCGGAATATCGACACGAACTGTAGCTCTAGATGCTTGGTTATAATATGCCCCGAAATTAGCAATCATAGAAATGACTTCCGTCGTTTCTCTTTGTTGAACCGTTTGATTGTCAACATTAATAGATGCAATGCTTCCTGGAGCTGTAAAGCTTGCAGAGTGACCTTTGTACTTGAGAGTATATTTAACCCCTGGAGTTTGAACAGAAGTTGTTAATGTTACAGTTGTTCCATCCGTACTTAATACTGCTCTCGATACGGACAAAGCGTTATCGAATACAAAGTCGTTAACTGGAACACTCGAAACAGCTCGATTTAGCTTCACAGTCACAGTTGTGCTATCCACGCGAGAAACGGAAGTCATTTGTACTGGCTGTGCTGAACTAACTGCATCCAGATTTTTTTTCAACAAGCTTCCCCAAATTAATGTATTCGTGTTGATAAGAGCCTGTGCTTGATTAATATTTTTTGTTGCTTCTGAATTTCTACCACTATTAAGATCCACTGCTGCAGCTTTTGTAAACATATGCACAGTCACATCATTTTTTAGATACTTAATCAAATCCTCTGCTGGACCTTTTACAACATTACGGATTCGATCACGAGTCGATTGACCATATACACGATCCAATAAAATCGTTTGCTTGCGGAATTCAGCAGTCATTGCATGATATTGAGCTTCCACTTGATCTAAATTATTTGTAGGTACAGCTTCTGAAAGTGCCTTTGTTCTCTCTTTAATCTTCGTGCTAGCTGTAATTGCATCCAAATAACCTTGCGCACGTTGAAGCTGTGTTCTCGGTTCAATTAATAAAGCATCGTATTTCAGCTTATCTGAATAACTTACGCCTTTCAAAGCAGCATCCACTTTAGCAATCGCATCTTTTGCTGCATTAAACTGAGCCCATGGTTGAGTCACTCCATCCGCAGTCCCTTCAATAGAGATAGCCCATTTTAAAACAGTCCCAGCCTTTTGTGCTTCCGTTACTAATTTATCAATATTTGTCGCAGCATCCACCTGCCCAGTTGCACCAACTGAAACAAATGCTGATGCAGCCACCACTGAAGATACAATAATTTTCGCCGTTTTGTTATTCATTATAAAATCTCTCCTTCATTTCCATTTGTTATTTAGCTCTATCTTTATTATAGTATAAAAACATGGACAATTTTCAGTTATTTTCTAAATTGCACTACCTATATAGTTATTCTACAAGTTGTGCCTGTATCCCTTTTTATCTTGGGTATTTTTTGGTTGTAATACCGATTTTTACTGGATGTTTATTAGTACGTGTAATGGTGGAGAAGGTTTCATGAATAATAAAATAAGAGGGTGTCTCAAAAGTCATGAAAATGACTTTTGGAACACCCCCTTTCTTTAGCAAGGAGTTCATTATTGATTCATACATTATAATCCTCGTAGATCATTTCTATCCCCTTATGAGAAAACAAATTGTTGTACCTAAGTAGTTAGCGAAAATACTAGCTTAAGATGATGTTGCAAATTTTTTCAACAATATCTAATTCTAAATCCCCGTACAAAGGTAATATTAAGACTCTTTCTGAAATAAATTTAGCGATAGGCGTTTTATTTATATCATATTCTTGATTAAAGTAATCTGCCTCTGACGTCAATGGATAAAAGTATTTTTTCGTGTGAATATTAGATTCCATTAATTCATCATATATTTGATCTCTCGATTTTTTGAAGCCATCAAAAATGACCGGAAAATGGCTGAAATTTTTTGGGGTATCAACTATGTCTGGTAATAATTTTATACCACTAATAAGCTGTAATTTTTCGTAATATTTATTTATGACTTTTGAACGTTTTATTATTTCTTCATCAATGTATCTTAAGTTGCAAATACCCATTGCAGCTTGAAATTCATTCATTTTGGAATTAGTGCCAATGTATTTTATCGAATAATCTTCCGAGAGCCCAAAGTTTTTATATGACTCTAATTTTTCTTTGTATATAGGATTATTGAAAGTTAGGCAGCCACCTTCTAACGTGTGAAATACTTTTGTAGCATGGAAACTATACATAGATATATCTCCATAGTTTGCAATAGATTTATTTTTATATTTTACTCCAAAAGCATGTGCAGCATCGTAAATAACCTTCAAATTATATTTTTTGGCTAATTGTTCAATAGCTTCAATATTACATACATTTCCAAATACATGAACAGGAATAATTGCTGTAGTCTTTTCTGTAATTAACGCCTCTATTTTTGTTACATCGATCGTATAGTCATCCATATTAATATCACAAAAAATGGGCGTTAAGACCCTTCGAACAATAGCTAATGTTGTTGAAATAAATGAAAAAGGAGTAGTAATGACTTCTCAAGTTAACTCCAATGTTTGAATTGCAGCCTCTAGAGCGATATGACCATGTGAAAAAAGTGCAAGATTCTGCGCATCAAGATGGGCTAAAAGATTTTGTTCAAGTTGCTAGTGCTTTATACCATTATTCGTTAAAGAACGCGTATCCCATAAATCTTTAATTTCTTCTATATAATCGTTATAGGGTGCAATAAATGGCCGAGTAACGGTAATAGTTTCTTCTTTCAATTTTGAATCCCTCACAATTTAAATATGATTAGTAAAACAAAGTAAAAAATCCAAATATGAAACGTTAAGAATGGGGGCTGTTCTTAACTAATAGTAAGCATTTCCCTAATCTTTTCTACACTATTGAACATGAGAATATCAATAATAGATAAAGCTGGAATGAATGCATTGTTATATTGCTTATATTCAACTAACTTAGGTTCAAAAAAGCATAATTCAATATTATTTAGTGAAAAGAGCTCATTACTATATAGTGCTTTTCCACCAATTGGGTTAGTATATGTCGATGCCGAAAGCTTTTTACATAGCTCGATAATTCTTTCCTGCCCTTGATAAGTATTATTTTTTTGTATATCAGAGGATTTGCTAATTTTAGTTGTTATATTAAGGTAGGTACATATTTTGTGAATAGAATAACTTAAGTAGTCAGCTAAATTACCCTCTTTATAACAAATAATATCTTCTATTAGGTTGTATACTACATTAAAATAAGGTGCTTGTTTATAGGCGTATTCAATTTTTTTCAAAATTTTTTTATTATAGTCTTCACCTTTCAAAATAGATAATTCGTTAATTTTTTTGTTTTGACTTATCTTTTTTAAAGGTAAGTTTATCATTTTTTTTTTTCATTAATTAAAATGTGATTTCGATTAATCCAACCCTTTTTTATGAAATTCACGTCATCGAGAATGACGAATTCGTCCACATGATTAATTAGTTGCCAATAGCCAAGATAAGGGAAGAAATACGGTTGCATAATTGCAATGTTCATGTTTAATATCCTCACGATTAATTTTTTAAAAGGTAAGATTTTATTAGTGCTATACCTTCTCTTAGCCAACTTTTTAATTTTACAGAATTGGGTGTCTTAGCAGCAATTGCATCTGATTCAAAGCCGTTCAGTTTTGCTAAATATTTTGATCTCCTTAAGTGATAGTCATTAGAAATGATTGTAATTTCATGGATGTTATTTGGCAATAAACCTTTAGAAAATTGAAAGCTTTCATATGTAGTTATCGCTTTATCTTCTAAAATAATTCTTGATGGCTCAATTCCAGCATTCAATAAATAATTTTGCATTGCTAAAGCTTCCGGCTGATCTTCATCACTTCCTTGGCCACCGGATACAATTACTTTAATATGTTGATATTTTGTTAAATAGGGTATTGCTACATCTAAGCGGTTTTTAAGCGAATATGTAGGTATGCCTCCTGCTAAAATTTTAGCGCCTAAAATAATTACATACTCAAATTCCCCATCAGCTGTCGTTTTTGCACTTTTTATTATTAAAAAGCTGCTGTAAAGGTACATTATACTTACAGATGATAATAGTAGTAATGCAAATAATTCCATATTTCCTCCATGTACTAACTTTAATGTATACTAAATTTAAAAATTTTGAACTCCAAATACCGATCCAGAGTTGTTATATCTTTGTCTAAATAATTTTTCGTATGGCTAGATAGCTTTAAAGTATTATGTTCTTTTGAAAATACGAATACCGCATGCGCATAATAAGGTAGATCATCTTGCTGCATTAAAATAACGTCGCCAGTATCTGCAACATTAATAGCTTCCGCGATATTTTGACATATGTATGTTTGAACATATTTTGACCAGTAATTATTAAATTGTCGAATACTTGTAAACGATGAAGAACAAGAAAAATTTATCGAATCGCTTGTACTATACCAATAATTTGTATGGAGAAGATTAACTCCTTTTTTTATATTCGAAGCAGGTTTTGTCATAGATACTCCACCAGCGACTAATATTTGGGATACAAAGTTTATACAATCATTTTCTTCAAAATAAGGATATTTTGAATTTTTGGTAGCCCAAAATTGTTCGGCATAATTTTTTGCTTGCCGTATATCATACGTAAAAATAGGCATATTTCTCTTTATAAACTTTTTAAAAGTAATCATTTCATATATCATAAATAAATAATTGACAGAAATACGTTTTAATTTTATAAGTATTTTTAAAATCAAATCGTTCAGTCCTTCAAACAGTTAAATTTTTTGGGATTTTCTTTTCACAAAGAGATTTCTTAAAAAGAAAGGTCCCCCAAAAGTAAAATACAATAAATGAATATAATATTTAAACTTCATTTTTCTAATAGTTTTTTTATAATGATATTTTGTATATGCATCGAGCTCTTCGTACATATTGAGAAGTTTGTAATAATGCGAAATCCGCTTAGATCTATTATTGGAGACTCGATTAGTCCAAGAATTTTCAACATTTACATTATAAGCAGACAAGATTTCATTTATATAATAAACATCGCCCTTTAATGCCAAGTTAATAGCTAGAGGATAATCTCCAACAGGTGCATTTGTTAAAAAAGATGGGCTATCGTCCTTATATTCAGCACGGTAGAACATAGAATTTGTTAAAAAATTTGCCCCTGCTCCTTTTATTACTTCTTCTACAGAAAAGTATTTATTCTCAAAATAATCATGATGAGGCTTAATAATTTCTCCAGTTAAAGAATTCATAATGTTCCCCGCATGTACACATAAACTACAATTACTGTTTTGTTCCATATAATCTACTTGTTTTTGTAGTTTATAAGGACTAATCCAATAATCATCTCCTTCACAAATAGCAATATATTTACCAGTAGCTCTTAATGCATTTAGACTAAATATACGCTTTCCTTTACTGTACTGATTTTCTGTTTGATAAATAATATTGATTTTTCCAGGATACTTTGTAGCATACTCTTTAATAATTTCTGGGGTATTATCACTAGAAGCGTCATCATGGATTAGAATTTCAAAGTCAAAGTTAGTCTTTTGCATTAAAAAACTTTCTATCGCTTTAGCAATATGATTTTCATGATTATAAGTAACACAATTAATACTAACCATCATATTCGTCATTAATTTTGCTCCTAAAAAATGCTTAATTTCTACCGTCACTTTATGTAGTCAAATAGTTGCTATATAAAAATATTTTAACATAATCCAATGAAAGAAATCTGAAAGAATTAAAAAACACCCCTAAGGTTAGAATTCCACTTAAATTCCCCTTACTTTTCCATAAACCTCTAAAAATAAACTCATTATTTTTGGTTGTATATAATACAACTCGTAGAACATTCTAAATTTCGTATTCTTTTTATTTTTCCTTAGATTCTCCCTCAAGCCTTTGAAGTTTCTATCAAAGTTGTCTTTCATTAATTCGCTTTCAAATACATTCTTTCTTTTTTTTACATCCATATAAATAAAAAACAATTGCCTATATGTTTTATAACTTAAATCCTCCAAACCAATCTCTTCAAAAAATTCAGCTCTCTCCTTAAAGGCATCTATTGCATCTAGTCGATGCTTAATTTTAAATCCAACTCCCATAAAACTATCTTTTCTTTGCCAATAATATAGTAACTGCTCCGTAGTTAGTACAATTTTCTTAGCCTTATAAATCAATTTGTAAGTCGTAAACTCATCTTCGTGTACCCTTTCTACTGGAAATCGTATTTCCTCTAGTAACTTTCTTTTAAATAATTTACCCCATACTACAACCATCTCCACATTGAATCTATCTGAAAACTGCCCTAATGCATCAATATTGGAATACTCATAAATTATTTCCTTCGAATTTTCACCTTGAGTATCTTCTGTTGAAGTTTTGATGAAACAACATACTGAAATGTCTGAATCCGTTTTTCTTAGTAGTTGGTATAGCTTCTCAAAGTATTCAACATGTATCCAATCATCACCATCAATAAACGAAATATACTCACCTTTAGCAATTTCAAGCCCTGCATTTCGAGCATTTGAAATACCACCATTTCTTTTATGAATTACTTTTACTCTTTCATCTATTTTTGCATATTCATCACAGATTTCTCCGCATTTATCAGGGGAACCATCATCTATTAAGATAACTTCAAGATTCTTATAAGTTTGCTTTAAAATAGAATCAACACAACGATTTAAATAGTCTTCAACTTTATATATAGGTACTATAACTGAAATGATTTCACTCATAATTTCCTCCATCTTTTTATAAAAAAATTAAACCTTCACTCTAAACTTTCTGTGCAATAAGTCTTCCAGCCTCCATCTCAAACACAATATCGCAATTCTCAATCGTACTAAGTCTATGTGCAATAATAATAAGGGTTTTTTGCCCTTTTAATTGATTGATGGCTTTCATAATTTCCTTTTCGGTATCATTATCTAAAGCTGAAGTTGCTTCATCGAGAAATAAAATTTCTGGATCATGGTAAAGTGCGCGTGCAATACCAATTCTTTGGCGCTGACCTCCCGACAATCTTACCCCACGTTCCCCTACAAAAGTATCTAGTTTATCTGGCATTTCTTCAATAAACTCTTTCATTTGCGCATCTTCAATTGCTCGCCACACTGCCGCATCATCAATTTCTTTGTCATCAATTCCAAAAGCTACATTATGACGAATAGAATCATCAGATAAATAGATTGTTTGTGGAATATAGCCAATCTTCTTTTGCCAAAGTGATAACTCTGTTTTCAAATTCTTACCGTCTATTAGTACTGTTCCTTTTTCTGGTTCTAACAAACCAAGAATAATATCCACAATTGTTGTCTTCCCAGCGCCCGAAGTTCCTATAAAAGCAACCGAACTTCCAATTGGGATTTGAAGAGAAACATTTTGAATATTATAGTTAGATTGATTAGAATAACGATAATAAACATTTTTTAATTCAATGCTCTGGTTATATGCTCGTGACGATTTATTTTGCAGTTTACTAGTTCTCACATTCATATTTTGTTTTATTTCTTCATTACTGCTTAAATCCTCATAAATTACATCTAATGCTGGTGAATTGTATTTAATCGTTGTTAAAGCTCCTACTATACGGTTAATCGACGGCATAAGTCTGAAAGCAGCCATTGCAAAAAGTGCCATCGTTGAAATTAACGCAGACAACTCCTCACCGCGTAAGATAATTAGCAGCATCATTCCAAGTATAGTTGCTACTATGATCGTTTCAATAAACATTCGAGGCACTTGAGTTAGCATTTGAAAAAAGCGTTGAGCCTTTGCATATGTTTGACTTTGCATAGTGAATGCATTTATAAAAAAACTCTCTTTCCCGGAAACTTTCACTTCCTTACTAGCACCAAGTCCTTGGTTAATCCATTTAATCATTTGTCCATTCGACTGTTGTTGAATTTGTCCTAGTTTACCTATTTTAGTGCGAAACACTTTAAAAAAAACAACTACGCTTGCACCAAGTAAGATGACGGAAAAAATAGTTGCGATAGGTTCAATAATAATTAGTAATGCTAAAATACAAACGATAACTAAAGCTTCAGTTGCAAGTAAAAAATAAGGAATCATCACATGTTCGAACACCCGATTCACTTCATGATTAACATTTCTAAGAAGCTCAGCAGTATTTCGTTGCAAGTGAAACTCATATGGCTTCGTTAAATAAGAGTTTAATAACTTTTGTGATTTTTTTACACGCTGATTATTGATAAAACGATATTGGATATAATAAAACAATAATAAATAGAAGTTTTTTATAACGAACACAAGAATCAAACAAATAGTTGCAAAGATTAAAAATCCATTTGATGATTGAAAATTAAATAGTTCGTATACAAACAACAATACCTCTTGTTCTTCCATTATATTTGGATTCGTCACAATTCCTATAAATGGGACAATTAACCCAATACCAATCGTTTCCAAAAGAGCAGCTATTAACATTAGCAAAAATAAAAAAAAGAGATTGCGTTTCTCTCTTTTACTAAACAGCTTTATTAAATTTCTTATATTATTCATATATGTGTATCACGCCTTGTTATTATTATCTATCATGTCGTAATTGATTCGAATAGTTACTATAAAAACATTTTAACATAGTCCAATGAAAGAAATCTGAAAGAATTCAAAACAGGATTTATACTAGTGAAAACTAAAAACCCCCACAATCAAAATTACACGATTGTAGGGGATTCATTATTAATTCGAAACAGTTTTCACATTCCATTTTGACCAGTCTGGATTTGCTTTTTTAAATAGTTTTTTAGGGAAGAACAAACTCACCAGTCGACCATGACTTGCATGAACGTCAAATTTTTCTAATTGGAAATCATGTTGTACTACTACATTTTCAGTCGCATCGGACAATTGTAAAGGCAGATTGTTAATCGTCGCTACCTTATCGAAAGAATTGCGTATTAGCAATTTGATGGTAACACCACTGTCTTGTTCTACTAAGCTAACGGCAGAAAATGATACATCGTTAACTGCTAGTGGACCTAAAGAATCAAGCATTTTCTTTAAAGATTCTTTTTGAACGTCTGTTAATTCTTTAGACGACTTTTCATCTAATTGTAAAGTGAATTCAGATACAGATTTTTGTTCGTATTCGAACACTACTTCGAATTCCATTTGATCCACTATTTCATCATGGGGTACGAATAAAGATTCAGGATCGAACTCGAACATCCATGGACGAGCTCTTAGTGGACCTAACTCACCGAAATATTCCATATTAAATTCTTTCTTTGCAATTTCCTTTCCAGCTGTATCACGAACAATTAAACGGATATCACCTAAAGCTAAATTCTTTTGCAAAGACTGGCGAATGATTGCTGTAAGGATAAATCCATCGTTTGTTTTGTGAAGCTTAACTCCGTGAATACTAAGCTGGTTTGGAATTAGACCTTTTAACTTATTGTGAGCAACTTCGAAAGCATAGCGTTCTTGCTCATTCAGATTCCACAGATCACTAAACTCTAACATTGTTTTTGATGTATTTGATGCCTTTGATTGAGATGCTTTATTTGGCTTAAACATTGGAACATTCCTTTCAAAACGAATACTGTAACGTTATTATAGCACCATTATAAAGGCAGAACCATCTTCACTCTGGTAATAGTTCGTCAATTCTTTGCATAATAAGAGGATTATCTGCCATCCACGCATCACGATCTGCTCTTATTTTATATAAATGAGACTGTATATTTTCCTCTGTCAAATATACGCCAAAGTCGGATGGTACTTTTTCAGCATCTATTTGTAAAGTCTTATGCAATATAAGATTACCAACCTTCTTCCGATAATGTGCTTGATCAAAATAAACATCAAAATTTTCCGCTGAAGTCGTTGTAATTGAATTATAGCCCGAAAAATCCCAAACAGGTGTTATATGAACAATTTCCTTTTTCCATTGCTCCAACTGCTCCCAAAGACCAGCCTTTTCAATACCTGTCCATTGGAGAGCATGCGCTGGCTGAATAAAAGCAATTAATTCAATTTGATTTTCCTCACATAAATCAACTAATTGCTTAAAGTAACTAATATTTTTATTTGACAATTCATATTTCGCTAATAATTGCTCACTTACTAAATACTCTTGTAGATGTTCATAAAAACGATTGTGCCCACTGTTGAGCATTTCTTGATGAATATTCAATTGAACTGATTCGTTAAAACTACCATCTTCTAATAAAGTATCTTGAGTTAAATTAGAAATATTATTCCTATTTTCATGAATTACTCGCATACTATCGATAAACGCTTGAATTGTAAATAAGTTTAAAAACAAATCTTCTTTTATCCATCGTTTACTTGATAAACGTTCCTCACTAAACCCGAGTGGGGTAGTACCGAATATATTAAAGGCTTCAAAATCTAAGCCAATTATCACCCTTTTTAACTTAGGATTACTTTTTAATACATACTCAAAGTATTTCAACTCCACATCCATAGACGCACCCGCAAGTCCAACATTATAAGCTTTTTCTCCAACCATTTTTTTATAATAACTAGGATCTAATCCTAGAAACGTTCGAGAGGACCCTAAAAATATCGTATCAGGTTTCTGGTTAACAAGATCTTTTTCCTTCAATATGTATTCCTTTGTTTCTATTTTTTGTTCATTAAATCCTTCGTAAGTAGGAGATTCGAAAATATTATAAGGATTCACTAGATAATTCACTGCAACGATGAATACTATTGTCAACATACATAGTATAATTACCGCTAAGTTCCAAGTTCTGTATTTTTTTTTCATATCCACCTCTAAAAATTAAAGTATAGGAATATACTTTCTTTTGTTAAACTCAATAGTGCATACATAAAAATAATTATTGTAAACAATGCCGTGTACCATGTTGGCTTAAATTTCTCTCGCAGTTGTTCCGAATTTTCGAATAACAAAATAATTAATAACCCCACTATGATGTATTGAATTCCACGTACATCATCAATAAGTTGGGTCTCCCCTATTGAAATAACATCTGAATAAATATCGGGTATTATAAAACTAAATCGCTCTGGAAAGGTAATGCCATTCCAACCACTCATCCCTTTTAACACCTTCATTGCTTCAGGGAAATTATTTGCTCTAAAAAAAACTAAGGATGCATTGATAAAATTAAACGTAATAAACCATGCGATATATTTATTCATTTTAAAACCAGCTGACTTCCAATGCCGATGAATAATCGTCGCAGCACCATGTAAAAAACCCCAAAATACAAATGTCCATCCAGCACCATGCCAAATACCACTAATTAAAAAAAGGATCATCAATGCAATATTCGAACGTAACATTGTATATTTTTTTATATGTAAAGGCGTAAACACCTTTCTTAATAAAAAGCGATTAACTGGAAAATAAATATAACGATATAGAAACTGTCCTAATGTCATATGCCAGCGGCTCCAAGTATCTTGAATATTTAAAGCCTTGTAGGGGGAATTAAAATTAACTGGAAGTTTTATATTGAATAGCAGTGCTGCTCCCGTCGCCATATCCATATAACCACTAAAATCAAAATATAGCTGAAAAGTATATGATAAGGACACAATCCAAGCTTCTATGAACGATAAGCTATGTAGTTGATCGAAGCCCTGAGTCGCCCATATCGCAAACGTATCCGCCAAAATGACTTTTTTAAACAATCCGATAGAAAAAACAAAAATACCTACTGAAATATTCTTGCTATTAAAGAATTTATTTCTTCTATCTGCAAATTGGGGCATTATTTTCTTGTGAAGAACAATTGGTCCTGCAATCAACTGAGGAAAAAATGACACAAATAATGTGTAGTTTAAAAAATCTCTTTCTTTCACTTCGCCATGATACGCATCTACTAAATAGCCTATTTGCTGAAATGTAAAAAAGCTAATAGCTAACGGTAAGGCTAGATGGAATAACGGTATTTCCCCATCAAATAAAGCATTCAAATTCACAATAAAAAAATCCACATACTTAAAGAATCCTAATAATAAAACATTTAAAAAAATACCTACAGTAAGAATCCATTTCTGATTCGTAGTATATTTTTTAGTGCTTAATATATTGCCTATACTATAATTTACTAAAATAGATAAACAAATAATCGGCAAAAAGTTAATATTCCACCATGCATAAAAGAAGAGCGAGCTAACAACTAACCATACTTTGGCCGCTAATAGATACTTTTTACGATTCAGAACAAAATAAATAATAAACACTACAGGCAAGAATATAAATATAAATTCAAAGGAATTAAATAACATACTAAAATCTCCTAATTCTATTTCTAAAATATACCTTATAAACACAAAATAGGAATATAAAACATTCTCCAAACTAGTAGAAATCTTATAAAATAGTAGAAAGAAATTATTCTGCCATCATTATTTCTTTCCATAGCTTTCTTTTCATATTTCCTCCCCCTTTTTGGAGTTTTTTTACACTCTCTTTAAGGATAAACAAAAGTTCAATTATTGCAATACTGACAAATGTTAATAGTGACTAAATATATTTTTCATAAACTCTATTTTCAGTGTGTAAATATATAAAAGAACGCCCAGATTGACGCTCTAATAAGAATACTATTATTTCTTGTGGCGCTTACGTCGTCATAAACAAAAATTAACCCCTTACCATAAACAATATGGTAAGAGGTTAATTTAGTACTACTTTAAATTATCTACAAGAACTTCAATCACTCTCTCCTGCTGCTCCACAGTCATCTTCGAATCCGAAGGCAAGCAAATCCCACGTTCAAATAAAATTTCACTCACAATTTCATCTTCTCCGTGAGCATAGAACTTACATCCTTCAAAAACTGGTTGCAAGTGAAGTGGTTTCCAAACAGGACGTGCTTCAATATTTACTTCATTAAGGACGTCAATTAGATCGTAAGGAGAGATGGTTATTTTTTTCGGATCTAGTTGGATCGCACTTAACCAACGATTCGAAAATGTATCTTTCATTTCTGGCATTATTGAAACTCCATTAATACCCCCTAATGCTTCCGAATATCGTTCGAAAATCGCTCGTTTTTGAGCTACACGTTCGTCAAGTACTTCTAGTTGCCCTCGACCAATCCCAGCTAGTACATTACTTAAACGATAGTTGTACCCAATGACACTATGCTGATAATGCTTTGCCGCATCTCGGGCTTGAGTTGCAAGGAAACGTGCTTGTTTTAATGCCTCTAAATCATCTGAAACGAGCATGCCCCCACCAGAAGTCGTGATGATTTTGTTTCCGTTAAATGAATAAACACCATACTTACCAAATGTTCCACTTTTCTTTCCTTTATACGTTGAACCTAATGATTCTGCTGCATCTTCTACGATAGCGACATCATAACAATTACAAATTTCCATGAGTTCATCCATTTTCGCACTTTGTCCGTATAAGTTGACGATAATGACCGCTTTTGGGAGCTTACCTTCTTCAGCCGCTTCCACAAAAGCTCTTTCCAAAGCTTGTGGTGACATATTCCATGTATCCCATTCAGAATCGATAAATATAGGGGTTGCACCACGATAAACGATAGGATTTGCACTCGCAATGAACGTCAAGCTTGAACAAAATACAGTATCCCCTGCTCCAACGCCTAGTAGATTAAGTGCCAAATCAATAGCAGCAGTACCAGCACTAACCGCAGCTGCACCTTGAATACCAACGTACTCTGCTAATTCGTTCTCAAAGCCATCCACATTTGTTCCTAAAGGAGCAATCCAATTCGTTTCAAATGCTTCATTTATGTACTTTTGCTCGTTTCCACACATATGTGGGGAAGATAATAAGATTCGTTCACTCATTTATAAGCCTTCTCTCTTAATCACTTTAGCTGGAATCCCAACAGCAGTAACATTAGATTCTATATTCGATATTACCGAAGATCCTGCACCTATAGTTGTCCATGAGCCGATATCAATGCCAGGTATGACAGTAGCCCCGGCTCCAACATGACTACCTTGTCCAACTTTCACATTTCCAGTTAATATAGCTCCTGGGGATATATGCGTGAAATTCTCGACTACGCAGTCATGCTCAATTACACTATTCGAATTAATAATAGAATGACAACCTATAGAAGCATCTGCATTTACTATAACTCCTGGCATAATGACGGTTCCATAGTCGACTTTTACAGAGTTGCATACTATCGCTCGATTATGAATAATGGTTGCGTATTTCTCATCAGCAATATTTAATCGCTCAACAATACTCTTTCTTATATGATTAGATCCAATAGAAATAACTATTTTTACATCATCAATCAATAGGTCATCTATAAGTGCAATAGGTCCTTTAATAAGATGCTCCTCGTAAAACCTCTCTTGGTATCGATCATCTAACTTTGCGATAACACTACCACCTTGAGAACGTATACAGTCTTCAATTACCTTTGCGTGTCCACTATCACCAATTAGGATAATTTTCTCCAAAATGCATACCTTCTCTCCGTTAATCCTTACTTCCCTCAAACTTTTTCATTGTAGCCTGTCCTTCTTGACTAATACCTTCACTGATAAACACTTTTTTCACTGTCATAAACAATATCTTCATATCTAACCACAATGAATGGTTTTCCACATACCAAACGTCTAACTCAAACTTCTCTTCCCAAGAAATTGCGTTACGGCCGTTTATTTGAGCCCAACCTGTAATACCAGGGCGAACATTATGCCTCTTTGCTTGTCGTTCATTATACAAAGGCAAGTACTCCACTAACAATGGACGGGGACCAACAAAACTCATATCACCTTTTAACACATTCCATAGCTGTGGTAACTCATCCAAACTCAATTTCCGTAACACCTTCCCAAAGGAGGTCAATCGAACATCATCAGACAGTAACTTACCATGGGTGTCACGTTCATCCGTCATAGAACGGAATTTATATACATAAAAAGGTAGTCCTTTTAAGCCAGGTCGTTGTTGTTTGAACATAACAGGAGAACCTATTTTCAAACGAATAAGTAAAGATGTTAGAGCAATTATTGGCGATAAAAAAAACAACAACAATAAACTAAAAAACAAATCAAATAGCCTCTTCAATTTTTCTCCCCTCTTAACTTCACGTTTTTTCAAAGTAGTAATCCTATTAAATTTTTGTATAATAAGTATTTTCAAGCAATTCATAAAAATAAGTCTTATACTTCTCAACTCCTGGTTAATCAAAAGGATTTCCGTTTCATAAATAAAGACTCATGGCACAGGAAATTTGGAAGAAATAATTAAGGTAGTCAATGTGATAAGTAACGTGCCTCCACTAATCCTGTTAACTGCTTCATCATCCAAATAATTCAAACTACCTTGAATATACTGACCACGAGAGTATAGGTCTGTTGGATATGTGACGAAAACAGGAAAGATACTGCGCCCTCTCTTCTCTTCTCTTTCTCCAAATAATTATTTTCCGTCAATTTTGAAAAGTTTCAAAACTTGAAGAATGGATATCTAAAATCTCAATTTTATATCCTTCTGTTAATAAGAGACTTTTTAAAGTGGCGTACTGATAATTAATATTATCACTCTGTTCTTCATGCATGATATGTCTTCTGCAGCTGCCTTTGCCCTATTTTAAGACCAAGAGATAAGAGGTCAACTACTATTAAAACAGAACATCTGGCTCATATATCATCAGTTACATCAAATGTTGCTAATTCTACCTTAGTTGTCATTTCTCTAAGAGCTCCTCCATAAGAATCAGTTATTGCAACGATATAATTTTCCATTAAAACCATATTTAACTAATTTATACAGGTAATAAGAAAAGCATTTAGTAATAACAATAACCGCTACTTCTATTTTATCCATGTAACATTAGGATTGTCTTAAATAGATTCAACTTAAATTTCGTTCTGCATAAAACACTTCTAGATCACCAGACCTTCTTTCAAAATAAGGAAAAAGTGCACCTAGGGGCAGCTTTAGTACCTAAAAAAGGGCTATCTACTTCTATTATATTTACTAGCTCAACCACTTCTCTTAAACTATTAGCTAAGGAATAAAGCTGGAAATGTATACACTTGAAATATCTAATGGATATTCATCTCTCCTATATAATCAGCACCTAATAATCAACCATTTCTAATGTTTATGCATACTTTTTTTCACATTTTCTTCAAAGAGGTTTTCTAGAATCACTTGAAACATTTTGCACAAATTCAAATAGCGGATTATAAATTTTTGCTCTATCCAAGGTTTCATTAATATAATTTTCTATATTTTTTTTGTACCAGTTTCTGTCTTCACGTAAATTTATAGTAATCTGTTTTATTGCAGAAAATAGTGAATCAATATCTGATGCAATATAATCAACACCTATATCATTTTGCAAAACATCTTCGGAAAATTCTCCTTCTAAACTATTTAAAACTGGAAGACCACTAATTAAGTAATCCACAGATTTATAAGAATATTTCACATTAGTATTTCTTTGAAATGAATTTATACCTATATCAAAGGATTTTAATACTGAAATATATTCCAAATAGCTAGTACGATTTAAATGTGTAATTAAATCAGGGTATTCTAGCGCAGCTTCCTTTATCATAAATTCTTTTTCTCCATTTCCAAAGAATACAAATTCAAGATTACTTTCTCTAAAACTCGAATCATAACTTTTAATCATTCTAATAATGGTATCTAGATCATAATTCACACCAAGAGTACCCGCAAAAACTAACCTTATTTTCTTATCATCCTTTTCATTCATCGGCAAAATGGACCTTAAATTAGTGATATCTGCACCTAATAATATAGAGTGAGATTTAATACCAGGATTTAAAAAGCCTTTATGATCATCTTTATATTGTCTAGATTCCGCTAAAAGTAAATCACAATTCCTTACAGCAATATGTCTCATTTCTCTCCATAAAAAGAAAAATGGTAAAGAAAGAAATCTAATAAGAGTATTTAAAATAGGAAACAATGATTCTGGCCATGTATCATGTATATCTACTATGTAGGTAAAGTTCTTACGCTTCTTTAAAATGGCTAAAAGCATAGCAAGAGTATTAGAAGGAATGGCTACTATTAAAATATCTCCTTTATCAACATTCTTTTTTAAATACTTATATGATCTCAATGCATACAAAAAATGAGAAAATACTCTTCTAACTGAAGCGTTCTTATGATATCCGGGTTCATCAATTAATGTTATATCTTGATTTTCTATGTTTTTGGTTGATTTGGTTACATGACTAAAAGAACTAGTTACAAATCTAACATCATTTTGATAGTCATTTTTCAATTGATTAAATATATATGAATATCTATTAGATGTATCTGTACTAAATTTATCTGTAAACTGTGAAACAACCCAGATTTTACTCAAACTTGTAACCCCCACTTTTAAGTATATTAGAATATTTATATTAATATCTTGGATAATACTTATCTTGATAACCATTCAAAAATAATATTATGTACAAATACAGGATATAAAATTTCATCATAAGATAATAGAACAATAAATACTATATTTGATATTATTATTAGAGAAAAAAATAAAATACTGTGCACAAACTCATTAAGATTTGTTGTAAATCTATTTCTTGGTTTCATCATTGTAAACACAATTAAATTTAATGGTATTAGATTTCTAAAAAGTCTCAAAAAATTGATATCCATTGAAATAAACACTAATGAAATAGTACCTAAAATATTTATCTTAAGAATTAAATTAGCAAATTTACCCTGATCATATTTTCTCAGTCCATAACTGTCTGAAAATTCTTTATACTTATTAGTATTCATTTTGCGAGCAACATAACCAATTAATAAAATATTAGTGAAAATGTATAAAAATAATATAAATGTAACAACTGGGCTTTCTGAGTTAGATAAGTACACCCCATACCTTTCCAAGTTTAAAATTTGACTAAATACGGACACTATTGCTGATTTACCAATTAACGCTACGATTAAAAAACTAAAACTAAAAAAAATAATTTTTCTAATACTTTTTATTTTCGTTAGCAATAATATTAAGTAAAATAGTGCTGTCTTGTGAAAGCAAAAAGCTAAAAAAATAAAAAAGATATATTTCAATAAATCTTTTAATTTTCCGCTCACTAGATAAGGGATTGAATATATTAAAATAGCCATAGCCATAAAATTTCTTATTTGAACAATATCAATTAAAAAAGGAAAAATAAATATCAACATCAGTGCTAGAGTATCGTTATTAGAATATTTTTTTATTGTACTAGCTATCAATAACATACCTACTAAAGAATAAATCATTAAAAATGTGTTGTAACTTAAACCCATTAAGCTACATATTTTCGAAAAAATATAAAATCCTACTTCCGTATTTCTGCTACTAAATTCAGAAATATCATTATACAATCGTGAGTAATTTGCATAATCAGCGTTCCATGTGTTTCCACCAAATAATAACCACATTATTATAAATAAGAAAATAAACGACAAACTAAATTTTTTTTCAATACCTTTCTCATTGTGCATTAGAAACACCAACAATTCTTAATATTTTCAGTTTGAACAAATTTTAAAAGCTAGATTAGGACTGTATTCAATTTTTTAACGTTTAGATTTTTGTTTAATAACTATTTACATCGAATATTTTTTTATTTTAATCTTTTTTTATTTATTATTGCAATAATATCTACCAATACACTTTCAAAGGCTCTATTTACGAATAAATTAAATTTAAATATTGTTTTAAAACATCCTAATAAATTTCCTTTTTTTAAGTTCTCTTGTCTTTCTTCATAGCTTTTTATCATTTTTTCAAAGTATTCATTTATTGATTTCCTATAAATATCGTCGCTATTTCCATATTCAATATACTCAGATATTCTATACATAGTAATTCTTTCTTTTTTTGCATTTTCATATGCACTAATACGACTTTCGATATCAAAGTTCCTAGACAACCCTAAAGTATTTTCTGAATGTAACCTATATAAAATTGTCGGAGTATTGACAAAATAAAGTCCATCATTTAAGGCAGCAATAAGGTTAATTTTCCAATCATGTACTAATGCAAAATCATCAACTTTTCCAAGCTTATTAATGAAAATATCTTTTGTTTCCTTTCTAAAAGCACTAGTACACCCTGGTGAAACATTATAAGTAATTAGAGTAAATGGTGATATCTTTACAATTTCCCCTGATTTAATTCTCTTTCTTATAATACCATTATTTGAGGATAGAAAATTCTCGTAGGATTTAATACTATGGCCGTATGAGTCTATTTTATTGAAACTTGATGATAAAGCTTGGATATTTGGGTTTTCTATCATCAAGTTACTCATTAATTCTATTTTTTGGGGCAACCATATATCATCTTGGTCACATAAAAAAATTATATCACCAGCAACCAAAGAAATAGCTTCAAAAAAAGAGTTCAAATGACCTCTATTTTCTTCGCATCTAATTAATTTCCATCTATCATTTAATCCATAATCTTTTATAAAATTATCAACTATTCGGCATGTACTATCGCTAGAGCCATCATCTACAATTATTACTTCATCAGGTAGGCATGTTTGATTTAATAAGGAAATAAGCTGCTTTTCTACATACTTTTCACCATTATAAGTAGTCATAGCTACAGAAATCATTTTTTAAGTTTCCTTTCTATCCTGAATTTAGATTTTATATTTTTCAACTTTAAATCTAATGCCATCATAGATACCTTGAACAATTTTAATAAGTAAGTTTAACTTGCTTTTTTCAAATACTAGCTTTGGAATAGTTATACAAGCTGTAATTACAATCTCTTTAATAATAGAATTATATAATCGATATTTCTTCGAAATAATAATTCTATTTCTTGTCATATAGTATTGTCGCATCAAAGAATGGTTACTCCGGTAATATCTTTTTATTGTCCATCTACCGGAGTTATCTCTATGTGGTCGAAAAATAAAGGTAGGTTCTGCCTTCCCAACCTCCTGTAGCAAATATTCAGTATTGACCCTTACCTGACTATAGCCATTTATCCTAATACGAATACTATAATCAATATCAACACCATCAATAAACAAATCTTCATCAAACTTACCTATCTCTTTCCAAACACTCAATCTAATAAGTGAACCCGATGTTATTGCCCAATTAACATGTGAATATCTAGGTAGATTTATACTGAAAAAGTCTTCTAAACTCATTTTATTAATATCTACAATATATGGTGTGAGTAGCGCAATTGTAGTATCTTCTGTATAGTTTTTATAACTTGAAATTAATGTATCTGAACATATACTATCTTGATCTAGGAGAAGTACCCATTTGTAATCTTCACTAATTGACTTTTCACAAATTTGATTTAGTGCTGCAGCAATGCCTATATTATCTCTATTCCTAATTAACGAAACATTCTCGTATTCTAATAAAAGTTGTGATATTTCATTTATGTTATCTGAATTATTATCAACTAGAATAATTTTAGTTACCTGTCTTTTTATTGCATCAATATTTTCTTTAAGCCTATCAATCTCTGGATTATATAACACAATACCTGCATAACAATACATTTAGTACTCCTAACCATTGAATATTTTATTATTCTTTTACTACAATTTTTCATAGAGATTGTAAAAGTAACACAGAAAATAATAATAACTGTGTTTAATGTTAAGACATTTGAGTAGTATCATACGATTTAATATCTATTTTGCTAGTTCTTTTAAAAACCGTTCTAATGAATTTTTCCAATGAGGTAATCTTTGAAATCCATTATCATTTATTTTTTGCTTAAACAAACTTGAGTTTTTTGGTCTTCTTGCTTTAGTTGGATATTGTTCACTTGTAACATGGCTAACAAATACATTTATATGCGACAATTTGAAAATTTCCTAAGCAAATTCTCCCTAATTACAATACCCTTCATTCGTAGCATGATATATGCCATAATTCTGAGTATCAATTAAGTCTAATATTAATTTCAATATGTCAATTGTATATGAAGGAGATCCATATTAATCATCAACAACGTTAATTTCTGATCTAGTTTCACTTAATTTTAACATTGTTTTAACAAAGTTATTTCCATAAGCTCCAAACACCCAAGAGATAAGTACTATAAAGTACTGCGAATGGAATTCACGTACTAATTTTTCTCCTTCTAATTTTGATTTACCATATATGTTAATTGGGTTTGTTTGTTCTTTTTCGTCAATTGGTTCTGTTGCTGTACCATCAAACACATAATCTGTAATAACATATACTAATTTAGATCCAACTGTTTCAGTTGCAACCGCAACATTACGAGTACTAACTGCATTAACTTAAAAATGCTTGTTCTGGTTCATCCTCTGCTTGATCTACCTTTGTATATGCGGCAGTATGAATAACCACATCTGGTTAAATAGAAACTATTACATCGTTTACTTGCTCTTGATTTGTAATACCTAATTCTTGAGGTCCAAAGCCAAATATCTCGAAATCCCTTTCTTGTAATTGAAGGACAACATCGGTACCGAGTTGTCCTTTTGCGCCAGTTACTAATACTTTCATAGCTTTTCACCATATTGATTTTTATAGTAGTTCATATATGAACCTGATTTAATATTTTTCCACCAGTCACGATTATCGATATACCATTGAATTGTTTCCACAATCCCTGTATCAAATGTATATTGTGGTTTCCAGCCAAGCTCATTTTCTAGCTTCATTGGATCAATTGCATAACGTCGATCGTGCCCAAGACGATCCTCTACGTATTGAATCAACTCTTTAGAGACACCTAGTTTCTCAATAATCAAATGCACTATGTCGTTATTTGTACGCTCATTATGTCCACCAACATTGTACACTTCACCTGCTATACCTTTATGAATTACTAAATCAATTGCTTCACAATGATCTTTTACATGTAACCAATCGCGAACATTTTTTCCATCTCCATAGATTGGTAAGTCTTTTCCTTCCAACGCATTCGTTACCATTAAAGGTATTAGCTTTTCTGGAAAGTGGTATGGACCGTAGTTATTTGAGCAACGTGTGATATTCACATTCATGTTAAAAGTTTCAAAATACGAACGTACTAACATATCTGCCCCGGCCTTACTAGCAGAATATGGACTATTTGGTGCAAGTGGAGTTGTTTCAGTAAAATAGCCTGTTTCTCCTAAACTGCCATATACCTCATCAGTAGACACTTGGACATATTTTTTGATATGATTTGCTTTTGCAACATCAAGCAAGTTTTGTGTCCCCAATACATTCGTTTTCACAAAAACACTTGGGTCTGTGATACTACGATCCACATGTGATTCCGCTGCAAAGTTTACAATTACATCTATATCATATTTTTTAACTAAATAATCAACTAACTCGTAATTACATATATCTCCTTTAATAAAATGATGTTGTATATTTTTTTCTAAATCTGATAAGTTTTCTAAATTCCCCGCATATGTAAGGACATCCAAATTTACTACTGTACAATCTGGATATTTCCCAAGTATATGATGTACAAAATTACTACCTATAAATCCTGCTCCACCTGTTACAAGCAAATTTAAATTAGACATTTTACACCTCTTCTTGTAAATTTTCTATAAATCGTTTCACTGCATTTTCCCATCCAGGTAGTCTTTTAAAACCATTATTCTCTAGTTTATCTTTTGACAGTCTGGAATTATTCGGTCTTTTTGCTCTAGTTTGAAATTGAACTGCTGGAATAGGTTTAACTTTCACTGTAAGATTCGCCTGTCTAAATATTTCAGTTGCAAAATCAGCCCAACTACAAAAGCCTTCATTAGATGCATGGTATATACCAAATTTTTCAGTTCTAATCATATCTAACAATAGTCTTGCTAAATCAACTGTATAAGTTGGTGATCCGACTTGATCACTTACTACGTTTAACTCATCTCTTGACTCAGCCAACTTCAACATCGTTTTCACAAAGTTATTTCCATTAATACCAAAAACCCAAGAAATTCTTACAATGAAAAATTCCTCAAGGTTTTCTTGAACAATTTGTTCACCTTGTAATTTTGTCAATCCATAATATCCAACTGGATTTACTTTATCTTCTTCTTTGTAAGGAGTAATTCCTTGTCCATCAAAAACATAATCAGTGCTTATATAGATAAACTTTGCTCTAACTAATTTGGCTGCTTCAATTAAATATCTAGTTCCGTTGACGTTTACATCCGAACAACGCTCTTGATCGTCTTCTGCTTTATCAACTGCTGTATATGCAGCACAGTGAATAATTACTTCAGGTTTTAATGCAGTAACATATTTCAGAACCTGATTACGATCTGTAATGTCCAATTCTTTCGAGCCAAAACCATGCATTTCATGCCCACGAAAAAATCCTTCTTTGACCACATCAAAACCTAATTGACCACTTCTACCTGTCACAAAAATCTTCATTAAACTTCACCATAAACAAAGTTATGATCTGAATCTTCTAAAACTGGAGCCTGCTCATCCTTTAAGGATAACACCGGAATGATATCTAATGGCCATTCTACACCAATTTTCGGATCACTCCATAAGATTCCTCTATCATTCTCTGGAGAGTAGTATTGATCTACTTTGTACTGTACTTCAACATCTTCAGTTAATGTCATAAAACCATGCGCAAATCCTTTAGGAACCAGTAATTGTTTATAATTTGTTGCCGACAATTCTATTCCGACCCATTTTTTATAAGTAGGGCTATTTCTTCTAATATCTACAGCTACATCAAAAATTGCACCTCTCGTGCAACGTACTAATTTCGTTTGCGCCATCGGATTATTTTGAAAATGTAATCCTCTCAGTGTACCCTTTTGTGCTGAAAATGACTGATTATCTTGTACAAAATCAATATCTATTCCTTGCTTTTTAAAATTCTCTTGATGATATGTTTCAGTAAACCAACCGCGGTGGTCTCCAAATACATTTGGTTCTAATATCAAGATACCTTCAAGTTCTGTTTTAATAACGTTCATTCTAGCCCCCCCTCCTTAGCAGCCAATCTTAATAAATACTGACCATATTCATTTTTCTGAAGAGGTTGAGCAAGCTCAATTAATTTTTCTTTAGTAATGTAACCTTTGCGATAAGAAATTTCTTCTAAACAAGCTACCTTTAAACTTTGACGTTTCTCAACAGTTTCAATAAATGTAGAAGCCTCCAAAAGAGATTCATGAGTACCTGTATCTAACCAAGCAAAACCACGGCCTAACAACTCTACACTTAATTTTCCTCTTTTTAGATATTCTTCATTCACTGAGGTAATTTCTAACTCACCACGTTCTGAAGGTTTAATTTTTTTAGAAATTTCTACAACATCATTATCATAGAAATATAGCCCGGTTACAGCATAAGTAGACTTAGGATTATGAGGCTTTTCTTCTATTGAAATTGCCTTACCATCTTGATCAAATTCAACAACTCCAAAGCGTTCAGGATCTTTTACATTATAACCAAATACAGTAGCGCCTTCTGGCCGTGCTGAAGCTCGCTCTAACATGGATGTGAATTTATGACCATAGAAAATATTGTCTCCTAAAATTAGAGCAACTGAATCTTCTCCAATAAATTCTTCACCAATTAGAAATGCTTGTGCAAGCCCATCAGGTGATTCCTGTACTTCATAGTATAATGATATACCCAGGTCCTCTCCATCACCTAACAACTGCTCAAAGCGCGGTGTATCCTCTGGAGTTGAAATCACAAGAATTTCTTTAATTCCTGCCAACATTAATATCGATAACGGATAATAAATCATTGGCTTGTCGTAAATTGGCAAAAGTTGTTTCGAAATAACTTTTGTAAGTGGATATAAACGAGTACCGCTTCCTCCAGCTAGAATTATGCCTTTCACTAATGTCACGTTCCTTTCAAGTTAAATAATATTATTAGCGTTAGTTTAATCTAACCGAGATAATAGTTACTTTTTAAAAATTTTATAAATCTTTTTTAGTAGTTGAGTACTAGCCTTTCTACTCTTCATTGTTTGAAATGCAAGATATAAAAAGCTTAGTTTATACTTCAATCTCACTTTTGATAAAATAATTATAATTGGATCTTGAATACCAGTTATAATCAAGGGAAGATTTTCATTAAAATTACGTTTTTCAATTCCACTTAAATCCCCAAGGTTAATATCCTGATTTTCTTTTACTTTCAAATTTTCTTTAATAATAAATTCTATATGCTTCCCCCAGTTTGGGTTGCAATGTAAATCAGTTACTTCTTTTTTTTGTCTCATCCCTTTTTCCTTCAAACGCTCAGTATCATTTAAAAATTTCAGCAAATTTGATATATAATCTTCTTTACTCACAGAGGCATTTTCGACACTTTTATATTCGTCTAATACTAATTCTGGTAGTACTGGTTTAGGAGCTGGAAAAACCGGAATACCTCTAATCATGGCCCCTAGACAAGAGGTATGTGATCCAAAAGGAAACGATTCTATATACACATTAGCTAATCCATAATAAGCTTCAATATCCTTTTGCATTCCTACAATATGTACTCTGCCTTTAAGTTCATTTGGAATATACTTCCAATACAACTCCTTGTTGCTTGGTCCAACAATTACAAGATGGGTATTTTTGTTCTGTCTCAAAACCTCTGTAAATATTCCTTTGAAATCAAATTCTTGGAAAGGAGTGAATTTATAACTAGAAGCAATACATAATAAAACTGTAGCGTTTCGTGGTATTTTATATTGCTCTCTAAATCTTTTTTTCTTATCACAAGAATACTTCGAAATATTTTCAGAGAGTGGTATTCTCATTAGCTCACTATTTCTTATTCCTCTATATCGTTTAGAAATATTTTGACCTGATTTAGTAATTTCCAAACACAGATTTGTAATAGATGACCCTAGCCAAAAAACATGATCTGCATGATTCACCGTTATAACTAGACTATCTATACCACCGCTGAAAGCCAAAATAGGTATTGGATCATTTGGATGTGTATGTAGGACAACCACGTCAAAATCATTGAGGACTTTTTTACGAAGATGTTCCGCTTTCAACAGATAATTATCATCTTTATCTAATATTTCAAAATGGCCATTTCGAGATTCCACTGTTGACTTAAGCCACTCTGGAACTTCTTCATCTTTACTTTGATTTAAGATGATAAGAGAATGGATACTAAATGTTGACTTCATCATATTATCCACTAACTTTGTGTGACCCCCTACGAGGTAAGCTTCTGTCATTACGTGTAGTATACTTAATTCAGTAGATGTCGCATCACTTTTGATTTCTTTCTTTCTTCCCTGTATATTAGCTTCAATTCCTATTTTCGCTATTAATTCCTCTAACTCCAAATCTACGTAAACACCAAAATTATTTGTCCATGCTATAGTGGCAGCGATTTGTATCCATTCAATTGACTTATTATACTGTTTTTTAGCATAGTATTTTTGGGCTTGTTTTTTCGCATAGCTATAATACTCAAAATTCCTTTTGAAAGTAGTTAACAAATTTATCTCTCCTCCCCTAATTTTTATCCAACCTTCATTTTTTAGGACTACTTAAGATGTCTTTAAATACGGTTGACATCGTAACTAAATATATTAAGTAACTCAACGCATAAGCTTGGGTTACACCAATAAGTCCATTTATCTGTGTTAACCAAATAGTCAATACATAAAAAGATAATGAAAATGCAATTTCAGTTACAATAAAAGTTTTTGTCATTGCTTTTGCAATCATTAAGAATGACAATGTCCAACTCAGCATTTTGAAAAAATCCCCTATAAGTTGGAACAAGAACAACGATCTCATTTCATAAAAATCTGGTGTAAACAAAACTAGTATAATAAAATCACGTAAGAAGTAGATTCCACTAGCAGTGATGACTACAAATGGAATAATAATTTTATAGCCTGATAAGATTTCTCTTCTTAGTTCTTCTTTTTTTTTAAGTTCTGAAAGTTTAGGTAGATAATAAGTCGAAAATGCAGTTGTTAGTACCATTAAATACATCGTAGATATCATCCACACTGATTGCCAATAGCCTGCCTGTTCAATTGAGAACATTAAAATTAAGTGATTTCGTATTAATATTTGTGTAAAAGATACAGCTATTACAGATACAATCGCCATTAGCGAGAAGGCAAAAAGTTTTCGGAAGTACATTTTATCTACAATTTTATTGAATCGTATATTTATGTTCAGCTTTTTTACTGCTATAGGTAATGTAATAAATAAAATAAATGCTTGTACAAATACCATTGCCAAAAGTGCACCAAAAACCTGATATTTTATCGTCAAAATAGAAGTAATAAGCAGTGATAATAAACTACTTGATATATTAATAGCTATGAAAAGCTTAATTTTCTTCATGCCATTTATGATGGAAAGAAGTACGGTATTTAACCCACTGAAAATAAGTGTAATTCCCAAAATTTTAAAAATAATTGAATACTTTTCTGTTTGGAAAATCCAGCTCGAAAAATAAGCACTTCCTAAAAAAACAATCCCACCTAATATCAGTGAAAAAAATAATGTAATTAAGAATGCTGCATTGATAACATCAGTTCTTTTTTGATCATCTTCATTATATTCAGCTACATATTTAGTAACTCCCGAATTGATAGCACCATTACCAATTGTCGTAATAATTCCTAAAAAGTTTTGAAACTGCCCTATCAATGCTACTCCAGCTGGCCCAATATACACTGCTATAATTTTATTGATGACTAGTCCTGATGCCAATTTAATTACTGTAGAAATTGCTGATAGTAAACTTGTTTTCAAGAAGTTCATGCCTATACCAACTATCCGTTATATTTATTAATTGCTTCAATTATTTTCTTAGTTTCTTCTTCTGTTTGCACAGATGAAATAGGGAGACTTAATATCTCAGAATGTATTTTCTCTGATATAGGATAAGTAAAACTTTCCCACTCGTTATACGCTGCTTGTTTATGCGGAGGTACTGGGTAATGTATAACCGTTTGTATACCATTATCTAAAAAATATGTTTGCAAACGATTTCTTTCTTTTGTACGTACTACAAATACATGCCAAACTGTTTGCTCCGTATCAGTTGGTTTCTTTGGAAGAATAATAGATGGATTAACGATTTCGGCTAAATATCTATTAGCAATAATTCTTCTTATCTCATTCTCTCCATCTAAATGTGGCAATTTAACTTGTAGTAATGCTGCTTGCATTTCATCTAGTCGATGATTATAGCCTTTATATAAATTTTCATATTTTTTATGTGATCCATAATTACGTAACGCTATTAATTTGGTAGCTAGGTCATCATCATTTGTTGTAATCGCTCCCGCATCACCTAACGCTCCTAGATTCTTTCCTGGGTAAAAACTAAAACCTGCAGCATCCCCTAAGTTTCCAGTTCTTTTACCATTATAAATAGCTCCATGTGCCTGAGCCGCATCTTCAATTACTTTTAATTGATGCTTTTCAGCGATTTCAAGAATTAGATCCATATCAGCTACTAAACCATATAAATGTACAACTAAAATGGCTTTTGTTGACGAGGTAATTTTTGACTCTATTAAACTAGGATCAATATTGTAACTCTCTATATTTGGTTCTACTAGAATCGGTGTTGCTCCAACTTCAGAAATAGCTAAAACCGACGCAATATATGTATTAGACGGAACAATTACTTCATCTCCTGGCCCAATCTCATATGCTCTCAATATTAATTTCAATGCATCTAAGCCATTACTTACTCCGATACAATGACGTACACCACAATAAGCTGCAAATTTTTGCTCAAAAGCTGTTACTTCCTCACCGTTAATATACCAGCCACTATCAATAACCCTAGTTGCTGCTAGTTTCAACTCTTGAGAATGTTGTTCATTTACTTTTTTTAAATCAAGAAATGGAATCATATTCTATGCCCCTCAACAAAATTAATGTTTATCTAATTGTTATAAAATTGTGTTTGAAAAATAACTTTTACTTATAATTAATAATATAGTATCTCTTCTATTTTTTCTGTTTCGGTTTTTGTATAATTTAATTTAAGATAGTCGAATATATTATAATTTTTATAATCTTTTTTATTTATATCTGCGCCTTTTGATAATAATAGATGAATGAGCTTATACTCTTTGTTCTTAATACAATAATCCTTTGCATACATTAAAGGGGTCGTGCCTTTAAAATTTGAAAGATTTGGGTCTGCACCATTCTCCAAGAGTAAATTAACTATATTATAGTTACCATGATAGCTAGCAACTATTAACGGAGTCCACCCTTTTTCATTTTGATCATTTAGATTATAGTTAAACTCTATAAATTGTCTAACTTTATTAATGTCATCCATTTCACATGAGTAAATCAAGTCTGCTAAATTATCTTTATAGCATTTTATATCATAATCTACCGTACTAAGCTCCATAGACCATTCATCTTCTTTTAATATAGTTCCATGCTTTTGTAATGATCTACTATTTTTAATTTCAATATGTGTTATAGATTGGTTATTTATTTTTGGCAATTGATACTCTCTAAATACTAAGGAACGTACTTGATTTTTAATATCAAATGCAGTTTGATTTAAGTCTATTTTGAGAGTTGAAAAATTGAGAGTTTTTTTTGAATAGTAACTTGAATATTGCGAAGGCTGAGGAGAACAAGTAATCTTTGAATTTACTAATTCATGAAACCACTCTTTAATAAGTACTATGCCATTTTCTAAATATGCAGAATAAAGTTCTCTACAAGTCATTCCTGAACCAATTATAAACTTCTTTTGCGCTATTATATTACCGGTGTCGATTCCATGATCTATTCGGTGAAGTGTCACCCCAGAATGGTCTTCTCCATTTCTTAGAGGCCAATAAGAAGTATACATTCCTTTATATTTCGGCAGTAATGAGAAATGTATATTGTACAAGTTGTCTGTATTGAATTTCTCAGGATCAATAATTTTATCAAACTCAAGAGATAGAAATATCAAATCATCTATATTATATGCATCTTCAAGAGTGATTACTTCTATCCCGTTATCATTACCAAATTTCCATAATGATTTTTGCCAACTATCCTCACATGTATCTGTAGAATTTTTTATTAGCTTTAAACTCTTTTTTCCAAGTATATTTAAAGCATGCTCTGCAATTTCAACAGCAATGTCATTTTTACCAGCTATACAAAACAAAGTATCTCCTCCTGTGTCTCACACCTCTAATATATTTTAGTTCCCAGGAAAAATTTCTAAATATTTCCTCCTACAATGTAACCTTTTTCATGAATTCATCGTAATTTCTTATATAATCTTCTTCATCATAATATTCACTAGCAAAAACCATTAATACACAACCCTCACTAAAATCATGCATTTCACGCCAAATCATTTTCTCTACGAAGAGACCCTTTTCTGGCTTATCTAATATATACTCTGATTTCACATGCCCATCATCCAAAATTATTTTACAAGAACCACTAACACAAACTAATACTTGTTGAAGTTCTTTGTGAGCATGAAAACCTCGAGAAACGTCTTCTTTCGTATCATAAATATAGTAAACTCTTTTTAAATCGAAAGGGATAGATTTGTTTGACTCTAGTGAAATTAATGAGCCACGGTTATCCCCTTTTACTTCAAAATTGAATATTAGATTTTCCATGTATTTACTTCCTTTTCAAGGATTTATTATAACTTCATTTTCAAAAAGTTATGGCATTAAACTATGGAAGTAGCCTTTATTTCTTCTTCACTTCCAATATTCCTTTGTTTAGCAGTTCTAATTAGTAAGTCCTTCAATTCATCATTCGAAAGAACAGGGATTTTCCCTAGCAATCCTTGCAATTCACTATCCGTAATTGGTATTGCTCTTCCAACGTAAATTTTAGGAAATACCACTTCACTTTGTATTTCATTTTCATTCAGTAATTCTTCGTACAATTTTTCACCAGGTCTAATACCAGTAAATTCTATCTTTATTTCATCCTCTGTATATCCAGATAGTCGAATAATATCTTTTGCTAAATCTACAATTTTAACAGGCTCACCCATATCTAACACAAATATTCTTCCACTATTCGCAAGGGTCCCTGCCTGTATAACAAGTCTAGACGCTTCAGGAATTGTCATGAAGTAGCGGGTCATTTCAGGATCAGTTACCGTAACAGGTCCCCCCTGTGCAATTTGCTTTTTAAATAAAGGAATAACCGATCCTCTTGAGCCAAGTACATTACCAAAGCGTACTGCTGCAAACTTTGTTTCGCTTTCTTTCGCTAAATTTTGCACAATCATTTCAGCGAAACGTTTTGTTGCACCCATCACATTTGGTGGATTTACCGCCTTGTCTGTTGAAATCATCACAAAATAGCCCACTCCAAAAGTATCTGCTGCTTCTGCTACATTTTTCGTACCGAAGATATTATTCTTCACAGCTTCCATTGGATTGTACTCCATTAGAGGTACATGCTTATGTGCAGCAGCGTGATAAATAACATCTGGCTTATATTCAGATACAATATCAAATATTCGATTTCTATCTTGTACATCTGCGATGAGTGGAATAATTTCTGTATTCTCAGTGAAACTTTGACGAAGTTCCATATCAATTTGGTATATAGAATTTTCTCCGTGTCCTAAAATAAGAATCTTTTTTGGTTCAAACTTCATCACTTGACGACAAATTTCTGAACCTATTGATCCGCCCGCACCTGTTACTAAAATTGTTCTGTTAGTTAGTTTCTCAGAGATAGATTCCATATCCAACTCTACTTCTTCTCTTCCAAGCAAGTCCTCGATTTTCACTTCTCGCATCTCGTTAACAGACAATTTACCAGTCATTACTGCTTCTATACTTGGCATAATTTTTACTTTTGCTTTTGTTTTTGAGCAATGTTCAAATATACCTTGTATGTTTGCTTTAGTTAATGAAGGGATCGCAATAATGATGTGATCAATTGCGTATTTCTCCACAATTTTTGGAATATCACTTACAGTACCTTGAACAGTTATATCTAGTACTTTCAGTTTCTGTTTATTTAAATCATCATCAACAAAGGCAATTGGTATTAAATCCGAGTTTACTGATTGTCTCATCTGCTTTGCTAACACTGTACCTGCTTGTCCAGCTCCTACAATAAGTGCTCGATATTTTCGTTGATGCGTATTTTGCATTTTTTGTTCACTGAACACTCTCAATGCAAACCTAGATCCACCAATTGCAATTATGTGCAGCATCCAAGTAACTGCCATCACACGGAAATAAACATCTTTTTGCACTGCATATTGCATTATACTTGCTGTACCAACAGAAATTATCACAGAATAAACAATCGTTAACAATTCACTTACAGATGCGACACTCCAAATTCGATCGTATAAATGAAAATAATAAGCAGCTATATGATGAGAGATTAGCAATGTAATCGCACTGAGTATAAGAGTAGGAAGTGAGTAAACAGTTAGTGTCGGATGTAATAGAAAATAACTAAAGAAAATAGCAGTAATTACTATGATAGAATCTAATATTACAAATGTTGCTATTCTTAGCCTATATCCCATATTCAACACTCCGTTTCTATTTATTTTCAGGACTTGTTTCTTTCCAGTACTTTCTTATAAATACAATTCCTACACCGATCATTGCCCCCATTACTACACCTATAGCGATATTTAAAAGTGTATTTGGTGAACTTGCACCCATTGCAACAGTTGGCTCAATAATTGTTTTAATTAAAGGATCCGGTCTAAAACTTTCGATATTTGTTAGTACTGTTTGATATTGATCTAATACTTTTCTATATTCTACTGATTTTGATTCAATTCGTGCTTGTAATTGCATTAATTCATTTTGAATTTCTCCATCTACGTTTACAAGAGACGTCTGCTGTTCTTCCGTTAAGTTGACAATCAACTCCTTAGAAATCATTGATTGAAGAATCAATATTTCAGGTAAGTTGTTTGTTTGGACAGTTGAATTATATAGCTTGATCAAATCTCTAATTTCATTGGAAAGCTTTTGACTTTCTTTTGTATATGAGTCTGCTAATAAAGTAAACTCCTTTTGAAGTGATTCCGACATAGCTATTTTTTGTTTTTCAATAAGAGTTGCTAATACTTCTTTTGACTTTTTAGCATCACTACTTGTATAAGTAAATGATATCATATTAGTAGTTGGATCTATGTTTATACCAAGATTTTTATTACTAACATTATGTTTCCCATCTACATTAAATATTTGATCAATAAATGCTTGGTTTTTTATTCTTTCAGCAAAAATTTGACTTGTAAATTCACTATCTATGTATTGTTTTACAAGACCCTCTGCCGCAGTATTAGAAGTTATTTGAACTACGGCATTTGATTCGTACTTTTCCTCTAAAACAAAGATACTTATTAGTAATGCGACTAGTATTGCTACAATTATCGATATTACTACAATAATCTTGCCTTTCCAAACTATTTCAATAAGTTCCCTTAAATCAATTGTTTCTTCATTCATGATATCTCATTCCCATCTTGGGTATTTGCTATTGCATATATAATTGCTGTTGCTAATAGCGGAACAATTGTCGCTCCAATGACAGAGTCATTTAATAATGCTTGGATAAGAAAAGCTCCCCATCCTAATGTAAAGGCCCATATTTTTGGCGACTGTTGATCTTTTAAAACATATTTTCCTAGCTTAAACGTGTATATTACAACAATGCTAAGAAAACTTAGTAAACCCAAAAAACCTGTTCCATATAAAAGCCCTATAAACAAATTATGTGGCTTATCAATTAAGACTGTTTCATACATAAAACCATCTCTTTTATTAATATCATTTTGCGGAAAATGATAGATTAAAGTATCGAGCCCATATCCAGTAATAGGTTTTTCTTTTATCAAAGTTATCATATTCTCCCATATATACACTCGACCTGACCCTCCAGACATTGTTCTTTCAGGCAGTACAGGCAATTCAAGCGTAGGATCAGCAGCAGAAACTTTATTATCTATTCTCCCTAATTCTTTGAACGTTTCTTCTACTTGCACAAAAGGATTCTTTTTCGTGAAAAATCCGAATGATTCCGTCCAAACTTGTGGATTATGCTTCGCAAGTACAGTTGTTGAGATAGTGGCTAATAAGATAAAACTACCTAACCATACTAGTGACTTTTTCATGTTTTTTTTCATTAAAATTAGTATTAATAGAAGAACTAACATTAATAGCAGACTAACAAATCCACTTGTCGAAATAGAAGCAAGAATAGTTGAAAAGGCAGCAATTGCCGTTAGTAAATTAACTATTTTCGATTTTATTGAACCATGGAATACTGCTAGTGTTAAAAATAGTATTGCCATTACTGCTGAGTAGCCACTCATGTAGTTCCATTGATTTAGTGTACCAGTTAATATCGAGCCTTCTCCTATCGACATTTCATCCATTAAGAATAGCGTAAATAACTTATGCACTACTGAGTTTTCAAGGATATTAATACCATATAGATTCAGCAATGAAATAATGACGTTAACCCAAACAAATGGATACGTTGCATATACTAAATAATTCAATGCTTTTTTCGGGTAAGTAATATTAAGTGCAATAAACATTAAGACTGCATAAGCTATAAATGTCAAAGCGCCATCATGGCGATTGTAAATACCCCACATTGCAATTGTTTTATATTCTGCAAATACAACTGATAGTGAAAGTGCGAAGATAAATATAGCTATTGCATATAAAGGTGGACTCCACTTTATTTTGTAATTAAGAAAAAATACTTTGTATAAAAATAATAGAAGTGTAATTATCATGACTAATAGTAGCAAACTGAATTTGAAAAATGTAAAGAAGTCTAACTGGTAGTTAGTTGAAGTAATTCCAACACCCGATATCGCTGGGCTTATAAATAACCTTGCCTTAGCTCCGATAATTAATGGGATTATCGCCAAAGCCACTAAAAAAAGTCTGAAAATTATTCGATCGGTTTTAATAGTCGATACTACATCTTCTTTTTCATCTCTTGCGATGTTTATACTTCTTGCTTTTAGTCCGCTCATTTTGTCGATCCTTTCATACCGCTAATAGAATCCTTTAGTTCGGTTATAGTTGCTTTAAAAGATTCATCTATTGGAAGAGTTAGCAATCGTTCAATGACAATAAGCGCATTGTCATATTGTTCATTGCTAGCAAGTGTAGTTGCATACTCATACATAAAGTTTATATTTTCTACTAAATATGGATTTAAATCTAAGGCTTTTGTATACATTGTTAGCGCAGTATTAAACTGCTGATACTTCAAATAGGAGTACCCTAGTCTATGTGTCACGTTGAAATCATCACCGTGTCTTTTATTCAGTTCTTCTAAGATTGGTAAAACATGCTCAATATCTCCTTCTTGCAGTAGAAGATTTGTTTCCTGATATAAAGCATAATCATCCATCAACTTCTCATCTTGTTTAGTAGCTTGATTTTGTGCATAAATTAAAATCGAACAAACAATTAAAATAAAAAGAGTAATAATAAAATTGGTATATTTTTTTTTTGTTTTAACTTTAAGCTTTAATTGATTCATTATTTTTTCCCCTTATTACAACGACATATCCTTAAAATTATATCATAATGTAATGTTTTTTTCGAGACTTTCAAAGAGTTGTTGTAAAAACTAGAACTATTTGTAATGAAAACATATAAATAAAGAAAAAAATACAAATGATATTTAAATTTCACAAAAATAAAAAAGAACTGTTTCCCAACCTAAGTTGACAAACAGTTCGATTCTATCTAAATGTTAATTAAAATACAGAATTTTATTTTACTTCTGCTTTAAATTTGTAAGCATTTGTAATACCAGTTACAGAAGAAACTGATAATTGACCTGATAATGCTTTACCAGCGATAGAAGTTTTAGATGGTACACCAAATGTAACTTGGAAACCATTTGCATGCTCTTCAATTACTGTACCACCTACACCATTAGTATAAGTAGCGCTTAATGAATAACCATCTTGTAAAGTAATTGATGCATTTGAAGCAATTACAGCAGTTTCGTCTTTATCTGCATCAAGGTCAGCAGTAAATACAACTGTGTTTCCAGTTAAAGTAGCAGGAGCAACTACGTTAAGATCAGAAGCTGCAGCTCTTGCTACAAATTTACCAGCAACTACTGTTAATTTTTCAGAAAGAATAGCTCCAGCTGGTAGGTTGTTAAATAATGGTGCTGCTTCATTAACTTTTGAAGATTGGTATGCAACAAAAGTTGTTGAACCTGTAGCAGAAAGAGTAAGACTCCATTGACCGTTAGATCCGATTACTGTTGATCCAACTGCGCTGTTTAAAATACCATTATAGATTGATACTCTCTTACCAGCCTCACCAGTACCAGATAAAGTTACTGTATTTCCTTCAACACGGTAAACGTAATTGTTTAATGCGTCTTTAATTCCGTTATCTTTAGCTGTATCATATTGGTTTACTTTGAATTCTGACTCTGCAACAGCATCAATAGCAAGTTGAATTACTGATCCGTTTCCTACTTTTTTATACGATCCAGCAACAGTATCACCAGCAGTTAACTTAGCTAAAAATGCATCTAGAGAAAGAATAGCACCGTTTACATCTTGGTACACGTTTCCAGCAGCTTTTAATGTATATTTTTCAAGATTGTTTGTAACAAAGTATTTATTAGCTACATCTACATATTTCACTTTTGCTTCATCTTCAGTAGGGAAAGTACTATCATCAGCTACTGCGTAGAAGTTCAATGCACCAGAATATGTTGTTTCACTAACAGTAGTACCATTTGGTTTAGCTTGGAATTTAATTTTACCACCTGCAACTGGGTTAGTAGTATCATTAGTTGTAACCGTAATAACTAATTGACCATTTTTAGGTAAAACAGTATCTGCAGATGCAGCTGTTGCATAGTCAACTCCGTTTACAGTTACAAATTTATATGATCCAGTACTAGCAGCTGAAGGAGCAGTAAAGCTAAGTGAAACTGGACCGTTGTATGCAGCTCCCTTAGAATCTTTTAAGTTTGCTACTACTGCATAAGTGTTTCCTGCTTCACCGTGGAATGCTACTGTTTCTACAGTAATGTTACCAGGGATTGCTGGAAGAGCTGTTTTAGCATCAGTTACTGACTTTTGTAAAGCAGTTTCCCATTTAAGAACGTTAGCGTCAAGAATTGCTTGTGCTTCTGCAATTTTCGCATGTGCATCTGCAATGTTTCCAGCTTTAACGTCTGCAGCTGCTGCAGCTACAAGCATGCTAACAGTTACTTCGTTTTTAACTGAAGCTACTGATGCTTCAAGAGCTGGTTTAACTGCGTTACGGATACCGTCACGAGTTGTTTGACCATATACGCGGTCTAAAAGTTTAGCTTGTTTACGGTACTCAGCAGTTGCTTTGTGGTAAGCAGCTTCAACTTTAGCAATATCACCAGATGCGATTGCTGCATCAAGTGTAGCTGTTAATTCTTTGATTTTGTTGCTTGAAGTAATTGCATCGATGTAGTATCCAGCACGAGTAACTTGGATTTTAGCATCTACAAGTTTAGCATCTACTGCTAATTTTTCAGAAACTGAAAGTTTAGCTGCTGCTGCCTCTGCTGCTTTGATTGATGCTTTCGCTGCATTGTACTGAGCAAATGGTTGAGTTACATAATCAGCAGAACCTTCTACTGAGATAGCCCATTTTAATACTGTACCTGCATTTTGTGCGTTTGTTGTTAATTGGTTTACATTAGCTGCTGCGTCAGCTTGTTGTGCTGGTGCTGCTGCAACGAATGCTGAAGCTGCTACTGCAGTTGAAGCTGCAATTTTGATAGCTTTTTTCTTCATAAACTTGTGATCTCCCTTCGCTTGTGTGGTGCAATTTTTTGTAGTGTGTAATGCCGGTCGCTGATCGCGTCCAATATCGTCACCCTAACTAATATATGAGTATACAAAACTCATATGCTAAAATCAACTAAAAATACTAAAAGATTTCCAGTTTTTTTCGAGATTGACATTTTGGAAGCACCAAGGACACTATTACATATTCCATATTACAGTAATATAACCAATAACGCTAGTTTTTTTTCTGAATAATTTTTACTATTTTTTAGGTTGATAGATTTCCCATTCTTTTATTTCATAAATCGAAGTATATTCATATTTATAAAACTTTTATTTTTTTTTAGATTTATTGAATTTATTGCGTGCATTTTTTTATATTTGTGTTATGATGTACTGTATAGAAGGTTACTTATAGATGTGTAACGCCGTAAACTTGTTTGTACATTCATTAGTGTGCAGCCTTCTACTTCCTTCGTTTTATCGCTCAAGAAAAGAAGCATCTGAACGTCAGATGCTTCTTTTCTTATTTTATGGGGTTCTGACCGTGGTCAGGGCTTTTTTTTTCAGTTTCCGCTACATTGCTGCGGTGGCAGCTGGAACCAAAGTTGATTTCAGGTGTATTTTTCGTATAATTGTGCTAAAATAAACGTATATTAAAAATGACTGAACGTCTACTAAACGTCCAGTCAATGCAACAAACATACCGCATGAAGAGCGGTTGACCAGTTGGAAAGAATGTTTAACTAAAAAAAGTAACCACCCATCTACTTAGTCAGAGAGGAGGGGCGGTTACTTTTTTCTATTGGTGTAAAGAGCAACGAGTGCAACAACTGCAGTTGCAGCTGTTGCTAGGAATATACCGAATTGAAATAGCATATTTATTCATCGCTTCATATGTCACCATGTATAAACACCCCCTTTCTCAAGGGAGTGCCGACCGCCCATCCGCTTTATGCTGTTGCTTATACTATTTTATCATTTTTTATTTGTGCGGCAAAGACCAATCCACCAACAAGCCCTGCATTGTCACCTAGTTCAGGAAGGACAATGGTTTCTTCTAGGTTAGCTAAGGCTTGGTAGTAGGTGTAACCGTTTAGCTGTGCTTTAATGTTTTGTTTTATTTTCGGTAGTAACTGGGGTTGGTTCATGACGCCGCCTCCGATGATGATGCGGTTAGGGGCGTGGGCGAGCATCATTTGGTAGACGCCTTGTGCGATATAGTTTGCTTCTAGCTCCCATGCAGGGTGATCTGCTGGGAGATTTTTTGCATTTGTGTTCCATCTTTTTTCGATTGCTGGGCCGGATGCTAAGCCTTCGAAGCAGTCGGTGTGGAATGGGCAGTTGCTCAGTGCTGTGTCTTCAGGTGTTCGTTTGATCCAGACGTGACCCATTTCGGGATGTTGGGCTGTTTGGAGGAATTGTTTGTTTGTGACTACTCCTCCGCCGATTCCAGTTCCTATTGTAATGTACAGGACTGCACGGTCGTTTTTGCCACTGCCGTGTACCGCTTCTCCGAGAGCCGCTACGTTTACGTCACTTTGGAGTTCGATTGGGATGTTTAGGTTTTGTTTTAGTGTTTGTAGGAACGGAAAGAAACGCCAGGCTAACTTTGGCGTGTCGAGTATTGTTCCGTATTGTTTGCTTTGTCGATCGACGTTTACTGGTCCGAATGCACCTATTCCGATTGCGTCGACCGGGTTCGTTTGAAAGAATTCGATGAATTGTTGCATGTTTTGTTCGGGTGTTGTTGTTGGGAACTGAGCTTGTTTGATGATGTTGCCGTGTTCATCTCCGATAGCGCAGTTCATTTTTGTGCCTCCAGCTTCTATTGATCCTAGCATAGTTAAGCCTCCTCTTCGATGATGACGTAAATGGTTCTTAGTGGGCCATGGACTCCGACGACTAGGTAGCTTTCGATGTCTGCGGAGTTACTTGGTCCTGTTATATAGTTTATACAAGATGGAACTCCTTTTCCTTCTTTTATTCGTTCATGTAGTTTTCTCATGCTTTCTTGTAGGCGTGGGACGATTGTGTTTGCCAGGATGAGAACGATATGAATTTCGGGTAGTAGACTGACGGATCTACCTTTGTTATTTTCGTTTAAAAGGACAACTGTTCCTGACTCTGCTAGGGCTTGGTCGCAATATGTGATGCCAAATTTGGCTTGTTCTGCTGTTTGGATGTTTTTATTACCAAGGGTCGGGTCCCATTTTGTCGTGTGTTGTTGTAGCCAATTTTCTAGCTTTTTGGGTGCATCTTGTATGGATGATAGTATTTCATTTGCATGTGTTCCTTCTACAATAAGGTTTAAGGCGTTTATTAGATCCGCCGGTGTTGTTTCGAAAATTTCTGCACGAATGAGTTTGGCCGATTCGATGAATACTTTTTTTAATGAGTGTGTTTCGAGTTCTCTGTAGACAGTTGAAATAGGGATCTCTACTTTTTTTCGTTCGAGTTTATTCATGTGATTTAGCCTCCTCGTGATCTTTCATCCAATCGCGGAAGCGGCTTTGTTTTGGCGTTGGGAAGTCTCGGCTATTTGTCCATTCTTTTAGAAGTCCTGGGCCGTTCGATATCATTTGTTTGTTTTTGAGTAGCATTTTGAGACTGACTGCTGCTATTTTGGAGCCTCCTGTGTAGACGGAGTTTGTCGATGCTCCGAAGCCGAATGCTTTCATCATGAGACGTTCGCTAATTGGTGCTTTTCCTTCTGTTTCGACGATTACTTGGCGATGTTTTAATAGTAAGCCGTGCAGTGGGATTTTCACTGGGCAGACGTCTGTGCATGCGCCGCATAGGGTTGAAGCGTATGGTAAGTCTTTGTGATCTTCGTAGCCGTCGAGTAGTGGTGTGAGTACTGCTCCGACTGGACCTGGATAGATGGAGCCGTATGCGTGACCGCCGATGTGACGGTATACTGGGCAGACGTTTAAGCAAGCTCCGCAGCGGATGCATTGCAAGATTTCTTGAAAATCAGTGCCGAGAATTTTCGAGCGTCCGTTATCGACGATTACGACATGCAGTTCCTCTGGACCGTCGACTTCTTGTTGTTTTTTAGGTCCGGTAAGAAGTGTGACGTAGCTTGTGATGCGTTGTCCGACGGCTGCTCTTGTTAGTAGACTTACCATAACGTCTAAGTCTTCGAATGTTGGGACGAGTCTTTCCATTCCCATGACGGTAATTTGTGTTTTAGGGATAGTGGTGACAAGGCGGGCATTTCCTTCATTCGTCACGAGACAGATTGTTCCGCTTTCGGCTACTCCAAAATTACAGCCAGTAATACCGACATCGGCTTGTAAGAATTTTTCTCTGAGTGTGTAGCGTGCGTGTTTTGCGAGTTCGTCTGGGTCGGCGGATTTTGTGTAGCCTAGTTTTTTGACGAAAACGTCTCGGATTTGTTCTTTCTTTTTATGTAATGCCGGTACGACGATATGCGATGGCGGGTCGTGGTCGTCGACTTGAAGAATGAATTCCCCTAGATCGGTTTCGACTACTTCACAGCCGATTGATTCGAGTGCGGCGTTTAGACCGATTTCTTCGGTAACCATCGATTTTGCTTTGACGATTTTTTTGGCGTTCTTTTTTTGTACGACTTCTTGGATGTAGCGTGTTGCTTCTTGGTCGTCTTTTGCGAAGTAGACGTGACCTCCGCTTTTCGTTACTTGTTCGCTGAATTGTTCTAGGTAATGTGCTAGGTTGTTAACTGTGTGTTGGCGGATTTCTTGTCCGGCTTCACGCCATTTTTCCCATTCGCCGAGTTGTTCGGTTGCGAGGTTTCTTCTAGCGCCCAGGCCGTCTTGTGCGCCAGATACTGCTTTTCGCATGAAGTCGTTTTTGAGTTCGGCAGTCATGCGTTTTTTGAATGGTCCTGCTTTTATTTTGATTGACATGGTTATCCCTCCATTCCTCGGTTTAGTACTTCGGCAATATGTAATACTTGGACTGGTTGGTTTTCGCGTGATAGTCGGCCGCCGATGTTCATGAGGCATGCGCAGTCTGCTCCAATGAGGTAGTCGACGTTTGCGTTTACGATGTTGCTGACTTTTTCTTTGACCATTTCTGCTGAGATGTCACCCATTTTGACAGAGAATGTTCCACCGAAGCCGCAGCATTGGTCGGCACCTTTAAGGGGTTTCATTGTTAAATCGGCAACTTGGTCTAGTAGTTGCTTTGGTTCTTCGCGAACGCCGAGTAAACGAGTCATATGGCAAGATGTGTGGAATACGGCAGTTCCGGGTAGTGATGTGTCGATTTTTGTGACGCCGAGTACGTGGACGATGAATTGTGTAAGTTCGTACGTTTTGTCGGCGACGGATTTTGCGATTTTGCTCCATTTTGGGTCGTCTTGGAATATATGTGCGTATTCTTTTAGCATGACGGCGCAGGAGCCGGATGGTGTGACGATGTATTCGGCGTGTTGAAATGTTTCGAGCAGGTGGATCATTGCTGGTTTGGCTTCGTTTAGGTAACCGCTGTTGTAGGCTGGTTGGCCACAGCAGATTTGGCCAGTTGGGTAGTCGATTTTACAGCCGAGTTTTTCGAGTAGTTCTACTGTTGCGATGCCGGCGCTTGGCTGGAATAGGTCGATTAGGCAGGTGGAAAATAAGGTTACACGCATCGGTTATCGGTCCTTTCTGAAAAAGTCGCTTCTGTGGGAAGCGACTTTTTTGTTTTTTTATGTGGTGATTTTGGTGCTTTATGTGTTTGTTTTGCTTGGTTATGTGGTGCTCTGAGTAGTTTATGTGGTGAATGATTCATTTGTACTACTTAGTTTGGTTTGTTTTAAATAGCTTGCTGGTACAGCAAGTTTCCTTTTGCATTTAGATTGCTTTTCGCGAGCGAAAAGCTTCCTTCTTTAAGGTTTGTGGCTTTCATGTTGCTGTTTGTGGCTTTCGTTGACTAGTTTGGGTCTTTCATGTTGCTCTTTGTGGCTTTCGATGACTAGTTTGGGGCTTTCGCGTCACTCTTTGTGGCTTTCGACATTTAGTTTAGCGGTTTCCCCAGGTTTTGTTTAAATAACTTGCTGGTACAGCAAGTTTCCTTTTGCATTTAGATTGCTTTTCGCGGGCGAAAAGCTCCCTTCTTTAAGATTTGTGGCATTCGATGACTAGTTTGTGGCTTTCGCGTCGCTCTTTGGGGCTTTCGACAGTTAGTTTGGCAGTTTCCCCAGCGTTGGTTTTATCTTGTAAACGCTGCTGCTACGCCGCCGTCTACTGTTAGCATGCAGCCGGTTGTTTTGGCTGATTTGCTGGATGCGAAGAAGGCGATTGCTTCGGCGATGTCGCTTGGGTAGATGTTTTGTTTTAGTACTGTGCGTTCTTTGTAGTGATTTTCTAGTTCGTCTGGTTCGATGCCGTATGCTGCTGCTCGTTCTTCGCGCCATTTGGAGCCCCAGATTGCGGAGCCTTGTAGGACTGCGTCTGGTAGGACTGAGTTGGCACGGATGCCGAAGTCTCCACCTTCTGCTGCGATACATCGTGCAAGATGGACTTCGAGTGCTTTTACTGCGCTATAGGCAGAGGCATTTTTGCCGGCGTAGATCGAGTTTTTCGAGCCGATGAATACCATGCTGCCTCCTGTTTGTTGTGTTTTCATTACTTTGAATGCTTCGCGCGATACGAGGAAGTAGCCTGTTCCTAGTACGTTCATGTTTAGGTTCCATTCTTTTAATGTTGTTTCTTCGAATGGGCTAGATGTTGCTAGTCCTGCGTTGTTGACTAGTATGTCGATTCCGCCGTATGTGCGGATGACTTGCTGGAACGATGCGATAATTTGCTCTTCATTCGTTACGTCCATTTGCACTGCTATTGCACGACCTGCTCCGTATGTGGCATTTATGTCGCTTGCGATTTTTTCTGCACCCTCAAGGTTTAGGTCAGCTAGGACTACATGTGCACCTTGGGATGCGAATAGTCGGCAAGTTTCGGAACCGATTCCGCCTGCTCCTCCTGTAACGAATGCTACTTTTCTGGAGAATTCGGCTTCTTTTGGTGCAAGTGATAGTTTGTATAGTTCAAGCGGCCAGTATTCGATGCCGAATGATTCTTCTGCTGATAGGGATGTGAATCCGCCTAATGCGTCGGAGCCTTTCATAACGGAAATTGCTCGGTGGTAAAGTGCTCCACTTACTAATGCGGATGCTTTGTCTTTTCCTGTGTTGATCATTCCGATGCCTTTTATTAGAATAACGCGTGGCGATGGGTCGAACATTTCGTCGTTTTCTGATGCGTATGTTTCAAAATATTTTTTGTAGTCGTTTTGGTAGTTTTCGATGCTTGTTTCAAGTGTTGCGATATCGTCAACGAATAATGGAACACGTTTTGTGTGTACGAGATGGTCTGGGCATGCAGCTCCGACTTGTGATAGTTCGCTTGCTCGTGCGCTGTTGACGAATTCAAGTACGTCATCGGCGTCGTCGTATGAGACCATCATTCCTTTGTTTTTCGATACTTGACCACGGATAAGTGGAAGGATCTCGTTTAATACTTCTTGTCGTTTTTCGGCTGAAAATACTTCTTCTGTTTGGCCACCGAATGCAGGTGCTGTTGCTAGTTTTCCATCGATATATGCTTTTGCTTCGTTAATCACTTCGAGTGTTTTGTCGTAGCTTTCGCGCGCTGTTTCTCCCCATACGACTAGGCCGTGTTTTTCCATTAGGACTAGTTCTGCGTTTGGGTTGTTTTTTACGCCGTCTGCAATCATTTTAGATAGAAGAAATCCTGGCCGTATGTATGGAACCCACACAAATCGGTCACCGAAAATTTCTTTGGCGATTTCTTTGCCGTTTGGTGCGCAGCAAATGCTAATGATGCTATCTGGGTGCGTATGGTCCACATGTTTGTATGGAAGGAACGCATGTAAAAGTGTTTCGATGGAGGCACGTGGATGCGATTTGTTGATCATACAATGCCCTAAAAAGTCGACCATCTCTTCGTCCGTCATGTCTTCACGCTCTTGAAGTGGGAGAATATGTTCTAGGTGGAGTGCTGTGAAGTTAGACTCTTTCATCGTTGCAAGGTCCGAGCCACTTCCTTTTACCCACATAATATCTACTTCTTGCCCACGGAAATCAAGTGCTTTCGTTTTGAAGGATGTGTTGCCGCCTCCCCAGTTACAGACGCGACGATCTGTTCCGATTAGGTTCGAGCGGAATGTTAGTTCTTCAAGTGTGTCTGCTTCGACTGTTTTCGTGGATGTTTCCCATAGGTTTTCAATCATTGTTGTTTCTCCCCTTTCAATTTGTGCAGGTCGTACATGATGGATGACTGTTGTACAAAGTACGTACTTAGTTTTTCATACATATCGAATAGCTTGTTGTAAGTTTGTTCGTTTTCTTTGTTTGGTTTGTATGTGATGGATTGCTTCGATGCCATTTGGTTGATCGCTTCTGGGAAAGAGTTGTATGCATTTGCTGCAACTGCTCCTAGTATGGCTGCGCCAAGCGCTGGTGCTTGGTCGTTTTCTATGACGGTAATTTCTTTTTGTAAAATGTCTGCGTAAATTTGCATAAGCAATGTATTTTTCTTCGGTATTCCACCCGTTGCAACTACTTTGTTTATCGGGATGTCGTTGTTTTCGAATAGTTCAACGATGACACGAGTTCCAAAAGCAGTCGCTTCCAATAAAGCCCGATAAACTTCATACGGTTGTGTGGAAAGCTTTTCACCGACTAATAGTCCAGAGAGAGTGGAATCTACATACGGCGTTCTACAGCCGTTATGCCAATCAAGTGCAATTAAGCCACTTTCTCCCGGTTTAAGTGTTTGCGCTTGTTCCGTTAATGTTTGAAAGTCTGCATTATATTTTTTAACGAGATGTGCAAATAGATCGCCGACTGCCGCTTGCCCAGCTTCGTATGCATAATAGCCCGGTAGGATTCCATCTTCTACTACACCACTAATACCAGAGACAAGCACTTCTTTATCACTGAGTAGTAGATGGCAAGAAGAAGTGCCCATTACGATAACAAGTGTCCCTGGTTCACTTACTCCCGCTCCTGGCAATGCTGCATGTGCGTCAATAATGCCTACCGCTACTGGTGTTCCTTCATGTAACCCTGTAAGTTCGCTCATTTCTTTAGACAAGGTTCCTGCTTTTGTGCCTGTTGATTTTACTTCTCCTGCAAGCTTCGTATTATATATATTGTCGAGCGCAGGATGGATTTTTTTTAATGTTTCATTTGCAATATAGCCTGTTTCTTTATGCCATGTTCCTTTGTAGCCAGCGGAACAGCTATTGCGCGTGAGTGTGTTTGTTAGTTTGGAAACGACCCAATCTCCTGCTTCTAGGAAAAATGCAGTTTCATTGAAAAGTATAGGATCGTCATTTGCGATTTCCATTATTTTAGGGAGCATCCATTCAGATGAAATGATGCCCCCGTATCGTTGAATCCATTTTTCATTTTGTACTATTTTTGTTAATTGCTTTGCTTCGTCTTCTGCTTCATGATGCTTCCACAATTTGACGAAGGCATGTAGGTTTTCTTTATGCTGTTTTAAATCGCATAGCGGTATTAGCTTTTCATTCACAGGTAAGATTGTACACGATGTGAAGTCTAAGCCGATGCCGATTACGTCAGATGGATCGATGTTTTTTATTACTTCTGGAATCGATTTTGCAAGTACGTCTAGATAATCTTGCGGCACTTGAAGTGCGGTTTCTTTTCCATGCTGCCCAGCGATGACGCCATGGGGGTATGGCGTCACACTAGTTGCAACGATTTCGCCGTTTGCGATATTTACTAAAATCACACGACCTGATTCGGTTCCATAGTCGATGCCGATTGTGTATTTCATGAAGGTAACCTCCTATTTATAAAGAGGGCCAAAGTTTTGACATGCACGGAAGTCTGCTGCTTCGCTTTGTTCTGTTCCGAACATGCTCCAAGCACTCGGTCTGAAAATGGACGATGCCTCGACGTTATGCATGTTAACAGGAATGCGCAAGATGGACGCAAGTGCGATTAAGTCTGCGCCGATATGTCCGTAGCTTGCGACACAGTGGTTCGCTCCCCAGTTGTTCATAACAGAATAGACATCTGTGAATGCACCTTCGCCCGTTAAGTTTGGCACAAACCAAGTTGTTGGCCACGTTGGATCTGTACGAAGATCTAATGTGTCATGCATATCGTCTTCGAGTTCGATTGTGTGCCCTTCCGCAATTTGCAGTACTGGTCCTAAGCCTTTTACGTAATTGAGACGTGCGATTGTGACAGGCATATCCCCTTTAGTTGTGAAGTCTGTCGAGTAGCCGCCACCTCTGAAGTATTCGGTAGACGCCGGACGCCACTGAACGTTTTCGAGTGTTTCTTTCACTTCTTCGTCTGTAATTTCCCAGAAAGGTTTAATCGCTGGCTTGCCATCTATCTTTTGGCGACCTGCCCCGTCTAGTGCAGCTGAGCCAGAGTTAATCAGATGAATAAAGCCATTTTCCGCTCTGCCAGTTAGTTTTTTTCCTGTTACTCGTTCTACTGCTTCTGGACTCCAGTATGTGCGTACATCGGCGAAAATTTGTGCAGTGTTTGTTAGCAAGTGACCCATTGCCATTGTGACACCGTTCAAACTATCGTTTTCCGTTGCAAGTAAATACGGTGCACGTTTGCCGTTCCAGTCGAATGATGAGTTAAGAATTGTTTCCATAAAGTCACCATTCGGAAAGTGGTCCGTCCATTGACGTTGCCCTTGGAATCCAGCGATTAATGCGTTGCGGCCATTTGCTTCTTCTTCAAAGCCTTTTTCTTTCAGCTTTTCATTGCCGACCATTAAGTCACGTGAAATGAGCGTCATTTTGATTGAACGTTCCCAATCACTTTGTTTTTCTTCGTCGGTACGTTTGAATGCTTCTTTGTTATTGTCTTTTCCACGAGTTAGGTTTTCATTCGCCCATTGAAGTGCTTTTTCGTATTCTTCTGTATCGTAAATTTCAAGGTCCATACGGCGAATAAATTCACTCATATCGATGTATTCATTGCGCATTCCAAGATACTCTTGGAAAAAATCGTCTTTTACAATACTTCCTGCAATCCCCATCGAAACGGAGCCCATTGCAAGATATGACTTTCCTTTTAACATTGCAGCAGCTAGTCCGGCTTTCGCAAAGCGAAGAAGTTTTTCTTGTATGTCATTTGGAATGTTCTGATCTCCAGCATCTTGCACATCATGCCCGTAAATTCCGAAAGCAGGCAATCCTTTTTGGTTATAGCCTGCTAGTACGGCAGCAAGATAAACTGCTCCTGGACGCTCTGTTCCGTTAAAGCCCCAAACTGCTTTTGGTAAATGTGGATCCATATCCATCGTTTCACTTCCGTAGCACCAACAAGGGGTAACGGTAATAGATACACCGACTCCTTCTTTTTTGAACTTTTCTGCTGCATGCGCTGCTTCTGCAACTCCACCGATGCATGTGTCGGCAATAACACATTCTACTGGTTCGCCGTTGTAGTATTTAAGGTTTTCAGATAGAAATTTTGCGACGTTTTTTGCCATATTCATCGTCGTGCCTTCTAGTGATTCACGCACTCCATTGCGGCGACCATCTATCGTTGGGCGAATTCCTATTTTCGGTAGTGTTCCAATATAGCGTTCTTTTGTCATGTTTGTACCCTCCATTAGTTATGTAATATTTGTTGAAATTTTGCTGTTGCTTCTTGCCATTCGCTTGTATGCTGTGGCTCATATTCCATCATGTTGAAGGAGTTTGCGACAAGTTGTCGACCTTCTTCAATCGTATGAATTTCTCCAAGTGCACGGAGCTGAGATAATCCGTTTCCAATAGAACTCGCTTCTGCTGACCCAGTGTAAACTGTTTTTTGCGTTGCATTTGCGATAAATTGGCATAGGTTTTTGTTTTGCGTTCCCCCACCGCCGATATGAATTTCGGATGTGTTCGTTTGGGTGATTTTTTCTATTTGTTTGATCGTGTGTGCATATTTTAGTGCCAAGCTTTCGACGAAGCAGCGAATTTGTGCCCCGACTGTTGTAGGGGCTTGCTGATTTGTTTTATTGCAATAGTTTTTTATTGCTTCGGTCATCGACGATGGGTTGAAAAAGACTGCATCGTCCGGGTCGATAAATGTTTGAAACGGTGTAGCTGTTGTTAGCTCGTGAATTTCTTGTTCATATGTGAAGTGGAGTCCTTGTTGCTTCCACTCTTCTCTCAACTTTTGTAGAATCCAAAATCCCATTGCATTTTTTTGGAATCGGTAATGCCCTTCGCTCGTTCCTTCGTTTGTAAAGCCTTCTTGGAACGCTTCTATTGTTGTATTTGGTGTTTCCATTTCTTTTCCGACAAGTCCCCATGTGCCAATGCTCATGAAAATGGAATCGGCTTTTTGAATCGGCAGTGCGGATAATGCACATGCTGTGTCATGCCCTGGTACGAGTGCCATTTTAATGTTTTTGTATGCTGTTAAGCTACCGACGATTTGGTGCGGCATTTCGATTGGTGCAAATGGGAGTGTTTTATTGAAAAAAGTGTTTTGAATATGTTCGTCCCATTGCTTGTTTGCGTTTACTAGCTGTGATGTAGATGAGATCGTAAATTCGTTTATCGCGATACCTGATAATGCGTGCATAAGTAGGTTTGGTGTCATGAGTATTTGTGCTGTTTGTTGTAGGTATTGCGGGTAGCGCTGTTGGATTGCCATTAGCTGAAATAATGTGTTGATGGCGGATATTTCATTGCCAGTTTGTTGAAATAATTCGTATGCTGGAATGCTGTTTGTTGCTTGGTTTACGTAAGGTTCGGTGTACGTGTCTCGGTACGAAAAGGGTTTGGAAACGAGTGTGCCATTTGGTTGAAGTAGCCCGAAATCTACGCCCCATGTATCGATACCAACTGATTCTGTAGGGAAATTGACCTTGCTCAGACCAGCATTTAGTTCGCGAATCAAGTGATCATAATCCCAGTAATAATGTCCGTTTTCGTAAACTGGCTTGTTTGTGAAACGATGAATTTCGGTCATTTCGAGCGTGTTTCCGTTGAAGTTTTGGGCAACAAGTCGACCACTAGACGCACCTAAATCATAGGCAATAACTGTTTTCATCTCGTTTACCTCCTATTCTTTAAGCAATTCAGAACGATATTTTTCTGCCGAAAGGTTTCGAAGATCTACACATTCTTGCTCGGTTAAAATTCTTGGTCCTCCGAAAATGCTGCTAATTGCATACACTTTTGCCGATTCCTCCGTTAACTGCATGAAAAAGTATGCTTCTTTCATCGTTTTACCGAGTGTTAGAACACCATGGTTTCGCAAAATCATTACTTCGTGCTTTCCTACAAGCTCCGCTACTTTTTCCGCTAGCTCATTTGTCGTTGGAATCACATAGTCGATATACCCAACGCTTTTCACCATTGCTGGAAAGTCTGGGAATAAAGCAGGAATGTCTTTTCCAGCAGATGAAACGCCAACTGAATAAGTAGGGTGGGCATGAAGTACTGCTTGAATTTCCTCGCTTTTTCTAAAACACTCCAAATGCATTAATACTTCGGATGATGGACGTAGATCTCCAGCTATATCCCCAGTTGTAATGTTCACTTTCACCCATTGATGCGGCTCGATTTCTTTTAAGTCAAAGCCACTTGGAGAAATGTACATATCGTCTCCATCTCTCATACTTAAGTTGCCGCCTGCTCCTACAACTAGCCCTTGATCTACTAGTTTGTGGGCATATTTTGTTAGTTCTTCAATGACTTTGGACATTTGGACACTTCCTTTCTAGCGCAATAATTGGTTAACTTTTTCAAGTTCCGTTGCTTGTTGTAGCATTTGTGCTGCTGTGTAATTTGGGGGTAATTCGTTTTGATGGATCGCTAGTTGAAATGCTTTTATTTGTTCTACGTATGCATTTGCGGTTTCGGTAATGACATACGTTTCGTTGTTTGATTCGTATTGAATAATTCCTTCGTGATTGTTTAAGTCTGAACGAAATGCGAATGGCAGCTGCATCGTTCCTTTTGTGCCGATAATATCAATCATTTGGGTCATTGGAGCGAAAAAACTAGCGTCGATTTGTGCAAGTATGCCAGATGGATAATTGAGCTGCACCGCAATATGCGTATCGACTTGTTTGTCGGATCTACCAGCTAATGCTTGGACATTTATCGGAGTTTCTTCTATTAAATGGTGAATTGCATTTAACGGATAACAGCCGATGTCATTGAATGCTCCTCCGCCGAGATTTGGATTCAGCCGAATATCGTTGTCCCAATCTGCCATCGTGAAATGGAATCGAGAACGGATCGTTAGTACGTCTCCGATTACTCCTTGCTTTAGAAGTTCTTTGGCTTTGGCAATTTGCGGGTGGAAACGATACATGAACGCCTCCATTAAGATGACGCCGTGTTTGTTGCTTTCACTTTGAAGATCTTGTAAGTCAGCAGCATGCATGACGATTGGCTTTTCGCAAAGCACATGTTTTTTCGCTCGGATTGCTGCAAGTGCCCATTTTTTGTGATGCGTGTTCGGAAGTGCTATGTACACTGCATCGACTTCTGGTGATTCGATTAGCTCTTCGTACGTGTTGTATATGTTTGGGATGTTGAAGTCGTTTGCGAATTGTTGTGCTTTTTCTTCACTTCGACTTGCGATTGCTATGATTTCTGCGTCGCTTGTTTGTTGGATTGCTGGAATGACTTGTTTTTTTGCAATATTAGCTGCACCGATAATGCCCCACCGCAGTTTTTTCATTAAAGCAAGCCTCCTTTTGGTTTGAATGATGATGATTGTTTTTGTTTGCGGCTTTCGTGTCGCTCTTTGTGGCTTTCGTGACCCTGTTTGTGGCTTTCGCGGCCCTCTTTGTGGCTTTCGTGTCCCTGTTTAGGGCTTTCGTGACTCTGTTTGAGCCTTTCGCGGCCCTCGCCTTTAGGTTTTTATTAGTTTAGGAGCCGACTATAGTCAGCCCCTTGGTTTTTTATTCGTATATTGCTGCTTTGATGTCTGCGTCTTCCATATTGTCCTTGTCATACCAGTAGAATCCAGTGTCGATTGTTTTTGCTACTTCTTTGCCGTTCATAGCGTCTACTGCTGCTTTTACTGTTTCATAGCCGATACCTGCTGGGTTTTGCGTTACCGCTCCAGCCATTAAGCCGTCTTTAATCGCATCAATTTGTTGTTTACCAGAGTCAAAGCCTACAACTACTAGGTCGCCTGATTTGTTTAACTCTTGTACTGCGTTTACTACACCGATTGCTGATCCTTCATTAGAACCGAAAATTCCTTTAAGGTCGCTGTGAGCTGACATAATTGCTTTTGCAAGGTCAGTCGATTTTAAGTGATCTCCGCCGCCGTATTGGATATCAACGATTTCGATGTTTGGATATTTTGACTCGATTTGCTCTTTGAAGCCATCACGACGTTGTACTCCTGTTACAGAAGTTTGGTCATGTACGATCATCGCAATTTTTCCTTTTTCTCCGATGAACTCAGCCATTTTGTCTGCCGCAAGTGCTGCAGCAGCTTTGTTGTCTGTTGATGCTGTTGCTAGTGGAATATCACTGTCTACACCTGAGTCAAATGCGATGACTGGAATATTTTTTTCTTTCATTTCTTCTAATAATGGAGTTGCTGCTTGCGAGTCAAGAGCTGCAAAGCCAATAGCATCTGGCTTTTTGTCTAATGCTGCGCGAAGCATTTCTATTTGTTTATCAACTTGTGATTCCGTTTCAGGTCCTTCAAATGTAATTTTCACATCAAATTCATCTGCCGCTTTTTCTGCCCCTTGCTTAACTGATTGCCAGAATTGATGTTGGAAACCTTTCGAAACAATGGCTACATAAGGTTGTTTATCTCCGCTGTCTGAGCTGCCGCTTTCAGTTCCTGTTTCTTCTGAGTTACATGCACCTAAAATCATAGATACAGCTAGCATACTTCCTAAAAACCAAGATCTTTTCTTCATTTATTTCTCCCCATTCCCATTATTTTATATTTGAAGTCACTTGGACTAAAAACCGTTTTTATTCTTTACGTCTTCTCAGAATATCCATATATACTGCTAGAATGATAACTAAGCCGACAACGACCGTTTGCCATTCTTGCGGGATCGACATGATGCGGAGTCCGTTTGTTAGAACACTCATGATTAGTGCTCCAATTACTGTTCCAACGATCGTCCCTTTACCACCACTTAACGAAGTTCCGCCGATTACTACTGCGGCAATTGCTTCTAATTCATACCCTTGACCGAGTGCCGGTTGCGCTGAGTTCAATCGTGATGCCATAATGACACCCGCAATTCCTGTGAAAGCTCCAGCTAATGAATAAATAGCCACTTTCCAAAAGTTGACATTTACTCCTGATAGCTTTGTCGCTTCTTCATTGCTTCCGATTGCGAAATTATAACGACCTAAAATCGTTTTCGAAAGAATGATTGCTCCGATAATTGCAGAGATGAAGAAAATAAGAACCGCATTTGGAATGTTAACGCCTGGAATGATTGATCCAAGTGCGATTTTCGTGAAAATTTTATGATCCGTGAAATAAATTGGAGCTGCTCCTGAAATAACAAGTGCTAACCCTTTTGCAATCATCATCATTGCAAGCGTTGCAATGAAAGGCGGTATTTTCAGCTTCGTTATGGCGATTCCACAAAGAAATCCACAAAACGCACCTGTCGCGATTCCTGCAAACACACCAGCAATGATCGGAAGTCCGGCATTTACAATGACGACTCCGGTAATAACCGAAGATAGCGTCATTACAGTACCAACGGATAAGTCGATTCCGCTTGTGATAATAACGAATGTTGCCCCAAGTGCTAAAATACCAATTACTGCTGTGGATAATAAAATACCAATTATATTGCTCCATTGCAGAAAGCTACTCGATGCAAAGGAGAAAAATACAACTAAGGCGATTAAGCTTCCGAAAGCGAGTGTTTGTTGAATTGCTCCGGGTGGTATAACCTTTTTCTTCATTGGTTCTTTTTCAATTACTGATTCGATATTCACTTACTTCACCCCTATTGTTAGTGGAGTTGCGTTGCATACTCCATTATTTTTTCTTGCGTTGCTTCCTCGGATGAAAGTACTCCGGTAATTTTGCCTTCTGCCATGACGACAATTCGGTGACTCATTCGAAGTATTTCAGGCAGTTCTGAGGAGATCATAATGATTGATTTTCCGCTCGCTGCAAGTTCGTCGAGCAGTTTGTAAATTTCCCCTTTGGCTCCTACGTCAATTCCTCTCGTCGGTTCGTCGAATATGAGGATGTCGCAATCTCTTTGCAACCATTTTGCGATAACTACTTTTTGCTGGTTTCCTCCAGAGAGCAATCTAATTTCTTGGTCAACGGATGGTGTTTTGATTTTGAGCTGGTCGACGTATTCGATGGCTATTTTTTTTATTTTGGAATCGCTTACAAACATCGCTTTAGATTGATAGTCTTTAATCGTTGCAAGGGCAATATTCGATTTGACATCCATGTTGACGAGTAATCCAAATTGTTTTCGGTCTTCTGATAAGTAGCCAATTCCATGTTTTACTGCCACGGCCGGAGATTTTATCTTTACTTCATTGCCATGGAGATTAATCGTTCCGGTTGTTGCTGGATCTGCTCCAAATAGCACTCTCGCAACTTCTGTGCGTCCTGCTCCCATTAAGCCGGCAAATCCGAGGATTTCTCCTTTTTTTAATTCGAATGAAACATCTTTTAATAATGCTTTTGTGGAAATGTTCTTCATCTGAAGCACTATTTCTTTTTCGCCTTCTGCGATGTTCGGCTTCGATTCTATGTACACATGTCTGCCGACCATAAGTTGAATCACTTTACTCATTTCTGTTTCAGCAGTTATTAGCGTGTCAACGTATGTCCCGTCTCGCATAACGGTAATTCGGTCGGAAATTCTTTTAAGTTCATCCATTCTGTGGGAGATGTAGATGATTCCGACGCCTTTTTCTCTAAGGCTATTAATAATTTCAAAGAGTACTTCGATTTCTAATTCGGTTAAGGCTGTTGTTGGTTCGTCCATGATGAGTATTTTGGAATTGAAGGAAAGTGCTTTTGCTATTTCTACCATTTGCTGCTTTGCTACGGTCAAATGTTGCACCTTTGTCTTGGGGTCTAAGTCTAAGTTGAGTTTTTCGAAAAGTTCTTTTGTTTGGTTGTTTAGTTTTTTGTCGTCTACCAGAAGGTTCAGCGCTCCTTTTGGTTCCCTGCCTATGAAAATATTTTCGGCAATGGTGAGATCTCTCATCAAGTTAAGTTCTTGGTGAATAATTGATATTCCAAGTTCTTGCGCTTGTTTTGGTGATGTGACATTGATTTCATTGCCTTGCAGTGTAATGGTTCCTTCATCCTTTTGATAAATGCCGGTTAATATTTTCATGAGCGTAGATTTTCCGGCTCCATTTTCTCCCACTAGTGCAAGTACCTCGCCGTATTGTAGGTCCACTTGCACATCTGAAAGCGCTTTAACTCCTGGGAAAGATTTAGTTATATGCTCCATTTTTAATAAAGGTTCCACTTATCATCCCACCTTTGTTGTTTTACTTTTGTTTTTCTGTGTTTTTGTTGATTATAAAACAAGTATTTTTAAAAATCAATAGAACATTCGATTATTTCTGAATATTTATTTTATTGTATGATGCAAAGATGCGCTTCAACCTAGTTGCGCATACAAAATGGATATGTTTTTTTCTTCGAAATAGTTTAAATATGTTTTATTTGCTTCGTCATCTACAATAATTGTGTTGATAACATCTTCTTTTGCGATATAGGCGAATGCTTTTTTCTCCAGTTTTGTGTGGTCTAGTAGCAGAATTTTTTCATCTGCCATTTCAATCATTTTCCGCTTGATGAGCGCCTGTTGTTCATTGGAGTCACTAATCCCCCATTGTTTATGCAAACCTTTACAGGAGAAAAAGACTTTATTGACATGGTAACGCTCGAGCGCACTTACAGTTAATGGGCCAACTAATGAAAGAGAAGATGGTGATAGATTGCCACCAACAACGACCACTTGTATGTTCGAATGATTCGCAAGCTCCACTCCGACGCGAATCGAGTTTGTCAGCACTGTCATTCTGTGATTCGGCATTAGGCGCGCAAGGTAGAGCGCAGTCGTACTTGCATCCAGGAAAATGATGTCATCCTCTTGTATGAGTTTGACCGCTTCTTTTGCTACCGCTAATTTCTCTTCCTTATTCATCACTTCACGCTGGAAATACGGGATGTCCCCCTCTTCCTGTTCTGTCGAAACAGCACCACCATGCGTACGCGCAAGTTTGCCTTCGGATTCTAGTTTTTCTAAGTCTCGTCGGATTGTTTCCTCCGTCACTTTCAAGCTTTTACTTAGTTCGGAAACGCGTGCTGTTTTATTGGCATTCACGATGCTGATGATTTTCTTATGTCTTTCTGGAACTAACATATTGAATTTCCCCTTTCTTTAAGTGATGACACCTTTTTTTAGAATGACGTTTGCGTAAAGCGCTTGGTCGCTCGTGGCAATGATTGCGTACGCCTGTTTTGCTTGGTCGTAGAATTGGAATCGTTCGAGTTTAGTTGGTGTGAAATTGGTATTTTCTGTTTTTGTGAGAATGGTTTCGTACTCGGACCAGATTGGCGGTGTAGCTAGCTCTGGGCCATGCATCATGTAAAATATAGCCGCGTCTGCATATGGATCAAGCGGCATTAAAGTGAGTATTGCTTCTAGTATTTCTGGTATGTTCAAGCCATCGAGCCGGATTAAGTTTTGCGCATGCGACGCTGCAGGAAAGTTTCCGTCCGCAATGACAATCTCATCTCCATGTCCCATTTCCATTAAGATTTTTAATGAATTTGGGGAAAGACATTTTGGAATATGTTTGAGCATTCTTGTTTCTCCTTTGTTTGTTTTTGGTTTTCTTTTATAATAGCAAATAATCGGAAAATTGAAAGAGTTTTTTTGTTGGGTGGTGGTTTTGTGGTGAGTTCGGGTCGTTATGTGGTGGGCTGAGGTGTTTATATTGCGGCTTTGGGGCTTTCAAAGGCTACTTTGGGTCTTTCGAAGGCGACTTTGCGCCTTTCGTGATCTAGTTTGGGGCTTTCGCTGGTGACTTTGTCCCTTTCGTGAGCTAGTTTGGGGTTATTGCTGGGGACTTTGTCCCTTTCGTGAGCTAGTTTGGGGCTTTCGCTGGTGACTTTGTCCCTTTCGTGAGCTAGTTTGGGGCTTTCGCTGGTGACTTTGTCCCTT
>NZ_JALDYF010000014.1:0-97729 GCF_032154225.1 Psychrobacillus sp.
TCTTCATACTTTTCCAATTTACCATATACATTTCCGCGATTATTATATGCAGATGTATATGCGGGATTTATTTCGATGGCTTTTGTATAATCAGCTACTGCTTCTTCGTATTTTTCTAAGTTTTTATTGGCTATTCCTCGATTATTATATGCAGATGCATATTCGGGATTTATTTCGATGGCTTTTGTATAATCAGCTATGGCTTCTTCATATTTATCCAAATTACCATATGCACTTCCGCGATTATTATATGCTAAAGCATATTCGGGATTTATTTCGATGGCTTTTGTATAATCAGCTATGGCTTCTTCATATTTTTTAAAGTTTTGATTGGCTATTCCTCGATTATTATATGCTAAAGCATATTCAGGATTTATTTCGATGGCTTTTGTATAGTTTGCGATTATTGCGTCATTTCGTTGAAGTTTACTATTTAACAATGCCAAAATGAAATAAAGTGTAGAATCAATTACATCCTTTTCGACTGCGTCCTTTTCGACTATCTTTAGTGCCTCAAGAGCATCTTCGTATTCTTTTAATTCGTAATAAATTTTGAATCTTAAATAATATAGTTCTGAGTAGTCCCTACCTTCGTCTATTAACTCTTCTATTCTTTTCAATGCATTTTGATGTTCTTTATTAACAATCATCAGTTCAATTTCTTTTATTATGGTTTTCAATTTAAATTCATTTTCTTCATCACCGATAATATCAACCATACCATCTTCAGATATGACAATTATTACACTCTTATTTTTTAATTCATCTAAGTTTTGGTATCTTATAGCTGAATTATATCTGGCTCCTCTAGAATTATTTCCTTTTTCCGCTACTGCTTTTCCATCTAAAATCATCCCTATTGCATAACAATTACTTGTTATATCTAAATAGATTGCCCCATCAATACCCGTTAACCTATTAATCAGTGTAACTATTTCATTTTTTAATCGTTTTTGTGAAAAATTCAAAGTATCTATTTGAATACCTTGACCAGACAACCGTTTAATTTCTTCTTGCGCAATCTCGGGTTCTGTAACAACTACCATGGTCCCCTTCTTCTGATCAGCAGCTGTTTTTACAATTTCAATTATATTTTGCACAAAAGAGGTTGACACCTGTGGTTCTATCTCTTTCTTTATAAAATAATTATTAAAGGTTTTTCTTAATAATCGTTTTAATTTTTTTTCTGGAAATTCACTATCCATTAAGAACAAATTTTTATGCTTAAATCCAATAATCATTCTTTGTTTATAAGACCATCTTAAATCTTCAACCTCTTTAGATGCTGAGGTTATAGATTCATGAACAAATTCAAGTGAGCTAATCTTATAATTCCAAGCACTTAGAAAATCTATTATTATAATTCTTTCTTCAATTTTACTTCGTTTTGCATCACTATAATTTTTCAATCTACCTAAACCATAAATTAGTTTATGGTCTCCTATTACAAAAATGCCTTCCCCTGAAAGCTCCAGCAATTTCCTTACTTTTCCGTATGATGAATAAGAAATAGGTGTGTGTAGTTTAACAATAAAATTAATATACGCCTCTTTATAATCTTCATCAATTATAATTAATTTTGCATTAACCTTTGCTCCCTCATAGTTCAGAGTGGATACTATATCAAGATGCTTAAGTGATAAAAAGTTTTCAATACCTTCATTTTTATCACCTGTATAAATATCTAATACCAATTCTTCAAAAAACTTATTAACTACATATGTTAATTGAAGACTTATATCTTCAGACTTCATTTCTTCTATTTTATATATTATTTGTGCTAAATCAGTAGTTTCTTTCGAATCTATCTTTTCTAAAATAGTGTCCAATAAGAAATTTATTATAGAATACTTCTTTTTTGAACCTAAATTGGAATAATTAATTACATTCTCCGAAAAGCCATGAAAATTAATAAGAATACATATTTTTTCTGATTGTACTTCTAGACTGTTGTTATAAACTAGAGTTGTATTAACATCACTATCCTCTGTAACTGAACTTTTTTCCTCCTCTGAGAAAAAACCTTGCTTCTCTCCTCTATCGTTTTTAATTGGTTGACTTAGCTTATCCTCTTCATTGAATACTTCTACATTTAATTCAACAGTTGCATCTATCTCTTTAACATATCGCGTTATTAAACCTTCAAATTCTAATTTAAATTTATTTAACCTATCCATCAAACAAACCTCCCAAAATTAAAACACTGGCATTAATTATATTTCATAAAAACTAAATTACTCCCACCTACACGGTATAAACCACCGTGTTGACCTTCGGACTGGTAAACATGGTATTCATCGCCTTTTTTTAAACATACGAACAGTAGACAATGAACCGTCACTTTCTATTTTTACAAGTGGTACATCTTCTAATATCGTTACTCTTCCGATTTGTCCAACTATTAATACAGTTTTACCACAACTGCATCTGCTGCAAATGGATTTTAAACAGCAATCCCTTAGTGTGAGTACAGTGAGTAGACTTACTTTTATTAATTTCGATAGCAGCTTTATATCCTCCAAAAGTATACTTAATTCATCGCACTGAAGTATTGGTTATTAAAGGATGTATTTCTATAAAATATAATAAATACTTTACAAAGCGATTACAATAATATCCTTGTGGCACAAACAATTCCGAATTGTTTGCCTCACGGCGACAGTTTTGAATTTCTTACTGGGACATAATATTGTTCAAATACGTTTAAAAGTTCATAAAATTAATAGTATTGTTTCTTCGCCTATAGTTCTTGTTATTCCTCTTATTTGTTGATCTTTTTTGTTTTTTATTAACATTTAATACTTCTGATATCCTACCTACTGCAATAAACAAAGACGAAAGAACAAATAAACCATAATGGATTTTATTAGTAATAGATTCTTACTCTCTAATAAATCCATTGTCAAATACTGGACCATGAAGATAATTTGTTAAACTAAAATAATCATTATTCAAGTCATCAATATCTCCATTGATTAAATAGTCTTTTTTATCCCCTTCATATAGCCATAGAATTTTTAGTTTCTCCTCTAGCATCAAGAACTCACTACCTCTTTCCATTTCTTCGGTACTGTTAAAATACTGGTCCATATTAATGATACAACTAATAATAAATATCCAAAAATTTCAATGTTACGCGCTATTGTCTTATCCGACTTTATAACCATTAATAAGATAAAAAAAATACCAGTTGAAATGGCTAGAAGTAAAATAAACATTTAAATCATCACTTTCAAAATCCAATACCTCCAAAAATATGTATATATAATATTATCGCATAAAATATACTTTTGCAGTTGCTCTTATTATTATAAAAACTAGTATTCTACTAAATATAAAAAGCTAGCTTACACAACGTTTTCTAGTCTTCCATAAAAAGAGCACCCGGATGGACGTTCTCAATAAATTTCACCAATATATTACGATATGAAACTTGTCCTCTTCACTTCCTAAAAACATGCATTTAATACTTCCATCTGCATAACCTGGGGTGTTAACGTGTAGTTCTTGATAAGTAGCAACAGAATACATGTAGAATACATCCCGTGTAAACTCACCTTTGTTATTTAGAAAAGGGAAATAATCAATTTTCTTGTGAGCAATAACTGGTTTACTTCCTTTACCTATTCCTAACCGAACAATCTGACTGTAGCGTTCCACAGCATTAAGCCATCCTGGTACAAATGTAGTTTTCCCTTACCTCCCGTCTATTACCTCTTTCGAAAGCCAATCAAAATCATTCTGCAAAGCTTTCCAATTTGTGCTGCCTGATTGAGCTTGAGTACTTGTCTTGTAGTTTAACTTCATTTTTTAAAATCCTTTGTTTTCACAACGGTATCATTACCTAAATCTTTTGATTTACCCTGCGTATTAAAGGTGTCCATATGTCTAAAATAGAAGCCTAATATTACATTTTTACTATTTAAGAATACTTAAAAGACTTACCTTATTAGGGCAAGTCTTTTACATTGTCACGGATATCTTACTCTTTTGTTTCTATTTCATTAGCAACTTTATTTATCCTTTCTAACATGGGCGGATGAGAATAGCGAAACCATTTTACGAGCAGTGGAGGATTCACTTCACTTAATCCTGCCTTCGTAAGTTCTTGAAAAGTACTTACTGCAGCATCTCGGTCAGCGACTAACTCTATTGCATACTGGTCTGCTCTCGTTTCTTGATACCTAGAAATGTAATTAGAAAGTGGGCTTGATACAAACAATAAAAAAGAAGTTATTAGCAAAAATAACGGTAGTGAATGGATAGCGTTTAGTCGTTTTATTTTTAATACACGGCCGTAACGGGTGATGACCCAAGGCATTAGTTTCGCTGTTAACCAAAGGCCAACAAGCGTAGTTAGGATATAACCAGCTATTCCGAAATATATATGTTTCTCTACATAATGCCCCATTTCATGAGCCATAATGAAGAGAATTTCATTTTCTGATAAGCGATTTAAAGTAGTGTCCCATAATACAATCCTTGCATTACTCCCAATCCCCGTCACATAAGCATTTAGCGCATTTGTCTTTTCCGCCATATTCACTTCATACACATGCTCTGTTGGAATATTCGCTTGCTCAGCAAGCGTTAGAATTTCCGTCTCTAGTTCTTTATTTGTTAACGGATAGAAATCATTATACAATGGGTCGATGACTACCGGCTGGATAAACATAAGAAAAATGGAGAATGGGATCATTAATAACCAAGCATTTAGCCACCATTTCTTCGGGCTTTTATTGATAAGCCAATAAAGAACGGTAACAATTACTACAGTCGTTCCAAAGCTAACCCAAAATTCAATGACATTATCTCGCATCCAAGAATTAAATGCCTGGTTACTAATTCCATATTTTTTACTTAAAGAATATCTATAATAGTCTAATGGGAATAATAGGAAAAATATAAAAAGTGATAGTAAAAATAAATACACGGCATTTTGCAAAATGGACCATTTTTTTCGCAACGGCATCCATCGTTCAAACGCTTGAGAAAGGCCGGTAATTAGTATAAATAAATAGACAAGCCATTCAAACGGTGTTGCTACAAAAAAGAGGAAGTTCCTTATTTTTGAATACTCCTCACTCAAGTACAATTCTCGCTCAGACATAAAAAGCTGCGGATCTGCAACAGTCCCTTTCAAAGCATTTGGTATCCCCCCACTCCCACTGTGGAAGATATAAACATACATCAGCAAAGCGTACACTCCAAACATTAAAAGAGCTGTAATTACCCATTTTTTCGCCAATTGCACGTCTCCTCATTTCATTCTCTCTTATATAAAGTGTAATCAAAAAAGAAATAGATAGAACCATTTTTTTCAATATACATTATCTTTTAGTTGCAACCCTCCAAACAAAAAAACAGCTTGTAAGCGACAATACGTCACTTACAAGCTGTTTTATTATTCCCCTGCCGTTTCGAATTGAACACCAGTTATATGAACATTTACTTCTTTTGGTACTAAGCTTGTCATGTTTTCGATTGCTTGACGGATTTGTGATTGTACTTCTCTAGCAACAGTTGGTACGGAAGCTCCGTATTTTACTAGGCAATATACATCGATAAACAAACCATCTTTTGTAATTTCTGTTTTGATACCTTTGCCATGCACTTTTTTCCCTAATCGCTCCACAACACCAGCAGCAAAGTTACCTCTTGTACCAGCGATACCTTCTACTTCCGTTGTTGCAATACCTGCGATTACAGTAATAACCTCAGGTGCAATTTCGATTGTCCCTAGGTATTCTTTTCCTTCAGGAGTCATTTGAACAAATTTTTGCTCGTTTGTTTCAGACATATTTTTTCGCTCCTTTTATGAATTGATTACATCATATTTTTCAAGAAATTTCGTATCAAAATCTCCTGAAATAAATACTTCATGGTTCATTAATTTTTCATGGAATGAAACAGTTGTTTCCACACCATCAATAACGAATTCGCTAAGTGCACGTCTCATCCTCGCAATAGCTTCTTCTCGTGTATCACCGAACGTAATTAGTTTTGCGACCATTGAATCGTAAAATGGTGGAATACTATACCCTGGGTACATTGCTGAGTCCACACGAACACCATAGCCACCTGGAGCTAAGTACATTTCTACTTTACCTGGTGATGGCATAAAGTTTTTCACCGGGTTTTCAGCGTTAATACGGCATTCAATTGCCCAACCTTTTATCTTAATATCTTCTTGTTTAAAAGGTAATCTTTGACCTGCAGCAATTTTTAATTGTTGTTGGATCAAATCGATGCCCGTAACCATTTCAGTTACTGGATGCTCTACTTGAATACGTGTATTCATTTCCATGAAATAGAACTTTTGATTGATATGATCAAAAATAAATTCTACAGTACCTGCGCTCTTATAGTTTACAGCTAGTGCTGCTTTTACAGCTGCATCTCCCATTGCAGTACGAATCTCTTCTGAAAGAGCAGGTGAAGGAGCTTCTTCTACTAGCTTTTGCATTCTACGTTGAATCGAGCAATCACGCTCACCTAAGTGAACAGCGTTACCGTGTCCGTCTGCTAGTACTTGAATTTCTACATGTCTAAATTCTTCAATAAACTTCTCTAAGTAAACGCCAGGATTTCCAAATGCTGCGGCTGCTTCTTTTTGTGTAATTTGAATCCCTTTGACAAGTTCTTCTTCATCTCTTGCAACACGAATCCCTTTACCACCGCCACCAGCAGTCGCTTTAATAATAACTGGGAATCCTATTTCAAGTGCAATTTTCAAACCTTCTGTTGCATCTGCAACAATGCCAACAGAACCAGGTACAACTGGAACTCCAGCTTTTCTCATTGTTTCTCTCGCCACGTCTTTTGTACCCATGCTAGAAATCGCAGAAGACGATGGTCCGATAAATTCAATTGCACACTCCTCACAAAGCTCGGCAAAACTAGCATTTTCCGCTAAAAATCCGTAACCTGGGTGAATGCCATCACATCCAGTAAGCTTTGCAACACTAATAATATTAGAAAAATTTAAGTATGAGTCCTTTGATAATCTTGGTCCAATACAATATGCCTCATCAGCAATTTGTACATGAAGTGCTTCACGATCAGCTTCTGAATAGACAGCTACCGTTTCGATATTTAATTCTTTACACGCACGAATAATACGTACTGCGATTTCACCGCGGTTTGCTATTAATACTTTTTTCATAAACCTCGCTCCTTTCTTAGTTTCCTTTAACAAGGAACAGAGGTTGACCATACTCAACTAATTGTCCGTCTTTAACAAGAATTTCGACGATTTCACCGGTAACTTCTGCTTCAATTTCATTGAATAGTTTCATCGCTTCTACGATACAAACGATTGAATCTGCTGTTACTTTGCTTCCTACTTGAACATAAGCTGCCACATCTGGTGAAGAAGATTGGTAGAACGTTCCAACCATCGGAGAAGTAATTTTATGTAAAGAACTATCTACCACCGCTTCTGATTGCGCAACAACTTCCTCTGCTTGTACGGCTACAGCAGGCACTTGTTTTACTTCTACACTTTTCGGTTCTTCTATTAATAATGGAGGAGCTTCCACACGTTTCTCTACAGAAGAAACAGATCCACTATGATTTTTTTTCAATTTAATTTTCGTTCCTTCAGACTCGTACGAAAATTCATCTAAACTAGATTGATCAATTAATTTTATAATTTCTCTTATTTCTTGTATTTTCATGTTACATATCTCCCTTTGTGTATATAAAATACTTACCCTTATCATTTTAGACTTTTTCAGTGCATTTTGAAATAGATTTGAAGCAAATCTTCCGAAATAATAAAAAAAGTGCCGATTCGGCACTTTTTAGTCAGTCAATAGTACTATTGTTGTCCAGTGAATTTTACACTTACATCATATGCTTTTGGCCATTCTTGCTTAACAGCGTAAATAATTTCATTTGCTTGTTGAGCAGATAACTCACTTGCTACTACATCAATCTGTACTTTAGTATCATCAATTCGAACAAACGCATCATCATATCCAATTGATTTGATAATAAGCTCCAACATTCCTTCCGCAGAATCTACATTTGTCAATTCTTGAATTTGTGCGAAGTAATCTGCTTTTTCATCTGCAGTAAAATCATTTGTACCGACTTTTGTCGTCAACTGCTCACGAAGCAAGCTGCGTTTATTTTCAACTTCCATTCTCATTTCTTCAAATGCATTATTTTCAGAAGCGAAGGATTTCTCGTTTGTAGCAGAAGTTTCCACTAGATCTACATTTTCTAATGTTTCATCCGAAAATAATTTGAGTCCATCAAAAGGAGATGGCTTATCAGACACATAAAAAACAGTAATAACAGCTACTAAACTAATTAATGTTAAAAACCACACAGAACGTTTTTTTATATTCATTTCATCAATCCTCCAGTTCCATTTCTTCAATCACAATACGATGTGGAGATATTTGCAAAACAGATGAAAGTGTCGTTACTAGTTTATTTTGTATGCGCCTATCTTTCGCCCCTTCCGCAACTACTAATATACCGATAAGTTCCTCCTTGTCCCCCTTGCTCTCACTTGTCCATTGGAAAAATGATACCTCGCTCTCCGTTGTTTCCTCAGAGCCATTACGATAATGAAAATAAACCTCTACACGTCCAACTCCACTTATTTTCTCCAAAACAGCCGCAAGCCCTTTTGGTGACTGCCCTTCTTGTTGAATAGGAACTGGATTTTGATCACTTTTCGTATTGATTAGGCCCGAAAGAAGTAAACTTATGAACAGAACTGCTCCACCTATTACAACAAAACGAAACGTTGATTTTGATTTTTGCGTAATAGTGTTTCACCCTTCTTTTCATAATGGATATAATACTTTATGCACGAAAAACTAATTATATGAAGAGATTCGAAACAATCCAAAATATAATCGCTATTTTTACGATAAATACCGTTCTCCCTTTCTCTTCTGGCCCTAGCAATATCGAAAATAGCTCCCCAATAACAACAATGAGTAGTATCCCATATATAATAGATTGTAAAATTGAACTTATCCTTTCATACTTACAAAAAGTTTTGCAAACAACATCGCCAAAATAATCGTAAAGAAAAACGCAAATGCGATTAAAACCGAAATAATCGATAATACAAATAAAGACTTGCCAATATCATCAAATAAGCCACTCACTTCAGAATCTAAAAAAGGCTGAAGCAATGCTCCAAGCAAACGATATAAAAAGGCGATTAAAATAGTTTGTATTGTTGGAATCGAAACTAAAACTAACACGGAAATGAGCAAAGAATTACCTGTCACAACAGAAATAGAGGAAGAATAACTTTTCATCGTACTAATACTTTCGGTGAGTAAAGACCCGACAAACGGAATATTATTTTGAATTAATCGTTTAAATGACTCACTCACTGCACCGCCAACAGACCATGTAATAACTCCATTAACCGTTATGAAAAAACTATATATAACAAGAATAATCGAAGTAGTTCCAACTAACGTCATTCGTATAAGATCCGAAAGCCGTGAAAAAGAAGTCGCAGGATGAATTCTACTAATTAAATCAAAAATAAATGCTGCCATAATCGAAGGAATTAAAATCTTTTCTGCTAAAAAAGCTGTAAAAGAGGCAAATAAAACAACTCCAGGATTCCATAACGTTACTAATAATGCACCGCCAGACAAAGCAATTCCGGCAGTGAGTAATGGATACATTCCTAAGAACAAAGTAACTAATTGAGCAGTCAAGGCTTGTATCATTTCAAGCACTCGATAGGCAGGCTCTAAACAAAAAAAGCAGATGATATAAATGAATAACAGATTAAACAATCGCTTACTTTTTGGAATGAACCATTCTAAGCAAAGAAATGTAAAACCAAACAGCAAGATATAGATAAATGTTTGTGTCACTTCTTTTACTGGTAATAATAAGGTGTTTATCATTTCTTCCACTTGATTCATTCCTTCATGAAAGTAATCCCATTATAGAAAAGAATTTAGCATAAAATGGTCGCATATGCTCGAGCCACATTAACAGGACGATTGCTTTTGTCGTAAAGGTGATAAGCGTCGCAAGGCTTGTATACTCATAATCCTGCAAAAGCTCTTCGAATACTTGAGAAACGAAAAGCATCACAACTGAGAAGACGAGTAGTTTAAAAACTGGAAGTATAGGAGTAGGAACTGCTGTGATAAATTGCGTAGAAATAGGAATGACGAAAGTCGCAACGATGTAATATAAAAACAAAAAGAGGTAAATCGTGTAAATAGAAGTATGCAGCTTTGGGTATGTTTCTTTCACAAATTCTAGAAGGCTAAAGGCTAATATAATCGTTACGTATACTATCATTTGTTAACTCGTCATTAATAGCCATTCTAGAAATGTGGAAATTTCTACAAAAAACACTTTCAGTAGCCGCAGCAGTTCAATCGTCATGTAAATGTACCCTACAAAAAATAAAAAGAAAGCAAATTCCTTTTTCCCAGTAGATTCAAAAAACAGATGGAGAATTGCGATGAGCAATCCTATTCCAGCCACTCGAAGTACATCGTGAAATTCCACAATGCCTCCCCCTTCCATACTATGAGCATATGAAAGTAGCTGTACAAATATGAGTAATTACTTAGCTGTATAGATAGAGATTTACTTCATGCCGTAGCGCGTCGGGCCACATGAGCCGAAGTATGAGACCCACTTGGGCGCTGCACAAGTTAGCTCATGCAAGGTGCGGCAAGCGCGAAGACATAGTGGCTATTCACTAAGAAGCACTATATGTTAAGCAAGTCGAAAAGGAATGGTTTAGTTTTAAAGAGAGACATAATTGCATGATTTTCATTTTCACAGCCCGCTTGAAACAATATCCATCCTCAAAAAAAGCACACGCAAAGGTCATTTTTCAATGACCATTACGTGTGCCGTATAACTTTTGCCTATTAAGCTCTTGAAACGTAAGAGCCTTCATCTGTATTAATAACCAATTTATCTCCAACATTAATGAAAAGTGGTACAGTAACATTTAGACCAGTTTCAAGTTGTGCAGTTTTTGAACCGCCACCTGAAGTATCACCTTTAATACCTGGCTCTGTTTCCGTTACTTCTAGTATAACTGTTTTTGGTAATTCGATCCCGATCGTTTCACCTTGGTATTGAGAAATATGAAGTTCCATATTTTCTTTTAGGAATTTTAACTCATACTCGATTTGTGCTTCGCCTAACTCAAGTTGCTCATATGATTCCGTATCCATGAAAATATATTGATCTCCACTTGCGTATAAGTATTGCATTTTTTTATTATCAATTTGTGCTTTTTCTACTTTTTCTCCTGCACGGAACGTTTTTTCATTAACAGAACCATTACGTAAGTTTCTTAGTTTCGAACGTACGAATGCTGCGCCTTTGCCTGGTTTTACATGTTGGAAATCAAGTACACGGTAAAGTACTCCATCTACTACTATTGTTAAACCTGTTTTAAAATCATTTACAGAAATCATCTTTTTTCCCCCAAATTTAAGTTAATATTAATAATTCTTTTGTAGAATGCGTAAGCTTTTCAAGTCCATTTTCAGTTACAATTGCATCATCTTCTATACGAACTCCACCGATATTCGGCAAGTAAATTCCTGGTTCAATTGTAATAATCATCCCTGGTTCTAGTGTAATATCTGAACGGAAAGATAATCCTGGTCCTTCATGCACTTCAAGACCAATACCATGCCCTAATGAATGCCCAAAAGCTTCTCCATAACCTTTAGAAGCAATATAATCACGCGCAATCGCATCTGCTTCTTTACCTGTCATTCCAGGTTTTACTTTTTCTAATGCAAGTAGTTGAGAATCTAGCACTACTTGATAAATCTCTTTTAGTTGCTCACTTGGCTCACCAACTGCAACCGTTCGAGTCATATCAGAAATGTATCCATTAAAATAGGCACCAAAATCTAGTGTAACGAAATCTCCATTTTCAATCACTTTTTCAGATGCTACACCGTGTGGAAGTGCAGATCTTACACCAGAAGCAACGATCGTATCGAACGAAGATGATGTTGCGCCAAGTTTACGCATGAAAAACTCAAGCTCATTAGACACTTCTAACTCTGTCAGCCCTGGTTTAATGTATGTAATTATATGTTCAAATGCTTGATCTGCAATCCTACAAGCAGACTTTATAATATTAATCTCTTCTTCTGTCTTAATCAAGCGAATCTTTTCCACTAAACCAGATACTGGAACTAATTTAGCTACTACTGCTTTTTCATACAATTCAAATTCACTATACGTAACATTGTCTTTTTCAAAACCAAGCGTTTTAATTCCCATTTCAGCTACTTGTTGTCCAATTTCTTCTACAAGCGTTTTTGTATGCTTTACGATGCGGTAGCCTGTAATTTCACTTGCTGCTTGCTCTGTATAACGAAAATCTGTTATAAATACTGCGTCATTTTCAGAAACAATCGCAACACCAGCAGTACCAGTAAACCCAGTCATATAGCGTCTGCTATAGCCATTTGTAATGAGTAAAGCATCCACATTTTTCTCTTTTAATGAAGCACGTAATTTTTCAAGTTTCATCATTTAACCCCATCTCATTTTATGAATAAAACATTCACCTTATTTTATCATAGGAAACGTGTCGGGTAAATTTTCATTTACTTAAAGGATGGTCTTGGGCTTGAAAAATAGCAGATTCCATTAAAAATCTTACCGACATAATCACGATACACATAAATGGAATCGATACATGCTTGATTAATTTCGCCATAGAATTTTCATCTAAAATAACCCATTCTAGTACAAACGCAAGTAGAATACCTAATGCCAAACTGCTTATGGAAACAGGTACTTTCATAAAAATCAAACTTATATAATAAAGTAATATACAAATAAACCAAATTACAACAAATAATATCCCCCATTTTACAACTGTATGGCTAGAACTAAATAAGTGTAATTTATCTGAAAAACCTACGGGATTCCATTCAATAAAATGGAATTTGTCCATCAATTTCAATAATAAACTAAAAATTAATGCTGCTACAAAACTCGTACTCAAGGATATTCCTTTAAACTTCATATTCAAGTCCCCTTTTTTCCTCAGTTTGGGACTTGAATCGAATTATTAATCATAGAAATGCAAAAATGCACACGACTGAATGGAATTTATTCAGCGCGTGCATTTTTTATTTACTTATAGACCACATTTAAGCTGGGCACCACAGTTTGTACAAGAGTTACAGCCACCTAGTTCTTCTACTGTACCTTTACGACAAACTGGGCATGTATTACCTACTTCAGATCCAATGTTTACATTCGTAGAGCGTAAATCTTGGATTGTATCGATTAGTACGATTGGTCGTTTTTCCATTACTTTTTCTTCATGGGTTTGATCGTCTAACGTGTTTTCTTCCGCTTTTAAAGTAAGTACTTGTGAGTCACGGCTACCATCAACATAAACCGTACCTCCCTTTGCCCCACCGCGGTAAAGACGCTCGTAAACTCCTTCTACTTGCTCAACAGTATAGCCACGTGGTGCGTTTACTGTTTTAGAAATAGAGCTATCTATCCAACGTTGAATAATACATTGCACATCCGCATGTGCTTCTGGTGCAAGTTCCATTGCAGTAACAAACCATTCTGGCAAGTTTGCTTCATCTGCATTTTCGTTTGCTTGCAAGTATTCTTGTACGATATCTGCTTTTACTTCGATGAACTTACCTAAACGTCCACTTCTGTAATAAGTGAATGAGTAATATGGTTCTAAACCTGTCGCAACACCAACCATTGTTCCAGTAGAACCTGTTGGTGCAACTGTTAGTAAATGAGAGTTACGAATACCATTTTCTAGTATTGATTGTCTAATTTCTTCAGGCATAGATGACATAAATCCTGTTTCCGTAAATGCTTTGCGAAGACGATTTGTTTCTTCTTCTGTTGCCCCAACTAAGAACGGGAAGCTTCCGCGTTCAATAGCAAGCTCAGCTGAAGTTTCATATGCAGTTGTTGCAATTGTTTTAAATACTTCATCAACAAGTTCATTCCCTGCATCTGATCCGTATTCTTTTTCACAGTATATAAGTAGATCTGCTAGACCCATTACACCTAGACCAACACGTCTTTCTCCTAGTGCTTGTACTTTATTGTCCTCTAAGAAATAAGGAGTTGCATCAATAACGTTATCTTGCATGCGTACACCAACGCGAACAGTTTCTTTCAAAGCTTCATAGTTTACTGTTTTCGTTTCTTTGTTAGCAAATTCTGCTAGATTGACAGCAGCTAAGTTACAAACTGAGTACGGCGCTAATGGTTGTTCGCCACATGGGTTTGTCGCAACAACTTTTTGTCCGTATGCTTTTGCGTTTGTTTTTTCATTTGCATTATCAATAAAGAAAATTCCTGGTTCTGCTGAATAAGTAGCACATACATTTACCAAATTCCAAAGCTCTTTTGCTTTTACAGTACGGTATGTTCTAACTGCATATCCCATTGCTTCCCATTCACGAACATCGCCAATTGTATGCCATTTTTCGTTATAGACTGCCATTTCTTCTGGTGTATAAGTTTCGATTGCTGGGAAACGAAGATCAAAATCAGCATCTTCTTCAACAGCTTTCATAAAATCGTCTGTAAGTGTAACTGAAATATTCGCTCCAGTTAAAAACTCTGAGTTGTGAACAGAATAGTTCCCGCCATCACGAAGTTTTGTTTCTGCTTCACGAATAATTTCATTGCTAAATCCACCTAAACCAGGGATTGCTTTGTAGTTTACAATTCCTTGGTACATTGCTTCTTCTTGCACTGTTAAAGGTTTGAATTTTAGTTTGTCTTTCGCTAATTGCTTGATTGTTTCATCGTTTGTATTTTCGATTAAGAATCGTAAAATACGTGGATTTTGCATTTTCGAAATAATAAATTCTGCAATATCCGGATGCCAATCTGCTAGCATAATCATTTGTGCTCCACGTCTTGATCCACCTTGTTCTACAAGATGTGTAAGCTTCGCAATGTCATCTAACCATGATACCGAACCTGAAGATTTACCATTTACTCCACGCGCTAATGTGTTGCGTGGACGAAGTGCAGAACCGTTTGTTCCAACACCACCACCGCGGCTCATTATTTCCATTACTTGCTTACGATGATCGGAAATTCCCTCACGAGAATCCGCAACAAATGGCATTACGTAACAGTTGAAATACGTTACATCAGTTCCTGCCCCTGCTCCGTATATAACTCGTCCAGCCGGAATGAATTTTAACGAAACAAGTTGATCATAAAATTTTTGGAACCATTCTGCACGTTTTTCTTCAGTTTTTTCAACCGAAGCAAGTCCAGTTGCATTACGTTTAGCAATTTGCTCGTAGAACACTTCTAATGGTTTCTCAATAACATTTATCGAACGTTTTACGATTCCCGTTTCTATCTCACTACTATTATCAATTGCACTTCGATAATCCTCTTCAATTAAAACTTCTGCAGTTTTAGTAGTTTCATCAAGTGACACAATATAACCTAAACCACGTGCCGGAAACTTAGGATCTTCCTTTACCGTTAAAACGACAAAATCTCCTACTTTTAGTGTTTTCTTTTCCGTATCTTTAAAAGAATAACGATCGATCATGACAAGTCTTGAAACACCTTTATGTGTTAAATTCATGTCCGCTGTAATTGGGTGAACTTGTGGAAATTGTTTAATATCATTGTTTAATTGCTCAACTTGAATGGTTGCATTTGTTTTTTGAGATGCTAATACCATCATTTTGCCTCCCTATATTCATAATGAAAGAACACTATATATAGTGTTCCGATTTATTAAAACAATACTATATGTTGTTCATTTATGCAAATACCCTTGTTTTTCTTCATCCAAGTCATATCAACGTCAATAAGACTTAATTACCAAAAAAAAGTTTTTATATATTATTTTTTAAAATTCCATTCATCATTTGCATAACGTCTTTTTTCGAGCTCTTTTACATACTTTTCTTGTTCATTTGTTAATGTGTAATCGATTAGCTCAATATGTAACGCATCTTCAAATCCTTTTTTAAAGGCAATTTTACATGCATCAATTGTGACAGGATTTTGTATAATTTTATTAATTGCAACAGCTTTTTGAGGTAAGCTTTTTCTCACTCTTTCTTTTAATGCTTCCGAAGCAAATTTAAAAGTAGCGAGTAGCTTCTCTTCATCTAAATCTAGTAAAATAGCTCCGTGCTGCAAAATGACACCTTTCTGTCTTGTTTGCGCACTTCCTGCAACTTTTCTACCTTCCACAACAAGCTCATACCAACTCGGAGCATCAAAACAAACAGCTGACTTTGGATTTTTCAAGTCGGCTCTCTTTTCTTCTGTATCGGGAACTGAAAAATATGCGTCTAAACCTAGATGTTGAAAACCTAACAGCAACCCTTCGCTAATGACACGATACGCTTCCGTTACAGTTGCAGGCATATCTGGATAGTCTTCAGAAACGATTACACTATATGTCAATTCGTGCTCATGAAGCACACCTCTGCCTCCAGTTGGTCTGCGCACAAAACCTAATCCTAATCGTTTAACTGCTTCTATGTCAATTTCTTTGTCTACAGATTGAAAATATCCTATTGAAAGAGTTGCTGGGTTCCATTCATAAAATCTAACGACTGGTGGAATTAGCCCTTCACTATGCCAGTCAAGCAACGCTTCATCTAACGCCATATTATAAGATGGACTACAAGGCCCGGAATTAATAAAGTACCATTCTGTCTTTTTCATCAAATTTCCCCCTTACAATGCTATTCATTTTATCAAATAGATTGAATTGTATCTAGTTAATCTTTTATAATGAATAAGGAAACATAGAAAGGGGAAAGACCGTGTCTACTACTTTATACTTTTTAATCGGAGTAATTGTTGCATTAGTAGTCTATGCTGTTGTTCAAGCATTGCGACTAAAAAAGGCAGTTACGAATCTTACACAAGAGCAATTCATTGAAGGGTATCGAAAAGCTCAACTAATTGATGTAAGAGAACCAAAAGAATTTGATGCTGGCCATATTCTAGGATCTAGAAATATTCCATCCTCACAGCTTCGTCAACGCTTCAAAGAGATTCGCCCAGATAAACCCGTTTATCTGTATTGCCAAAGCGGCGCAAGAAGCTCTCGTGCAGCAATGTTTTTAAAGAAAAAAGGATATACTGAGTTAAATCAACTTCAAGGTGGTTTCAAATCTTGGACTGGTAAGATTAAGTCAAAATAATATATCAAGGTTCTTCTTTTGAGAGGGGCCTTTTTTCTTTAAACAATTCTTGTTATGGAGGTATAGGATGAGCGAGCATATATTATTTCCACACTCGGAAAATTTCAGAAACATCCACCCAAATTATGAAGATTTTGCACTTGTATCCAAAAGAATTATGGAAAGATTGGGTGCTCGGAAAGTTGGAACATGGATGCATATAGATATTGGAGAAGCAATGGGTCAGCTCGATACGAATTTATTGGAAATGATGGAGAAAGATTTATTAGCTTATGAAGTGCTTGCATTTATTTTCGAGACAAAACCACTTGGGAAAATAATAAGCAAGGCAAAGATGGCTATAGAAAACAAATTAGAAATTACCGAAACATTTGAAAACAAACTGATTTTCTTCAATGAATATGATGTAGCACTAACATTTGTTTTTAATTATTCAGCAGGTCATAGCTGGCCAGAATACCATCTTTTTTCTACATCTCCAGAAAAGGCTATTACTTTTTTAAATGATGTTAATGAAAAACTAAGACAACTACTCATGCAAACGATTACCTATTTAGTCGATACAGAAAATGGTCCGCAGCGGAGAAATTACGGAGAACAAGCTGTTGTTAACCGAGATGATGTATTTTTAGAACATAGTATCAAGAAAGACATTTTTCGATCCATCGATGAATTTTTCAAAGAAGATGGTTATTTCTTCAAAAATTATGGTTTACCATATAAAAGAGGGATATTACTTTATGGTTCACCTGGTAATGGAAAAACAACATTAGTAAAGTCTATTACTGGTTCTACAAAAGCTCCTGTTGTTTATTGGCAAATAACCGAATTTACCGGAAGCCATTCTATTCAAGAGGTGTTCGGAATCGTGACCAGGCTCGCTCCAGCGATTCTTGTTATAGAAGATATTGATTCCATGCCAGAATACACGAGATCGGTCTTTTTAAACACACTAGATGGCGTTCAATCACGGGAAGGGTTATTTATCATTGGTACAACAAACTACCCCGAAAAAATCGATCCTGCGCTTATTAATCGTGCCGGACGTTTCGACCGAGCATATGAGATCCCCTCTCCAACCAAAAGTGTTAGAGAACAATATTTGCGTAAATTAGACATTAAGCATATTTTTACCGACGAGCAATTTACAAATATGGCCGAGCGTTCAAAAGGTCTTTCTATGTCGCAATTAAATGAACTATATATGTCCGTAGCACTTAACTGGCATTATGATGGAAAACTCGCTTATGAAGAACGAATTGAAGAGCTTCTCACACAAAATAAACGCTCTATCAAAAATGAATGGGAAAAAGGCGATAATTCGATTGGGTTTTAATAATGAAAAGTTAAAACATCCATTTTTGGAAATATAAAAAGTGCGATCCATTAATAGGACCGCACTTTCTTTTTTATGCTTTTTTGTAACGTAATACTGGCTGACGAGCAGCTTTTGTTTCATCTAAGCGATTGATAACCGTTGTATGTGGTGCATTTTGAACGATTTCTGGATTTTCTTCTACTTCTCTTGCAATTTGGATTAAAGCGTCACAGAAAGCATCTAATGTTTCTTTAGACTCTGTTTCCGTTGGCTCGATCATCATACCTTCTTCTACATTCAACGGGAAGTAGATTGTTGGTGGGTGATAACCAAAGTCAAGCAGACGTTTCGCCATATCTAATGTACGAACGCCAAGTTTCTTCTGGCGACGTCCACTTAATACAAATTCATGCTTACAATGACGGTTGTATGGAAGATCGAAATGTTCTTCTAAACGTCTCATCATATAGTTTGCGTTTAATACTGCATACTCTGTTACTGCTTTAAGACCATCTGGACCCATAGAACGGATATACGTATAAGCACGTACGTTAATACCAAAGTTTCCGTAGAATGGTTTTACACGACCAATTGTTTGTGGACGATTGTAATCAAATGTATATTTGTCATCTTCTTTTACAAGCACTGGACTTGGTAAGAAAGGAATTAAATCAGCTTTCACACCAACTGGACCAGAACCTGGACCACCACCACCGTGAGGACCTGTAAAGGTTTTATGCAAGTTCAAGTGAACACAGTCAAAGCCCATATCTCCTGGACGTGCTTTAGACATAACCGCATTTAAGTTAGCACCGTCATAGTAAAGCTTACCGCCAACACTATGTACAATTTCAGCTAATTCTAAAATACTTTCTTCAAATAAACCTAATGTATTAGGGTTAGTAAGCATTAATGCAGCTGTATCAGGACCTACTACACGACGTAAATCTTCTAAATCTACTAAGCCGTTCTCGTCTGATTTAACCGTAATTGTTTCAAAACCAGCAACTGTTGCAGAAGCAGGGTTTGTACCGTGTGCTGAGTCAGGAACGATTACTTTTGTACGGTGTGTATCTCCATTTGCTTCATGAAATGCACGAATCATCATAAGAGCTGTCCATTCACCATGTGCACCAGCAGCTGGTTGAAGTGTTACTTCATCCATACCAGTGATTTCAACTAAATGTTCTTGCAAATCGTACATTAATTCCATTGCACCTTGTACAGAAGATTCATCTTGTAATGGGTGAATGTTCGCAAAGCCAGCGAAACGTGCAACTGATTCATTAATTTTTGGATTGTATTTCATCGTACAAGATCCAAGTGGATAGAATCCAGTATCTACACCATGGTTACGATTTGAAAGAGCTGTATAGTGACGCATAATATCTAGTTCTGATACTTCAGGTAGTTCAGCTTCTTCCACACGTAACATTCCTTGTGGTAAAAATGATGCTAAATCTAGTGCTGGTACGTCTAGTTCAGGTAGGTTATACCCTACACGACCTTCTTTTGTAATTTCAAAAATTAGTGGTTGATTATCCTTATGCATAAAGAGCCCCCATTTCTTGCACGAGTGCATCTATTTCTTCTTTTGTACGTTGTTCTGTAACAGCGACTAATACATGGTTTTTAAGATCAGCGTTTACACGACCTAAGTCAAATCCGCCAATAAAGCCTTTTTCAAGAAGCACTTTATTTGCATCTGCAACTGAACCGTTTACTTTTATAACGATTTCATTGAAATGAGCGCCTTGGAAAGGTACTTCAAATCCTGCTTTTTCAAACGCTTGTTTCGCATAATGTGTTTTTGTGATATTTTGAATTGCCATTTCTTGTACACCTTTTTTACCAAGTGCAGTCATTGCAACTGAAGCTGCAAGTGCGTTTAAAGCTTGGTTTGAACAAATGTTAGAAGTTGCTTTGTCACGACGAATATGTTGCTCACGTGCTTGCAATGTTAATACAAATCCACGACGACCTTCTTCATCAGTCGTTTCTCCAACTAGACGACCAGGAACTTTACGCATTAATTTAGAAGATACAGCAAAGAAACCACAGTGAGGACCACCGAATGCTTCGGAAATACCGAATACTTGCGCGTCACCTACTGTTATATCTGCTCCGAATTTGCCAGGAGGTGTTAATGCTCCTAAAGCAAGTGGGTTTGCAGAAACAACGAATAATGCTTTTTGGGCATGTGTTAATTGTTCTACTTTAGCTAAATCTTCAATTTGGCCGAAGAAGTTTGGATACTGTACTAAAACAGCAGCAGTTTCTTCATCCACTAATGCTTCTAATTGAGCTAAGTCAGTTACGCCATCTTTTGTAGGAACTGTTACAACTGTAACGTTTTGTCCTTTTGCATACATTTTCACAACATCGATATACTCCGGATGAACAGCCTCAGAAACGATTAATTTTTTTCTGCGTGTATGTCCAGCAGCTAAGTTTCCTGCTTCTGCAAGTGCAGTACCACCGTCGTACATAGATGAGTTCGCAAGATCCATTCCTGTTAGTTCACAAATCATTGTTTGGAATTCAAAAATAGCTTGAAGCTCTCCTTGTGAAATTTCAGGTTGGTACGGAGTATATGCCGTGTAAAATTCTGATCTTGAAATAACATGATCTACGATAATTGGTTTGAAATGATCGTAAACACCTGCTCCTAAAAATGATGCGTATTTTTTGCTATCCGCATTTTTTTCTGCAAGAGCTGCTAATTCTTTCAATAAAGCCGATTCAGCTTTAGCTGGTTTAATATTGTATTCACCTTTAAAACGCACTTTCTCCGGAATATCTGCAAACAACTCATCAATAGAAGAAATGCCGATTACATCTAACATTTCTTTTTGATCTTGTTCAGTCATTGGTAAAAAACGATGCTTCATCAATGGACAACCTCTTTTCTGTAATTATTTTTGTTTCTTATAAAATGGTGTTGCTACTGTAATTGCTTTTAAACGCTTGTTTCTAATTTCTACTTCTACGTCTTGACCGATTTCAGCAAATTCTGCTTCGATTAAAACAAGTCCAATATTTTTCTTAAGTGTTGGAGATTGTGTACCAGTCGTAACAAAACCAACTTGTTTTTCGCCAACATATACAGGGTAACCAGTACGTGGAATTCCTTTATCAATCATTTCAATTCCAATACTTTTTCGTGGTACACCATTTTCTTTTTGATTTGCTAATACAGATTTCCCGTTAAAGTCTTGCTCTTTTTTCAATTTAACGACAAAGCCTAAACCTGCTTCAAGTGGAGTAATGTCTTTTGAAAGCTCTTGACCATAAAGTGGTAAGCATGCTTCAAAGCGTAAAGTATCACGAGCTCCAAGTCCTGCTGGAATAACCCCTTCTTCTTTACCAGCTTCTAAAATGCTCATCCATAAAGCTTCTACATCAGCACTTGCTGCGTAAATTTCAAAACCATCTTCTCCAGTATATCCAGTGCGTGAAACAAGAACAGATTTCCCAGCTACTTCGACATTTTCTGCAAAACGGAAAAATCCGATTTCATCTAGATTTTTAGAAGTAAGTTTTTGAAGAACACTTTGTGCAAGTGGACCTTGCAATGCTAATAATCCGTATTCATCGGATTTGTTCACTAATTCCACGTCACCAGTAATGTGTTGCTTCATCCACTCGAAATCTTTTTCGATATTTCCAGCGTTTACTACTAATAAATAATTATTTTCTGCTAGTTTATAAACTAATAAATCATCTACAATACCGCCATCTGCATAACACATTGCTGTGTATTGTGCTTGTCCATTTACTAATTTGGAAACATCGTTTGTCATTGTTTTTTGTAAAAACTCTTCACTCGCTGAACCTGTAACCGTAATTTCTCCCATATGAGAAACATCAAACAATCCCGCTTTTGTTCTTACTGCTTCGTGTTCTTCTTTAATGCTGGAAAACTGTACAGGTAATTCCCAGCCTCCAAAATCAATTGTTTTTCCTCCATATGATGCATAAACATCAAATAAAGGTGTACGTTTCAACTGCTCTGACAAAAAAATCTCCTCCTTAAATAATTCACACACAAGAAAAGCGTAGGCGCCTATGTCTGCCCCGACAGGCACGTTCTTCTGCGACGAGTAACCTCAGTAGCACCTTTTCACATTTGACCCCGAAAGGCTAGGCGCAGAAGCTAGACAATTACCGAATAAAAACGCATATACTTTTTTTCGGCAAAAAAAAGGACAGAAAAACCCCTTAGAAAATTGGGGGTTCTCTGTCCTGGCACCTGTAAGTTTACCGAGATCGGCTGTCCTCTTTGGTGGCTTTGCGTGATATTAAACGAAAGCACTCTCCAGAGATGCGTCCTATACGAGTTCTTTTGCCTGAGAGATTCATAATAATCATTATTTGCTCCTTCGGCGACGCATCGTGTGCGTTCTCTCCCCATATACTCATCCGCGTTATCTGTATAAATCGTTCACTTCGTCTATATCCTAACATTGAATAATAAAGTACGCAATACTTTTTCATAAAGTATCTAAAATACGAACAATAAAAAAAATTAACCGTTTCTCATTCGCCTTTCAATCGATTCACTTGATAACCAGCATATTCAGTAATCTGTCTTAACTGGCGATTTTCCGTAAGAATTGTAATATGAGCCGCTTTTTTATAAAATCTTCTTCTTTTCGCATATAACTGCTCCAACTCTTCCTTCGAGCTACTTTGAACAATCGGTCGATTGGTGTCATTTTTTATGCGCATCCAAATATCTGCGAACGTTGCATCCATGTATAAAACTAAACCAGTGGCACGCATAATCTGAATGTTTTTTTCATTCATTGCAACACCTCCACCTGTCGATATAATACAGGACTCATTGCGGAAGTTTTGCAGGAATTCCGTTTCAATCTTTCGGAAATACGCTTCTCCCTCTTGCTCAAAGATTTCCGGAATCTTTCTTTTTTGCTGTTTCACTATTTCATGGTCCATATCGTAATAAGGCATTTTCAATAAATAGCTTAGCCTTCTACCGACCGCACTTTTACCGCTTCCCATGAATCCAACTAAATATACTTTATACATCATTCACCAACTCACTACATATAAGGATTATTTTCGAGTTTTTATTACATTTCATTTAATAAGTTATCCTTTATTATAGAGAGCCGCTATTCTTATTACAACTGTTATTAAATTGTGCCGCTAGGAATTATGACTTCCTTCTATACTAATGCGCAGAATATTATTCACTCCATTCCTAAATCTTCATCGTTCACAAGCTCTTCCTTAGACATTTCCACTTTTTTCACAGCATCTTGTATATTGCTCTTTTCCAGCGAGTCATATATTTGATATTTCGATTGAAACGCACTTGATGCCGCAAGTATTGCCAAACAGACGATAAATAGCAGGACAATTGTTGCCGGTAACAAAACACCTTCTTCATTTTTCACGATACGTAACATAAAATGTATGCTCCTTTTTTACCCCGTTGGTAAACTCAACTGAAAACCGTAGAAACGGTCCATCTAAAGTTGTTGATATCGACTTTACTCGCAGCAACATTTGCTCATGTCCCAGCCTATTTTTTTGTTTTCTAATAAGATCTTGATACAATTCGATATCGAACTCTTCTTCCCCTTTTCGAAAACGCACGCCAATATCTTCCCGTTGAATCGTCAAAATTTCAACATCATTTAAATAGCTTTCCACATCTCGAATAAATAATGCCCATTCCGTATCTATTGGATTCGTTACATAGTCTTCTGCTTTAAATAACAAGCCGATCGTTAACGTAAATAGTTGTGAAAATAATAGGAGAACAGACAACTGAATAATGGATTCGAGAAGTGTGTAACCGCCTTCATTTAATTTATTTAATAAGTTGAAATTGATACGCAAGTATTTTTCTCCTCTCGCACCCCTTCATAATGCACACAAATATCATCCATTTGGACAATAAAAGAATAATCGAGCTGATCTATTTTCATCGTACCGCTTACAGTACCAGCAGAAATATACATTTTAGTTGCTTCTTGAACGACTAGTGATGAATGATATTTTCTTTTTTTATCTTCCAATAACACAGTCATATTGCTTAGAAGTGGAAGTAAAGTACTGGCAATTAATAAAATAATACTTAAAGACAATACGGTTTCTGGCCACGAAAAACCTTTACTATTCCTCATAATTTAGTTTTCCTTTTCCTATATAAATAGTAACTTGCTTTATCCCCTTCTTTGTTTCAAATAATAACTTCCCAAACTCCTGCACCGATCCATTTGGATGAAAAGTAACCCCTTTTAAACTGCTTTCTTTCGATAAACTAATTCCACTTGGCAGTTGGTATTCAAACAGTTTAGCGTTTGCAGAACTAGCAATATACTTCTTGCCATTTTCACTAAACCTTATATAAGCATACTTTTCCTCTACAATCGCTGTTGTTTGCAATCTTTGTATATCCAAATGAAACTGCCTAAAAAATCTTTTTTCTTCTATTTCCGCTAATCTATTTGTACTAGCAAAAATAACAGAAGAGGTCATGACCATCAAAATAGAAAGAACTAACAACATTTCAATCAAAGTAAAGCCCTTTTCATCTAGCTTAGATTCCACTTGGATCAGTTCCTACCGCAGTTTCTCCTTCAATCGTTACTTTACCGTCCACCGAATCAATTGTAACTTCCTTTCCATTCGGACACGTCTTTTCCCCTTTTAAATACCCTTCTGTTTCTAAATCATCTAGTGTAGGGATTTTTTTAAATTCGATTTTATACGCCTCAATTTGTCCTTCTAACATTTTCGCAAATGCTTTACATCCTTTGTCATCAATATTTGCAGAATGCTTCGTCACATTCGGAATAGTTATCAATATTAAAACGGAAATGATAAGCAGCACGATCATCATTTAAGGTACTCTTCTCTGTCTGTTTCACAACATTCATTAAGTCGTCAAAAAGCCGTATGAAGTGGTTTTATTCTGGTTTCATTTTCTGCGTTAACCTAGCATCGTCTATTTCTGTGGTTTAAATGTGAGTGGACCACTCAAAAGGACCACATTGTAGTATAAAAAATTGTGATTCACTAAAAAAAGACCACATTGCAATAAAATCTACCATTAAAAGCACTATTAATTTTGATTACGCATTAAATTGTAAAACGGCCACCACTCAAATCGAGTTGGTGACCGTTTTATTATAGTTTTTTATTTTTCAGCTTTTCAAGAAGACTGCTGACTTTTTCTTTCATCTCATCGGTTTCTTCTATTAATACTTCGATTTCGTAAACTAAGTCTACTTGGCTAATTAATACGATGCTACCTTCAACTATTTCAACATTAATTTCAGTTGAAGGGATCAGTAGTTGTTTTTCTTCATTTTCACGCTCAAGAAATACATACTGGCCACCTTCGATTTTATCAAGTGTGTATTTTACTTTCGTCATTTTTCGCATGCCCAACCATCACCATCGCGATCGTGTTTCGATTCATACGCTGGGTGACCAACTCCTACCCCATTTGGATATGCTTTTCTTAATTCTGTACAATTCTTAAATCCACTTTGTACAGGTGGTGTTGGTACGACAATTGGTTTCTCAACAGGTTTCTCGATTGGTATCTCAACTGGTTTTTCAACAGGCTTGGATTCAGTTTTTTTACAACTGTTCGAAACTGCATGTGTTGATCCGTTAGTAGAAACAGTGATATTGCAATCTGTAGCAGTTTTATATATTTTTGAACTAATTGCAGTTAAATTCTTAACAACTTCTGCATGCGGATGGCCATACGAATTGTCTTTTCCATAGCTCAAAATAGTTGTTGATGGTTTCACTGCTTTAATAAAACTTGCAGAACTGCTTGTATTAGATCCGTGGTGCCCCGCTTTTAAAACACTCGCTGAAATATCATCATAATTAGACACCAAATAATTTTCAATATCTACACCAGCATCAGCCATTAACAAGAAGTCTACCTTTTTGAAACCTGTTTTAATTACAATAGAAGCATCATTAGTTTCGGCTGCCGTTGGATTTGCGTATAACACTTGCAAATAAAAATCAGAAGTCCAATTTCCAATTAAAATATCTTCATTTTTCGGCTCAATGTAATTAATATTCTGATTATCAACTAGCATTAATAATTCTGCATAAGTTTGTGTTGCATGCAAATTTCCGCTGTTCACAAAGTTACTTACTGTAAATGAATTTATTACAGATATAAGCCCACCTATATGATCCGCATCTGGATGTGTCGCTACTACGTAATCTAGTTTTTTAACACCCTTCGATTTCAAGAAAGCTACAACATCTGCACCAGCTGCTTTAGTACCTCCATCGATCAAAATATTTTTTCCGTCCGGAGATTGAATTAAAGTCGAATCACCTTGTCCAACATCGATAAAGTGCACTTGCATATTACCCGTAGTCTGTCCTTGTTGACCTAATAAAGCTAGCTTAGATTTAGATGGTGTTTCGTATTTCACTTTAGTGTTCTTTTGGATATAGTTACCTCCACCTACTCCAAACAAACCACCATGATTGCCCTTATAATTGTACACACGGTATTCTTCACCTTTTTTCATCGCACGTACAGTCGATATGGATCCATCACTTTCTAATTTAACTAGTGTTGTATCAGCTAAAATAGTTGCTTTACCAATCTGACCTAATTTTAGTTCAGTCTTACCCCACATTACTTTTCCAGTTGCATCTGCTTGTCCAACAAGTGTGATATTGAGTCCCAAAACTAGAATAAGAATTGTAAATACCTTTAAAAACCTTGATAACATTATGAATCTCCCCTTTATATCCATTTACTAATATAGTACATTTTGGTAATAACAATGTCTATAGCATTACTTAGAAATAAAAAACCACCTTCCAAATTTTAAATGGTTGGTGGATTCTTCTATCTATACTTGTTGCGTTACTCTCATTTCTTTTACATGGATTAAATTAACCGCATACTGTTCCTTTGTCATAATTAATTTAGCACCATTGATATTTTTTGGCTGTAACATTCGAACATTGTCATCTGTTTTGAAATCGAATTTTTTTCCATCATGGAACGTCACTTCTACAGCATATTTCTTCATTGACTCACCCCTTTGAAATAATATTCGAGGTAAATAAGGAAAATCCTTCTATATGCTAATAAATAATTGCTAATTATTTTACAAATAAAAAAGCCCACTCAATTAAGAGAGAGTTTTATCTTTGTAGTAAGTAATTATCGATTGGTCATTTGAACTAATCTATTCCTTTACTTTATTACGCTTAAAAGCAATAAAAGTTCCAATTATTTCAATTACATCCATATTCATTCCAGAAATCCAAAACGTCGCAATCCATCTCCTCAAAAATGACAAAATTAAACGTTCCGCTTCAACGTTATATTTGGACTAATTTAGGATATCTAATTTCCTAAGTAAGGGCTAATGACCCCTATCTTAAAGTAAATCCATCATATGGTATTTAGATTATTAAAATAAGGAGTGAATTCAAATGGTCAACCCATTAGGTCAGCCGTGGCATCAGGGTCAGCCGTGGCATCAAGGTCAGCAATGGCATCAATGGCATCAATGGCATCAATGGCAGCCATGGCAGCAATGGCATCAAGGTCAGCCATGGCAGTAGGGTCAGCCAGGATATGAGCAACATGAGTCCAATTGGATTCAAAGACATGAATTCCAACCTTATATGCAACCTGGACACCACTGGCAACAATAGAGTATTATAGTTTTTATTTTTGTTTTATAGAAGACAATTGCAAAATAAAGACTGAATTATCAAGTTTTACTAAACGCTTTTTAAATGTTCACCAAGTAAAAGGAAGAACTGATGCCTTAATATTAACCATCGAATCTTCCTTTTTTTAAATGGAACTTTTATTGAACTAACCTACCGTGTTAGTTGAAGTGTAACATTTCACAATGGATTTCTGAAATCTACTTGAGGTTTCAGATAAAAAAATAGACCATCCAAAAATGATTGCCTAGTTTAACTAAAGCACCCGTTAGCCATCCATGCAGCACAAAATAGTGCTGCACCACAGAGAATGAAAATGTTTAGATGAGTCAATACTAGTAGTCCACTGAAAAAAATAGGCTAATTAATGCACGCTCTCCTCTTTTTTTTTAACGATTGAGCAGGGTCTTTTTAACTGTTGTCATTTTCGTTTCATTGAAGAAATTTACTTTCATGGTAGTTTAATAAAAACAATCTTGTAACTTGGGAACCAACTCTTTATATTTAACAAAAAAATTTCTTATTGGAAGAACAGCAAAATAAGAAGAGACTTCTGCATTAGCTAATAGACATTCATCATAAATCAAGCTAATATTCAACGACCTTTGAGGTTTTATCTCACTTTGCGTTAGTGATTTTGCCAATTCTACATATAATTTTTGTCCTGTTTCATCGATAGACCTTTCTACCGAAAAACGTCCTGCAAAGCTATCCCACCACACTTGAAATGATTTGTATATTTCAGCATACTTCTTTAAACTATCGGAATTAATTACGAATAATCTTTGATAAAACAAATCCTTTTCTTCATGAAAAATTTTCATATCATTACTATGAGGTTTAGATATTCTTTCTGCAATTTCACCCCATAAATCTTTATACTTTAATTCAAAATCTTTATTAAAAGCTATTTTTAATGGAAAAAACGGGTATTTGTATTCTTCGTTACTCTGATTTTGATTGAGAAAAATATTTTGTATGTATATCAAAAAATTCAAAGTATAAGATGCATCTGTTGTCATCAATAATGAATTTCCCAATTCTCTTCCTCCTTTTTCGCAACACTTATTATTCCATTTTTAGGAATAATAATCAAACATTCTTATTCAACTAACCTGTCCCGTTAGCCATCCATGCAGCACAAAATAGTGCTGCACCACAGAGAATGAAAATGTTTAGATGAGTCAATACTAGTAGTCCACTGAAAAAAATAGGCTAATTAATGCACGCTCTCCTCTTTTTTTTTAACGATTGAGCAGGGTCTTCTTAACTGTTGTCATTTTCGTTTCATTGAAGAAATTTACTTTCATGGTAGTTGAAGAAGAAAATTATACCAATTGATATTATTGTACATGAAAAGGCAAATAAAAAAAGCCCTACTCAAATTAATGAGCAGGGTTGCGATGAATTCGGTATTCGTTGGACTTTTAAAACACGCATTAATTAATAGCATTAATATTGCAAGAGCTTTCAATAACCTTTTATTCATATAACTAACTCTCACAATCATTTAGTCCGGCTCACAAGCCCAACCATCAAAGTTTTTATCCAATTTAAATTGGTAAGATTGATGCCCAATCCCAACACCATTCGGATAGAATTTTCTTAACTCTGTACAGTTTTCAAACCAATATGAAGTCTCCTCATAGTAATATTCAATCTCATGAATTTCTCCTTGACCATAATCAATAAAGTGAACCTCTAGTGGTTGATTATTTACACTATTTAATAGCTCAAGTTTACTTTTGGACGGTGTTTCGTATTTAACAGTTCCATTTTTCTGAACGAAAAGACCACCGCCAATTCCAAAAAGTCCATCATCATTACTTTTATAAGAATAAACTCGATATTCCTCTCCTTTTTTTAGAGTACGAACTACTTTTGAATTTTTGTCTAGCAGGCTGGTGTTACTCAAAATAGTGATTTTACCTAACTGACCTTGCTTTAGCTCTGTTTTACCCCACATTACTTTTGTAGCAGCATTAGCCGTTTCGGTGTTATAAATACTAAAACTTAACATCAATACAATTAGTAAAATAACCTTGATTCCCTTTGTCAACATTATATATCTCCTCCGTTTCAATTTACTTTTATAGTACATTTTGGAAATATAGTTGTCCATATATTTATCTGAAAATAAAAAAAAGCCCCACTCAAATTAATGAGCAGGGCAAGAAATTTCTTAATTATCTTATAGAGTTCTATTCGACATCGTTTTTCTTAGTGTGTTCCATTTCACTAATTATTGAGTTTAAAACAAATAATATAGAATTGATTCTTCTTTCTTTCAAAGTAGTTAATTTAAAAATGCTTTTAACACCCCTTGTAATAACCATAATAAGCGCAACCGCTATTAGAGTATAAGAAATAATAAAAGGGAACGATAAACTATTCGGAAATGTAAGGAAGTAGACTAACATATCAGTCATTTCGTTTTTAGCGATTGATTGAGCTAATATAAATGTAATACCAGTCGCAATTATCGGAATAATAAAGGACTTTACAATAGTAGAAAAACTATTTATTTCACTCTTCACATTTTCAAGAAAGTTTCTTAATAAATAATAATCACCTATGTCTTCCCCTATGCCTTCTTTTAACTTTTCTTTTACAACTTTCAAATTCATTAACAAATTATCTACTGAAAAACCACTTAGAATGTCATAAAAATATTTTTCGTCAAAACTGGAATTGATTAACCAAACATAGAAGTGTTTTGATTTTTTAGGTTTATTATTAGTTTGTTTAAGTTTCTTAATACTAATCCATTGAACGTACCAATCATAAAAGTTATAAAGAATATCAACTAAAACTAGTAAAAAAAGAAATAAAGTATATGCAAAAACGATAAATGAATATGCGCCTAGTATATCTTTAATCCATTCATTTTTGAACCATACCAAACCTGGAATTATTAATAATGCAGTTATTATAAAGAAAAAACTCTTTAAATTCATAATTTACCTCCATTCTGTCATTACTAAATATTATGTCGTCAAGAAATCAACTATATTTACACAAATAAAAAAGCCCCGCCCACAAATAAGTGAGCAAGGGCAAGATATTATATAGATCCTTTTGATTCTAATTTGTTTACTAGAGGTGCCAGCATTGTAACTAAAGTTAAAACGGTAGGATCATTGATTTCGTAAGTTTCTGCCATTAGTCCATGTTTAACTAGTGCATCTTTCGCTTTTTGTTGTCCCGGTGTTAAAACTATTTTTTCTGGTTCCACTTTTGCTTCCTCCTTCTTTTCTACAACCTGTTTAAACTTCTCCCACAGAGCTTTGTCAACAACAAACGGTGCAGGGCAATTCTTTCCAGTTACATCAAAGTGGCGATAGATTGGATGTTTACCAAACTGTTTCTGTAGCTTCTGAACAACTAATATTGTACGAGCGATTGTATCCGGATGAATCGTTCCGTCCTTTTCCATGCACATTTCAATTCCAATTGAGATTAGATTAGCATTACCTCCTAAATAGAAAGGTGCAGTCGCTTTTAATGATGGAATTAATGGTCCTTCTTTTCGTTCATTTGCGTGGAAAGCTACTTCATCCAATGGTATTAGCTCAAGTGCCTTGTTACGGTCCACAAAGATATGTGCACTTGCAAAACGTTTTTTAACTGTAGGTAGCTTGTTGTTTGAATCTGGTAATGTGCTATTAAAGTAAGTAAAGTGGTTATCTGCTGTTCCACCATTATTTGCTGTGTAGTGTATGACTTCTGCAGCAACTCTCAATAACTTGTTCCCTGTACGAGTTGTATGGTGTTTTTTAATATGTTTTACCTCATAGTTTAGGACAACCATTACTTCACCCCGTCTCTTCTTTGTTGAGATCGTGTCAATTTAGCCTCTAACTCCGATTGGACCCAATCTGTTATTTTGTTCAGAATACCTTCTGGAACCCAAGCTCCCCATCCTGCTCTTATCGAATTTGCCGTCATAGACTGGATGACGTGATAAAGTACTCCGAACGCTAATAATCCAAATAAAACACCTGGTGCACCTAAAACCTTGTCTAATAGATGACCACCTGCCGGTAATAGTAAAATAAAAAATGAACGAAATACACCGTCGATTCCGTACTTGCTTGCATACGTGCCATCTTTCTTCGAAGCTCTTATACCAGCAATCCAATCCATTACTAAGAAAAATAAAAGCGCAGTCATGGTATACATAACTGCCTCGCCTATACCATACATAAATTCAAATATAGGCATTAAAATTGCACCTGAAACTACAGCTAAAAAACTTCCTGTTGAAGATAAATATTTTTCCAATATGTTCACTCCTATTATTTTTTTGTACATAAAAAGAGCACCCTAATGGATGCCCTTTTGTAGCTAAAATTTAATTTTTTTCGTTCTTCTGTTTACTGAAAATGCCTCATTGCAAATTTGGCATACGTATCTATTATTCTTAATTTCGTAGACAACATGGCCTTTAGGACAAATGTACACACCATTTTCATAACGTAAAACTGCGATACTTTTATCTTTTAAACTTTTAACCGTTATGTTAATCATAGTCATACCCACCCCTTTTATCCCATAATTCTACAAAAGAGTTAAAATACCTTCTAAATTCCAGAAACTTTCTTCGACATTTCTTTGTTCCAAAGACAAAAAAGAACGCTCCGATTGGAACGCTCTTATAAAACATCTATATAATTTTCCCATTTACACCCCATTAAGAAAGCCTCTTTTTCTTTCATTGAATATTCATCCTTGGAATTTCGAGCTGTTAGTATATCGAAAACCCTTTCAGAAGCAGAAGAATTTCTTGAGAATGTAGATGTTTCTATCATATGTTGGACATCAAATTCTTTCAATATAATGTCGTTAGGAAACCTAGCCGCTGAAACGATGGCTAAAGATTCATCTAATGTTGGTTTTTCCTTATCTATTATAGGTGACTTATCTTTCCAAAAAGAAAGATGAGTCATATTTATCTCATCTATATCTGCTTTTAGGCTTTCCTTCTCCATTTCTATCTTAAAAATCATTAATTGTTCATCTTCATCACTAAAATATGATGTCTTATTAGCGTAATAAACTGCTAGAGCAATATCATTAGTTAAATAAATATAACCATCTGTTGAGGGTAACGGATGATCATCATCATATACTCTTTTTATGCTGGTAGCCTTCAACATTCCATCATTTAATATTTGATCCCCTCTTTTTTTAGATGTTCCATGATACATTGAAATTTTCATTTCATTCACTCTCCTTTTCATCCACAATTCGACAAAAGAGGAAGGAATCCTTCTAAACTATTAAATAATTCTTACGACGCTTTATGTTCCTAAGTTGAAAAATGGCATAAAAAATAACGCTAGCTTAAGCTGCGTCTAATTGTGTTGTTAACTCTTCATATTGAGGTTGGGTAATGCGATCTCCAACTAAGAAAATATCTAGTTTTTGTTGCATATCCTCTTTAGTTGTGTAAGATTGTCTTTCAATTTGTGATTTACATGCACGATAAGTTAAGTTCATTTTGCATTCTCCATTCTATTTTTTATAGTCCTAATTCGATCATTGTTACTCGATAATCGACATCTACAAGATAGTCCATCATCATTTCAGTTTCTGTCGGTTCGGGCAATACTTCCGGTTCGGTCGGGTTTTCGTCATACCATTTTTGTTTTCTAGTAATCTTTTCTTCCACTATCCCATGTTCATTTGTTCTTGTTTGATATATTCCATACTCATCTTCTGTAGTTACCCAATCGTTACCGTTGTTCACTTCATTCCCCATAATTCCACCACCCCATTATCAAATACTCTATTCAAGCTATTAGTCAATGATACTTTGCTTATAGTAGGGGTATTAGCCATAGCAAAAGTTATAAAACTTGAAGGGGAAGCAAAGCCATAAGCATATCCGTTTGATTCTAAAACTACTGCTTGTACCACTTTAACTAGTTTTACGTTACCTTTTGCGTACCCCCTAGGATTGCTATACGGCACAGTCGAAAGTTGATTATTAGTGCCGAAAAGCGTTACAGTATTACCATTAAACCTAGTACCACTAAAAATATCATTGTTATTGATAGAAAATACTGGCGCCCACATAGCGCCGGGCTCTTGTATAAATATTTGATTATACCTAAATTCTAGTTCTGTGTACTCGTCTAAACCGCTAAAACTAACTGTGTTTAATCCAGTGGCATTAACTTCCCCTATCTTCACCATCTTACCGGGAATAGTACCATCCGAACCTATGCCCACATACCCACCTGGTACGTTTTTCATGGATTCAGAAATGAACATATCCCAAGGTTTCCAAACACCATTAACTTTCAGCCTTGTGAAAGAAGGATTGTCAACAGGTGCATCTAAAGAATAAGCAATTTGCCTTTTGAATCCATCGTTATATTCATAATGTTCTATAAAGAATCCATGTGGACCAGGTGCGTTAATCAAGCCACCGCCGGAATATTTACCACTTTTATTTAAAGTGTTTAAGTCTGCACCTGATATGTCTTTAACTGCATAGCCTACTCCGAACTCTCGAGCGTAGTTTATAGCGGCTTCTTTTGCATCCTTCACCGCTTTTTCTGTAGCGGCTTTCGTTTCGAGTGCTCCGTCTATCTTGTTGGATAGTTGCACATGCCCCGCTTTCTCCAAAGTCGCTTTTTCAGCCTTATGCGTCGCAAGAGCTTGTTGTAAATCAGCTAATTCTTGCTCTAATTCTTCCGTTCCGCCACCCGCTTGAAATTCTTCCAAGCATTTATATATTCGGCTAAAAAGCCAATTCATGTGTTGAGCACTCGGCTTCATTCCTGGTTGCCAACCATCTGTTTTTAATGATGCAGGAGGTTCTACACCAACCGCATTCCATATTGGTAAATTTTCTGCCATGTGTTTGCCTCCTTAAATCGGTAACTCTTGATCAGTTGCTGGTATATAGACAGCTCCTAGATATCCACCAATCGATTCATCGTTTACATCCCCAAAGCCTTTCATGTTGTCGATAGCATTTGATTCGTCTCCAAACTCGAAGGTACCTGATAACTCTATTACGCCAACTTTCACACCTGCAGCTACAGTTTTTTGAACAATACGCACAAAGTTCATCGGATCCAATCCAGCTTCGTTAATTTTTGTTAATGGTAATTCTATTAATTTGATTGCCGCCGGTTCTGCTTCATTAACATCATTCCATTTTTCCACTATCTTAATAGTCGACGGATCAGTTGATAATGCTATCGATATGACTTGTATTATAGTATTGATTGTTCCGTCAGATAGATTTCTGGCCATTTTAGACTTTAATAAAATGCGATAGACTTCATCTGTCGCAACACCACGATCTTGTATTACATTTTCGCCTATTAAATCAAGTGCTTTTCCTTGCGCTTTCTCGATATCACGCCACAATAAAATTTGTTTGTTGGTTTTCTCCAACTCTACTAATTCATCAGAGAAAATGCTTATAAGTTTTGATAGATTAGAGGTAGGATGCTTTGCAAAATAATCTGCAAATCGTTTAATGATAAGTTTTGTACTAAACATTTACTGTCACCTCTATATTAGCTGCATCAGCTTGAGCAACCTGTTGCATTCCAATGATTAAATTTGTTTCACTGTAATTTGTACCGTCAGCGGATAATTGAATTGTTACATCTTCAATACCAGTAACTTGATATGTTCTTGCAATTAAACGAGATTCAATCACGTCATCACCCATATTAAGACCTGCATAAACAGATGAATCTATATCCGTTCCACCAATATATTTGATTAGTACAGATTTAGTTTTTTCAATTCCGTCGCTAGGAAAAGAGTTATTTGTTGCTAGAGCTACTTTAATATAAATAGGCACTTCAATTGCTCGAGTAAATCCTATTTGTTGAAGATTTTTGCTATCGTCAATCACATCGACATAAGTAGTTCCATATGGTTGAATTCCTCCGGCTTTCTTTTCAAACACAGCTATTGCAACTTCTTCATCAGTGCCGCCTAATACAAATGCCTGGATAGACCTCTTTGGTGTTCCGTATGCATCTGGAACATCTCCAAAGTTTTCAATCACAGTAGCTGCACGAATGGAAGGAATCTTTAGCAAGTTAGTTCTGATAGCGTTAGTAGTTGCAGAGCCCATACCTTCAACCGTTATAGACGCTCGTTCTCGAGCCTCTAAATCTGTTTCTTTTTCTCGTCCACCTTTTGTATCTGAGATATTTGTAACGCTTGTAACATCTGCGTCTGGATTAACTATTTCTGTAATGGTGTTAGCTGCAACATTACCAATACTACCTAGCTCTACTGCTTTAATTTCCACGATTGCTTTTCCATTCGAACCTAGTACAACATCTTCTGTCGTTTCAAAAAAATTATCTAAATTATTCTTAGAAACTAAAAAACCAGCACTCACCAAATGATTAGGTGTGCCGGTTATTTCTAATGCGCCAAAAGCATATTGATCTAAATTCCGTGTTATACCTGCATACGGTAGTAGCATATCAAGTTGCGCTCCATCTGCTGTCTTGCGATATGCAGAATAGTAAACATTTTCATTATCCTGCCACGCTAGAGACAAGAACCATGCCATTATTCGAAGTAGAATACCTAAAACTGAACGTTCTGTAATATTCGCATTCTCTCCAAACTTTTCTTTTGCCTTTGCAGACATATCCGTTAACAAATCATCATAATTTTTTCGTTTATAACCATTGCGATCAAGTGCCACCAATAGGCACCTCCTCACTTAATGTTTGGCCGTCAATTAATTGCACATTATATTTCACGCTTAATTTTCTTAATTTGCGATCCTGAACTATCTCAACATCATTTATTATGTCCACTCGCTCTTCTTGACCAATTACACGAATTATTTCAGAACGTATTTCTTCATCTGTTGGCTTTTCTAATATCTTCATAAAATCTAATCCTAAATCCAAGTTTAAAAACCATTCTTTGAGGTTCGTTGATAGGGAGATAGTTAATACTTGTTTAACCTCTTGAACACCCTCTATCAGCTTAAAATCACCATTTTCAAAGAGTAAATCTCCATCATCAGTTAACTCAATAGTTTTCATTCACTCACCTCACAATAGCCCTACAATAATCGCATCGTGGACATCAAATAAGCGGGATGCACCAGGATAAACAAGCTTTCCTTCTGCTGCATCATCAATAGCACGTTGGCAAAACACCGCCAATACAGTATCTCCAACGCTCAATGCTGGCACATATTCTTGTGTAGCTCCGCCGTTTACTTTGTATTTTTGCTTTAGAACAGGAACATCTTCTAGTACAGAAAGCTTCTCAGGTGGTCTATTCATTTCTTTTACCATGAATAAAGGTTGAATCTTGGCTGTTCGAGTATTTTCGTTGTAAGCAAGGACTTTACAAGGCATACAGGTATTAATTGATAGGAGTATCTGATTTTTAAAATTAGCATAAAACTCGGATGAATTACTCATGCAATCACCTCGACTTCTGAATAATAAGCATCCCCACGTCTATAATGTTTACCTTTACGCACCCTAAACTTTCCTTTTACAAATAATGATTGTAATTCAATAATAGAAGCAGTATTCATGCGATATTGAAGCAAGGACTTAACTTTATAACCTTTAACCACCTTGCCATCCCTTTCTTCCTCAAAATACTCTGGTGAGCCAATTAAACCTGTGTCCGATTTAAGAATAAATTTAGTGTTATCTCCCTCTTTTATAGAGCGAATATAAACATTAGAACGGCTTATATAGAAGCTAGCCTCACAATCTTTGGCGATTTTTTTCATTGCATCAACAATAGAACCGTTAACCGAGAAACCTTTTTTATAAACAACATTTTTCGGTAACTTTATAACAGCTATTTTTAGGCCAAGTGCTTTTGCTAGCTCTTTTAATATTTGATCGCCTTTGATTCCCTTTTTGAAAGCTTTTTTCACCGTTTTCTTGTCGTTAATAGGTTGGCTATCAATTACTGAAATCTTAGTTGCTCTATCAGCTCCACCCTTTTCAGATGATACTTTAGTCATAAAGCCTGAAAGGATAACCCCTTTGTCGTCCCTGTATCCTGCATTTATCGTTACTTTTACACCCTTTTTGAGCTTACTCAAGGTAGTATCAGATAAGTTGTATATTACAATTTCACTCATGTTTGGATCTGGATCATCGTCAAAAGGAATATTAAATTCTATTTCTAACGATTCACTAGACATCTTCAAGTCGCCTATTACAAGCTCTGTGACACGTCCAAATTGAATTGTACTCATTAGTCATTCACCAACCTTAAAAACACTGTCTCATTAAGATTTTCAAAGGTCACAAGTTGTTCTTGTCCTGATTCATCTATCGGAATAATCGTAGGACCAGGAAAGCGTGAATCAAATACTTCAGAAAACAATGGCACGCCATATGTCATTTTTTCACCATAAACTAATACTTCACCGTCTTTATATAGATCAAGAGTAAAAAAATCATGCTGTAAGTTATAATTGATTTCAATTTCAAATAACTCTGCACCAAGCTCAATTTCAAAGCGATAAGGAATGAGCTCTTTTTCTATTTCGATATATTCAAAGTTCACTCCTCATCACCCCACTTTTATTTTTACTCCAATAGGAATTTGCTTCGCTGGATAGCTATTGTTCTTTTGTACTTCTTGCCACTTTGCACCGTATTTCTGTGCAATACCTGAATAGGTATCCCCTTTTTTCGTTACATGATAAATAGGAGATTGTTTTTTATTTACCGTTTGCTTACGCCCTACAGAAGAAACACCAGCAACTGCCGTTTTTGTTTTTTTTGGAAGCGATACATAAGAAGGTGCTGCAAATCTCACTTCTTTTAGTGTCATGCTGAAGTTAAAACCATTCATTATCTTTGAATCGGCATCATAGGAAAAGGCCGCAATCATCAAATTGTGATAGATTCTGCGACCTTCATAATTAACAACAGTTCCTTTTGTTTCAATTGTCGATAATCTTCCTAAAAGTGTTTCTAACGATGTATTATCTGGGCGTATGAGCTTACCGCTAATCGAAAGAACTACCGGTTTTCGTTCCACATGATCAGTGAGATTGATTCCCTTCTCGACCGGATGAGATGGCAATTCAACGTCATTCTGTAAACTTTCTTTTTCTACATGAATTTGTATACCGTTTATTTTTGCCATCCTACTATCCCTCCATTACTACAGGGAATATAGTGCTTAAATCACTATACCAACCCTCTAATTCTTCTTTGATACTTCGACCAGTTTTTTGAGGATTGTCAGATCCTTGAACAATTATTTGTACTGGTGCATGTACGGTAGAACTTGATGTTCTATTAGTAATAGGAGCTGCATTGTTATAGCTGGCTCCATCAAAATCCAATGTAGGATCTGTACCATCACCTTTTAAGATTCCAGCATTCCGCAAAGCATCTGCTTCATCTGCTGGCAATACCGCTTCATCTTTGTGTAAGAGAGCTGGCATTTCATCATAAGGAACACGACCAAGACCTACTTCAAAACCAGGGAAATTTGCGGTAATTTTTGAAATAACACCGCCTATCTTTCCACCAATATCTAATTTTTCAGCAACTTTACTAAATCCGCTAAACTTTTTTATTACCCATTCAACTGCATCAGCAATTCCGTTAAAAGCCCACGTAAGTCCATCTAAAATCGGTTTTGCTACATTCCACATTTGATTCAGCGAAACAGTAGCCAAAGGTAACATCGGTACAATGATTTCTGATACTAAAAACTTAACTGCACCTGAAACACCAGAAAATAAACTACCAGCTATACGCAATATTGGAGAAATAACATTAAATACTGTTTCAATTACTGATTTTGCAACAGGCATCATTGGCACAATGACACCATCGATCAGTCCTGCAATTATTGCTTTTAATGTATCAAAATGATTCATAGTTCCACTAACAATGTTCGAAATGTAATCCATTGCAGTGCCAATAAACTCTTGAGCCACTGGCATTAGCGGTACTATGACATCACTAATAAATGTAGAAACAACAGCTTTCCCTTTTTCAAATGCATTAAAAATGGATTCTCCAAATGACATATACATATCTACAATTTCAGGAGGAATACCTAAGCTTTTTAGTAAATCCGAAACATCTCCAACATCTTTAATAGAGCTTATCGTATCTACCACTACATCTTTAAATTGAAGTAGCTTATCAAATCCAGTCGAAACAAATTCCATAAATGGTCCAGGATCAATATTAGAAAGTATGTCACTCATCCAAGATAGTGCACCTACCGCTTGTTCTAATATTGGTGCGCCTGCCTTAGCCATAAAATCTTGCCAAGCTTGCTTTAAGTTCCCCATTTGGTTCTCATAAGATTCAGATTCTCTTAGAGCTTGACCTGTTGCTCCTGCAGCTTCCATCATTTTTTCTGCATATGTTAAACGAGCAAGTTGCTTGTCGGCTTCACCAAGCTTTTTCCAATTCAATCCAAGTTCTTTAGAAGCAAAACCTGCAATTTGCGTTTCATTTGCAAAAAGCCCGATGGATTCTCCACCCTCGTAGTTCCCTTTAATAAAGGAATTGAGCGAACTATTTGCATCCTCAAACGATTTGTCATAGAAGGCTGCCGCATCAGCAACAGCCGTAACGGCTCGTTCAGATGCCACCATTGCATCTTCTGTCTCAAGTCCAAGACCTTTAAACATCGAGGTCATAGAGGTGTAAGCTGGCTTAATTCGATTCGGTAACATTCCGAAGCTGTCTCCTAAACTATCAACTACACCTTGAGCTTGTACATCTAATTCTTTGAACACTTGGTCGAACTGTGCTTCTATTGCTTGAGCGCTAGCTGCCGCCTCGATAGCTCCTGTTGTAAACTCTTTCAGAGCTGCACCGATTCCAAGAGCCATTAAAGCAGAACCTACACCTAGGACAGCTTTTTTGAAAATATTCATACCTTTGTCCGCTTTTTTCACTTCGCCATCCAGGCGATTCAAATCAGTATCATCTAAGTTTTCTACTTCGTCCGTTGCGTCCCTAATAGAGTCTTCTAAATCACCAAATTCGTCTCCTAAATCTCCTACTTCATCCAATACATCAACGATAAGAGAAGGATCTATTCTTCTTAAACTTGCTATTACGGCATCTACTTTTCTATCCAATTCAGCTAATGGACCATCATCGATATCCATTCCTACAGCGACGCCTAATTCTCGTAGTAAGGACAAATCAACCACCCCTCGCTTCATTTAACCGTTGGGCGTAACTATCAATAGCGGCATTTACTTCTAATAACTCATCCAGCGTCATAGTCTCAGCACGCTCAAAGCTTAATTTCCCCTCCATGATCGGACGCCAAAACACCCAATTTTCATCAACTGTTTGTCGATGTACATGAATAGGTTTAGCCCTCTTGAAAGGTAAATTTAACTGCCGCTGCCATAACTTCAGAGAATCCTCCTACTTCCTCGAAGTGTTCAAACGACACTTTCGTTCCATCTTCTTTAAAAATCACATGCTCCATCATTGCTTCATAAAGCTTTTCTCCTTGCTGCACACCATGTTCATTTTTGGATTTGTCACGCATTCTTACAGATTCACGTAGTCCTGGATGTTGAAATGTATATTTTTCTTTAGTTGTTGCTTCAAATAATTTTTGTTCACCCTTTTTAGCCATTTGCTTTCGCTCCCATTCTCTTCGTTTTAGGTTGTTTGTAATATGTCTTCTTTTCATAGCAAATTAAAAAGAGTAAGCACTTGGCTCACTCTCCTTTCGTTTTATTTAACTGTGTAGTCAAACACCTTGGCTGTATAGACACGATTTGATGCGGATTTACCATACTCTTTATCAGATGGCTTTGTAATCATAGCCTTGGTACCGCCTGTTACTTCCTTGATTTCATTATTAGAGTTAACCCAAATTGGCATTAACTTACGCTCATTTGCCAATTTATCTAAATATGAAACGCTTGGAGACGTCTGGTTTAACGTTATTTCTATCGTTCCCATATTGTCTCCATTAATAGAAACTACTGCATCACCTTGCGCTGAGGAACTCGACTCGAAATTATCATTGTCCTTCGAACACTTAACCATCGTTCCATCTGCATAACCAGTAATAAATATTCCGTCTACTGTCGTGACAACCTTTCGTGCGTCATATGTGCCGATATGTCCTGTCATTCAAGTGCCCTCCTTATACTAAAATTTCACCGTTTATTTTTGCTTCGTGGATAGCTCCAGCAAGCTCAAAACTAAATGACAAACCATTATATTTACGTCCTGCACGGTCAGAAGCTAAAACTTCATTTCGACCTTTTGCAGTAATCGTATACAGATATTGCCCTGCATCATCTGTGGCGATAATACCGTTCTGTCCAGCTATTTCAAGAACTGTACGAACAGCTCCTTCAATTTGAGCGATTCCACTATCTGTATAAGGAATTTTTGGATTAGTCGAAAGTAGATATTGCACTTGCTGTTCAATGTTGAGTTTCACCCAATCTTTACCATGGATAACATCGATAAATTCACCGCTAAGCATTTTACCTTCTGATGTTTGATCAATCCCTGCTTTCGTAACATAAGCTATTGCTCCAGCTGTATGAATATCATTTAATTCCGTCGCTGTTAAATCTCGTGACGTTACAAATTTAAGCGTCTTAAATTTCCATGTAAGGCTACCGACTGGACGAGATCCTACTCGACCAATTATCGCAGCATGAGGCAACTCTTCTGGCTTGTTATGTTCAAATACAAATGTACGATCATACTTGCCGGCCGCAAGTGTCGCTAAATCAGCCGGATCACTTAACACATGCGCCGCAATTTTAAGAGCTTTTTCTTCAACTACATCACTTATAGCTTTGTAATCAGCAACAACTCCAGTATCCAACATCACAAAGTACCAATCGTTGTAGAAGTATTCTTCTAGGGTATCTACTGCTTTAATAACTGTAGGAGAAGCTGCTAAATCATACGTAGCTATTGCGACTTTTTGAGGTCGATAATCCCCTTGATCAAATACTTTCTTTGCTAGTTTATAAGCATCTGATGTGTCTCCGAATGCCGTTTTAATGCTTTCTAAATCTAGATATTCCTTATAAGTACTTGCACCAGCTTTATTTGCTAATATAAGCGGCGTACCAAGTCCTATAAGTGCCGACGGCTTCTTAATGTCAATAATGACCGTTACATCTTGTAGTGGCATATTACCCCTCCTAATTAATTATTACATTCTCGATTACTTCTATTTCATACGTTGCTTGACCTCGGACACGTAATCGGATATCGAAGCCGCACCTTCTTTCATAATCAACAGTTAAAAAAACATCACGATTCGTTGCGTTTAATACGTCAACTACAGTGATGTTTGCATCTGATAATTCTATATGTCCACGCCCTAAGAAATAAGCACGGGCTTTATGTGTATAGTCTTCTGCATCTTCTATTGTCACTGCATTGCAAGTGATTGAAAATACAGATTCTACATCCTGCTCAATTGTTTTCACATTACCCATCAAAGATTCTGCTACATGTCCGACATTTTGCCCTATTGTAGTCTTTTTTATAGAGAAAAAAGGATATTTCGGCTGTTTCCCTACGCTTTCAGCTTGAATTACTTGAATACCTGTATAAGCAGATAATCCTCTTTGTAATGGAATCCATATGTCATCATATTTAATCAAGTAAGTCCACTCCTTCACGCCACCTCATCAAATAAATATGAACATCTGTATACTCTGAGTAATCCTTAAAAGCCTGTAAGGTATATATATCTTCTTTATATTCTATTTGTGTTCCTATTTCGATAGGCTTCGTTGTGAACAACTTCTTTTCTTTGACTGTGTAAGTACCGCTTTCGATATATTTAATATCATCATTATTTAATGGCAATATAACGCCAGTCATTGGTTTCTTTATAGGTATACCAGTAACCCATTTCCCATCAATATGTTGCCCTTCATTTTTAATAAACACTGTGAACGGAAGGCCATTTTCCTCAATAACTTCTTTAAAAATCATTATTTCAGGCATTACGTTCCACCACCCTGTAAGTGATTCGTCTGCGCAAGCCACCGTCGTCAATTAATGGATTACTAGAACCCTTTTTCTGAATGGTAGAGATTGCATTTGGGGGCGCATCAAGATCAGTAATTTTTTCTTGTATATCGCCTACCATACGAGCACCCAGCCGTTCGTAAAGTGTGCGGGCATCTATTTTAAAGTCGAGAACATTTTTTAGCTGCCTTTTGGCGAATTGAACCCAGTCTGCTTCTTTTTCGTCAAAAGTAGTCCTTAAAAATGAACGCTCAGGAATAATAATAGAGCTATTTCGTTTTTGAATCGTCACTCCAAATTCATGAACACTTGCAATCATGGCATAATGCGAATCCTCATCGGCAAATACACCAACTTCTACAGAATATCTCTTCAACTCTCTTAAACTCATTGTTAACAGAGGGATTCTATTCCTGTCAGTTATCCGTATGTTTACTCTAGCCATATTAGAGCACCACCAAGTTGATTGATTTCTTTGGTTTTAACTGTTCTTCTAAGCACTCTACCATTCTCTGATATTCTTGCCCATAACGTGTAGAAAAAATGCCCTCAAGCTTATTTGGATCACTATACTGACGTTCGATAACGTCTACTTTCTCACGAACAACTTGTTTATTATTCGCTGTTGTTAAGTGAGCTGTTAAATATCTAGCCAATCTTTCTTTATACGTATCTGGTACAGTAAATGGCAAAGAGGACACTTCCAACGAAGCATCCTCAATAAATATCGTTAAACGTTCATCTGGAATGGAAGTAAATTCATTCCCCATTGATTTTACACGTTCAATCGTTGTTAACATTTAGTTCACTCCCTTATTTTTCGGGATTAGAAAGCTCTTCGATGCGCTTGTCGATAGCATCCACAACCGTTTTGCGGTCCTCATCTTCTTTCAACGCTTTTAACATGTCTACGTCAAACGCATCTTCAATCATAGCGATGGCTTCTTTAGCATTTGGCTTTGATTTTTCTTTGTCGTACACAAATTCTCCTTTTTGATCTAAATGAGCCATCAATGGGTGTGCAATAAACTTCTCGAAGTCCTGCTCATCTACCTTATTTGTTCCTGGAATAAGTGTTAAACCATTAGCTTGATATGAATGATTGCCTTTATTTTGTACTAACATGTGATTCCCTCCTTAAATTCCGTCTGCTCGGCAAATTGCCATAGGATAACGAACAATTAAACCTGTTGTACGTTCTTCAAACGGTACTTTCGTATTCGGGAAAGCGTACTCTTGTGGGTGGCGCACAATATCCATCGGAATACCTAACTGCACGACATCAGGCGAAGAGTCAAATACAACAAAGCAATCTGAACTAGCTAGACCTTTTTTCTTAAGGTCGTTAATTGTTTCAATACGAGCAAACATGTTTTCTGATTGGATATACTGTAACGCTGTTTGTTTGGTGAATTCGTTAAACACTTTCTTCTGCAGTTGCTTCTTAGCATCAGGAGTTAAAAGCAACGTGTCAGCTTCATGTCCGTTTAATAGATCTACTTTACTTTTTGCTTCAATAAGATCATCAACAATTTCCTCACCAGTTTTGTCTGCCCATTTAGTAGACGTAGAACCTGCATTTTGTGGCGTTGCGTAAACTTGAATTCCCACTGAATCAGTTAAACTTTTAATACTGTGTTCTTTGTCACCTGAAAAGGCAATTTTATTTTCTTTTTCTGCAATGGCTTTGCGAACAGTATCAGCTTTGGTTACTTCGATAGGACGACCGGCCATTTGAGCTTCACGTACTTCTTGGACAGAAATATTGAAAGCTGCAGCAATAGAATAAATCTTCACTGTTTCTTCCCTTAAATCCGCATCTACTAACGGTACATCTGTAGCTCCTGGAGCTAAGATTTTAGCAGCACCAGAGCGAGTCATAACGTCATAGCTGTATGTCTTTGCTCCTGCTGGAATATCTGTTTTTAATGCGAAAACTGAGCGTGCTTTCAGTTCGGAAGCATGCGGTTCGTATACTCGCTTATCGATTGCGTTTAGATCTTGTGGACGAATCAATGCGTCCATACGTTGTTGTTGCGTCATATTTGTTTTCCTCCCTTAAGGTAAGTTAATTTCGATTTCTACTAATTGATCCGCTGTTGCATTACTTTTAAATACTGCGTTTGATACATCAATTACAGAAGCACCAGATGCAACAAACTTTTGCGTAGCGGGGTCCACTTTAACGGCTTGGCCATTAATTACATCCCCACCAGCAACAACAAAAATGCGACCACGCTTAACGATTGCAGCAGGTTCTCCTACTGGATAGTTCTGGTCGTCTTTCTTTTCCACCCAATCGTGAATGTTTTGAGCTAATGCGATACCAATAACTGCACCACCAGTATCAATAGGTTTAATTGCAGTACCTGTTACGTTTAATTGAACTGCAGCACCGAATGGAACTTTAGCTTCTACCGCATACGTGTCAGCAGTATAACTTTGATAATTTGCTAATTGACCAGCTTTCCCCGCTGGCGACATGTAATCAGGATAATTTGTAATAGGCATTATTTTTCCTCCTTATTACGCATATTTAAGCGCTTATTTTTCATTTCTTCAATTTCCTTTTCATTGGCTTTTGCATCACCAGTGAATGCATTATTTACACCTGTTGAAGAAAATCCAGTTGATTGAACTTGCTCAACCGTTGCATCAAAAAAGGCGTTGATATAGTCATCTGACTTACCATCACCCTTAAATTCTTCTTTAGTTGTAGCGATAACAGCCTCTTTAATTTCACGATCTGTTTTACCTGTGAAATCGAATGAATCGCCTAACAGTGGTGTAGATGTGCTAATTAAAGCGACACGTTCTTCTACTTTTTTATCTAATTCATCTGCAGAAAACTGACTTTCTTTTGCTGTTTTTAGTTCTTTCTCGGTGTTCTCTAACTTTGTTTCTAAAGCATCATGACGACCTTGTAGCGCATCTAAGCTAGCCGCCTTTGTTTGTGCAGCTTCTAGTTTAGCTGCTTGTGCTTCTAAAAATGATTTTACTGCTGAATCTACTTCATAATCTTTTCCGTCAATCTTATATGTCGGCATTGTATGCCCTCCCTTATTTTTATCTTCAATTTGCCATGCGTCACTATCCGAACGAATAGCCACTTCTGGACCTGCTCGACCTTGATCTACGATTGCAATATGATTAATTTCGATATTTCTTTGAGCATAATCATAGGTTTGCCCGTTGTAAGTGCCTTGTTCTGCAACTACATCAGACAAGAAACCGATGCTTATTTCACGCTTGCCATCATAAACCTTTTGAATAAGGTCCTTATCGGTTATTGTCAACGAGACATAAAGTTTTAAATCCTCTACTCGTGCGTCTGTATGACTCATGCCCTTTGCGTAACTCTGATAGTTCTCGATAGTCACTGGTTCATTTGGATGTTCATCTGTCACAGGTTTAGATCGCGCAGAACGAATAGTTCTGTCGTTAAATATTTCATCCGGCAACTTAACTTCCATTTGAACAGTTCCATCTTGACGCTGATACGGAAAAACACCAGGACGAGTTATTGGGACCTGTACAGTCAAGTAACCTTCTGGTGTTTCTCCATAATCTTTTATATACGATTTATCATAGCGTTGTAACCTCAAGTTTCCACCTCCTCTCTAGGCCTTTCATAATAGGTTACTCATCTTCATCATCAAATACAGGAATGGCTACACACCGACAACGATAATCCTCGCCAGGTATTACAATTCTGCCGTTAACCTCTGGTGGATCACTGTATGGGAATACTTCATTATTCAATTCTTTATGTGTTTCTCGTACACGTTCATCTTTCGATGTTAACCATTTAAATCTCTCAATCCCAATGTTTTGGTGACGTTTAGCTGTCATTTGACCTAAAATAGATCCCGCTTGATCTATCGCAATAAATTGCGCCCGGTTCTGTGTTACTTCTACACGGGCCATTAATTGTTGGCGTATTTCTTTGATAGAAGATCCTTTTTCAACGCCTGCGTTGACTATTTCTTCAATGTCCGCAAAATATTCAACTTCAATGGTTTCAATGTAACCAACATTATCTTTTATCTTGGATTTAAGGAACGAAGGAAGCCATGTTTCGTTTGTTGCAAGGTTAATCTCTTTAACCCTCATTTGTTGTTCTAAATTATGTCTGTTGAATCGATTAACACTATTAATAAAAGTTTGTGCCACACGCTCGTTCTTACCAGGAGCAAAAACTTTTTTTGCTTTATTTTTTAAGGACTTGAGCATTTTCTTTAAACTATCAAACAATCCGTCATTACTAAATTCCTGACTGTCCTGTCTTATTGCTAGTTCTGGCTCAATGTACTTTTCAAATAGAGCAATTGTCTCATCGCCTAACTCACCTACCATCTTCCTCAATGCACGACTGTAGGTGACTGTTGCAGCATCAGGGAACCGTGTAATTGGTATTTTCTTAGCCATTTGAATCACGCCAACTTCGATAGACTTCATCTGCCATTCTCTTAAAGTCTGCTTCGTCACCACTAAATTTCATTTCACTGGATAAGCCAAACTGGCCAAAGCGCGCTTCTCGAATTTCATCAGTTGTGATAATACCATTTACTAAATAAATTTGATCAGTCTCTGCTGTAAGTTTACGAATTTCCGCATCGGTCTTAGCATCTACACTCCACAAAGGATTGAATTGAATCTCCCATTCCATTGATTCGGGATCTATGCGGCCACCTAGTTCTTTTTCAGAGAGCATCAACATCCTAATAAGCTTTTCTAAATGTGGTTTCATCTCGTTCTCTTGGTCCGCAACAATTCGAGAGTAATAGTTCATTACATCATACTGAGCCCCTGTGATTGTACCTGCCTCTTGCCCTTTAATAACGGTTTTCGGCATACGTGCAGCACCAGCTAATAAGTCCCAAACAAAATCGAGTAGATCTTTAATACCCGAAACCGATGTACTCTGTTTTGTTAGATCTTCACCTTCCGCAATCATTGCAAGAGCTTCTGTACGAAACATGTAATCCATAATCATAGAAAGTTGCTGTTTATCTTGTGAGGTTAAGTTTTCGATGTCCTTCGATTTATACACCTTGAATGTAAAATCATGCAAAATTTGCCCAACACTCCATACAGATGTGTCAAAAACAGTCAAAATGTCATATAACGGCTCCAATAAAGATGGTCCTTGAAATTCCCCTTCCATTCGCCTTGTTTGGCTATGGAGTAAGCGTGATACATGCACGGCCGATTCTGTTGTTTGCGTCTGCAACCCATGGCCAGAAGCACGATTAATCCGCAGTTCTTCGAGCTGACCATACTTAATATCGAATACATCCTCATTGATAAGGAACTCATTGACCTTCATGCTACTAAATGCGTGTAAATAATCGACCGAATAAAGTTTATTTACATCTAGGGTATCCTTTAAATCGAACTTCGTTGCTTGCGTTACCCCTAAACTGATAAATCCATCTCCACGCAAGCGTTCATATGTGATCATGTCTTTAAAAGCCTTCTTTGCTTTTAAATCAGCTAACTTGCTCATAATGTCACGTGCTAATTGCTCGTCTTTCATGCGTAAAGTGAACCAATTTCTTGTCATGTCCTCTGCTGGAATATCAATGATATTTTGCACTATACGGCTATCGGCATATAGATTAGTGATCTCATCATGCGAAAGTTTGCGATGAACACCAGCTACCTGACGTGTTAATTTATCACGACTGTTCGCTTTACCATTACCCTGCATAAAGTCATTACGTATTTCTTTCGCTTGATCAATTGTTTTCAGTTTATTCACCTACTTTCCTAATAGATTTTTATATCGATCCAAAGGATTTGAATTATTTGTATAGAGTTGATTCAATGCTTGTGTTGTCATATCCACCAAGTCATCATGTGCTGCATTCGGGAAGCTTACTAATTCCTCTATGACGTCATTGACCCAAGGGCACATGTTAGGATGTGGTAAATAAACATTTCCAGCCTCAAAAAGAGGAGACACCGCATTAGCACGAGCCTCCTTACCACCGTCTGGATTAACGGGAACAATACCACTGATTTCATCTTTCAACATTTCGATGATAGCAGTACCGTTCGCTTTATCCTCTATATATTTACTTCTCGCTTTTGGCCATTTATCAGACATAGCACGAATCGCTTTCATGGTGTCGGCAAAACCCATTTTTCTGTGGTCAATGTCAAACAAGAAATACTGTGCATTCTTACGTCCCCAAACTCCACCGGCTACAAAGTCACTCGTTTCGGAATCTTTGAACGTACAATCCCATGATTGAGCAAGCTTATCGAAGTGTACAGGCAATACCATGACATCATCACTCAAGCCCCATTCTAGCTTTTGTTCATGAGTACGAATGTAATATTTGAACCATTCACGTTTGAAGATGTTACCTCCAGCAGGTGCAGGTCTTTGCTGATAGAGTGAAGCCCAGGTACGTGTACCAACTTCGGCTTTTTTCTCTTCTGCCCACTTTTCATCGAATCCAAGTTCTGAACAAAGAGGTTCGCCAGCTTTTCTACCAAGTAGGTCATCTTCATCCTCTGCTATAGCCGGCAACCGCAAACGAATCCATTTACGAGGACTACGAGCAAGTAAACGACCAATTAGATCGTCCTCATGCCACCTAGTCATTATGACTATTACAGATGCCCCATCATGTAAACGAGTAGAGAGCGTTGCTTCCCATTCATCCCATATGTTATCGCGTATAGTTTGGGAGCTAGCTTCCTTCATGTTTTTGATAGGATCATCGATAATCATTAAATCAGCACCTTGACCGGTAATTGAACCACCAATACCAGTAGCAATCATGCCACCTCGTCTATCCTCAACTCCCCAGTCTTTAGTAGCTGCATTCGATTCAGATAGTTGAACATCAAATAGTTCTTGAGAAAACTCATAGAATTTATTACGGTTCAAACGACCGAACTTAGTAGCAAGTCCATCAGAGTATGCAGCAGCTATCACTCGTTTGTCTGGATTACGACCTAGATAGTAACTAGGGAATGTTTCAGTTACCGTCATTGACTTCCCGTGCCTTGGGGGCAATTCAATTAATACAAATAATTGTTCGCCATCCGCAATTCTTTGAAGAGGCTCGCATATTAATTCTGTATGTCTAAAATGTGAGTAATGACCATTATGAGCATACTCTACGTAATCACGATAATAACGACGGGAGAGCTCTTTTTCGGCTTCATGAGCTAATGCCTTAAGTTGTTCATCGTTTAGAGTTGGCAATGGCTCTCAACTCCTCTGTACTTAAATTACTAAAGTCCACAACATTTATATTTGCACTACCTGTTCCTTTAGTTTCAGAACGAGTTTTTGCGATGTCTACTTTTATCTTCTCTTCACGTAATTGTTTTAACTCGCGTTCACTTAATAGATCAGTATACTTAGCCAGCATATTTAAAGCTGCCATCTTATCAGCAAGTTTTACAGAAACACCATCTTTACCCTTTTTTACTTCAGTTAGTATAGTTCCGTCTACTTCATCAGCATTCTTAAAGTTAACAAAGTTATGAGTGTAAGTTATCTCTTTACCGTCATCGTCCGTCATTGCAATGCCAAGTTCATTTCTAGCAACGACTTCTTCTGATCCAAATCCAACAAAGTCCGTTATGTCTGAAAAGGCGATATCAATGTATTTCTGAATCACATCTCTGACATCTAGTTTCAGCTCTGTTGTTTGTTCTGTTTTCATTCTGTCTATTTCATTCTGAATACTAGCATTTACTAGCAACCTACTTCCGTTGACATTCGCAGTCACATAATTACACTGATAAGCCTTCTGATAAGCCTTTGTAGCATTGAAATACTTAATGTAGTAAATACAAAAAAGCCGTTGTTTTTCAGTCAGTTCATCCGACTCAACAACAGGCTCTTTAGTATCTTTTTTTGTATGCACCCTTTTTTGTTTTGTGTGCACACTTTTTTTAGATACATCCTCATCCTTATCGCTCCATTTACGTTGTTTCCAAGACTTAACTGTATTAAGACTTACATCATACTTAGCAGCAATATCTTTATATTTCATACCGGCTCTATAATCTTTCTCAGCCAGTTCATATTTCTCAGCCACCTAACATAACACCACCTCCAGGTACTTATTTATTCTCAATCACCTCATTATGCTATTTGCTTTTTATGACATATAAAAAGCCACACCAGTTAGATGTGACCTTAATAATTCATTTAAGAACGATATAAATTATTATTTTTTATATGTATTGTAATTTTGATAATTTCGTATAATATACTTCTGAATTTATCTAGTTTGTTTTTCAAGTAAAAATAACTTAATAGAATTAGAATGTATGTTAGACCTAATAGAGTAACGCCAGTCATAAGCTTTTGAATATACTCTACTGCTCCTTCTGCATTCACCTCAATTAATACGCCAGTTAAAAGTACGTAACCTGCAATATAAGAAGCAACCATCATTGCAACAAGTGTAAATAATCCGTTAATAGTATTAAAAAATATTGATTGAATTGATTTACCATTTTCAATAACTTCTTTAACCGTTTCCATCATGATTTCAAGTTCAGGCACGGTCAATTCTTCTGTATTTTTTTTACATAGTAGGACATAGTATGGTCATCATAAATATCGATATTTCTTGCAAACTTGAAAAACTTTTTTATTTTATTATAGTCGTACAATCTCCTTAAATTACCATCCATTTTTTTATCACCTCCTACGACTATTTTCGTCATAGAAAAGTAGAATTACTGAACAATATTACCTAATATTTTCACACTGCCGTCGAAGATGGCAAACACGCTAATATTTTCCTGCGCAAGAGAACCTACCTAGCCGACCCTCCTTCCAGTTTACACCGCAATTTTTTCTTTTTGCAAATAGGTTAGGATTTGGCTATTTTGGCTAATCTGGCGAAAAATCTCTTGTTTCTTGATTCGCACAAAGTCCTTGGATGTTGTTAAATGAGCCGCTATATCTCTATGCGTTAAGCCATCTAGTAAGCAGTCGTATATAGTCTTAGAAGTTTCATCTTCTAAAATGTCAAATACACTTTCTAGTGCGAAAACTATGCATTCCATCCGTTCTAAACGTTCTCTTTGTTTCTTTTCTCGAATATCCATTTGTTTCATTTCTGCTACACTTTTACCTGACGATCCTTTCGGCATAGCTGCATCTAGTCCGTATTGAGCCACTCCCCAGTTGGTCATTGGAATTGAAAAGCCATAGATGATTGATTGCAGCCTTTTTATTTCCGCTTTCATCATTCTGTAGTCTGTAACTAATCGAGCAATATCTAATTGTTTATCTGACATTTCAAATTCCTCCTATCGTTTATTTCGAACCGCGCCACCAACACGTTTGTATGTTTGACGATTGCACCCCATCAATTCTTCAATTTCCCTACGTGTTAGATGTTCTTTTACTCGTTTGCTTGCCTTACTATTCTCTTTGTCTATTTCTTGTTTTAGGACATCTGAAAAACCTTTTTTGACTAGCTCTGTTTGAATCGCTCTCATTCCCATCTCTCCCTCAAAAAATGAAATAAAAAAAGAGGACAACAAATGACACAGCTGTTGCTGCAATCGTTTGTTGTCCTCCAGTTGGCTGGTAGAACTTTATTTATTCAAAAGTATCTAGATCACTTATCTCTATTATCCCTCTTCTGTTATTATCTAGAAATATCACATTAACTCTTTGTCCATAGTCTTTACTAAAATTAAAACTAATGACTTTAATCTTTCTATCTCTATGCTTTATCTTTTGTTTATTCATCGGTTTAACCACTAATTCAGTGCCAATTGTTATTGTGTAGTCTGAAATTTTTTCATCGTTCTTATATCGCTTTACTTTTGCTTTTACTATTAAACCTTGGTCACTTTCATATGACTTGATATCTGTCCCATTCAAAACTCTTCCTCCTTATCAGTCCGCATCCTATTAACTTTCCCTTGATACATAACAATCTTATATTCTCTATCTATTAAGAAGTACTTTAGATTCCACTCACCGTAAAGATGGACGGTGGGACTTTAAAGTATCATGTGTATTTTAAGATTAATTCATCAATTGTGGTATTAATTCCACATTTTTTTAAATTCCTTTTCCTATCTTTAGTAAATATTTCCTTAATTATTCTTTCTTTAACTGCAGAGTTGCCCAAATGTATTGCCCTATGACAATTAGGGCACAACGATACAATATTAACGGTTACGTCTAAAGAGTAAGAGTAATTTTTTTGTGCTGACATAGGCACAAGATGATGAGCTTCCATATAGGGCATTCCTTTTCTATTAATAAACGTTACATGTTCTAAATTAAATTCACATTTATAATCATTTAGTATTATGGCAGATTTAGCTCTTTCAGGATCTCTTTTATTTTGTCCATTCTTGTTCCCCGTGTTTGTTTTGGGAGGAATTTCCCTTGGTAAATTATCTTCTATGACCTTATTTATTATGTGATTATCTACTTCATCTTGAAATCCAGCTTCTTCTTTTGCTGTAATTAAATTTATCTCTGAGATTTCTAGTCTTTTGTTGGCCATGTATTCAATAGATTGTTCTATAGAACCAAACTTATTAGAGACAACTTCTATTCTTTGAAGAGCAATAGGTTGAAAACCTTGGGGGCCTTTTGGATAACCAAATTCCGCGTTAAAAGCCTCAGCACTTATATCAATTCTCTGTACATCAGTCATAAAGTATATAAATTCAAAGTTAGTGGTATCAGATGGCCAAATCTTTTCAGCAATTTCTCTGTTTCTTGTAGTTGCTAATATAACGCCTAAGTATGCAAACGACTCTTCGGCATAAAATATTACCTTATCACCCTGGGTTAATTTCGACCAAGTTCTTTCATTACTAGGCCCAGTCTTAGCTCCCCATATGTATACATATTCATCTTGTTCTGCAAATCTCAGAATTCTTTGAATCTCATCTTCTAACTCAGTCATAAGTGGAGCAATAAAGTATTTATTTTCCAATGTATTTTTTCTATTTCTCGCTGCTTCTGTATTTTTTTTTGAACCTGCTGGAACAAGATACCATGCCATTTTAATAACCCCTTTTTAATTCGATCCTTACCAATTTTAATTTGTGGATGCTTTAGAATACAAGGAAAGCTATAAAAGTAGCTTTCAAAACTGTTCTTCATCTTCCTTCCGCATACGATTAATCCTACCTTGGTGGGTAACTATCACTATATCTATCTTTATATCCCATTCGGAGGAAGGTCTCCAAATTAGCTTTTCTCTCAAAATACAAGGCCTGAGAGCCAATAATACTCAATCATGTTCCTCTGTTTTTACATAGAGACTACACTACTTTTGTGAACTCAGAAAGTTCATGAAAAATAAATTGAATTTTTTCTTTTTCATGTTCTTTTATTCTCCGATAACTCTTTTCCTTTATTTCGTTTATAACAGGTAATACAAATAGTTTAAATTCACTTATTAACCATAAATACTTGTCCAATAAATCGTAATTTAGATTATCTGTATTGATTTCACGAAATTTTCTATACTCTTCTATGAAATTTTGAGCAGAAGTTCTTCTTGCATCAATTAATGGTTTAATTAATCTATTATATTCCATGATTTCATCATCAGGAAAATAAGCTGGTCCATATTCATCTTCATTAACTTCAATAATTGGAACGTCTTGCATAGGATCTCTTATAATATTAATACTGTTTTCTGCAAATAAAATTGATTCCAATTCATCAAAAAGATTTTTAGAATAGTGATTTAGAACTCGTAATACTTTATTTCCTTTTTCACTCTCCATATTTCTTAACCTTTGAGTTTCTTTCTGATTTATTCGAACAGCTAATAAGCCGGTTATCCCAGCCCCCAAAAGCGCACCTAGAAATGTGGATGCAGGACCCCAAAAAGACCTTTTAAAGCCAATGTAAAAATTAAATTCAAAAATTGAATTAATTATTCCTGAAATTAAAATGTAAAGAACAAATATTAGTACAAAAATGATAGAATACAATACATTTCTCTCAATCTTTCTTTCACTCAAAACTCTTCCCCCTGTTCCGTCCGCATCCTTTTAACTTTCCCTTGATGCGTCACGATCTTATATTCCCCATGTGTCGGAAGTTCTCTGAGTTTTGCTTTGCCGTCACAAATCACAATCACACAACTGGTAGGTATATCCATTATATCAACTGTTAGCTGCATTGTACTAGTATCTATTTTTAAATCTTCCATAAAGCCAAGACCCCTCCAATGTGGTAATATTGAGTTGTGCGAGACAGGAGGAGTCCTGTCTTTTTTTATTTAGAATGGTAGGTCATCGTTTGATACTTCGATTGGTCCGCTGCTGTTTGTAAATGGATCTTCATCAACTCGAGTGTAATTTTGTTGATTCGTTGGTTGGTTCTGCTGATATGTTGAACTTTCTTGCTGCTGTTGACCACGCTCTCCTGAGCTACTTCGAGGTTCTAAAAACTGCACGCTATCTGCAACTACATCCGTTGTATAAACACGTTTTCCATCTTGGCCTTCATAACTACCCGTTTGAATTCTTCCTTCCACACCTGCTAAACTTCCTTTTTTCAAAAAGTTCGCCGTGTTTTCCGCTTGCTTTCTCCAGACGATGATATTTATAAAATCCGCTTGTTGCTCACCATTTTCATTTTTGAACGTTCGATTTACTGCTAATGTAAATCTTGCCTTCGCTATTCCTGAAGGCGTGTATTTTAATTCTGGATCCTTTGTTAATCTCCCAACTAATACGACACGGTTAATCATTTATTCACTCCTTTACAAATTTTCTTGCGACGCTTAATTTACGAACTGTGTATTAACTTAACCTTTTAGCAATTTCATAGATAACATTTACAGTCACACTGTTACCGGCTTGTTTATAAAGTTGGGAATCAGAATTAACTACTGCAGCTCTTTCAAATGCCCAATCTGGGAAGCCTTGTAATCTCCAACATTCACGAGGTGTGAGTTTTCTGATTTTTAATTCATTCGTTACTACACCTTGTTGACAGCCAGTATCTAAAGTATTTGCAACACATTTTCCAACTCGACCTCTTCTTGTTTCACTATTAGGCAATGAATAATTGACACTGTCACCTGGTTCGGCTTCCGCAAATCCTTTTTTTGTGGCTTCACGGATTGCTATTTTATTACCCTCCCCTTTATTCGTAGTAATTGTAGGACTTAATCCATTACTCGAATAAACTTGTCCATTCATCCCATTACCTGAAGGATTCACATTACCCATCACCACAACTTTAGGTTCGTTACCATGACTTTCCGCTCTCAAAGTAGGTGCGATATCTTTTATTTTGTGATCTTTGTTTGTACGTCCTTGGTCGTCTAGTATTTTAGGTTCACTTAGTAATATTCCATGTCTATCTTGAGAAGTGAGTGTAAACATTTCCTCTCCGTCTTCTTTAAATCTCCTTCCGTTTTGTCGTTTTTCAGCTCTATCAGGAGTTAGTACAGGAACAACTACTTTGGGTTCTCGATTTCCTCCACCCATTGTTAGCAAACATTTAGCTATTCCTTTTGGATTCAATACATAGTTCACATCTTTATAACCTTCACTCAAATAACCAGCGATGCTAATAGGTGTTTCATTTTCTCCTCTGAAAGGAAATACTTCTGATCTACTTGTTCCTCTAAGATGTCCGATAATGAACACTCTCTCCCTGTTTTGTGGGACGCCGAAGTTTTTAGAGTTAAGCACTTGCCATTCACAGTCATACCCGAGTTCATCCAACGTATGGAGGATAGTTCCGAACGTGTTCCCTTTGTCGTGAGATAATAACCCCTTAACGTTTTCAAGGAGTATAGTCCGTGGTTTGATTTGTTTGGCGATTCTAGCAATCTCGAAGAACATCGTTCCTCTAGTATCATTAAATCCTCCACGTTTTCCAGCAACGCTGAAGCTTTGACACGGGAATCCTCCAGTAATAAGCTCAATCCCCATATTTGCAAGTGTTCGTAAATCTTCGTCTGTAACTGTTGTAATATCATTTGCTGTCCACTCTCCTTCTGTATCGTGTATTGCTTCATATGATTTTCTAGCGTATTTGTCCCATTCAACATAACCAATACACTCATGACCTGCTTGTTCTAGTCCAAGTCTGAAACCACCAATTCCTGCAAATAAATCTAAGAATTTCATCTTCTTTTCCTCCTCGTCAGGAGGCGTTGCAACGCTTTTAATAACTCATGAGTTCCCCATTATCATTTATTTTTTATACGCTTTATGTGTCATATGCGTCGTATTCCAACTACCCATTTAACTGCTTATTTACTTTCCGATTATGCTCTTTCAACCAAGCAGCGTTTTCTACATAGCGTTCATGAGCATTAACATTTTGTTTATTACAAGCCTCGCAAGTAAAACCCAAGCTAAGTGATATATCCCATTCGGTACACTCCATTACTGGTTCACCGCATTTATGACAGTCACCAATTTTCAAAGTAATCACCCTTTCGCATATTCCCTTGTCCATTTTGAGTATTGTTTTAGTTTTTCAATGTCCCAGTTTTCACATTCGCAATAATGGCATCTGATGAACCTTGCCTTTTGCAATACCCCTTGCTCCATTTCTTGTGAAAGGATGACTGGGTTAGCACAGTTATCGCAAAGAAAAAACAAATCCTTGTGTTTATCCACTCTGTTCACCCTTTCTCAAATGTGTTTTAAATAATGCAGCACATATCCGTTTTCACTTTTGACCTGCTCACAATTCAATCGGAACTGCTCATAAGGTATGGACTTTCGACCATCAACTTTATAGCCTGTCCACGCTTCTTTTAAGAGCCTAAAAGGAAGTAGGTATGTCTCGTATTGTTTTTTAGTAAAAGAGACTAGTAGGAATGCTCTTGCGCCTTTTTCATGCCATGATTCAAGTAAGTTGAATTGATGGTCGTGAATATTTTTTAACGGGAAGTTTGTGGTTAGGTTGGTTTCTTTCGCATCAAAGATGATTGAATGACCTGCATAAATCCCAACATAATCGACCCATTCACCTTTTGTTGTGTAACCTGTTACCTTACCCTTGATGTTATTTGATATCTGCACTGGAGTAGGAACTTTACGAATATCCGCTACCCCTTTATTGCGATACTGCATGTTTGTCATATCTACTAATCTCTCAAGACCTGCACCTCTGTTGGCATGCGTTGGACTAAACGACTTTCTGCGAGGACTTCTGATAATCTTCATCCTCCTTGAACTTATCGTTTAGCAGCTGAGAAAAACACTCTTCGCAAAAACTACTGTTCCAATAACGAACCAGCTTGCTGCTGTCTTTGCATTCAACACAAACTTTTGTCATTCCGCATCCCCTTACGCTTTCATTTTCGATTGGTATTCGAGTTCATCATCCACTGTTATTTGACGTTTAAGGAATTCCTCTTCGGCTTCATCGTGTTTTCGTTTACATACTTGGCCGAATCCTGTATCGATTGACTTTTGAGTTCTTAATGGACGATTGCAACGTTTACAAATGCTCATCGGTAACCAACCTCCCTAGTTTGCATTAAATTTTCATTAATCGACTCCAACACAATTTCTCTAGTCATTTCAACGGTTCTTAAAATGCATTTGGTTTTAGCTTTATTTAAAATGATTTCAATTTCAGAAAAGCTCCGTCCCATCAACAAATCCAAAATGTCATTGATTAAAAGGTTGTCATCTAAATTTCTGTTCAAGTAAAGTAGCATTTCATCTTCACTCGGTAATTGAAAATCCATTCGATTATGAAACCTTCGCCATACAGCTGGATCAATTTCTCTTTCTAAATTCGTTGCTGCAAATAACATCACTTCATCATTCAATGAATCGAGATTTTGAAGAAGCGAGTTGACCACACGTTTCATCTCGTTCTCAGCGCCATCGCCAGTTAATTGAGAGCGGTTCGTTGCAATTGCATCAAATTCATCTAAAAATAATACACATGGTTGCTTATTAGCGGCATCGAATGCTTTTCTTAAATTTCCTGCAGTACCGCCCAAACTAGAAGAAATTAATGTGTCTAATCGTACTAATATCAATGGCAAGTCAAGAATTCCAGATATATAATGAGCGCTTACCGTTTTGCCTGTACCTGGTTGACCGAACATCAAAGTTTTGTTCGGAATAGGTATTTCCGCTTCCCAAAAAACTTCTCGTTTGTTAACCACACTAACTAGTTCTGCGATTTTTATTTTGTTGGCATAGGTCGGAATGAAATTTCTAGCCTTGTTTAAGGACTCAGAAGGAGAAAATAATTCAAAACCTAATTTTTCTGTCGATTGTTGCAATTGAATGAACCCTTTGCCACTTCTACTTTTTAAACGCTCTGCTTTAGCAAGTAACTTATTAGCACGTTCATTCAAACCTTTTTTTTCAAATTTCATAGCAATGCTTTCAACTTCTCTAGAAATACTTAAATTATCTCCTGTATAAGCATTGTCTAAAATCCTTACCAACTCATAAAAGAACTTTGGTTCTTCTGCCTTTGTCGTCACTCTCTCACCGCCAATTCGACCGCTAGCATGCTGCGTAGTGTATAACGGTCAACCTTGCTTAAATCATCACCTCTGTTAGTTTCATAGATTCCGAACAGATTTAGTTGATGGATAATGTATTGCGTTTCAGATTCTTGAGATAGAGTTATTGTTTTCCCAATCATTCGTTTCATCCTCCTGCCAATTCTCTTTGTAATCGTTCACGTTCAGCTGCTATGTCTACCACTTCAGCTGTTTGGCTAGTAGCAACTGGATGTTTGCCAAACCAATCAGGTACTACCTCAACTTTTGCGCCTTTATGAGTAGCATACGAATTGGTTCTACGTTGATCAGCTGCTTTAACTTCGTCTAGAGTTTTTAGTAACTGGTTTTTCCAGTTAGTTAAAATAGAATTTGCATACCGTATTTTGTTGGTTGCATTTGCTTCAAGCGCTCTTTTTAGTGCTTCAATAATTAATTCCGAAGGATGTTCATCAATCATGTATCCTAGTTCATCCCCAATGTGTGGAACTAAGTTCCCGATATTACTTGAATAGAATTGAGTTACCTCCGCTAATTTTTTATCATTCATTTCAACATTTTTAGGAACATCATCGACGACATCTTTTCCATCTGTTGTTGTTTGATTTACTTTACTTTCATTTACTTTACTTTCCTTTACTTTACTTTGGGGATTAATGTTTACATCAATCAGATTAATGTCGACATTAATACTCTTAACCGAGAGGTTTTTGTATACTTTAATGTCCTCCAACTCCAAAAGTAGGTATTCTTGTATCATTTCAACCTTTTGCCTACGACCAACAGCCTCTAAAAATCTAGTTTGAATACCATTGGATGTAAGCACTCCATGGGTTTCGAATATGCTTTTATCGAATAAATCCCACTTCACACAATCCTTAATGCACTCATTAATTAAGTTAATGTCGACATTAACTCTCTTTGAGAAGAGTAATTGTTCTGTTTCTGTCCACTTAGAGAAATAGCCGTCTTTATAAATACGCATTAATAACTTGATTACTATTGCAAATCCGACAGGACCATGTACGGCTTCGACCAACTGGATTTTGTCATCTTGGTCGATATCTACATCAAGTGGAAAGTAATCCAGCCCTTGTTTTCTCGGTCTCGCCATTACATTTCCTCCTCATTTTTGCATGATAAGAATTAGAGGGGATATCCCCCTCACTCTTAAACTAGTTTGTCCTCGAATACTTGCCCTGATGCCAATTCTTCCGACTTATGTTCAGATACATCCTCAACCACGCTATAGTCAGTGACATCGATAATATCGCTCATATCAGCTGCTATTTCATTTTTGATAGTAGAGTCTGCTTCAATCGTCTTCTGCAACTCAATGGATTTTGGAGAGTATTTCAATACTTCTTTTAACACCGTTTTCTTTGCCATCGCATCAAAGTTTGTTTTCCAAGGACTTGTCCATCCTTTTTGAACAGCTTGACTAAACTTTTGAGCGTGCTTATCAATACGTTCCTTAGTCCAGTAAACGAAATCAAATCCGCCATTCTTCAAGTGATACACTGCATAGTAACCAACTGGTTCGCCATCTGGATTAGAGGCTGGCTTATGAATCAAATCCTTGTTTAAACCGTACTGGAATTCAAATTCGTCATTCACATAAACCTCATGGGCGTAAATCGCTTTGTACTGCCCACTACGAACTGCTAGGTCGATTAATCCTTTATATCCCAATTGGAATTGAACATTCTTCCCGTAAGGTATTAAATAAGCTTGTCCAAGACCTGTATTTGGTTCTACACCTAATTGCGCAGATTGCATGATTGCAGCTAAGAAAGATGTTTGGTCACATTCTAGTAGCTTAGGTGTAGTACGTACCGCTGTAAGGGCGATACGTGCGATTCTGTCTGCGTCCATATGTTTTGGTAATGCTCGTTGTATTTCTGGGCCCATGCGCTTTAAAAGCGCATTTAATGTTTGCTCTGGAGGAACTTGTTTTTGTACTCCACCGTTTACCTTATTAGCTAACTGTTGTTTCACTTGTGTATTTGTTGCCATTACCGTTTTCCTCCTATTTGATTAAGAATTTTCGTTCTGAAGTAGTATTCGAATATCTTTTAAAGAGTTCTGGTTCCTCTTCTTTTAAGCGTTTCGAATCAAAGCGAGTAACATCATTTGATTTCCAAGTCACTTTCCGAGTAGCTGTAAAAGCTTTTTCGTTCAAACCCATAAAAGCTTTGATTTTATTTTTATACTCCTTCTCTTTTGTTTGAAGGTCAGTCAAATCCACTTTAATTTGGTCTAATGCATCAATAAGTGTTTCCACTTCAGAAGGTAGATTGATTTCCGTGTCTGCATTCGATTCAGGATAAAGTGCTTTTAGTAAATCTACAGATGCATCAGAACCATCAAATGCTGGAGGAATCTGTTTCAACACGTGGTTTTCCCAAAAATCTTTTTCTATATTTATGAGGTATGTGATTAATTCCTCATCACGGTCGATTTTTTTATGGACAAATTTATTTCCTCCAACAAGTACTGCTATGTGCCAAGCGGTAAATCCTGTAACCGCCATGTAATGCTGACATTGGAGTATATAAGCGGTTGGTATTTCTTCACAATCCCACTCACCTTTTAGGTATTCAGAAGTTGTTTTACACACCAAACCTTCTCGTTTACCAATTATCAAACGATCCACATTAGCTAACATGAAAGGATAATCTGGGTGTTTCAATATTGCGTTTCTTCTCCGAACCTTTAAACCAGTTCGTACAGTAAATTCTTTAGCAACTATGTCTTCCATAACATTGCCCCAGTATGCTGCTTCCCCAACTAAATCCTCATGAGGTGCTTGACCGATCTTATCTAAATAAACTCCAACCGGAGACTTCCACTTGTTTAAACCTGCAATTGCTGATACATCGCTACCACCTATACCAAGTCGTCTTGCCTCTAACCACTCTTCACGGCTCAAATCAACTGTTTGTATTAACGTTTTGGCTTGCACAATACCCCTCCTTGAAATTTCTGATTCCTACCGATATAATATAGATATAAATTTAATTCCAGAGTTTCTTACCAATCCACTACTTCGAATAGTGGATTTTCTTATGCACTTAAATCGACGGCCTCACCTTGTTCGATAAGATGTTCACCCATGCATCCAGTAGAGCAATATAAGTGACCATGAAGTTCGTATCCTTCACCTTCGTACAGTTCTTCTCTACAATGTTTGTATTTGCATTGACCAATCTTTCTAGGTTCTCGTAAAGGCTCCTCGTATCCATAGCCTGCTACCATTCCGTTTTCTAACATGTTTCCACCCTCTCTCTAATGGTTGAATTCCATCAAGAAATCTAAGAAAGCAAAGGGAAATCTTAGACTTCTTTACGAGAGCAAATGCTCTCATGTTATAATATTCATACGTATTCAATTTTGCTAATTGACTTTGCAGAGTCAATTAGCTTTTTTTGTAGCCTTTACTATTAATAGGTATCTTTCAACTGGCTCTAATGCCAACCACTCACCTGGTTTAATTTTCAACTCGCTTCACCGCCTCGATTAAAATTCCTTTTCCAGCTAATCTTTCGATAATGCTTGCAAAATTTCGGTTATTTTCTTGCTGCTGTTTCAAGTGTTCAATTTTCTTGATGGATTTCTGCATGTCTTTGCCTCGTTCACTCGCTAAACTATAATCACCACGTTTTGTGTGAATAGTGATCCTCACCAATAAATCCTCGATGCAAGATTGTTCTTTCGCTATTTCTTGTTCTAAAATCCGTTTCACGCCAACCACCCTTTTGCCATCCACCTCGGCATTAATCCGCGGATGCAGTCCTTAATAGAAATTCGATAATCCTTTTGAAGCTGTATGAGCAGATTGTCGATGAAGACCTTCCCATCCAGTAACTCCTCCATCAAACTTTTAATTTCTTGTAATTCATCCTTTGAAATAGCCGAAGGTGGTTTTGCTAAGCTGACTTCCTTCATTTTTGTTATGGCTTCTTGTAACTCATGAATCGTATATGATTCAATCGATAAACGATGTTGCTCGATGTGTTTTCCACGAAATACCGGTGAAGTGTAGCCTTCACTAAACTCAAATAACACATCATGGATATATTCAGCGTTGTCGTATGTTTGAATAGATGCTTTTGCTATATCGTGTTGCATCTTTCTCCTATCTGTTTTCATGTGACTACCTAATTGGCGGCTAATGTTGAGATCAAATGCAAGTTGATCTCCATTTAATTCTTCTGATTCCATTAATCGAGAAACCGCTTGTCCTACGTTTGCGGCATTTTTAATTGTCATTTCCTATATCCCCCTTTTTGTATCTGAATTGCTCTTTTATGATACGGTCACATCTCGTAGAATGAAGTTAGCTCAGAACGAAACCGTTTGTTCCTCTTACTTTTCTCATGTTGCCCTTCCTGTCTTTGGGCGCATTAAACGCCCTCCTCATTTATGCAGCTCGTCTAGGTATCCACGCCTCTACATATCTAATTGCGAGTTGCAGATCTTTACGTTTGACGTCTTTGTATGAAGCAACACCAAATCTATCTTTAATTTCTCGATAGATTTCACGAAATAATTTTGGTCTAAATTCTGCAATACTTTCCAGTTCATAAACTTTACTTCCAATGGCTCTTTGCAATCTACGCTGTTCACCGTGATCGATTGTAATTTGGTTCTCAACTTTTTCTTTTAAATCATTTACTTCAATTTTGAGGACCTCGACTTCCTCAGATGTTTCGAGAGATAGTTTCATAGAAGCTCTAAGTTGTTCTTTTTCTGTTAACACTTTTGGTCGGCGTGAGTTTTCAATGAATTCTTTCATTCTCTTAAACTCTTGAATGAATTTAATCTTCGTTTGAACTGCCTCTTTCGTGTTGTAGCTCATAACAACTAACGTAAAAGCTTCTTCTGTTAGATTGAATCTCGGATATCGTTTACCACGAACATCATATTCTGACGGCTCAAAATTGAGCTGTGAAAAATCTGTACCAGCATATTCAATTTGCGTTTGAATATCTCTTAATACATTTTTGTGTTCTTTCCCAAACATTTCTGCAATGACTAAACTATTCGTACTGACTGTTTCATTTTCAACAAAAACTAATTGATTCATTTTTATTCCTCCCTAGTGACAGATTTGGATTTCACAGAAGTAGTAGTCTCTTTACCAGTATAAAAAGTTGCGATTTATGAATCTGGCTAACTGCCAAAGTTGTAAACTAAGTCATAGTTGCTTCTGCTTTTAATCCATTGAAGTAACTGATCCGTCACAATCTTGGCGTGTCCAAAATCATGACTAACTGGAAATCCTTGAATCTTTGTTGCACGATACACTGTCGTATAACTAACGCCCAGTAAGTCAGCTGCATCTTGCAAAGATAGTAAGATTGGTAGTTGACGTTCTCGCAACGCTTCGCCAACTGCTTGTCTTACCTCTTCGCGAATCACTTCTTTTAAATCATTTGCGTTTACTAGAGTGATTTCTGACATTTTTCTTCCTCCCTTCTTACCCTTCACACCCACCAGCAAGGTTTCAAAGTCTTAGCGTGACCAATTGGCAGTGCTCGATTCCTATAAGGAATGTCGTGGCGAACCTCCGCTCGTTTAAAAGCTTGTTGCTGGGTGCGAGGAACTATTGAAATTATCTTTTATACAACCTCTTTATGTTCCTTTAAAGAACATTGATTTCTAAAAAAAATCACCCAATCGAACTTTAGTGTTTTCGCAATTTTCTTCGCTACATCAACTGTAGGATTTCTTTTTCCTTGCTCTATATTTGTGTAATAACTTCTAGAAATACCAGATAGTTGAGCTGTCTCCCCTTGAGTTAACCCCCTTTCTTCCCTGTATTCTTTAAGCCACTCTCTCATACTAACCCTCCTTTTGTTCCTAAAAGGAACTTTGATATGTTTTTATTATATGTTCCTAAAAGGAACTTGTCAACTGGTTAATCAAACAAAGTTACACTTTAAAGAACATGCATAGAAGTTACTGACAGAAACATTTATAATACTCTTATAACGATTGGATAGGTGATATTTATGGAAAGGTTCGCAAAAAGATTAAAGGAATGCAGAGAATTTAAGAAGTCTAATAATCCTATGTGGACTCAAAAGTATGTTGCAGATAAAATCGGGATGGCTAGGACAACTTATACAGCTTATGAAAACGGCACTAAATTACCTCCTATTGATATAGTAGATAATTTAGCAACATTACTAGGTGTATCTACAGACTACTTATTAGGAAGAATAGAGAAGCCAACTAATCCCCAAACAGTTTCTGTAGCAGGAAAAGAAATAAATCTATCTCCTGACGAAATGAATATTTTCGAAGAACTTAAGAAACATCCCGTCCTATTTCACAAACTTGCAGCTGATCCAGAAAAGATGATTAAACAAATGATTCAGCTTCAAAAGATGGAAAAGTTATTATTAGATGATGACGAGGATCCAGGTGATGGTTTTGGAAGCCTTAAAGATTAAAGTAGATACTTGGGAAGAACTTGCAGAAAAAGTTCTTTCAAATTTTAAATATGGCAGCCCAGATGAAATCGATATAGAAGATATTTGTTGGAAGTATGGAATTAAAATTAAACCACTTGATATCCACTTCGCTGAATCGTATTTAGAGAGTGAGGATATTGGTTCATTAAAGTCATTTGCTCTTCCAAGTGAAATAGATAGAAGAGGTACAATATTTTTGAAGCCTGGGCTAAATGCTATCGAGAGAAAGCTACTACTTGCAGAAGAGTTTTGCCACATATATGCTCATCATTCGTCACAAATAGAAATAGATATATGTTCTATTAATAAGTTAGAAAATCAAGCTAGAAGAATGTCTGCATATTTACTTATGCCATATAGATTTGTTCAAAACATCTATAACATGGCATTAGATCAACCAGTGTTAATAAGTCATATTGCAGACTACTTTGTTGTATCAGAAGAATTTGCTCAATATCGTATAGAACTTATTTTTAATAGAAAAATAGATGCTATTTTCCCTATTCGCGGAAAATTAGGAGCTATGGAATGGTTGGAATAAGGACTTTTAAGAAATTAAAGTTAGTAATATGAGATATAGTTTTCTATGTCTCTTTTTTATAAATTTGATGTAGTTATATTTACGCAAGTCAATGGGCATAGCATATGCTCAATTTTTTCCGCTTTCACTTCAAGAATTCAACAAGTATGGAATCTATTATTCAGGCAACAAGTGTAATACCAATATATAAAAACTATTTACAAAGGGGAGAAGCAAATGACAACAATCAACATTTCAACACAAGACACATCTCTAGAATCAAGAAATGGTCAAACATCCTATTTTGACGGCGGACTTTTACAATTCATTGGATGGACTATACTAGGTTCTTTGGTTACTGTATTCACTTTGGGAATATGTTATCCATGGTCACTCACTATGATTTACGGTTGGAAGATTAACCATACCGTGGTTGAGGGTAAAAGAATGCAGTTTAACGGTTCAGCGGTAGGCTTATTTGGCCACTGGATCAAATGGCTTTTGCTAAGTATCATCACATTAGGAATTTACGGTTTCTGGGTTTACATTAAACTCGAGGATTGGAAAGTTAGAAATACTACATTTGTAAAATAGATTGCTAGATGAGAGCATTCTTACTCAAGAAGAGTTTGATGCCCTATCCGGGGCTTTTTTCCACCCCCTCCCCCATCGTATTTTTTCACCTGGCTGATGGGTATATTAGGCTGTTTGGGGATAGGGGTGGATTTTACTAATAAGATATATGGAATTATTGCACTGTTCAGGGTTTTTGCATAGTTATATGTCGTCGCTTGCTGAACAGTCTATCTTTCAAACAATTACATTGGCACATAAGACCAATAAAATATGAGGGGGAATATTTACATATGGAATTTATCAAGGAATACCACTCACTAATCGCTGCAATCATTTCAGTTACTGCTGCAATTATTTCTTTGGTGGCTATGAAGAAAACTATTTCTAATAGCACTGGGAATATAAAGAATAGAGGTGATAATAATTTAAATAATACAGGGGATTTTAGAGGGAGGAAATGATTTGAGTTTATTTAACAGAGGTATTACTAATAGAGGAAACAATAATCAAAATCTCCAAATCGATACTGTTAATATAATAAATAAAAAACTAAACAGATCAAAACTATTTCAGTTTTGCATTAACTTTAGCGAAAGAATTGAAGAAGAACCTAGCGAAAACACAAATTTATCTCCTTCAGAATTTGATGAAAAGATGGAATACAATAAAATGGGCTATTATAAAACTATCTTTCGAGATTGCGATCACTATCTTGATGATGTCCAAACTGTTTTGAATTCTATCCCCAAAAAACACTTAATTATTTCTAGAATAAATTATAAATACTTAGAATTTAAATCAAATTATATAATATTCGAAGACACTGACTTAATATGCAGAGAAATCGAGGACTATCTTAAAATTCAAGCAGACAACAGCTATAGTCCTCAAGACATCATATTAGACGACGAAGAGATTATTTTCGCAATCCAAGCATTAATGTATTACACTTTTACGAGATGCAAAATTTTAGAACCAGTTCCGGAAGAAGAGAATTAATAAAACCTCTTTAGAAAATGGAGGATAAATATAGTGTTAATAGAATTTGATTCAAAACCTGAGGAAACAATATTTTATATTGCTGCACGATTAAATAATGATTTTAAGAAGAATTCTTTGGTACATATTAGCGAGTTGCAAGAAATCTTTAGCGATTTTTATAATACACATCCTGTATTTAAAATACAATTAGCTATTGATTTTCTGTTTTTATTAGGGAAAGTAAAACTTGAAGGGAATGTGATTCATTATGTACATTGAACATTTAAGGATATTCCCTAAAAACAAAAAAGATGATATTCGAAAAATCACGTTTAAAAAAGGTATGAATTTCATTATCGATGGCAGTAGTAGTCATAATGAAAAAGGAAATAATGTTGGAAAAACCACCACCCTAAAACTAATAGATATTGCTTTAGGCTCAACTGATAAGAAGTATTTATGGTTAGATGCTGATACAAAAAGTGAAAATGAAAATTTGAAAGCATACATTAATGAGCAACAATTAATTGTGGAGTTACTTGTCTCTCAAAATAATAAAGATTATTTTCTTCAAGTTGATTTGTTCGAAAATGGAAGAAGAAGAATCAATTCTGAGCCATGCGGTGAAAAAAAGTATTGCTCAGAATTAAATTCTATTGCATTTAACCTCAGTGGTAAACCTAGTTTCAGACAATTAATAAAGAAATTTATTAGAATCAACTTAAAGAATGATAATTATTCAGTTTTCAATTATCTGCATGCTACTACGAGCTTTGATATATACCAAAGCATTTATAGATTTTTATTTAGCTTGACTGATAATAATACCAATGAAAAAATTCTAAATTTAAAAACACAAATTAAAGATTATGAATCAAATATAACTAATTTATTTCAATTAAATAAGATAAAAAACATTAATGAACTTAAGCAAAGAATTGGTGTATTAAATAATTCTATCGAAAAAAAACAACATATATTTAGGAGTTTTATTAACTCAGAAAATTATAACCAATTTATTTCAAAAAACCTTAAAGTCAAGGAAATGCTTAATTCTATAAATGATAAAATTGATTTCCTTAAATTTCAAATAGAAAAATTTAGCTCAATTAAAGAAAATGAAGAAAAAGAAAAAACAGCAATTGACGATGATATTTTAAGGGACTTTTATAATGAAATTGAAAATAAATTCACGGGAAATCTTCAACATTCATTTGAAGATCTAGTAATGTTCAATTCTAAAATGAGAAGTAATAAATTGACTTATTATACTAAAAGAACTGGAGAATTAAATACAGAAATTGAAGAATTGCTTATTAAACAAAAGACTATTATAAATGAAAATGAGGATATATTAAAACTTTTCAATAAAAATGATTATGAAGATTTCGAGAAAAAATATGCTGATATTTTAAGAGAAAATGAACAGTTAGCTTCATTAAAATCAGTCAAAAAAATCTATTCAGAAAACTATCTAATTTTATCGGGTTTACAGAGTCAATTAGAAACTTTAGATACAGATATCGAACAAGATAATTTAACCGTTTTTAATGAGGTTTTCTCTGAACTATCTTATTCTATTTTCAACAAAAGACTATACTTAAGTTCAAACGATGATGGATTTCCAATAGAATTATCTAATATTGATGATGGTTTAGGTACTGGTGATAGAAAAGCATTAGCACTAATTTTTGATACTGCCTATGTATCTTTTCTTAATAAACTCGAACTAAATTACCCTAAATTTTTTATTCATGATGTCCTTGAATCTATGGATTCTCAGAATTTTAAAAAGGTAACAAACGAAATAAATAGTAATGGTAGTCAGTTTATATGTGCAGTATTAAAAGAAAAGATCGATCGCTATGACTTTTTATCTGAAGATGATGTTCGACTTGTACTTAGCGAAAATAATAAATTATTCAAGTTATAATCCTGAAATAAGGTTTATGACTTCGAGAACTTATTTCCTTTTTAAAACAAAATAGAATCCCATTAAATAATTTAATGGGATTTTATTTCACCTCCTAAAAGAACGTATATTCCCTTCGATAATGAGGTGATGCCCATATCTATGGTCCACCGTTAGCCTGTCAACGCTAAAATTAGCAAAGGTAGATTTTTTGGAACCCCGATTCACCTACCGTACCTAAGGCTTTTCTTTTTAATATATAATCTTAATGTACATTCTTCTAAGTATTTAAAGTTTGAAAGGAGAAATGAATATGTATTGTCGAACACTGAAAAATGGGAAGTGGTCATGCACTACAGACGCTACACCGGATCCACTGACAGGACAACGTAGGCAAATAACACGCCGTGGAGATACGAAAAAGGAAGCTGTGCGTAGGGTACAACTTGTAGCTGACGAATTATCTAAAGAGCGCCAAACGATGAAAAAAGTCGTGCAAGAAGTTTACGACGAGTGGTTGAACGTGTACAAAGAAACCGTTAAAGCATCGTCGGTTAAAACGAGAATAGTAGCTATTCGCCCTTTTATCGATAAACATGGCAAGCATTTGATAAGTAAGTTACAAATAAATGACATACAAAAATTCTTAATCGAACGACGTGATACCCATATATCCAAACATCATATCGCTGGCACCCGTACCGCTTTAAATTTAATGTTTGAATTTGCGTCCAAAAATGAATATGTTGAAAAAAACATCGTCAAAGACACCGTAATTCCGAAAGCTAACAAAAAATCACAACTACTTATAAACGCAAAGAAAAAATATCTTGAAAAAGAGGAGATTCAAAACTTTTTAGCTGGTGTTAAATCGTCAGGTAGAAGGAATGCCTTTTCTGTGGCACTCACAATGCTCTCTACGGGTTTGCGTGTAGGCGAGGTATTAGCACTCACTTGGGATGATATAGACTTGGAGAAACGCTTATTAGTGGTAAATAAGACATTATACGAGAAAGGTTTTGATGAAGGTGGGTTTGAGTTTGCTCCGCCAAAAACGGAAGATTCCAATCGAACTGTATCTTTTAACGATGAACTAGCAGAAGAATTAAAGAGGATGAAAGTGCAATACAATAAAGAGAAGCTAATTGGATTACGGGATCCGAAATCTGAATGGTGTGATTTGATTTTCACTGGTAGGAGTCAACAGCCTGTAAGAGCGACGACAATTAGCGTAGTCTTTAATAAAATTTATAAGGCGTATAACATCAACGATGTAAACGGCACGCACGTTTTGCGGCACACACATATCACGATGCTTGTTGAAGCTGGTGTCGACTTACCTGTTATCATGGAAAGAGTGGGCCATTCCAATATAAACATCACATTAGAAATTTACACGCACGTGACGAAGAAAATGCAGCAGCAAAGTGATGATAAAATTAATGAGTATTTCCGCCAATTTATCTAAAATGAAAATAAATGTGGTTTTACTGTGGTTTTCTGTTTTGCGCAACAGCCTTCAAATGCCTTCAAATACCGTTGTTGCGCACTTTTCGAGTTTTAACGTTTGAAATGATCATCATTTCTACCAGAGTGAAGCCCTTCTCATTTTTCAATTTTTTCAACATGTATATCCCCCTTTTAAGTTATATTAATCATTTCGTAAATTGGTAAAAGTATCGCTAAATAAGCACCAACAATAAAAACGGCTAAAATTAAAAATAAAACTGGCTGGATTATACCTAAATACCTCGTTATTTTTGCTTCAAGCCTTTCTGATAGAAACTCACTATAAAGCGTAAGCTCTCTCCCTAAATGTCCACTATTTTCTCCGTGTATGACAAAGTGGTGAAAATCGGCTGTAAAATAAGGAAGTAAAAGTACCGCACTTGAAAAGGATTCTCCATGTACAATTTTGTCTTTCATTTGCCCCGCTATAAATTGCAATATTTTATGTTCCTCTTGTTTCATTAGCGCATCAAAAGCTTGCTGCAATGACATGCCACTTTCTATCAAACTCCCTATTTCCCGTGTAAAAGTTCTAGTTAAAAACAGTCGATACCAAGCATGAACAATCGGTAGTTTTTCATAAAAAGAAAGTTGAACGGCTACACTTTTTTTACGCACGAAAAATAACAACGTAAAAATCGCTAATACGAGCAAAACAAGCGCTATTAAACTATAATTCGGCAGTTGCAGTAATATGCCCGTCCATACAATGGAAGCGCTCGACTCTGCTTGACTTCTTGTATCAAGTAAAGACTGCATATTCGGCAAAAAATAAATTCGGAAAATTGAAAACAACAAAAAGATAACAACAAATAAAAACAATGGATACATCAGTAGATTGTTTAACTTTTTTCGCGCTCGTTCAAAAATGCCTACTTGTACACTTAGAATTTCGAGCGTTTCCTGCAGCTGACCATGGATTGTTGCAAGACTTATTGGAAGTAGTATGCGATTCGGAAACCCTAGCACTTTAAATACTTCTGTAACACTTAGCCCGTTTTTATGCACTTCGATTACTTTATGTGCAACTAAATCAGGGTTTTTTACATGAAACGGCAAAAGCATCACAACCGATTCATGAAATGTATAGCCTTCCTTTAATAGCTCACTTTGCCTTTTTAAAAAGGAAGCTTGAATTGCTAAAGGAATCGTTTCTTCTTTGCGTGTAAAATAATGCTTAATTTTTTGAAATAACACCAGATTTAACCCCTCTTTCTAGTTGATACGAAAGAGTTAAAATATGAGGCATATGATATGTTTTCCCAGACAAAATAGAATCAAAAGCTTCCAATAAAAATTCACCGGAAATTATTTCGAAAATTGCCGAGAGTTCTTGTACTCCTTCATTTTGCACAGGAACAAGCCGCTGTGCAACGATGCCAATAATCGTTTGCTTTAGTTCTTCTATTGCCACCCCAAGATCGATTAAACGATACAAAGATCCTACCGCATCTTTTGCATGAATTGTCGAAACAACTAAATGACCAGTCAAAGATGCCTGGATAGCTGCTTTTGCTGTGTCTTCGTCTCTAATTTCTCCAATCATGATGACATCTGGCGAGTGCCTTAGAATAGCTTTCAATCCAGCTGCATACGTAATGCCAGATCGTTCATTCACTTGTATTTGCAATAAATGAGATTGACTATTTTCTACTGGATCTTCCAAAGAAATAACATGTCTATTTAAGTTTTCTGAGCAATATTTTGTGAGTGAATACATAGTAGTCGACTTACCAGAGCCGGTTGGACCGACAAAAAGAATTAGCCCTTGTCGATTATTTGCGAGCTCCACAATTTTTTCGGAAGCATCTTGAAATAACGATAAGGAATGAATTATTTTTGCGTTATCATGTTGCTGTAATCGGATAACAAGACTTTCTTTTCCAAAAACAGATGGTAATGTTGATACTCGAAATGAAAATTTTTGAGAGTTAAAAGCTTGTTGAAATGAACCACTTTGTGGTTTTCTTTTTTCGCTGATATCAAGAGAGGATAAAAATTTGAAGAATGAAATAATACGTTCGCCCATATTCAGGGGAAGCTTCCCTGCTTCAAACATTTGAGAATTTTTTTTGAAATAATAATCATAATTCTCTTCGTTTGGAATCATGTGCAAATCGGACGCACCAAATGTATGTGCTTTTCTTAATAGTTGATAACATTTTTGTTCGACAATATTTTCTGGTTGTTGCATGCATCGTCCCTTTCCCCAGATACAAATTGCGACCGCTCACAACTTGTACAAAAACAGTATACTTGGAAATCTATTAGAAAGAAAGACATTTTATGCAATTTTCTAAATTTTTTATTTCATTTTGCCATTTCCTAATTTTTCATTATAATAGTAGTAGGAGAAATGAGGGAACAAGATGCCGAAAACATTAAAGCTTACAAACACGTTAGCAGATGAAACCAGGTATTCTATTTACCAGTATGTGCTAAAAGAAAAAAAAGAAGTTACCGTTCAAGAAATTGCAGATCAGTTTGGAATTCATCCGAACGTAGCTAGACTCCACTTAACAAAGTTAAACGAATCTAATTTACTCGACTCTGTACTTTTAAAAAATGGCAAAGGCGGACGCCCAGCAAGAATGTATACTCTGGCAAAAGATCCTGTCTATTTAAGTTTCCCAAAACAAGAAAATCACTTTTTGCTACAATGGTTATTAGAACTAGCAGATTCTTTTGGAGAAGAAGCTATTACAAAAGGGAAACAAATAACGTATCAATACGGGGAAAAACAAATGCAACGCTTTGCAAATTCTGTTCATTCTTTCGAAGACAAATTAAATGCCATTTCTGAAGTCGCTACTTCCATTGGCTATATTACGAATGTTCACGAGGAAGGCAATAAAAAAAGCATTACGTTTTCGATATACAATTGTCCGTATCAAGACAGTATAAACTCGCATTCTCACCTAGTTTGCGAACTACATGAATCTTATTTAAAAGGACAATTTGATGTATTATTCCCAAATAATGAGTTTGAGCAAAAGGAAAGTATGCAAAATCAATGTAAGAATTGCTTATATCAAATAGAAGTTCTATAATTAGAGTTGAATTACACATATTTGTGACAATGTTATGTTGTTTGTATAAAGAAATATATTATTCGGTTTACATGTATGAACACTTTCATTTATAATGAGTATGAGAATATTTGTGTCGTTGCAAAAGGAGGGACTACAAATGGGCAATATGTATAAAGTGATGGCTTTCTGGACAGGGATTTTCGCAGTATTTTTTTATTTAGGTGATATGACAGAAGCTTCTCTACTATTCTTAGCTAATACGGGGTTATTCCTTCTACTAGGTTTCTTAAACCTATCTGAACGTATGTATATGTATATCTTTGGAGCTTACTTAATGTTCTTCTTCGCAGGTTTTACATACTATACAACGTTTATGCACAGCGCTGGACATTAATAATATGTCCAAGACAAAAGCAGCTCATTAAATTGAGCTGCTTTTTGTTTTGATTAAAGTTAAAAACCATTTAAAAACGGATTTGATCCCATCTCATCTTCTGGTGTAGTTGCACCACCATGCCCTGAGTAAAGCACAGTTGTTCCAGGCAATGACAATAATTTAGAATGAATGGAGCGAAGTAATTCTGCACTATTCCCACCAAGCAGGTCAGTTCTTCCGATACTATTTTGGAAAAGAGTATCCCCAACGATTGCAAATTCATCTTCTGGGAAATAATAAGTTAAGCTCCCTGGAGAATGACCCGGTGTATGAAAAATTTGAAATGTGAAATCTCCAATTTCTAATTTTGTTTCATCCGTTAAAATGACATCTGCTTCTTTACAAGATATAGATGGAATTTCTGCATACTTAGCAGAACCATTTTTAGATGCATCCATCAGCCATTTCTTTTCTGCAGTATGAATATGTACCGGAATCGAAAACGCCTCTCTTACTTGATCTACCGCACCAATATGGTCAAAATGCGCGTGAGTTAGAAGAATAGCAAGTGGTTGTAAGTTCAGCTTTTTTATTTCACTGATTAATTTGTCTCCGTCTCCGCCTGGATCAAAAATTAAACATTGCTTTGTTGCATTCGAAACAACATAACAATTTGTCTCGATAAAACCTAGTGGATATGTTCGAACGTTTAAAATAATAATCACCTCTTGTATATTCTATACGATAAACAGCTCTTTGTTCAATTATTCGCCATTTTTTTCACTCGACAAAAGTTACTATTACATTTACAATAGAAGAGGAATATGCAATTGCGACATTCATTTTCAAATGTCGAAAGGAGTGTCTTTCATGAACTTATTAATGGTTATTTTTGGACTTGTTACAGTTTTAGCTGTAATTGGCACTTTTCAAGCTTTCAAAGAAAAGAATATGCTAGGAGTTCTATTTAACTTTGGTACATTTGCAGTTTTTGGCTTCTTTACAGTCATGACTATCGTGAACCAAGGTTTTCCACCGAGCTTACACTAAAGTGTAACAAAAAAGCTGCTGTACATTTGTACAGCAGCTTTTTTTATTCCTCAAACGTTATCCAAGTTTGTTCTTTCAGCAGATCTAATTGAATCCAATTCTCTTTTTCATACCCACCTAAACAAACTTTTCCATTCGGCGCACAGTCGATGGGCTGAGCATTAATTTCCCCTAGATCATTTATGCCTTCCAATGAAATACTCGAAATAATCCCTTTACTATTAAACTCATCCTGGTTACCTGCTTCAATTGATTTTATAGCAATCAAAGCCCCTTCAAAATCCATCGATATACTCGGCATAACCCATTCTGAATAATTACTTACAGCTGGTGACGTCCATTCAAAAGATTTGCCTGTATCCTGCTGTAATAAGCGATATTCATACTGCTTTTTGGGTTCATTAATTTGTACATATAAAATACTGTCTCCTGAAACTAAAACATCCAAAAGATGCGTTATACCCGTTTCTTTCACAGTCTTATCTTTTATAGAATACAACATTAATTCACTGCCATCTAAACTGCTTTCAGACCACTTAAATACCATTAATTGTTCTTCATCGTACCATTTAACAAACGGATTCTCTACTTCAATCTCCGTTAAGTTTTGCGTAGAACCATCATATACAAATGCACTATATGTCCAATCTTCATAAAAAGCTGTAAATGCGATTAAATCAGCATTTGTCGGATGCCAATCCAAATATAACTCAGCCGATTCAAACGATAGACTTTGTACTAACTGTCCATTCTTATGTATAATTTGTACTTCTGCAGATGAGGAACTATTGGAAGTATGTAATAAAATCGTTTCTTTCGTCGGATGAACATATCCTTGAATAATAGGAAACGAAGACGTGTAAATAGTTCTCCAGTTTTTAGTTGATATGGAATAGGATTGTACGGTCCATTCGCCATCATTTAACAATGTAAAAAGTATTTCATCATCCGATAGCCAGCCAATTACACTATGAAATTCCGAAATTGGAAATTGTAAAGATGGTATTTCTGCCGTAGGGGTAGTTGGTAATTCTTCTGGTAGTACTGCTTCTTCTTCCTCTGGCTCATTGTTCATTTCTTCTACTATGACGGTATTTTCCTTACAAGCTTGAAGAAATAATACACAAATTATTAGTACGACAATTTTTTTCAACAGACTCCCCCCTTCACGTTACAGTATAAGACGTATCAACTTCCATTTTGTTTCACAAAAAAGCACAGACTAAAATTCGTCTGTGCTCATTTGCTTAAAAGCTATCACTTTTTTTGTTCTGGATTTGCTTTTTCTGCTTCGTCCAATAATAGATTTCCTGTTTTTAAATCATAAAAACGTAGTAGATCTCCATTGATAATTTTATCAGAATAGCCCAGCTCTTGTGTAGCTCGGTCAATATAAGGCTGACAATTTTCTATTTCGATTGCAGTGCCTGTTGCATTATCATAACAAGCATTTCCAGAATAAACCAATTTATCCGTTACAAATCCACCATCGCGGAAAACAACAAATTCTTCATGATCTTCCGAAAATACATCTGCCCCTAATTGCATATCTTTCGCTGTTTCTACACCAAGTAAATGTAAAATAGTCGGTCGAATATCAATTTGTCCAGCTACTTCTGGCATTTCTTTTCCAAGTCCGCTTTCTGGAATATGAACAAAGAAAGGAACACGTTGAAGTTTGGCAGATTCATAAGGTGTAATTTCTTTGCCTAAATATTGAGCCATTGCTGCATTATGGTTTTCAGAAATACCATAATGGTCCCCGTACATTACAATAATCGAATTATCGTATAAACCTTGTTCTTTTAAGTCTTCAAAAAATAATTTCAAAGCTTCATCCATATAACGTACAGCTTGGAAGTATTTATTTAATGTACGAGAATTAGAATCGTACTGTGGAATTAATTGATCTTCCTCATCTAAATCAAACGGATAATGATTTGTTAACGTGATTAAACGAGAATAAAACGGTTGTGGCATTTCTTTCATATGGGCAACCGATTGCTCGAAGAATGGAATATCCTTCATTCCCCAGTTCACCGCATCTCCATCATTTATCAAATAGCTATTAACATCATAGTACTTTTGAATAGCAAGTGCTTGATACATCATATCGCGATTCCAGAAACTTTTCTTATTCGGATGCATTACGTTTGTAAAATATCCTTTTTCATTTAAGCTTTCTGACATCGAATGGAATTTATTTTCACTGTGCGTAAAGAAAACGGCTCCTCCACCTAATGGATAAAGTGAGTTTTCTACAAGAAATTCCGAATCTGACGTTTTCCCAAGTCCCGTTTGATGATAGAAATTAGGAAAATAGAACGTATCTTTATCTTTTGTTAATGAATTTAAAAATGGTGTAACTTCATGACCATTCATATCATTATTCAATACAAATGTTTGTAAAGACTCCATAGATACAACGATTAAGTTGCGTCCATCAGCAAGACCAAACATCTCTGCGTTCGGTTCAGCTTGATTTGATCGAACATAGTTATTTACTTCTACTAGTTCGTTTCCATCCGCTAGTGCTCGTTGCGCATGTGATTTTGATTGAATATAGATGTCATACAAATGATAATTGTAAGGTCCAAGATTTTTCACTAGCATTTCTCGGTCAAAGCTTCTCGTTAAAAGCTGTGGTCGTTCAATTTCTGCTAAACCTAAATTTAAAAATAACATTGCCGCTGCTAATACAAAATATGCTTTTTTTACAGCTGGTTTAATCATCGCAACTTTTTCCCCGACTTTTAACCATTTCAATGCAATTGCTAGAATGATAACGTCTGTGAAATAGAAAATATCCGTTAGATAAATACTTTCGACTGCCGACGCTCCAAGATCTCCAAAATTACTCGTTTGAAATAATACCGGTAATGTAATAAAGTCTGTGAAAAAACGATAAAAAACAGCATTCCCGTACAATATCGCTGCTAAAATAAAGCTCATTATAACAATATATCTATTTCTTACTTTTGGACTTTTGAAAAATAATGAAAGTCCGTAAATAAATAATAGAAAACTTAGCGGGTTAATAAATAAAATTAATTGTTGCATCATATTCTCGATTTTCATATCAAAGCTAGTGTGGTAAACCACATATGTTTTTATCCAAGTAGCCACAATAGCTAGAACAAGAATAGAATGTGTCGGCCAATTTCTCTTCTTCATGCCTACATCCTCCCCTTTTCACTCTTAATTGTATGAGTAAAAGTAACAGAGTATATCTTAATCCTTTCTTAACAATAAATCAACAAAAAACATGCAGATATACGATATAATTATTTCACTCTTTTATTCTCATACAACTTATAGACGGTTGTACACCTTAAAAAGTTTCATTTATTACTAAAAAAATATAAAAACAACAGATATCTAAGTATCTGCTGCTGATTATTTTTTGTATTTACTTTGTTCTTGCCTTAAGATTAAAAGCGCCATTTTATAGTCATTTGCATCTAACATTTGCATTTTATACAGCTCTCGTACTTCATCTTCCATCATTTCAAGATCAGCTAGTCGATCTTTCGTATAAATATATGTACCGTATCGTTTTAATAATTGCATAACATCATATACTGACTTCATCATTCGTTCTCCTCTTTACGGTTTAAACTGCAATCAATTATTTGCGTATTCGTAATAATTTTATGTACTGGCAAATCGAAGCTTTCTGGCTGCACTTCATTACTTATTTGCAAATCAAATGCTAATGAAACCGTCTGACCGCCATAATCAGCTAAAAAACGATCGTAATACCCTCCACCATAGCCAATTCGGTACCCTGTGGTGCTGTAAACGATTCCTGGTACAACAAGTAAGTCAATGTCACTCATTTGAACTGCACTCGTTAGAGAAGCATTTGGCTCTAATAAGTGCATATACACTGTTTCTAGCTGATCAAAGCTTTCGATTTTATAAAATGTCATTGTTCGATCTTTTGGCGAACATTTCGGCACAACAACTGTTTTCCCCATTTCCCATAGGCTTTTTATAATTCCTTCTGTGTCAACTTCAGGAAAGCTGGAAATAGTTAAACCGATGACAGAGGCTCTTTTTACATCTTCCTCCATTAGAAAGTTAGAAGCAATTTGGTGTGAATAAGAATGGTAAAGGGATTTATCCAAAGAAGCTAGTGCATGCTTCTTCTCGTCTCTTTGCACTTTTTTTGTCATGATGTTCGTTCCCCCCAACATTTTAATAGAAAAAAACCAAAACCGCATTTGGTTTTGGTTTAAATTATTATTTAGTTTCTCTATGAAGAGTCATTTTCTTTTCACGTGAGCAATATTTTTTAAGTTCAAGACGTTCTGGATTGTTACGCTTGTTTTTCTTAGAAATATAGTTGCGCTCTCCGCAATCTGTACAAGCTAATGTAATATTAACGCGCATGGTAGTCCCTCCCACTCTTTTCCAGGATTAAATATAAATACTTGAGCATGATTTATACGACTAACCAATTATAGCATACATCCGAGAAAAATCTACTATTAATAAAAGAAATTATTCAAAGTTTTTTTGTATATGTTAGTATTAGTATAAGAAGTTAACTATTTAGAGGTGAAATTATGGACTATTCTTTAATAATCATGATAATCGGAGTACTATTAATCCTTGTTTCTTTTTTCATTAAGGATTCTGTAAAAAAAGTGGAGTCGGAAGTGGAAGATTTATCTTTCACTTTGTATCAAGATGTAAGTACGATAAAACGCAGACTCAAAGTAATTGAAGAAGAACTTTTAATTGAAGGAACTACAATGAAAGCTCCTAAAAAACAAAAAGTACAACCTGTTATCCATGAAATCATTAAAAACCAAGTGCTTGAGCTACATAAACAAGGCTATTCATTGCCAGAAATAAGTAAAAGATCTTCGTTAACAGTAGAGGAAGTTAATAATGTAATCGGTGGTGACAAATAATGAATAAATCGACTCTTCGTTCTTTTGGAATTGGTTTATTTATAGCAGGTGCAGCTTTCCAATTACAAAGCAATTTTTTCGATAAAGAAATAAAAAATTCGACTACTTCGGATACAGCAGCATTGAAAACGTCACAGGAAGAACTGACAAATGTTAAACAACAGCTTGCTCAGCTTCAATTAGATTTAGAAAATGCCAAAAAGGTCCCAGTTCTAGACAAGGAAGAAAAACCGAAAGATGAATCGACAGATGTCGACACGAAGTCCATATTAATCATCGAACCAGGTATGAATTCCATTGATATAGGTTCTACTCTCGAAAGCTTAGGGGTTATTTCAAATAAACAAGATTTCGAAGACTATTTAATCGCTCAAGATTTAGCTATTCGAATACAAATTGGAGAATACGAATTAGATTCTTCGATGACGATTAAAGAAATTGCAGAAAAAATTACGAAAAACAAAAAATGACTCGATAAACAGAGCCATAGACCTAAATAGGTTTATGGCTCTGTTTTCTATTGATCACTTGGTATCATTGCATCAGCCGATACAGAAACTTTCCACGAAACAATAGTTGTACTATCTCTCACATTATTTTCTTGAATTTTTAACAACAACGATTTTACATTTTCAACATCTGAAGAATTTGTAAATACATTGAATATATCTTTAGGCTTCGCAAAAGGTTCTTTTGGACATTCGATTAACCCGTCTGTAGTCAAAAGCAGCTGATTGATACCTTTCCGTAACTCTCTTGTACCAGTACTATAGCAAGGTACATTTTGATCAAACGTGTTAACCTGACCAACCCATTCATAAAATTGCCTTTGGTTTAATTGAAATTGGCCAAGTGCAGCAAGCTCTGGATGATATAAGTATAAAATACAATCTCCAATAGAAAACCACCAAATATATTTTCCTTTTCTCACCACAATTAAACACGCAGTTTCCCCTTCTACTTTTCGACAAGCATCTAAAAATTCTTCTTCTTTAAAAATCGAGAGTATGAACTTTTCCATATGATTGAATGTATCATAACTTAATTCTAGTGATAATTGATTTCTTATATCTATTCTTTTCTTTTCAAATTGCTTTAATACAACTTCTGCACTTTTAGCCGTTTTATGAGCATCTAAAATAATTACAAATTCCCAATCCTCTTTTTCATTGGCCCAAACTAAGCAACCGTCTTCATTTTTATATTGCCCCGCATTTGAGTTACCCCCGTAACGACCAACAACTATATGCTGGATTTGCATAATAAGTGGATCATCCACAAAATTTCTTTCACTACCTACCCAACTTAAGTCATTTATACCGTTATTCATAACTATTCTCTCCCAAATAAGCTTTTAGTCGATTACAAAGTTTTACAACCTTGTCGTTATCGCCTATAGGAGCATCTTCCCAATCATATACCTCCATCGGTCCCCAATATTGCTCCGGAGTACCTGGATAGCGAGCTATTAGATGCATATGTAAATGTGGTACAGAATTACCTGAAACAAGCGAATATACATGTTCCGCTTTTTCACTTTCTAAAAGCGCTTTACTCACTTTAGTCATCGTCATCCCAAAGACTTTCGCCTCGTCCATTGTCATATCCCCAAGTGTTGGTACATGCCTTTTTAAATCAATCATAATATGCCCTAAATAATTTGGTTGTCCATTCTTATCAATATGACCGACATACACGTACTCATCTTCGTAAATTGTTATCCCCGCTGTTTGAATACTGCCCTTATGCTTATTGCAAATGAAACAATCTTCCCCCATAATTTCTCCCCCTTTAAAATGTTTCTAAATATTGTAACACATTGATATTCCTTACTTCTATAAGAAAAACCAGCTTAAAGTATCCCTTAAGCTGGCTTCCCTTTAATTATTCAATTCGTAATGCTTTCCTTTTAACAAGAACAATAACTGCTCCGCAATATTCGTCGCGTGATCCGCAGACCTTTCTAAATACCTGCAAACAAATGAAAGCTGCGTAATTTGCCCCATTTGCTCTGGGTTCTCAATGCCTGTTGATAGGAATACTTTAATCGTTTTCCCATACATTTCATCAACATCATCATCAAGCTTCGCTATTAACTTAGCCTCTTCCATATCTTCATTCACAAATGCATCTAAAATTTGCTTCAGCATATGAATCGTTTTTACGCGCATCTCATCTAACAAATGAATAGATGGAATATGTTCGTCTTTACCAATACGAATCGTTTCTTTTGCGATATTTACCGCATAATCCCCGATACGCTCCATATCACCAGCAGTTTTCACCAATACCATCAACCTTCTCAAATCAGTTGCAACGGGCTGCTGTTTCGCAATAAGTAAAATGACACGATCATTTATTTCCTCATCTAAACGATTAATATGAATATCATTATTAATAACCGTGAGCGCACCTTCAATATTATGATCTAGTAAATGATCGATTGCATTATTTAATGTATCAATTGCAGTATTGCTTAACTCCAATAGCAAATCTTGCACATATTTTAAATCTGCATCGAACTTTTCTCTTCCTACCATTCTCACTTAACCCCTTTCCTCATCCAAAACGACCCGAAATATAATCTTCTGTACGATTATCCGATGGCGTTGAAAATATTATGTCTGTATCATCATATTCCACGACTTCTCCATTCAAAAAGAATGCCGTTTTATCGGAAATACGTGCTGCTTGTTGCATATTATGCGTCACGATAATGATAGAATAATCCTCTTTCAATTGTTGAATAAGTTCTTCTACTTTCAATGTCGAAATTGGGTCAAGTGCAGAAGTAGGCTCATCCATTAAAATAACATCTGGTTCAATTGCTAAACAACGAGCGATACAAATACGTTGCTGCTGTCCACCTGAAAGACTATAAGCATTCGTCGTTAAGCGGTCCTTCACTTCATCCCAAATAGCTGCTCCGCGCAAACTTTTCTCAACGATTTCATCTAATATTTTCTTGTTTTTAATACCATGAATTCTCGGACCATAAGCAATATTATCGTAAATAGACTTCGGGAACGGATTAGGTTTTTGGAAAACCATTCCTACTTTCGTACGCAATTCCTCTACCCCATAATCCGCGTCAAAAATATTTCGTTCACGATATAATATTTTCCCAGTCGTTTTTACGGTTGGCACTAGTTCTACCATACGGTTGAGCGTTTTAATATATGTCGATTTACCACAACCTGATGGTCCAATAATTGCAGTAACTTCATTTTCTCTAATTGGAAGATCTATATTTTTTAGCGCATGGTGATTGCCATACCATAAATTTAATTGTTGTGTGTCATATACAATATCTTTCGTTGGTAGGATGATTTTTGATTCTTTTTCTAAAATCTGTTCCATCTTTACTTCCCCCTCTTAGTACCTTTTTTGAAATTTGTTTCGGATAAACACTGCGATTGAATTCATGATTAATAAAAACATCATTAAAACAAGTATTCCTGCAGCTGCGACACTTTGGAATTCTAATTGTGGTCGTTTTGCCCAATCGTAAATTTGCATTGGAAGTGCTGTAAATTGGCTTAGTAAATTTTCCGGTAAAAATTGAATAATTACAGGAACACCAATGACAATTAATGGAGCCGTTTCTCCAACTGCACGGGAAAGAGCTAAAATCCCACCTGTTAAAATACCTGGAATTGCAGACGGAAGCACAACGTTTACAATTGTTTGCCATTTCGTTGCACCCATCCCATAAGACGCTTCACGAATATCTTTTGGTACTGCGCGAATTGCTTCTTGAGCAGCTACGATAATCACCGGCAAAATAAGCAAACTCATTGTAAATCCTGCCGCTAAAATACTATTTCCAAGTGACAATGTTCGAACAAAAATCGTTAAACCAAGTAAACCAAATACAACAGAAGGAACACCAGAAAGATTAGATATATTCATGCGAATAAAATCATTCAATTTATTTTTCTTTGCGTATTCTTCGAGATAAATTGCAGTACCTACACCTAAAAATAAGGAAACAGGTGCAACTACACACATTAACCAAATCGAACCAACTAATGCCGCTTTTATTCCTGCTTTTGCAGGGAAACGAGAGCCAAAGTTTTGAAAGAAATCAAGCGTTAAATAACCAACACCTTGTGAAATAATACGATAAAAAAGTATAGCTAATGTTAATAAAGCAAATAATGTTGCTAGGAAAAATATCGTTTTAAATATACGATTTACAGTTAGTCTATTTTGCATTCTTTTTACGACAGAATCATGATGAACATATTTCATATTAATATTCCTCCCGATACTTTTTCGAAATAACGTGAGCAATATAGTTCATTAATAACGTAAACAAGAACAACGTAAATCCTACGGAGTAGATAGAGTAATAGATGGTTGTCCCATATCCAGCATCTCCTGTCGAAACTTGAACAATATAGGCAGTCATCGTTTGAATAGAATCCGTTACATTAAAGTCAAATTTAGGTGTTGATCCACCAGCTAGAGAAACAATCATCGTTTCTCCTATCGCCCTAGAAATTGCGAGCACAATGGATGCAGTAATTCCTGATAACGCTGCTGGAAGAACTACTTTCATTGCCACTTCTAATTTGGTTGAGCCCATTGCGAGTGCACCTTCACGAATTGAATTCGGCACAGAAGACATTGCGTCCTCTGATAGCGATGCAATCATTGGCAAAATCATAATCCCAACTACTATTCCCGGACTTAATGCATTAAATATTTTCAAGTCTGGAATGAATTGCTGTAATAATGGAGTAACAAAAGTTAAAGCAAAGAATCCATAGACTATTGTTGGAATACCAGCTAAAACTTCTAAAATAGGTTTAATAATTCTTCTCGTATTCTCTGATGCATATTCACTTAAAAATATGGCAGATCCAATACCAAATGGAACCGCTACTACTATCGCAATGAAAGTGACCTTTAAAGTACCTACTATTAAAGGTAATATTCCAAACAATTGCTCTGTATTTGCAAATGGATACCATTCCGTCCCGAAAAGGAAATCAATAGCGGAAACTTTCGAGAAGAATATGCCTGTTTCAACTATTAAAGTGAAAACAATTCCAAATGTCGTTAATACAGAAATAGATGCGATTAATAAAAGAACGATTGGTATAGATTTTTCTATTATCTTCTTTTGTTTCTTACTACCTGATTTTGCAATTAGCTCTTGTACTGACCGTGTACCATCTACATTCTTTTGAGCCATGGTGAATCCCCCTTTTACCAAACGAAAGAAAAGAGTAGCAAACCTGCTACTCAACTCTTAACTTGTCAAATCTAGTTATTATTTCAAACCTTCCAAAGTAGCTAAACCTTTTTCGTATTCAGCATCTGGAAGTTTTACATATCCAACTGCTTCAGCCATATCTCCTGCATTTTCAAGAGAATACTTGATGAAGTCATAAGTCGCTGGATTTTCTTTCACAGCATTATTATTAACATATACGAATAGTGGACGAGATAGTGGTGAGTATTCACCAGATTCTATTGTTTCGTTTGTAGGTTCTACACCTTCCACTTTTACTATTTTCAACGTATCTTTATTCGCTAAGTAGTAAGCATATCCAAAGTAACCAATTGCATTTTTATCGCCTTGTACACCTTGTACTAGTACGTTATCATCTTCCGAAAGAGTTGCAGCCTTCACCATATCTGCATCATCTAGTACTACTTCATCGAAATAATCATATGTTCCTGAATCTGTTCCCGGAGAATAGAATACGATTTCTTCAGCTGGCCATTCCGGGTTAATATCAGACCATTTTTTCACTGAACCGTCTTCAATCCAAATCTTTTGTAATTCTTCAATTGTTAATGAATCTACCCATGTGTTATCTTTGTTTACTACTAATGATAAACCGTCATAAGCAAGTTGAAATTCTGTATAGTCGATACCTGCCGCTGCAAGTTTTTCTTTTTCCTCGTCTTTAATAGGGCGAGATGCATTTGCGAAATCAGTTGATCCAGCGATGAATTTTTCAAAACCGCCACCTGTTCCAGACACACCTACTGTTACTTGAACTTTACCTTGAACTCCAGCGTATTCTTCTACAATTGCTTCCATTATCGGAGCAACTGTACTTGATCCGTCTCCAGCTACTTTACCTTCGATTGTTGCTACTTCTTCTCCCGCTTGCTCCCCGGCTGTTTCTCCAGAAGTTGTTGGCTCTTCATTCTCAGGTGTTGTGCTTGATTCACTTCCACAAGCTCCTAGTGTTAACGCTGATCCTACCATTGTTGTCATTAATAAGTATTTCCAGTTCTTCATCAGGTAAATCCCCCTAAAGTTGTTTTTCTATCTCTTACAATGTCTACTTTACTGGACAGATGTTGAGTCTGTGTGAAGCCTATGTAAAGCTTATGTAAATATAAAAAAACTGATTGGACATCATTCGTCCAATCAGTTTCTTACAATTATTCAGCTTGTTCTTCATCTATCACTTCATTTGTAAACGCTGGTTTAATTTGCGGCATAGAAGTAGAATCATTTTCTTTTAATGCCGCATTTTTTTTCTGAATCTCAAAATACTTATCTACTAACTCGCGTGCAAATGGAGTTGAAAAGTTTGTTTTATAGGAAGATTCAAGTGAAGCCTGTGGAATTAACACCGCATATGCAATTTCAGGATTATCAAAAGGTGCAAACCCAACATGCGTTAAATTAACCGTCGCAAAACTAGTACCTTTCTCCGCATCATAGAAAAACGATTGCGCAGTACCTGTTTTACCTGCTCCATTGAATGGTGAGTTACCAAATGCTCTTTTTGCCGACCCATTGTCCCCATAGTATACTCGTTGCATAGCTTCTCGGACACGATTAATTTCAGCTTCTGTATTATCAATCGTATTCAGTATATTTGGAGCAAACTCTTTTACTACTCTACCAAGTTGAGCGCCATCGCTCGATGGTTCTCTAATTTCTTTCACAACACGAGGTTGAATTCGATTACCACCATTTGCAAGAGTAGCTGCAAATTGAGCTAATTGTAAGGGAGTATACGTATCATACTGCCCTATACTTAAATCTAGTAAATTACCAGGCACCGTTCCACCAATTACACCCGAAACCTCTCCAGGTAAATCAATTCCAGTAGGTACACCTAATCCAAATTGCGCATACCCATTTCTCATTTTTCTAAAACCATCTGGATCAAAGTTAATCGGAGCATTCGGTCTATACACAGAATTTGCTAAACCGTATGCAATTTTAAACATGTATACGTTAGAGGAACGTTCAATTGCCTCTAAATCATTCATCGAAATTCTAGAATTCCGATTAAAAACAGAACTTTTTGGTTTAGATCCTTTAATAACAATTGGTTCATCTATTTTCTTTTCACCGATCTTCGCTGCTCCTTCACGATATCCTGTAAGCAGTGTAGCTGGTTTAATAGTAGATCCTACTTCATAGGCAGTTGTAAAAGTCGCAAATGCATAATCTCGTACTGTTTGCTTTCCTGTCTCTGGGTCTTTTACAAGTTGCTTCCCTACTAATGAAAGAACTTCTCCTGTATATGGGTCTAGCATGACGAAAAATGCACGATCTAAATATTTCGACCCAGGGTTCCCTTTAAAAGCCAATAAATTTCTTTCTACAATTTCTTCCATAGCTAGTTGAACTTCGCTATCCATTGTTAATACTAAATCTTTCCCTGGCTCACCTTCGTAAACCGTTTGTACATCAAATACTCGGCCTTTGCCATCCGTAATATTTTTTACAACACTTTTCTGGCCTTGTAGCACTTCTTCATATTGTTGTTCAATATAACTCTTCCCAACACGGTCATTTCTTGTGTAATCTCTCGCTAAGAAATAGTCTAAGCTATCTTTTGGTATACCTTCCTTCGGTAAAGTAGTAGTCCCTAAAATGGCTAGAGAAGAAGTTTTTACCCTTCTCCAATCTGTCGTTGTATTTACTCCTTTTAATTCACCTAATCGTTCTGACACGCGGGCAAATTCTTCGACAGTAACTTCTTCCGATATTTGTCCAGGTTTAAGCGCCTTTTTAGAAAACTCTCCACCTTTAATAATTTGCGGAGATAATGCATAGCCCGTTACCATCTCTCGGTATATAGCAATTACTTCAAGCTCTTCTTGAGTAAATGACTGTAATTGTTCCTCTGTAATTTTACTTCGCATTAAACGATCAATCGCACCATTTTTTTCTTTCTTCGTTTCTAAACTTTCATCATCTTCTATTTCTTGCCGCTCTTCTTCTGTTAGTAATTCATCTGCTTCTTCTTCATATTTTCGAAGCCAATAATCTTGTAAATCACTTTTCGTAATATTATTTACATCCTTTTCAATAAGAACACTTAGCTTTTGAGCAATCTCAAATATTTCTTTTGATTTTGTTGTTTGCATTTTCGTATATGTAATTGCTCGCTGCGGTTCATTATCAACCATAATACGTCCTTCACTATCAAAAATACGTCCTCTCGGTACGCTTGTATTCACAGGTACTTCTTCTCTACGTTCAAGATCTAACGAATATTGTTCCCCTTTTACAATTTGCAAAAAGCCTAATCGTAAAATGAGTAAAGTAAATAGAAGAAAGATAGTAAAGAAAAGTATATTCATGCGAAATGAAATATTTGCTCTTTGTTTTGCTTTAACGTTTTGCGCTCGTTTTTGAGGAGTTTTTCGCATGAGATCACCAACTTCAGTTATTATTTTTGCTATGTACTAGTGTAACATAAAAAGCACACACTTTTAGACGAAAAAGTGTGTGCTAAGTTTCAATTTAAGTATAAATTATTTCGCAGCAGCGAAACGTTTTGATACTTCATCCCAGTTTACTACGTTCCAGAAAGAACCGATGTAGTCAGGGCGACGGTTTTGGTAGTTTAAGTAGTAAGCATGCTCCCAAACGTCTAATCCTAATAATGGAGTGTTACCTTCCATGATTGGTGAATCTTGGTTTGCTGTAGAAGAAACTTCTAGTTCTCCGTTAGCAACTGATAACCATGCCCAACCTGAACCAAAGCGAGTTGCTCCAGCTTTTGCAAATTCTTCTTTGAATGCATCAAAGCTACCGAATTTAGCATCAATTGCTGCTGCTAATTCTCCAGTTGGATTTCCGCCACCGTTTGGTGAAAGGATTTCCCAGAATAATGAATGGTTAGCGTGTCCTCCACCATTATTACGAACTGCAGTGCGAATTGCTTCAGGAACAGCATCTAAGTTAGCGATTAACTCTTCTACTGATTTAGCTTGTAGATCTGCATGACCTTCAAGTGCGTTATTTACATTAGTAATATAAGCATTGTGATGCTTAGTATGATGAATATTCATCGTTTCTTTATCGATATGTGGTTCAAGTGCGTCGTACGCGTAAGGTAATTGTGGTAATTCGTATGCCATTATTGTTTCCTCCTAAAGAATAATTTAGAAAATTCTTTCCATGTATTAGCGTAACAAAATAAAAGGAAACGTTCAATGAAAATCGACTAAAAATCTGATTCTCATACTTTTGACTGAAATTAAATGTAAAGTATAAAAATGATAACCATTACCGTTAACACCATAACTTTCACAACGGAAGATGTGAGAAAGCCGATTAATGATCCTACACCTGATTTAATTGCCTGCTTCAAACCTTCTCTTGTTACAATTAGTTCAGCTAAAACTGCCCCTAAAAATGGACCGATTAGAATGCCAGCAACGGGAATAACGAAAGGCCCAAAAAGCAAACCAATCGTACTCCCCCAAACTCCGGCCTTCGTTCCACCAAACTTCTTCACTCCAAAAGCATTTGCAGCCATATCAGCACCGAATAAAAGCGCGATGAATAGCAACTGAATAATCCAGAACCAAAAAGTTAGCTCGTCAAAGGAGAAAAACAATCCGTACACGACATACCCGATAACCATGAACACAACAGAAGGAATAATCGGATATACCGTTCCAACGAAAGCAATGATAAAACAAGCGACGATTAATATCCAACCAAGAACTTCTATCATATACGTTTGCCTAAAACAGCATCCGCAATATTAACAGAGTGATCTCCAATACGTTCTAAGTTACTTAAAATATCGACAAACATAATTCCAGCTTGCCCTGTACACTTACCTTCATTCACACGCATAATATGATTTTTTCTAAACTGACGTTCCATTCTGTCAATATTATTTTCTTGCTCTGCTACTTCTCTAGCTAATTCATTACTGTTTGTATCTAAAGCTTCAATTGCTTTTTTCACAGTACTGATCGTTAGCTCGAACATTTCTGAAACATCTTGCATCGCATCATCCGTAAGAGTAAGTCGATTGACTTCTTGATATTCGATAAGCTCCAAAATATTTTCAAAATGATCGCCTATTCTTTCGATATCTCTTACTGTATCCATCAGCATATTATGTCTACTAGAATCTTGATCAGACAATGGCTGTGATGATATTTTCACTAAATAATCGGTTATTTTCTGATCTAAATTATTTAAAGCATCTTCTATTTGATAGGCTATTTCAGCCTCACGTTTTGTTTTTGTTTTTAAATAAGAGTAAGTTGTTTCCAATCCTTGGATACTTAAACCACCCATTCGAATGATTTCTTCTTTTGCTTGTCCAATCGCAATTGACGGCGATTGCTCAATAAAGTGCACATCTAAATGCTTCGGCTTATATTCAATCGAAACATCTTCACCAGGAATTAGTTTTGTCACAACATAAGCCCAAATTCCAATTAACGGGAATTGAATAATGGTATTTGCAATATTAAAAGATCCATGTGCAAAAGCAATTTGCATTTTATTTTCTAAATTAAGCACCCCTGAAATCCACTCAATATACATCGTAAATGGTGCTAAAAGAATAACGAATATAATCGTTCCAACAACATTAAATAGCACATGTGTCGCTGCTGCACGTTTCGCCGCAACTGAAGCACCTAGTGAAGCAAGTATTGCCGTAATAGTTGTACCAATATTATCCCCAAATAATACAGGTAAAGCTCCTGATAATGTTATTAAATTTTCTGCATATAAACTTTGTAAAATAGCGACTGTTGCACTTGAGCTTTGCACGATTAAAGTTAAAACTGTACCTGCTAAAACTCCTAAAATAGAATGATCACTCATACTTAGCGTAAAGTCAGTAAATGACTTCAGCTCTCGTAATGGCTCCATTCCTCCGCTCATTAATTCTAGACCTAAAAAGAGTCCTCCAAATCCGAAGATCACTTCTCCGATATTTTGAACGGCTTTCTTTTTTATGAAGAAAAGAAGAAAAGCACCTACAGCCATTATTGGTAATGCATAGCCACCTACATCAAAACCGATGATAAAAGCTGTAACGGTAGTTCCAATATTTGCCCCCATAATTACCCCAATTGCTTGACGCAGTGTCATGAAACCGGCACTTACTAGACCAACAGTAATAACGGTAGTCCCCGAACTTGATTGGATGAGTACAGTAACAATAATACCAACTAATACACCCATGAATGGGTTTGTTGTATACCGATCTATAATACCCCTTAATTTATCTCCAGCTGCTTTTTGTAGTCCATCCCCCATAAATTTAATAGCGAATAAAAAGATACCAAGTCCGCCAAAAAATTCAAACAGCATTTCCTGCCAATTGAGTTCCAATTTATTAGTCAACTCCCGTTTCGACATTTTTCGTACGTAATCTATTATCTTAAAAAAATAAATCAATTGTAAAGCGAATTCACTTAAACTTTACAATATCTTAACAAATGGACGTATTTACTTTGTAGCTTTCCTATAATTGGTGATAAAATAGATTAGAAAGGATGTCTTTTTATGAGTTTATATCAAATTTTTAAAGCAAGTTTACATAGCCCGAAAAAAATAGCTGCATTTCGACTCATTCCTATAGGAAAAGTAATGCAATACATATTTAGCTTTATTTTTATAATGACGATTATATCTTTTGTGTTTTTTGTAAAAGGTCTTGCTGGACAACAAACTAGCATGGAAGGATTTGTTGACTATTTTGATGATATAAAGTGGCTTCTTTATCCTTTTGCTTTTTTCTTTTTATTTTGCTTAAATACATTCATTGTATTCGTTCGAATTAGTATTTTGGCTTACATCGGTACATTTATTATTTATGTACTGAAAAGAAAAGGAGAATACCGCCATTTATGGAGAAGCACTCTTTTTTCTAGCACTGTACCTATGCTAATCTCTCTTATAATCTCTCTTTTTCAATGGGAGAGTGGATATTTACAGTTCGTCATCTACGCTAGCACGCTAGTCTATCTATTTTTTGCGTGTAAATACTATCCTATTAAACGATGAATCATATAATCTCCTTTTCTTGCATATTATTGAGAAAAGGAGGTTTTTTTCAATGAAAATACTCGTAGCAACGCTTTTACTCTTATGCACATTTTATGTTATTAAAGTAGATATGGTCGAAGGCACAATCCCTCTTGCTTTTTCTTCTGGAGAAAAATGTGGTGAATCTATGGAATTTATCGCGATTAAACCAATCCCTGGTGATACGATCCAATCTGTCTTCGCTATGTATCCAGCCAACAAACCTGTGTCCTTTCAAGAAAGACTAGCAGATTTTTATAAAATAAACCCTCACCTCATCAAACAAAAAATAAAAGAAGGCGAACAAGTTTTTTTACCGATTTACGCTACGACGGAAGCGTGTAAATAAAAGAAAAGAATCCATTTTGAGTAAAGATTAATCAAAATGGATTCTTTCGTTTTAAACTGGCAAATCAAGTGATAAAAACTCACGCAGTGACTGTTCACGCTTGTCGAGCATAATTTGTTCCGGCTTAATGCCCTGCTCACGCAGTACTTTAATGTTCTGCACGAGAAACTCATCGCTGCCGACAACATAGTAAAGTCCATTCTCGTCTGATGCAAGATTCTTCACTTCTTCATAGTAGTCATCACGTGTATCTACGAACTGTGATGTAAACTTCTTGTCAGGTGCGGATTCAAAAATGTTAGTGAATAAGAAATCTTTTGATGAGTCGATGTTCAAGGAATGAATTTGATTGACGTTGTCAGGACGTTCGAAATAATCAAGTACAAGCGGTCTGAAAGTTGCCAGGCCGACACCAGATGACAGCAGGTAAACATTTTTGTCTTCTCTTTTAAGCGGTACATTCGAATGAGTTTTAAATATTGCCACTTCATTGCCGACCTCAAGATTTCTTAAAACCGTTTTAAATTCAGAAGCCTGCTCTCTAATGCGTGTTGTAATACCAATTAAATTTTCGTGCGGTAAAGTGGAGATGGACATGTGACGAATCAAACCGCGGTTTGGCTTATCTCCAGCATTAAAACCTTCCAGTGCGAAGTGAGTGTGGGAACCTTCTTCCCATGTAAAGTCTTTCGGACGGTCGAGCAGGTACGTTTTAACCTCAGGTGTTTCTTCAATAATCTGATTTATTTTAGTCCAGTATATTTGCATTATATATTCCCCTCACTCCATTATATTTATCTGTTACTAATTAAGTATACAATTAGTGATAACAATTCTCAATTAAATAATCCTTCATCTTTTACTATTCGTCCTTACTTGAGTTAATTTCATAATTTTAATCCCTTGTGGCTCAAGGACTTTCAAATAATGCTGATGGCGCTAAATCTATTTCTCTTTCAAAATCAATTTCCTTAATCTCTTCCCCCTAAACACTTTCATAGGATACGATTGAATTAAATCAAGCGTGCCCTCGGTAAACGTCCGACTCTGTAGCGCAAATCGCTGCCGAAACTATTAAATTGAATAAAATGGTTAATCAACATTCGTGTCAAAAAACATAAGAATTTGATGATACACAATTATCTGTATAAACACTTTTTATAATTAACTACTATTAAAATTACAGCCACTATTAAATATAAAACAGAGGTAACTGTAAGAGTATTAAGTACGTTTCCAGCTTGAATAGCCATAAAATAATTGAAAAGTTGGTGGATAATGATTGGAATAATAAGATTATGATTCAAGTTATAAAATGCGGTTATGATGATTGATACTGCAACAATTCCTGCCAAGAAGCAAATGATGTATTGTACCAATTGAAGCCCAGCGTATCCTGACATAAGCCATAATGGTGTATGCCAGAAACCCCAAGCCAATCCAACGAAAATAGCTGATTTTAATGGACTGAATCTTTTTTGCAATTCATTTAATACAAATCCCCTCCACCCTAATTCTTCCCCTAGTGGTCCAAGGATTAAATTGTAACCAAATAAGATAAGAAGTGAAGTCCACGAAGCAGGTAATTGTTCGTAAATAGGTACATTCCAAACTTTGTTAGTAATTATAAGACTGCTAATCAAAACTAAAAATTGAATTAGAACGACACACAATACCATTGACATTCTAACTTTCCCTATAAATTGTTTTTTTATAAAGTTCCATAAATCCCCTTAGGGGTAGATGTTACGGAACATTGTTACGAAGACAAATGTAGCCGTCCATGATGATAGCACGATTAAAATGTCTACTACAGGCTGAGACTTTAATAGAAACATCGTCAGCCCTATGACAAGAAGAAAAACAAAGAACATTACATAGGTCCATAAAATATACTTTTTTACCATTCCACTCAAACCAAACACCCTCCTATTTATAAAAAAACCAATAGAACAGTTTTCACTTGTTCCATTGGTTTAAAAAATAAACTATGGTGTTACCCCTAGGTCAATATCAATTAAAAAATTTCACTCTTCTTCAACTGGAATATATATTTCTAAGAAGGCTCGTTCTTTGTTATCAAGATATGTAATAAGACGAGTGTTAACAAAAGCAACCCCTTTTGGTTTAAGTCCTTGTTTATTTCCCCATTCTAAAGTAGATTCAAATATTTTATTTTTAATATCATTATTTCCATTTCGGTATCTACCATCCTCAACAATTGTATAAATACACTTTGCATATTGTAAGTAACATCCGACTTTTTCCTTATGGATCGTTTCATGCTTTTCTACAATATACATCTTGGTATCAAGTAACCCGTTATCATCAAAAGTAAATTCTCTCATGATTTTGCTAAGAATATCATCCTTTATCACATCCACATTTCCCAATATGGAAGGATACTCCATAAAGGAATAAAAGTCGGAAAATTCATCAACTACTTCATAGGTCGGAAATTCCCTTATGGAGTACTGGTTTAAGTGTTCTTTTAATTCCTCACAGAATGCTTTTGTTTCTTTTATTTTTTTAAGCATATGTTTCTTATTTTGTATGGTTTCTTCTAATTGCTCGGCTTTTATTTCTAATAAAGTTTCCAGTTCTTCTATTGCTCTTCCTTCTTGTAGTTTTTTCACTTCTTTCATTGATAGGTTTCTCTTTTTATAAAAATCTGCGACCAATAATGTATAAATATCATAATTATTATATTTACGATAATTGTTTGTTACATCTTGGTTTGGTTTTACAATTCCTTGTTCCTCGTAATATCTCAGTGCATCTCTTGATACACCCAAAATTTCTAATATTTGACTTGTTTTATAAGTAACCCTTTCCATTTTATATGAACCCCCTAAAGATATACTAATCATAGTTTTTCAAAATTTGATCAAATACTTCTTCACAATCTTTATTATGATACCACGCCTGTTGATTAACCATTTTATTCAATTTTGTATTTCCGTTCGCTTTCTACATAAAATGCGTCTTAGTGAGTTTCAGCAAAGATTTACGCTACAGAGGC
>NZ_JALDYF010000015.1:0-96077 GCF_032154225.1 Psychrobacillus sp.
GGTTAAAATGGCTTCAGCAAGTGGCGAATCGATGAAATCCAGGTTCACAAATAACGAAATTCAAACCATGTTAGAAGAATCAGGTTTGCTTATTTAAGAACATTTGACACCTAATGCAATACAGGAACTTTTCTTTAGAGATCGTACAGATTATTTATGTGCTTTTGAGACAGTCCATTTTATCCATGCTGTAAAGAGGTAATATATAATTTTAAATACTTTTCATTGCCTCAATTATTGAGCGGTATTTTTTGTTTTTCTTATTGAAGTAAAGCCCCTGTTAGTTTAAGTACATCTCTTCACAAACTCTGTAAATTAAGCCAGCTATTCTCCATTTGTATATCTATTGTCTCCCATCATTTAGTTAGAACTTTCTCCTGGTTTTGCATTTGAATTAACTGCTTTCTAACTATTGTTATTAATTTTCTTATTTCTCCTGTCAACTAATAAAGCAAAGGCGATAATAATAAAAAGAATAATAAGAATTATTAACCAAATCAAACTTATCTCTCCTTTATTGACAGTATATTCGAACTTAAAAATACAATCATTTTAAAGGATTTTCTTATTCAACTAAAACGTTGCGCTAGTTGAACAAGAATAGCTTAAAAGCAATCATTGTTTTCTTTTTCTAAATAGTATTAGCCCCATAATAATTAGAATAATAGAAATTAATAAGGCTTGACCAATTCCAATTGGTGTAAAAAAACTTAAAAGTAAAATAAGAATTCCTAGTATGATTAATCCGATACCCATTAAATTTTTCCACCTCTTCTCTTTTTTTGCTACCATTATCACACAAAAGATTCTTCAACTAAACTGCACCGTTAGTAAAAAAGCTTTACTTCTTATTGAAGTAAAGCACCCTCTAGTTGAAGAAGAAAAGCGAAGTTTATAAAGAATTTTTAAGACGATGAAATGATTTTGTTTGAGCAAATGGTTCAAACCCAATAGACTTGTAAAATTCATATGTTTTAGGAGAAGTACAAACAACAATGGCCGTGTTTGCTCCCTTATCACGCAAAGCATTAAGAGCTAGCTTACAAACGGAACTGCCTAATCCCATTCTCCAAAATCTCGGATCCGTTCCCACAGGCTCCAGTAAACCTACTTTATTAATTTCATCAAACCAAATTAAACAAAATGCTGCGAACTCACCATTAGGGGATTCTATTACCCAATCAAGAGAAGAATCGTAAGGATATGTATTCATAACATTCCGGTAGCTTTCTTCTGTGACTCTTGATCCCGAGAATGAAGCCCTCTGTACTCCCACTCTATTTGTTAAATCCCCGCCCCCCTTGATATGTCGTGCTTTAAATTCATTTGGCAAATTTACAGGGAAATGACAACTATCTAATGAAATTTTTGAGAGGACTTCAGGAGTTTCTTCTAATGGGTTGAATAAAGAATCTTCTAAGGCTGAAATAAGATGAGACTCCGTTTCAAGAACGGTTACCCTTTGTTCATTGGTTTCAGTTATTTTTTTAAACCAACTAATTACATCCTTGGATAATTCAGTGAAATTAGGGTCAACTTGAAACATTAAACTGCCAGGTAGTTTTACCCATCCCCAAGCCACTGGTTTTTCATCCATCTCCCAAATTGCAGTAATCCATTCATCTTCACGCCCAGCGTGTCGATGGCGTTGCCAAGCTAAATCGCCAATATGGTAATTAGATTCCAGTGTCCATATAGCTTGTGTAAGTTTCTGCATTCGTTTTAAATCACTTGAATCTTTATAAGTTCGAATTACAGGTTTACTCATTTATTTAATCTCCTCGATTCTTCTTGGTATTTGTAACCAGCTTTTCGATATTCCCCCTTTTGTCTTCCCTGTAAAAAAATCGTATTTAATCATCTTAAACTTACTACTGATGGCTGCTAAAGATTTCTTACTAATGCCTTACTTTAACAAGATAAGAGTAGACCCTTTATTAAACTAAACTGCTGCGTTAGTTTAATAAGAGAGAAGACCTATCTAAGTAGCTCAATGATCTTCAAGTAAAGCACCGTTCAACAAAGTTACTTACTATTATTATGCAGATCAATTGACTCTTCAAAGTCATCCCATTTTACATTTACCTTTATAACTTCATCTTCATGTACTTTTGCCCCGCCTCTTGAACTACCTGAAGACGAGAATGTTCCTGATGATGGAGGTTCCGTAAACTCTTCAATGCCACTCCCATGACCACTATTGGTTTCATAGGAGTATTCAAGTTTTTGTAATGAAGACAACTCTTCTAAGGAACCTTTGTATTTTAATATAAACCTAAAGTCATCTTCGTTCGCATAAGTTTTTTGTCCGTCTCTTTCTCCCCATTTTTCTGTCCCATTATAGGTGTATTCAGCTTCCCAATGCTCACTTTCCCCACTAAATATATAAGCAATGAATGTTGTTTCTGAACAAGATGTTAAAAGCATTAGTGTAAATATTAAAGTAATTATTTTCTTCAAATCAACTCTCCCCCTAATGAACATTAAATTGAATTATCTCCATGACACACTTCTAAAAATACCTCTTATTTAAAATACATCCTATGTCTATAATTCTATTAAGTTGGCAATAATCCTTTTAATATTACTATTTTAGGGGGAATCGAATTGTTACTGTCAAAAGCATGGTCCTCGTTTGAAGCGGATGAACGAATAGAGGGCTTTTCACTACAAACGTTAAAAGCCTACGGGTTACAATTTTTGCTACTAATCGATTATTTTAAGTATAGAGAAATAGAATCACTGGATACAAATCAACTGAAGGAATATCTCTCTATAGCCGGCAAACATTTAAAACCGGCCAGTCTTGCACACCGAATCCGCTTTATGAAATAATTTTCCCGTTGGTCCCATGAAGAAGGCCACCTGAGTAAAAATCCAACTTCCAAAATTAAAGAACCCAAAGCAGGTAAACGGATACCCAAGTATTTGACTGAAACGGGAGATAGAACACCTTCGTGAATCTTGTCATTCTCCTATGGAAAAAGCGATTTTTGAATTCATGTTTTCTACTGGTTGTCGTATCGGAGAAATAGTTGCGTTAGAAAAGAACCATATTAATTGGTCCAATCAATCTGCTATTGTTAGAGGAAAAGGAGACAAGGGAAGGGAGGTATATTTTAATACACGCTGTGATATATGGCTTAAACGCTATATTGAAAGTCGTTATGACCATAATTCAGCTATCTTTGTCACAGCAAGACAACTACATAAAATGAGTGTCGCTCAAATGCGATACATCATTAAACGAATCTCTAATCGTGCAGAAATTAATAAAGAGATTCACCCACATCAACTTAGACACAGCTACGCAACTCATTTGATGAATAATGGAGCCCCTATTGAAGTCATACAAAGTCTTATGGGGCATGAGAAAAGTGAAACGACTAGGATCTATGCTCAATTAAGCGGAAGGTTAAAGAAAGAGTATTATCAGAAATAATTTTATATATAAAGGAGTAACGTCATTATGACGTTGCTCCTTTTGACAAACGCACCCGTTAGTTGAAGAAGAACAATCAATTTATTTTAGAAATTATTATTTTTCTATACATTCCATTCATCATAATTGGTATATCTTCTTCTACTTTTATGCTTTTATTTTTTTTAGGGATTAATTCTTCAAAACTCCGACCAATGTCCGTTCCTAATACTTCAATAATTGGTCTTAATATCGTCTTTAGTAACGAAAGTTTTTTATTTTTAGGTGCAAATTTATCAAAAATGATTATTTTTCCTTCGTGTTTTAAAACCCTTGTGATTTCTTGGAAACACTTATTAGCATCAGGTACAACCGAAAGGATAAGACTTGCTACCACATAGTCGAAGGAATCGTTGTCAAAATCCATATTTTGAGCATCCATTTCCAAAAATTTTATCGTAGTATCCTTGAACTTTATTTTTGCCTTTCCAAGCATATCTGGCGAGTAATCAATTGCTGTTATATCTAAGTTAGAAAAATTGATTAACTCTAAATCAGCACCCGTTCCTACACCAACAAACAAGATTTTTTGTTTATTATCGAATGGGATTGTTTGGAATATTTGTTTTCGAGCACTTAGAAATATACCTGAATTAAAAAACTTATCATAAATTGGAGAACCAATCTTATAAATAATTTTATTCCATGAATTGTTCAAATCACTACACCCCCATTTTTTTCTTGTTCAACTAAACTGCACCGTTAGTTTAAGTGTAACATTTCACAAACAAAACAATCTCACGAAAAATCAACCCTAGCCTTTAACATAGCCATTATAAAAAGAAAATATTAGGTTTGGATGAATCTAATTATAAGTGAGAATAATTATTATAGAAAGTAGGGGATAATATGAAAAAAGGTTTAATGGTTATACCCATGGTTTTACTAATTGCTGCAGGTTGTAGTGACGAAACGGTAGATGTGGTAGAACAAAGCAATAAAAAAGAGGACACAGTGGTGGTAGAAAAAGAAACTCCAAAAGAAACAACAACTGTTGAATCTGGTACGACGAAGAAAGTAGCGAAAGATGAACCAAAAGAAGTGACGCCAGCTACAGGTAGCGTAGAAGATGGCGAACCGATGGATGACATTTCAGAAGAGGACTACCTTAAATCTTATTATGACTCAGCAGAAAAAGTGGGGTACGTTACCAACATCGAAAAAACGAATGCTGGAAACCAATTAACAGTGGACTTTGCTGAGTTTGTTATTGATAACTCACATGATGTTGGTTTTTATGTTGCAAATAAAGAAGTAGGGAAAGTTATAGTCATTGTGGGAGATAATGTTCAGTTGTATGTGTTGAACGGAACTGAGCTATCAGTTACTTCAATTGAAAATATAGCAAATAAAAAAGGAGCGCTTTTTGCGTTTCTTTATGATGATGCTAATAAACTGTTCATGATAGAAGAAAAATATTTACCTTAAGTACTAAAAAAGACCTTTATGGTCTTTTTTCTATAACCAACAACTTATATAAGAAAGAGAAATATTTTTCTGGAATTCTATTAATAAAAAGTTATGTTAAAGGTAAAGGTTGATTTTAAATACACATAATAAATGAGCTAGGATATTTTCTCCTGGCTCATTTTACTTTGATATTGTTTTTTACTAAAGCACCCGTTAGTTGAATAAGCACTTTCTCATTTATTACACGTTATGGTCGAAATGTGTCCATAGTTTACTTCATCGTTTACTTTGTATTTTTTATTTTTTATTTTTTCTAAATAAAAATGTAATTATTATACCTACAATAAGAATCATAATAGCCGCTTTTTCGCCAACAATATTTTGTCCATACAAGAGAACTGGACTAGCAACCATAAGTATACCAATAAATCTAACAATACTATTAATCATCTATCGTTTCACTCCCATTTTCTTCATAAACTAACCTGCCCCATTAGTAAAAAAGGCTCTACTCCTTCTTGAAGTAAAGCACCCGTTAGTTGAAGAAACACTTTACTTTTTCTTCATCAATGAACACTGTTTTGAAATGGATTTATTACATTCCAACCATTTCCCTCGAAAAATTTCTTTAGCATCCATAAATGGTCCATTCCAACTATAAGTAAAATGCGCTCTTCTGTATCAATTGCTATCTCAGTAACGTTTTTAAAAATTATTAATTCTCTCTCAATCCACTTGTTTAAATAGGAAACACCAATAAATTCATTGTTATTTTCAACAGTTACGTAAGACAGATATATTTTTTCTGTTTCTTGAACTAGTGCTTCATCGTTTATTTTCTTATATGTATTTAATAGATTCGAATTCAAAATAATATCTGTTAATTTTTCGCTATAAGTACTGAATTTATCACTAATATTTGGATAATCACTTAGAATTGCTTCGTTAATACTTATTACATCTTCCTGAGTGAGCTTACCTTCCCAATTTACCGCAAATATTTCTTGATGTTGAAGTTTTCGGGCAATTCTAAATCCTAATTGTTCAATTTCATTTATTGCATAATCCCCATTTTGCTTTTTATACAAATCATTTAATTGTTGTTGTTCTTTTCTTTCATACTCAACGGCAATCTTTGTTGGTTTATATTCACTTAAGAAGTCGACTATTTCTAGAACTTCTTCTCCTTTTCCCTCTATTACTTGTTGCAATGCTTCGAAATGAAACGTTCCCACAAGCAAGATTTCTTTCTTACCCATTTTATTCCTCCTATCTAATAATTATCCTATCACTCATTGATCCTCTTGTTTCACTAACCTGCCCCGTTAGTAAAAAAGGCTTTACTTTTTCTTGAAGTAAAGCACCAGTTAGCACAATTACCAACCACCAAGAAAGTAGTCGTATTAAATCAAGTTTTTCCTATTTACTCCAAACTATTAGAGATAATATTTACAATTTCAGATATGGATAAAGTCCCATCGACAATGATTTCAGAATTTGGTTTTATCGTTATTAACATCTCAAGATAACCCCGTCTTCCTTGCGAAATATAATTTTTCATATCCATCAAAATATTCTCAACAGAATTATTCTTAAAATCTCTAGTTACTCGACGTGCCATTGCGATATCCAAAGGAGTATCAATAAACACAGCTAAATCAATGAATTTACTTGTTTTAGAGTGTTTATAAGCAAACGGAAAGTCCAGCACAATGTAATCTAGCGATTCAGTAAGTAACGTCTCTAAATCCCTAATAAAAGGAGCCAAGTTCCACTCGTCATAATTAGCTCCATTGTCAACCCAATCTATAATGTCATCAGGACCATCAAAATCATAGTCATCAAAAAAAAGTGTTTTAGAATTTTGTAATCTTTCGTTTAGGTGTGTCGCTATTGTCGTTTTTCCTCCACCAGAAACCGAAGCTATGGCAATAACAAGTGGTAGTTTTCCTTTTTTCATAAAATCCCCCTCATTCTCAAATGGTCTTCTTTCACTAAACTGCTTCGTTAGTAAAAAAGGCTCTACCCCTTATTGAAGTAAAGCACCCGTTAGTGAAATAAGAATAACTTATATTATTTCTTCTTATTAGGATAAATTAAGTTATTTTCTACAAAAATCCTACAGTTAATTTTAAAAAAACCACCCATAGCTACTTTAATACTTTTTCTTTCATCATTACTTTTTAGTTCACCATTTAAAATAGCTCTTAAAGCAAGTCCAAGATTTTCATCCTGTAATTGTCCGTTTACATATAGCTTTTCTCCTGAAAACCAGCTGTTCACCACTTGAATATGGTGACCATCGTGCATAACTTCAAATGTTTTTTTCATATTAATATTAACCTCCTTAAAGTATCTTCAAGTAAAGTATTAAATTTCCTTGTTAAACTAAGCACTCGTTAGTTAAACAAACCATCTAACCTAAATATACAATTTCGCCATTTTCTTTTTTTGCACGAATCGTGATTTTCCCAACACACTGCTCTGGATTGTTATAACCACTTTCAACTTCTTCAAATAACGTAGATAATAGAGTTTCTATTTCACCTAGTGTTGTATCTTTAGAAAGTTTATGTACACCCATTAGTTCAACACCTTTAAAAGCGTCTTCTATACCCTGAACTTCAATTCCTCCAAATGCTTTAACTTCAATTTCTATTTTCATGTATATTACCTCCTTAGAACTTTAATACATTTACGAATTAACTTTAAAATTGTTTCACTACCCTATAGTTCATAAAGAAAAAAGGCTTTACTCCTTCTTGAAGTAAAGCACCCGTTAGTTCAATTTCTTGTTTCTTATTTTAACGATTCGTTCCACACTAAATCCAACTACTAACCCGATAGCAATTGGAAGTAATGCAATTTCTGCATCAAGAATCGAACCGTCTTTTAATGGCTCATTTTGAAACACTTTGAACTCTAATGCAGCTATATTAAATATAAAGCCTATTACATAAAGTAATACCATTGTTCCTAATGATGATAATAGTGGAAGCAATAAACTTTTATTCATAAAAGACCTCCTTTTTATTAAATAAACCTGCATAGTTAGTTTACCGTGAAAAGCTTCTCTAAATGGTGCCCCTTGTTCTACTAAAGCACCCGTTAGTTTAACAACATTTATTTACAAACTGAAGTATCTATCAAGGGTAAAAAGAAGGTAATTACATCTTTTTTTATTTATAACTGTAAACATAGGCTATTTACTTGTTAATATTAACTTTCGTGTTTTAGCATCATATATTTTATAACTAATTTCAAACATATGGTCTTTTGTAACTGTCACCTCACAATAATAAGGGATTGACTTTCCATAAGCATCAAGTGCAGGAATATCTCTGAAACTAAACACTTCATCTGTATTAAGCATTTTAAAGTCCGCTTCAGAAGTACGACCTGATGAATCTATTTCGATAACACATTTCCCACTGACGACATCATATTCCTTTAGCACAACATATTTAAGGCTTGGGAGAGTAATCACTAAACATAAAACACCAAGTGATAAGGCTACAAGGATTTTACCTACATTTAATATTGTGTAATCTTTACCACTATACATAGCAATAAATGTAAATACTGCAACTATTAATAACAAAACCCCAGTAATTAGTATCGCATAATACATTAACATTTTTTCACTTCCTTTAACAATTAAATGGAATATTATATTACCTCTTCTTCCACTAAACTGCGGCGTTAGTTCAATAAGAAAAAGAGTTACCTATGGCAACGCCATTCTCTTTTACTAAAGTGCACCGTTAGTTTACCAAAACTACTTGTTTATTTTTCATCAAATCATTGATTTTTATTTTTTCTACTTAAACCAAATACTGTGGAAGAGAAAATAAATATGGCTGTACATAACCACATAGTAATTCCGTTCCATTGTCCACCAAAAAGAGTTATATTAGTTAAAATTATAATTTGCATCAAACAAATTGAAATATATAAAATTATGTTATATCGAATATGTTTATCCCCCTTAAATTTTATACGATTAAGAAGAGAATAAGTTACATTTTTAATTCAAAAAATACATATCTGCTTATTGAACTAAACTTCTGCGTTAGTTCAATAACTTCAACAAAAAAACGAATTCCACATCGGGAATTCGTTCTTTTTTCATTATACTAATTCCAACCACGCCACAGCTTCCCAATGCCATGAGTGCTGAGCATGGACAATTTCAAACAAGAAGATGTAGTAGAATCGCCTTACTCATTTTAAATTACGTAAAAAGAGTTTATCCTTTAACCGTTCACTTTTACCTAACATAAATTAAATTTCAAAAAAAATAAAGATTAAGAAAATTTGGTAAGTTAATTAATAGGTATTATTTTAACAATTGCAGTGAAACAAAACAATTGAAAATATAGTCATTCTATATTACTATTTAGATGTTATAGATTATCGATAATATTTTATGTATTAAAGTTTTACTTTAGCAATAGTTAATAATTTGCCCATTATGTCGATTATCGAGTAGTTTTTAGTTATGTAATCTTATAACATCATATTTTTTATTTTGGGGAGGATATATCCATGAGTAATCAAAAAGTAGCTGTAATCACAGGTTCTGCACAAGGTATTGGTAAAGGTATTGCTGTGCAATTAGCAAAAGACGGCTTCGCTATCGTACTAAGCGACTTAAACGAAGAAGTTTTAAAAGCAACAGAACAAGAGTTTAAAGATCAAGGAGTTAACGTAACTTCATTCGTAGGTAACGTAACTAAACCAGAAGATCAAGAAGGCTTAGTTCAACACGCTGTAATCACATTCGGTAACCTTGATGTATTTATTAACAATGCAGGTGTAGAAGGACAAGTTGCTCCTTTAACAGCCGTAGATCCTAAAGCTGTAGACTTTACTTTAGATGTAAATATTAAAGGTGTAATTTACGGTATTCAAGCTGCTGCTAACCAAATGAAAAAACAAGGTACTGGCGGTAAAATCATTAACGCTTGTTCGATTGCAGGTCAACAAGGCTTCGAAATGTTAGGTGTATATTCAGCTACAAAGTTCGCAGTTAAAGGGTTAACTCAAACTGCCGCAAAAGAACTTGCACCATTCAAAATCAATGTAAACTCTTATTGCCCTGGTATCGTAGGAACAGGTATGTGGGAACGCCTTGACGAAAAAATGATGGAGCATATGGGTACGAAAAAAGGTGAAGCTTTCGAGAAATTCACTCAAGGTATCGCATTAGGCCGTCCTCAAACTACTGAAGATGTAGCTCATTTAGTATCATTCTTAGCGTCATCAAAAGCAGACTACATTACTGGTCAAAACATCTTAACTGATGGCGGTATGATCTACAATTAATCATTTTGTTTGTAGTATTGAACGAATAAATATTGTTTTCTTTAAATAACTCTCTTGCTTTAGACAGCAAAAATAAAAACGGATGTGGAAACAAGCAGTTTTCCACATCCGTTTTTTTGTATAAACATTTGACAATACTTTCAATAACAATTTTAGCTACCACATCTCTACACTGAAATATGTTAAAATAAACGATAATAAGTTTATTGGAGTGGTTTAATGGGGGTTAATGAAAATCCTATTTCGAAAAAAACAATTTCGGACCAAATAGCAGAAAAATTATTATTTCGTATATTTTCTGGTTACTATGAACAAGGTCAGCGCTTAGTAGAAGCGGAAATCGCAAAGGAGTTACAAGTAAGTCATGCACCTGTGCGTGAAGCTCTTTACTTGTTACAAAAAGATGGTGTAGTGGAAAAGGTACAGCATAAAGGAGTAAGGGTAAAGACAATCTCTGACCAGGAGTTGAAAGATTATTTAGAAACACTTTATGCCCTATTAGATGTTGCACTTACAAAGTGTGAACCAAAATGGACAAGTGATATACAAAGCGAATTGTTACTTCGTTTTGAAGAGATGAAGCAAAAAAAATCTGCTGAAAATATTTACGAATATGTCCTTTCGTTAGCTCACTTGTTAAAACTGTTTTTCGAAGTTACAAACAATATTGCAATGCTACGATTCTTTAACGAAACGATTTTCGTTACAAACGTTGCTGCACAGACAAAATGGAAAATAGAACTTCTCGAATCTTACCACCATTCTATACATACGTTCGTTCAATGTATAGAACTGTCGGATTTTGAAAAAGCCCGCGCTGCTATTAAAGACGTCATTTTATGGCACCATTTCGATTAATTTTAAATAATTTAAAAAGCATAGCTAATAAGGTGCTAAACCTCCTAGCCATGCTTTTTTTATGTTAACTTTGAAATTAATTATAGTTTGATTGGCTCCTGAACTAGCTTGTCTGTTCGTACAGCTTATCCGTTATATAGGAAAGTGCTTGAAAATATCTTCAAATATCACTCTATTTCTCAATCTAATAAAACGTCATTACTTCACTCTTCATTAAAAAAGACCAAACCCTCTAAATTTAAGTTTGATCTTTTCATAAATATTAAACTAACTCCAGCCAAGCCACCGCTTCACAATGTGGTGAGTGCTGATGGTGGACAAACTATAATTCAATTAGATGTATTAGAGTTCACCTTACTACCGATTAAATCTGGTACATCTACTTCATTAAATCCTTCCCTATTTAAAAAAGCTATGTTAAAGGTAAAGGATGATTTAAAATGCACATAAAAAACGAGCTGGGAAATGCATCTCCAAGCTCATTGTATTTAGATTTTCGTATCTTTACTAAAGCACACCGTTAGTGAAATAAGTACGGTTAAAAATGCACACTAAATCCATTGAATTTATGAATACCTGTACCAAATTTAGTTAATTCATTTTCTCTCAAAAACTTAACTGCATTTTTTACTTCCTTTAAAATTTTTGGCTCAAGCCCTAAAGTGTTATGTGAACCATAAACCATCGAAACGTTTGGAATCTCTGATATTCTTTCCAATGAATTTACTAAATCATAAGGATTTGTAGAAGGATAAAAAGCATATATAGGGGTTTCATCATAAAGTAAATCTCCCGTAAACAAATACCCGTTTGTTTCATCGAAAATGGATATATGACCAGGAGAATGCCCTGGAGTATGATAAATAATTAATCTTCTATTCCCCAATTCAATTACATCGCCATCTTTCAATAAGCCTGTAGGTTCACCTTGAAATGGTTGATATTTATCGGGATTAAACGTTTCTGGTGTAGGCAATGTTATATCTCTACTAATATCTTTTCTTATTTGTTCTATTGACAAGCCTTTAATTCCATTCACTAACCAATCTTTATCGCTTTCATGGACATAAATTATTTCATATTGTTCATGACTTCCGATATGGTCAGTGTGAACATGAGTAGTGATGACTTCAATTGGTAAAGTAGTTAATTGGTCTGTTATTCTTTTTATATTATCGATTCCAAGTCCTGTATCGATTAGTACCGCTTTCTCTGTACCCAATAATAAAAATGAATGTACTTTCTCCCAATGTCCGTATTCACTGATTGCGTATGAATTTTCATCCAATTGTTTAATTGTAAACCACAAGTCATTAATCATTAATAGCCTCCAAAATGTTATGTCGTCGCTTTCTTACTTCTTCTTCAAAACAATCCAATAATCCTTTGCAAATAAGATAGCTTCTTAAACTAAACTGCTGCGTTAGTAAAAAATGCTCAACTCCTTATTGAAGTAAAGCACCCGTTAGTTTAAGTACAATCATTCACAATCTATCAACGATTTCAGTAATTTCTATAAAAATCTTTTTAAACCCTGAATTACTATATCAGGTCTATCGAGATGAATACCATGGTCACTATGGTCTGCTATGATAAGTTCTCCTTTAGTAGATAATTGAGATAATCCTATTTGCAGTTCTCTCCAAACCTTTTCATATTTTACTGCCTCTTCTTCTGGAATATTATATTGAACAAAGGCATTAACCGAAGCCTCTATGTCTCTTGCTATAACTGTTAGTGGAATGTTAGGGAACTCACCAAGTTCTTTTATACTTTCACTACTTGATTCCCAGTTTTGGAACTCTTCTGCAACAGTTTTAAACATATTAGGATTAGTGATAAATTCCTCAAATCTAATCACTTCATTCTTGGTAAGTATGACGTGACAATCATCAATTGACTGATTATAAAGATTTCTAAGTTCCTCTTTTGATTTATATGAATTGTCCAGATTACTTTGTACCATTTGGTCTATTGATATTAGAGAATTCATTACTGGAATATCAAGATTATATAAACGATTAAAATTTGGTGAAGTTGAATCCAATAAAATTAGTCCATTAACTTTATCTGGGAAAAGCATTACATAATGTAATGCACATAGTCCTCCAAAAGAATGTCCCATTATAGTGACCTTTTCCTTTATACCTAATGACTCAATAAATTTGTTTAACTCGTATGATATATTTTTAGTTGTCCTTGGATTTTTTGAAATCATACTACTACCATAACCAGCCCTGTGATACATAATTATAGTAAAGTCTTTCATTATGTTTTTAACAAAGGGAAACCAGTTGTAAATTGAACTTCCTATTCCTATTTCTATAAGGAGAATCTTCTCCCCCGTGCCAAAAACTTTATATTCTAAATCTAATTCAGCATTTTCTAATTTCTCCAAAACTACACCCCTTTTTAACCACACTTTTTCAATATCCTTGTTCAACTAAACTGCTACTTTAGATCAATAAGAAAAACGCTTTACTCCTTATTGAAGTAAAGCACCCGTTAGTTGAAATAGAAATATTTTATATTTCCACTTTACTTGAAGCCATTTACCCAAAACCAATAACGACCAGTATTTTTTTGTTGTTTGCAATAAACATTATAATAGGAATAATTAATAATATAAGATATAAAGCGATAAATGAAGATGATTGAAGAATTTTCTTCATCTCAACTATTGTCATACAAATCATTCACATTCCTAAAAATAAATAAGGAAAAATTAACCCTTTCTGATAAGACTGAAACTTTTCCTCTCCTAAAAGAACTTTAGTTTTTTCAGGTAAAAAGTAATCCTTTTTCATTAGGTAGCTAAACCCCATAATTAGCACCGGAATTCCAAAGAATATACCAAGCATCATTTAAATCCCCCCTTCTTTTGAATAACCAATAGCTTTAATTCAATAACAAAATACTCCATTCCTTCTTAAAGTAAAGCACCCGTTAGCACAATAAGGGGGATATTCAGACTTATGCGGATTTACAAAGATAAGGCTTCAATTTTTAGACACGATTTTATTCATCAAAGACGATGGTGCAACATTACTTCAAATACTTCAAAACCTTTGCTATTACTGACTTTTAACAAGAGTGCATAAAACAACGCATAAACAATGTTCATAAGAACAGCCACGAACGTTGATTTCAAAACATTCGTGGCTGTTTGGTGTATTTCCAATCTTTCATTTGGGAACGTTATTAAGTTTATTTATGTATACGTTATAATCTTTGTTGTATTAAAGAAATCGTTTCTTTACAAACTTGTCCTTTTAAATTATAAGTATATCGCTCTGCTCCTATAAAGAATGTGATGTCTTACTTATTCAACTTTAACTTTTCCATTCAAAAGAAGACTCTCATTCCATATCCATTTATCTTTGCTGGCACTTCAATGTAAATTTTTTATTACTTTGTTTTATTTAGAAGATAGCCAGAATTGTCTACCACATCTTTTTTATAATTGTTATTTACAAGATAGATACCGATCAAAATAAATATTCCCCCAGCTATAAGAGAAGAAGATATAGGTTCATTTAGCAATAAACTTCCAGTCAAAACACCAAAAAATGGAGCTAAAAATAAATAAGAACTTGTTTTACCTGGATCGCCCTTCTGTAAAAGGAAATACCAAACCGCAAATTGAACAATAGAAGACATTATGCTTAACCATAAGAGAATAAGTAATGAATGTTTATTAATATGAAAGAATGGTTCTTCAAGTAATAGACTTAAAAATATAAGAATGCCCCCGCCAAATAGCATTTGATATGCAGAAAGTACCCATGTGTCAAAATGTTCTCCCCATCTATTAACTAATAACGTGGAAATAGCCCAAAAAACAGATGAAGCTGCACCAAACGCTATACCTATTCTAAAATCATTTATTCCTCCTAACGTAATTCCTACACCTATGAAGCCTAAAACAACTCCAATCCATTGATACCATCTATAACGGTTTCCCATAAAAACAGTTCCCAAAATAATGACTAGTAACGGATTCATAAAAGTTAAAATGGAAGATTCGCTGGCTGTTATAGTTCTTAGACTTAGAAATATACATCCCATTACTCCTGCCGTTTGTAAAGTTCCTATAATCGCCGCTCTTCCCCAATTTTTCATACCACTAGGGTGTGTTCTTTTTAGTACCTTCACGATAATAGCCATAATAAATCCTGCCAAAAAGAAACGTATTCCAGCCAATAACAAAGGAGAAGAGTAGATTAATCCTATCTTACCTATGGCAAAAGATGAACCCATTAAAAAAGTAGTTAATATAACTAATGTAAAAAAGATAGATTTTTTCATATATACCGAACCTCCCAATCAAATTTTCCTTTAAAATTAAAAATTTCCACCTCACTTGCGAAGAGGTTTCTTTAGTATTATTATAAAGGCAATATAATACGATATTCATCGAAGTATGGATTACAGAGGTGTTCAAAATGAGTACATATCCGAATATTTCAGCACTGACTGCTCTGCTAACAGAAAAGTCAAGAGCAGCCATACTGGCAGCTTTAATGGATGGGAAATTCCATACAGCAAGTGAACTAGCATATATGGCTTCCATTAAACCCCAAACAGCTAGTTTTCACCTTGCAAAACTAGAAGAAAATAACCTTGTAATTTGTGAAAAAAATGGACGGTTTCGATATTTTCGATTAGCAAATGACGAGGTAGCAAATACCCTGGAGATATTTATGTCCATATCTCCTCCACCTGAAGTTCGATCTTTAACCCAATCTAGTCAATTAAAACGATTAGAAAATGCAAGAACTTGTTATGACCATTTAGCTGGACGTGTAGGTGTTAACATAACAAATTTAATGCAAGAGGCAGGATATATAGAGAGAAACAATAACAAATTTATTGTAACAGCAAAGGGAGAACTCTTTTTTAGAGACTTAGGAGTAGATTTAGTTGGTTTATCTAAAAAGCGTCGTTCTTTTTCTCATGCGTGTCTTGACTGGAGTGAACGTACTCATCATATAGGGGGTGCTTTAGGAAATGGTTTATTTGAAAGGTATATTGAATTGGGTTGGATAGAAACTAAAGCAAATTCTCGAGAAATCATTATTACTCCCCGAGGAAAATCTGGCTTTAAAGACTTTTTCGGACTAAAAATTTAGATTTGAACCCCCTTGTTTAGCACCAATATTTTACAGACAATAAAAAACACTCTTTTTATGAAGGTGTCGTACTTTCTTTATAACATTCTAGTTAATGCTTATTACGCTAATTTGCCCCGTTAGCCATCCATGAAGCACAAGAATCACCACTTCACCACAGAAAATGAAAGATTATAATGTTCTTTCATGGGAGTAGAAGAAAAAAGCTACCAAAGCGTCGTTTGGTAGCTTTTCTTAACTTAGCGTTGTAAATCCCCATAATTTTGAAGGTACTCCTTGTTGCACTAAACTGCTGCGTTAGTAAAAAAGGCTTTACTCCTTATTGAAGTAAAGCACCCGTTAGTTCAATAAGAAGTTACATTTTAATTGTTTTTTCGCTTCTTTTACGATGGTTGTAATTAGAGATTCCCTTGTAATTCCCTCTACATTATCGCCATATCGATAGTCGCCTATCATTTCACTAATCTCATACCATACATTTAATTCTTCGCTAACAAATTCTTCACGAACTACCTGATAAATTTCATATGCATAGTTAATTGCATTAGATTCATTATCTATTATTTGTTTTAGCAAATACCAGAAGTAATACTTAGAACACTCAACCTGTGAAGGTTCTTCCATACCTAATTCTCTTACTGCCCTATAAAAATAATCTTCTACCTCAAAAATATTTAGAGTTTCACTTAGGGAAGAAAGTATATTTAGGGATGTAGATGTATCACTATTTTCTAACATTTTGATAGCCCAATTAACATAATCGACAGGTTCCACTTTCTTTTCGAATATTTTATAATACAACATTTTAGTTTCCATCACTTACTCCTTTTATTTTCCTCTTCTTATTGAACTAAACTGCTGCGTTAGTTCAAAAAAACTTTAAGGGTTATTCATTAAACTATTTAATTTAACCAATGCATCACTTACTTCTCTTCTTAGTTGTTGTTCGGAAATTTCAAAGGCAGTTTCTTGTCCAGGAAGGCATTCGTGCCAATAACAATCAACTGCTTCAAAAACTCCATTTAAGACTTCGAATAGCGTGTTACCCATTCTTTCTGTCTCGTTTTTAAATGTATATAGGTAGTCACGTTCAAAATCTTCAACAGTAATTATTTCATTTATAAAATCCTCCATTAACCTTTTATACTTATAAGCAAACATTTCTTTACCTCTTTTATAGATTTTTTTTGAACCCATTCTAACGAGATTCCTTTTCCAAGTAAACTGCGGCGTTAGTTGAATAAAAACAAAGTTATGTTCTTATTGAGGAATCGCCTGCTAATCTTGTGTAAGTATTAAAATAATAATAACAAACGTCATTCCTATAACACTGATTAAGGATGCAACTTTTATATAACGAATTGCACCATCAGAAATTTCAGGTTCTTCTTGGTACATCCACCGTTTTCCCCAAAATAAACTTTCTTTTGGATTGAAATAACTCCAGATTAACACCCCATATAATGGAATAATTATAATAAAACCTATAATTATATCTCCCATCTTCACATCTCCCTCCAAAAATCAAAAATTAATATACGATTGAATTTTCTGATGGTTTCAAAACACTTATCTGTACTTGAACTATTCCTACATAGAGCATCCATATATATACATGCTTATTCAACTAAACTGCTTCGTTAGTTTAAGTGCATTCTTTCACAATCTTTATAGTGGTCGTAACATAAGTTTCCATTAAATCCACACTTTATTCAGGTTCAACTTTACCGAAAATAACCGATTATCAGTCGTTTTGCATTAATCCTCCTTGGATCAACAGCCCGATTAAAAGAAAAAGATATTCATTCACCTGGCATATGTCCAATTACTTCATTAGTGTCAGTGTCGACGAATATTAATGGTGAAGCTACTCTATCTTCTAAAGAAACAATTAATATTTCTTTCCCTATATAATTTATATCTAGAGTTTTATAGCTATCATCAGCAATCGTTTTCCTTATTGATGCACTTTCCCAGTCTTCTTTAGAATAACTCCATCCTTGCTCATCGCTGAAATTCCACACAGTTGCTCTTATCTCTTCATAAACCTCATTGTCTTCATTGTTATTCGAACAACCGACAATTAGCAGTGACGAAATAATTATTAAAAATATAAATTTAATCCTCAAACTTTTCCTCCTTTTATTGAGCTAGCCAGCTAAACTCCTTACCTTCTATCTCCTAATTTTATCTATTTCAATAAAATCCTTTAATTCGCAAAAAAACACCACTATCATAGCGATAGTGGTGTAAACTATAATGCACTGTTACTAGTTTCATTTTCAGGTTTTGAAAATATATATCCTGAGATCGAAACCAAAGCGACAAGTATAGATAAAAACATTACAAGAAGTATTTCTTCTATTTGCATAAAAGGACTTATTCCAAAAATAATTAAGAACGATAAAATCATTACGACAAGGAAAAATAGGTTATATCTCTTTTGTTTTTCAGTCGGTACAAAATAAAAGATAGGCCCAAAAATAAGAGAACTAACGCAAAAGAATAGAATGAATAAAATATACATAATTTCCTCCTAGATATTCTGAATTTCACACTCCCTAGTTCTTAATATATGCATAGATTACCTTGGTTAATTCAATAGATTTGAGATTATATATTATTTTTTTTGCTCGGACATTCTTCTTTTAACAACCCAATACACAACATACCCAACACCAGCTAAAATAAGAAGCACTGGTAAATTCCCAAGGAAAAACACAATAATTGCTGACCCTGTGGCTAACAGTCTGTTTGTACTTGTCACGAATTGCTTTTTCGTTTTCTCCCAAGTGTTCAATTCTTCATTGTCTAGCTTCGGAACAATTACCCGGCTTTCAATCATAAACAGTTCAACCGTCGAAAAAGACGTCTGATTTTCAAGGTATTTTATCTGCCCAACCATCACTTCAATTTCTTCTTGTACCTTTGCCAAGTCGGCAGAAATTTTCAGTAAATCCTCTGTTTTCTCTGCATTTTTCATAAATTCAAGCAATCTTTCCTCAACCGCACGTTTCGATTTCAAACGCGATGACAAATCTACATATTGCTCCGTAACGTCTTGCCCTGTCACATTGCGTTCCAATATTTTAGAGACTCCTTCCTCTGCATCTGATAGAAATGCCTCAAAATGCTTCTCAGGTATTCGAACAGTCATCTGTCCGCTCTTCGTTTGCTCATCTTCTTGAAACGTATTTGACTCGACTATATAACCACCATACTTTTTCACTTTTTGTTCGATATTACTTTGTGCTTTTGAAAGCTCTTTTACATTTGCTCTTATCGTTGCTTGATGAATAATCATGCGCTCAGTAGTAGTGACCCCATCTGAAACAACAGATTCCTCTACAGGAGCTTCTTCCCTCTCCATTGCCATTTCATTCGAAAGTTGCTCAGAGTCTTCCGATTTCTGCTCCATAGCCTTTTCAGAATCACTACTGCAAGCAGCCAATAAAACAAACAAACTTCCAAGCAATAAATAACAAAACACCTTCTTCATACTCCATCTCCCCTTTTAAATAAGCAGACGACTCTACACAACAAAAGTTACAATTTTCTGAAATTCATTACTCTACTACGCTAATAAAGCATCTAATTAGCAGATGAGAAATTTTTACTTTTTTCTCAAAAACGCTTAAATTTTTAGAAAGTTTCGATAGAATAGAGTTATAAATTGAAGGAGGGGTCTACAGTGGGAAAAGCAAATGAAAAAATTATTCGATATCGTGGAACAGAGTTAAATACAAAAGGGTGGCTTCAGGAAGCTGCACTTCGAATGCTGATGAACAACTTAGATGCAGAAGTGGCAGAGCATCCAGATGAGCTTGTTGTGTACGGTGGAATTGGGAAAGCTGCACGTAATTGGGAAGCATTCGATGCAATCGTTCGCTCGTTAAAAGAACTTGAAAACGACGAAACATTACTCGTGCAATCTGGAAAACCTGTTGCCGTATTCAAATCTCACGCAGATGCACCTCGCGTACTTATTGCAAATTCAAACCTAGTACCTGCCTTCGCCACATGGGATCATTTTCATGAACTCGATAAAAAAGGGCTTATGATGTACGGACAAATGACGGCTGGTAGTTGGATTTATATTGGCTCTCAAGGAATTGTACAAGGAACATACGAAACATTTGCCGAGTTAGCAAAACAGCATTTCAATGGCTCTTTAAAAAATACGATTACACTTACTGCTGGATTAGGAGGAATGGGTGCTGCTCAACCACTTGCTGTAACAATGAATGGTGGAGTTTGTATTGGTATTGATGTGGATGAAACACGTATCGACCGCCGCATCGAAACACGCTACACAGATGTGAAAACGCATACATTGGACGAAGCCATTCGCTTAGCAGAAGAAGCAAAACAAGAAGGTAAAGCTCTTTCAATTGGGCTAGTAGGGAATGCATCGGATATTTTACCTGAAATGATTGCACGTGGTTTTATTCCTGACGTATTAACTGACCAGACATCTGCTCATGATCCGTTAAATGGCTATGTACCATCACAAATGAGCTTAGTAGACGCATTGAAATTACGAACAGAAAATCCTGAGAAATACGTAACTTTATCAAAAGCATCGATGGATAAACATGTGCGTGCAATGGTAGACATGATGGATAAAGGTGCAGTGACATTCGATTATGGGAATAATATTCGCCAAGTTGCAAAAGATGAAGGATTTGAGCGTGCATTCGATTTCCCTGGATTTGTTCCTGCATACATTCGTCCACAGTTTTGCGAAGGAAAAGGACCTTTCCGTTGGGTAGCATTATCAGGTGATCCTGAGGATATTTATAAAACAGACGAAGTAATTTTACGTGAATTTAGCTATAACACTCATTTATGTAACTGGATTAAAATGGCGCGTGAAAAAATCGAATTCCAAGGGCTTCCTTCTCGTATTTGTTGGTTAGGTTACGGTGAGCGTGCTCGCTTTGGAAAAATCATTAATGATATGGTCGCTTCTGGTGAATTAAAAGCACCAATTGTTATTGGGCGAGACCATCTCGATTCAGGTTCAGTAGCTTCCCCAAATCGTGAAACAGAAGCGATGAAAGATGGCTCTGATGCAGTTGCCGACTGGCCAATTTTAAACGCAATGATCAACGCTGTTGGCGGAGCAACATGGGTTTCTGTTCATCACGGTGGTGGCGTTGGAATGGGCTACTCCATCCATGCAGGAATGGTCATTGTCGCAGACGGCACAAAAGAAGCAGAAGCTCGACTTGAGCGAGTATTAACTTCAGATCCTGGAATGGGCATTGTACGTCACTTCGACGCTGGATATGAGCTTGCAGAAAAAACAGCGCGAGAAAAAGGTGTTCACATTCCGATGATGGAACAGGAGGGTTAAGAAGTAATGACAAAACCTATTTGGATTAAGCATGCAGCGCAGCTCGTCACATTGCAACATGAATTAGCTGGCCCTCGCATAAAAGAAGCGATGAGTCATTTAGCTATCATTGAAGACGGAAGTGTATGGCTCGAGGACGGCATCATTCAAGCAGTTGGTACTACTAAAGAGCTTGAAGAAACATATACAGCTCGTTCCGATGAAGCAGAAATCGTTGATGCAACAGGTCATCTCGTAACACCAGGTCTTGTTGACCCCCACACTCATGTAGCATTTGGTGGAAGCCGCGAGCGAGAGTTTGAAATGCGCTTAGAGGGCGCAACATACATGGACATCATGAATGCTGGTGGCGGAATTCACGCAACAACTCGAATGACACGCACTGCAACGGAAGATGAACTAGTTCGCCAAACGACTAAAAGATTAGATTCATTTTTAGCACACGGCGTGACAACTGTCGAAGGAAAAAGCGGCTACGGTCTTGATTTAGAAACAGAGCTAAAGCAATTACGTGTGATGAAACGATTGCAAGCCGAACATCCAATGGATATCGTCCCAACGTTTATGGGTGCTCACGCTGTTCCAACTGAGTATAAAGGACGAGAAGAGGAATATGTAGATCTCATTATTAATGAAATGCTACCAGTTGTTGCAAAAGAAAATCTCGCAAAGTTTAATGATGTGTTTTGTGAGGTAGGTGTTTTCACTCCTGAACAGTCCGAGCGCATTTTAGAAGCTGGCAAATTGCATGGGCTTGTTCCTAAAATACATGCGGATGAAATTGAACCTTATCAAGGGGCAGAGCTTGCTGCAAAGGTTGGGGCTGTTTCTGCAGAGCATTTATTAAAAGCTTCAGATGAAGGTATTCAAGCAATGGCGGAACAAGGTGTTATCGCTTGTTTATTGCCAGCCACTGCACTTTATTTAAGAGAAACAGCAGCAAGAGGAAGAGTAATGATTGATGCAGGAGTACCCGTTGCGATTTCTACAGATTGCAACCCAGGTTCTTCCCCTACAACTTCTATGCCTCTTGTGATGAACTTAGCATGTATTTCTATGCGTTTAACACCTGCTGAAAGCTTGTGCGCAGCAACTTATAACGCAGCATGTGCTATTCAAATGGAAGATAAAGTCGGTTCTCTCGAAGTTGGAAAGCAGGCAGATATCGTTCTTTGGAGCGTTCAAAACTATCAAGAATTACAGTATTTATTTGGTGTGAATCATGTACAGTCTGTTTGGAAAAAAGGAGTAAAGGTGGTCGGTTAATATGAAGCTTGTTCAACCTGAATGGCAATGGAAAAAAGAACAAGGCACCGGCGTTCATCAATGGATCGAACAAAATACATCTCCAGAAAACCCGGATGTTGTCTTGTTTACAGCTCCTATTTCACGTTCATCGATAAGCGTGTCCGGTGCGTCTCAATATCCAGACGCATTTAGACGCGGCTGGAAAGGCTTTAGTGTGTATAATCTCGATGAAAATATCGATTTGTCTACCCTTCAAGTGACCGATTTAGGCGATGTTCCGATGCACACAACCGATATTATCGAATCACATCGACGAATCGAAGCTGCCGCTGAACATATATCAACAACTTACTCAAACAAGCATATTTGCTTAATCGGTGGAGATCATTCTGTTACCGCCTGCTCCATTCGAGGAGTTCAAAAAGCTTTTCCAAATGAAAAAATTGGTATTATTCAGCTAGACACTCATTTAGATGTTCGAGATCCTGCAGAACTTGGACCAGCAAATGGGACACCAATTCGCCAATTAATTGAGGGCGGCATTGTAGAAGGAAAACATATTTACAATATTGGGTTACATGGCTTTTTTAATGCACCAGAACTTGTACAGTACGCAAACGCGCATGGCATCCATATGATTACGTTACGAGCAGCACGCAAACAAGGAATTATCCAGACGATTCGTGAAGTAATGGAAGCTTTAAATGAATCAGTTGATCACATTTATGTCACTGTCGATATGGATGTGTTAGATATATCCGTTGCGCCAGGTGTTCCTGCATCCACACCTGGTGGAATGACCGCATACGAACTGTTTGACGCATTACTCGAAATTGGGCAGGCAGAAAAAGCAAAACATATTGACTTCGTTTGCTTAGACCCTACAAGAGATACACTCGCACAGGCAACAGTAAAAATAGGGGTATATACATTTTTGCAATGGCTTACAGGTATTCAATTAATCCGACAACGTAAAGGGAGTAATAGCAATGATTAGTTTAAAAGGACATGGACTTACGCTAGAAAACATGCGTGCCATCTTATATAGAAATGAAGAAATCACACTAGATAACCAAGCAATAGAAGCCGTTATAAAAAGTCGCAAAGCAGTAGAAAAAATCGTAAAAGAAAATCGCACAGTATACGGTATTAATACTGGCTTCGGAAAATTTAGCGATGTAAGTATTGAAGAAGCAGATGTACACGCACTTCAACTTCATCTTATTCGCTCACATGCATGCGGCATCGGCCAACCATTTGAAGAAATCGTTTCACGCGCAATGGTCGTTCTTCGACTTAATGCATTATTAAAAGGATTTTCAGGAATCCGTTTAGAAGTGCTTGAACGACTTACATTCATGGTCAACAATCATATTCATCCTGTTATTCCACAACAAGGATCACTTGGAGCATCAGGCGATTTAGCTCCTCTCTCCCATCTAGCATTAGTACTAATTGGAGAAGGTCTTGTCTGGAATGGCGAAAAACATATTCCTGCTAATGAAATATGGGAAAAGCATAAATTAACACCAATTGTTCTAGAAGCAAAAGAAGGACTTGCACTTATTAATGGCACACAAGCGATGACTGCTCAAGGCGTTGTAAACTGGTTAGAATCAGAAACACTTAGCTATCAAAGTGAATGGATTGCCTCCATGACAATGGAAGCATTACACGGAATCAGAGATGCTTTCCATCCCGCTATTCACGAAGCACGCGGCTATCCAGAACAAGTGGCTGTCGCTGGGCGTGTACTAGATTGGCTCGAGGGAAGTAAACTTGTGACGAAACAAGGAGAGAAGCGTGTGCAAGATGCATACTCTCTACGTTGTATACCACAAATTCACGGTGCTAGCTGGCAAGTGCTTGCCTATGTAAAAGAGAAATTAGAAATTGAAATGAATGCGGCAACAGATAATCCATTAATCGTAGAAGATGGAGAAGTCGTTATTTCAGGTGGAAACTTCCATGGTCAACCGATTGCTTTTGCAATGGACTTTTTGAAAATTGGTGTTGCGGAGCTTGCAAGCGTATCTGAAAGACGTATCGAACGCTTAGTCAATCCACAGTTAAACGAAGGCCTGCCACCTTTTTTAAGTCCACAACCTGGACTCCAATCAGGCGCAATGATTTTACAATACGCAGCAGCAAGTTTAGTATCTGAAAATAAAACACTTGCGCATCCTGCTTCTGTCGATTCGATTCCTTCTTCTGCAAATCAAGAAGATCATGTAAGCATGGGGACAATTGGAGCAAGGCATGCTTCTCAAATCATTCAAAATGTACGCAGAGTTGTTGCAATCGAAGCACTTTGTGCAATGCAAGGTGTAGAATATCGCGGAGTAGAACTCATGTCACCGGCACTTTCGGAAAAATGGCATGAAATGAGAAAGTTTATTCCATCCATTACAGAAGATCGTGTTTTTAGTATAGATGTAGAGAAATTGAATAGTTATTTGAAAGAAGAAACCGCAAAAAAAAGAGCTTGAATCTAGTATTTCTCACATTGAACTTAATCTCTTTTAATATTATTAAAAGGAACCCCGGTTAAATTTCTTAACTTGAGGGTTCTCTTTTTTGGAGTGGTTTCTTAGCTTCAACCATTGCAGAAAGGTATTGCTTAGGTGTTCGTGTATCTTGTAACCAACACGCAACGGTATGTGTATCACATACGACCAAATCCTTTGGCGTAAAGGAATGACATACCTTCATTGTTTGAGGGCATCGTGCAGCAAATGAACAGCCTTCTCCCAGTGTAACTAAGTCGGGTGGGGATCCTAAAATTGGTATCAACGGTAAGGATTTGTCCTCATTTAGATTAGGCATTGAACGCAGTAGTCCCAAGGTATACGGATGCTGTGGATTATAAAAAATTTCATCAAGTGTCCCTTGCTCCACAATTTTCCCCGCGTACATAACCGCTACACGATCTGCCATATTTGCAACTACTCCTAAGTCATGGGTTATAAGAATAATGGAGGTATCCATTTTTTGCTGCAAATTTTTCATCAAATCTAAAATCTGCGCTTGAATAGTAACATCCAGTGCAGTCGTAGGTTCATCTGCGATTAAAATCTTTGGATTACAAGCAAGTGCCATCGCAATAACAACACGTTGTCGCATTCCCCCTGAAAATTGGTGTGGGTAATCAACTAATCTTACTTCTGCATTAGGTATTCCAACCAACTTCAACATTTGAAGTGCCCGTTCTCGTGCTTGCGCTTTCGTTAACTTTTGATGTTTTTGTAGACCTTCCATGATTTGTTTTCCAACTTTCATCGTTGGGTTTAGGGATGTCATCGGGTCTTGGAAAACCATCGATATTTCAGCCCCCCGAATATTCGACATGTCTTTAATTGAAAGATCTAGTAACCCCTTTTCTCCATAAACAATCTTACCTTCCGTAATTTCAGTATTATGTTTTGGTAATAAGCGCATAATTGATTTTGCTGTGACAGATTTACCCGATCCAGATTCACCAACGATTGCGAGTGTCTCTCCTTTGTTTAACTCAAAGGTAACTCCCCTAACTGCTTTAATGCTCCCTGTTTGGGTCTTGAATGATATATGCAAGTTATCAACCGTTAAGATTTTTCTATTCACCTTTAACCCTCCCTATTTTTTCATCTTAGGATCTAGTGCATCTCGCAATCCGTCTGCTAGTAAGTTAAAACAAATCATAATCGTACTAATGATAAGCGCGGGAAAAATTAGCTTATAAGAGAAATAACGCATTGACTTATAACCATCCTCGATTAATACACCTAGTGAAGCAAGTGGTGCTTGTAAACCAAGCCCAATAAAACTTAGAAACGCTTCAAAAAAAATAGCGGTAGGAATTGTAAACATAACCGTGACAATAATCGGGCCCATAACATTTGGTAGCAAGTGTTTCCAAATAAGCCGTGGGTTAGATGCTCCAAGCGTCCTTGAGGCTAACACAAACTCTTGCCCTTTCAATTGCAGTACTTGTCCTCTTACAACTCGAGCCATACCGACCCACCCGGTAATAATCATAGCTAAAATAATCGACCTCACACCAGGTTCCATAATGAGGATAAAGAGAATAATGATGATTAAATTCGGTATCCCCATAAGTACTTCAATAACCCGTTGCATGATGTTATCGATACGTCCACCATAAAATGAGGAAATCCCACCGTAAAGTACACCGATGATTAAATCAAGAAAAGCAGCGACCAAAGCAATAAAAAGAGATATTTGAGTACCTTTCCATGCTCTCGTCCATATATCACGACCAAATTCATCAGTTCCAAACCAGTAATTCGTTTGGATTTCTCTTTTTGCATATTGATCTATTCCTTTTGAATCCTTTCCATCGAGACCTAACCACTCTAAGGCCTGCACTTTTGGTGGTAAATTGGAGTGTTCAATATTTTGGCTTCGATAAGTAAAGTCATTAAAACTTGGACCTATGATTGCCAAAATGATTAATAAAATAAGTAGAATGAGAGATATCATTGCACCTTTATTTTTAACTAATCTCCGAAATGCTTCTCTCCAGAATGAAACAGAAGGTGTACCAATTTCCTCACTCTTCTTTTGATCGAGTGGGGCTTTCACAAAAAGATCAGCTGTAATCTCATTTGGGATAGGATCATTTTTCAAATTGAAATCCTGTTGAATCTGAACTATTTTTCCTCCCTCTTTCATACCGATTCCCCCTTATAGTTAATGCGGGGATCTAATAACCCATAAATAATATCAACTATGAACACTACAAAAATGAATAATGCACTGTAAAAAATGGTAACACCCATAATGACGCTATAGTCTAAAACTAGAATAGAAAGTGTAAATTGTTCACCGAGACCTGGTACAGCAAAAATCTTTTCAATCACTAACGTCCCTGTCATAATGGATACGGCAAGCGGCCCTAACATCGTAACAACTGGAATAAGCGCGTTTCTAATAACATGCTTTACAATAACTCGCTGTTCCATTATCCCTTTTGCTCTCGCGGTAACTACATAATCTTGTCCGAGGACTTCCAACATTTCGCTTCGAATAAACCTGGCAACAGTTGCTGTAACTGTTACGGACAAGGCAAACGAAGGTAGTATTGTACTGGAATATCCCTCCCACAAAGCTACAGGTAGCCATTCTAACTTTACACCTATATAATACTGGAGCAGAGCTGCAAAAACGAAGGATGGTATAGACATTCCCAAAACAGCAATGGTAACTGAGCCGTAGTCTAAAATTGAATTGTGTTTTAATGCTGATACAATACCAAGTAATAAACCAATAATAGTCCCAAACACTAGTGCTTGCAGACCGATAAAAGCAGAAGGACCAATGCGATCGCTAATCATACTTGAAACAGTTCTACCTTCATGTTGGAAGGAATAACCCAGATCCCCTTGAATCAAATTCCCAAGGTAACGTATGTATTGAATTCCTACTGGTTTATCGAGCCCATATTTTGCATCTAATATTTCAAGTTGATGCTCTGTTAATTTTTCAGGGTTAGTAAAAGGGGTACCAGGTAGAAGTTGCATGAGAAAGAAAGTAATTGTGACAATTACAAAAAGCGTTAATAACATATAACCGGTTCGCCGTAATAGGTATCGCTTCATTCGAACGCCTCATTTCTCTAAGTTTCCTAAACTTCTAAATGAAAAAGTACGAGGATGCCAAAACACAGCTATACCCTCGTACTTATAGCTTTATGACCTTTTAATTACTCTTCAATAGAAGTCCATTTATAAGAAAACGATGCTCCTGTTGGATGTACTAGTAGCTTTTTGATTTTATTTCTCATCAATATTGCAGTACCTTCTTGGTAAAGTGGAGCAATCGCTGCATCCTCAACTAATAGGATTTTTTCTAGTTCTAATAGCATTCCATATCGTTTTGAAAGATCCGTCTCATTTCTCGCTTCTGCAACTAATGCATCTAACTTCGGATTGTAGTAATCCATACGGTTAGCCGAACCACCCTTAAGCCACATATCAAGGTAGGTCATCGGATCACTATAATCAGGCCCCCAAGAAGAAAGAGATATATCGTATTCTATTGCTTTTTCAATAGTAAGTCGTTGAGCAAAAGGAACGGCTTTTATTTCTAATTTAAGACCAGGTAAATTGTCTTCAAGCTGCGCTTGAATGTATTCAGCAACTTTTTTATGATCATCTGAATCCGCAATATTAATAGAAACCGTTACTTCAGTTTGACCAGTTTCTTTTAAACCTTTCTCCCATAACTTTTTAGCCTCTTCAATTGTCCCGGTATTAATATCACCATTTAGTTCACGGAAATCTTTTCCGTCTGGTGATTTAAAGAAGCCCGCTGGAACCACTCCATTTACTGCTGTAGAACCGTCTTTTAATATAACTTCAACCAAGCTTTTTTTATCAATTGCCATATTAATAGCTCTACGAATATCCTTGTTTCCTAATACTGGATGATTATGATTGAAACGTAAAAAGATAATTTCTGGTTCTAACAAGTTTGCAAAATTCTCATCATCTTTATATTCATCGACTAAAGCAGAAGTTAGCGTGACACGATCTACTTTATTCGTTTCATACAAGTTCACTCCAGTTGATGGATCTTTTACTACGTATACATTGATCTTATCCAATTTAACTGAATCTGCATCCCAATACTCATCATTTTTTTCATACTTCCAGCCTTGCTCATGTGTCCATTCAATTAGTTTAAAAGGACCGTTGAACAAAATATCTCCAGCTTCAAGAGCATATTGATCTCCTTTTTCTTCCACATACTTTTGGTTTTGGGGCAAAAATGTTGGAAATGTCAGTAACATTTGGAACAATGGATTTGCACTTTCTAATGTTACTTCAAGTGTTTTTTCGTCTATCGCTTTAACCCCAAGTTCATCTGCATCTTTTTCTTCATTCATAATTGCTTCGGCATTTTTTATACCAGCAGTTACGAACATATAATTATAAGGAGAGGCATCCCTCATTACACGCTTCCAAGCAAATTCGAAATCTTGTGCTGTGACAGAATCTCCGTTACTCCACTTTGAATCACGCAATGTAAATGTGTGTACAATTTTGTCTTCGCTTTCTTTATGTTCTGTAGCTAATGCTTTAATCGGCATATGATTTTCATCTTGGCGATATAATCCTTCATTAACATTATTCAATACTGTAAACGCTATACCATCATGTGCTTTTGTAGAGTCGAGCGTAGGGATATCCGCTGCAACCGAAACATTCAATACTTGATTGGTCTTTTTATCTTCTGTTTTTTCTGAATTACTAAAGTTGCATCCCGATAGTATTAGTACCATGGCCAAAAAGACCAATAGTACCTTCGTCTTTATCATTCTTCTCATATACCTGCCCCCTAATTAATTTATATATTTTCTTTTAATCATGATTTTAGTAAAATTCAAGACATTTAAAATTGAATATTCGGAAAATTTTCGTGATATAATAGTCTTAAAGAATAAAAACAGAAGGGAAAACACTTCATGAAATCTAGAAATATACTATTACTAACTTCATTATTAGGTTCATTTTTACTATCTTTCTTCCTTCATCAATCTTGGAACTTCAATAGCTGGCTAGATACACTTTTTTTAGTCGGCCTTTTACTTTTAGTAATCACTGCAATCATGGTTTTGGTAGAGGTAGAATTTTTTGTTACATTCATTAATAGTTTTACCTACTTTTTTGGACGAATAAATAAAAAAGAACAAATCATACTAGAAAGCGAAAAACGTACACACGAAAGAATCAACTATCAAAAGAACTTTCCATCCAGAAAACCACTCTTTCAGATTGGCATTCTACTATGTGTTATTAGTTTACTCATTTCAACAACCATATATTACTTTGGAAGGTGACTTACAAAGTTGTTATACGCAAAGCCCTTCACTTGATCTTCCGAATAACTTTTTAATAGTTCGTTTAGTAGATTTTGCTGCATAGAAGCATCTTCCAAATTAATAATTTTAGCTTCAATTCCATCAAAATCAGAGCCGAGACCGATATTTTTCTCCCCACCTAACGAGCAAAAATGATCAATATGTTCTATTAAGTGACCAAGCGTGACATTCTCATTACCTTTCACGAACTCTGGACAATATACCATATGAACCATCGCGTCCTTTTCAAACATCGCTTTTGCTTGCTCATCCGATAAGTTTCTTACATGATCCATGATAAATCTAGAGTTAGAATGACTTGCTACTGGATATTTCGCAACTTCTATCACATCCCAAAATGCTCTTTCACATAAATGGGAAACATCCGTTAACATCTTATGTTCATTATTAAATGCTACTACTTCTTGCCCAAATGAGGTTAGACCCGCACCTCGCCTTTCCCCAGCTCCATCAGCTGCTAAATTGGCGTTATTCCATGTCAGACCTACAGAGCGAACACCCAACTGGTGCAAAATAGAGATTTTGTGCAAATCATTGCCGATAGCATCTACTCCCTCAAGCGTTAGCAAAGCACCAATCTCATCCTCTTTTAAGCTTTCAATATCAGACCACTCTTTTATTAGTTTCATATCTGGATTATTTCCTAGAACATCTGTGTAAAAATAATGAATTTGATCAAGTGCTACTTGAAATTTTTGATCATCTTTTATACTCGGATAAACAAAAATTGCAAAAGCTTGAACTTTAACTCTTCCTTTTTTTAACCTTTCCTTATTAGCCTCAAGCTCTTTAGCATCTTTAAACTTAAGCTTTCCACGTGATTCATAAAGCTTCATTAATACGTCGCAATGCAAATCAATAACGTTCAATTGACCATCCTCTTCCTCAGACTTTTTTATTAATTACAGAAATGTTTCTTCTGATATTCCATAAACCATAACTAAGGTAGCTTTATTTCATATAGGAATTGTACATTAAATAAAATAAATACTCAATAAATAAAATAAATATTCCGAACATTCAAAATAAAATAAAGACACTTGAAATAATTATACAAAAATAAGAAAAGCCAAGCGGAAATTTCTTAACTACGCAGTTTCCAGCTCGCTTCCAAAATCCATATTGAGCTACACGATAAATGGTTAAAATCTTTTAGCTTCTCGGAAGTGGCCGCACCTCCTTGCAATCTCTTATGCGACGAGTAACCGAAGAAACAAGTTTGTAGAAAGAGATTCTTCTTATTGTGTAGTAAAAAACCGAGCATTTATCGTTTAAAATAGTTTTCCAACTAAAAAATAGTTTTTCCTATACACAATACAAAACCCACTTTCTCTAAAAAAGTGGGTTCATCTATTATAACTTTGCATTCTTCTTATCCATATACATTCTACGATCTGCCGTATTTAGCAACTGTTTAGAAGTTATACCATCATGTGGAAAACATGCATAACCAATACTAGCTGTGACTGAAACAAATTTATCATCAACTTCGAATGGCTCTTGCATCAAATTATTTATACCCAAAATATGTTGTTCGATTTCGTCTACAGAGTTAATATTTTCTACTAGTAGTACGAACTCGTCCCCACCAAGACGTGCAAAAACGTCTTGCTTTCGCACAAGCCGATTAAAACGCTCCGCAAACATTTGGAGTAGCTGATCTCCTTGAACATGTCCATATTGATCGTTCACATCTTTGAACCCATTCAAGTCCAAAAATAGCAATGAAAATACGGCTTCTTTTTTTTCAATTAAGCCTTCCAAACGATCTGTAACAAATTTACGATTTGGTATGTTTGTTAAGTTGTCATAATAAGCAAACCTTTTCAACCTTTTCGTAAATTCGATTGAGTCCTGCAAAGATTTGTTCAGTTTTTGAATTCGTTCATAATGATTCGCCACATCATGTATTTCAATCATTAAATATATTTTGTTCTCGAATTCCAAATGACGTATTCCCATGTTTTGTCTTGGCGGTTTTACATCTTTGTAGCTATACTCGACGAAGTATTGGTGCATTGCCGCTGAGCAAAAACTTCTCTGTCCATTCAAGATAGCTTTACTGAACATATACGCATAAATATTCTTATCTAAACGTGGAATTACCTCCGTTATTCGTAAACCCTTTACATCTTCCTCCGATTTACCTGTATATCGGGCAAGCCAATCATTCCACATAAAAATTTTTAATTGATCATCCAATAAAATAACACCATTGTCTAGTTGATTGACAATCGACAAATATAAATTATTCATTTACACCCCTACTTATCTCATCAACTTTCTGCAATAAAAACTCTACAGACTCCAATGTAAACTTGATCAAGATTAATCCGATTACTTTCGATTCATCAATACTAAAATTTACATAGAGTAACAATAAGTGACTTTCATTTGAATCAAAAAAGGTTTTTCCATATTCTTCTGCACCGTGTAAAATCACTTGTGGCACATCATACTCTAACTTCATTTCAAGTATATTACCCATACCACCCATGATCGAATTTAATATAATATTGCCTATTTCTTTTACCACATCAAAATCTTCATCATCAAATGATGACTCTTGGACTTCCAACGTGTATTCTTCCCCTAGACAAAGAGCAGTAACGTATTTAATCTGTTCTGTTGGAAATACAAATTCTGCGCTACCCGAAAAAATATTACCAAACTTCAAAGAAGTAGATAATATTGTTCCGTTTAGTATGGGATCAAGATTTGCTTGTTCAATTACATTTAATCCATTTAAAGAAAGTAATTTCACTTCTGGAACAGATAAATAAATTCTTTTTTGAAGAATTTCTGATAATAAGTTAGCAGCTTCTCCAACAAATACATTATATAACTCTTTCATTATGTCTTCTTGTGTGGCCGTAAGCATTTACATCACCTCTCCATCAACAATTCAATCTCCTTGAGTTTGTCGGAATTTATTGGTTTATTTATAAACTGCAATGCTCCTGCACTCAAAACTTCTTCCCGAACTGTTGATTGTACATCGGCAGAAAGTACAATAATTTTTGCATCTGGATAATTACTAATAATATGCACGATTGTATCTTGCCCGTTCATATTCGGCATCAATAAATCCATGAATACAAGATTTGGTTGAATAGCTTCAAATGCTTTTATTCCTTCAATACCATCATTTGCAGTTACATACTCAGCATCTGGATAGATTGTTTTCAATATTTTAATCGTTGTTTTTTGTGAGAATACGGAATCATCAACTACTAATATTTTCATAAAACTTCCCCACCTTCATCAAAGAAAAATAAGTACAATTTATTTTTAGGGCATATTTACTCCATTGTACGCTAAAAAAAAAATCATCTCATGAATAATTCTATCTATAAACGAAAAATTGATAAAATGATAATAGTACCAATACCTAGTGGCTGCTGTTAAAAATCCAGTTATAACTTGCGCTTATCGCTCTAATATTTGTTCAATATCACTTTCCACTTTTCCCCGTTTCGCTTCACTCTCGTTCTTCATTTCTTCTAACTGATTACAAATTTTACTTAGTTCACTTACGGTACGTTCAATACGATCGACGGAAGCATGTATTTTAGAATGTATCGACCATGCAGAAAAAATATCGTCAAATACATAATCTGCAAACGTGACAAAAGTATCTCTTTCTACCATCAAATTAGTAGCCTGTATCTGTTGCACATCCAATAGCTCCGTTTGAAATCTTTGTAGCGCTAACTGCGCCTCATGAATTGCATTTTCCGATTCATTTAGTTCACTATGTTTAAGTGCCGTAGCTAATAAACCCCCGCCCAAAAATGTGTCCCATGTTGAATATCCTTCCGCATTATCAAGTGATTTCAATGCTTTCTTTAACGCCATTTTCGCTTTTTTTCCTGCTACAAGTGCCTCTTCTACTTCTCGGATACTCGTCACAACTATCGTTTTTTCTTCATAGAGTTGCTCTAATTTCCTTCCCTCTTCTTCGTTATTCTGAAAGATCCATTGCTCTTTTTCCTTTATAAGCTGCTCCCATTGAAGATCAAGTAATTGCCAATCCAACTTTTGCAATTCTGTTTCATTGTCTCGGACGTCACTTTCTAAGTCAGCTAACATTTTTTCCACTTCACGAAACTTCGCTTCTACAGTAGCAAGCTCTAATAATTCTTTTTCTCGAACCTCATCTTGTTTTCCTGTCCACGTTCGAATCATATTTATAATAGAAAAGTGATCTAAACTATTAACATCTTTTTGCTCTGCTTTTAATTCTTTTAAATATCTTCTCTTTTTATCCAAGACAGTTTCTAATTGTTCCTCTAATACCTTTTGTTTTCTAAGCTCTTTGTCTCTTTTATTTATTTCAAACTTTAAAGTCGCTTGTCTTTCTTGTAATTGTGTCCACATGATAATAAATAGCCCCCTTTTTTTAGAATACGGACTGTAATGGAAATAGTTTCAAAAAAATAGCCGCCTCAGTAATAAATACTGAAGCGACTATTTTCTATTCAACTATAAACGGTACTATTTTACCTTCGTTCACCTGAATCAAGCCTTGATCCGTTATTTTTAAAGCTGGACTAACCGGCAAGGAAAGTGTACTTAACGACATGATAACGTTATAATGATCATAACCTAAGGATTTAAGATTTTTTGTAAAGTGTTCTACTTCATCCGCAATAATTTCAAGCGGCGCTTCTGATAGAATGCCCCCAACAGGAAGTGGTACTATAGAGAGAATTTCACCATCTACAACACAACACATTCCACCTTGGCCTTTAATTACTTCATTTGCAGCAATGAGCATATCTTGTTTATTGCGACCAACAACAAGAAGATTGTGGTTATCATGTGAATAAGTCGTAGCTACAGCACCTTTTTTTAATATATCTCCTGTAATAAGACCATGTGAACGATTGCAGTTCTTTCCATAACGCTCGAAAGTAGCGATCATAGCATGTGGGCTTTCTTCCCAAAGAGGCTTATTACTTTTAACTTGTAGCTCTTCATGAAGTTCTTCCGTAAACGTTGATCCATTCTGGACCTTCATCACACGAAACGTATGTGAACCATCTTCCGCTTTGACTTTCACATCAAAGTCAGATGCCTCTAACTGTTCCAGTTTTACACTTTCATAGAATGAAGCAGGAAATTGACGACCAGTTACTTGCTGTTCATACTCCTGTGAAGCATCAAAAACAAGCTTACCGTTTTTATAAACACAATCAATCGACAAACTTTCCACATCCGACACAAGAAGGAAATCAGCTATTTTACCTGGAGCAATTGAACCACGATCATATAGCTTCATCCTTTTTGCTGGAGTATAGGTGCATGCGTAAATTGCCTTTTCCGCAGACATTCCCATACCAATTGCCTTTTTCAAAATATTATTCAACTGACCTCTTTCCCGGAAATCATCCGTCATGATGTCATCGGTAATAAAGCAGAAATGCTCGTCTACTTGCATTTCGTTCAAGTAATCCATTACTTCACGCGTCATCGATTTTTCTTGAATTTCAACAAACATTCCAGCGGCAATTCGTTGTGCCATGCCTTCTACTGTTTGATGCGTGTGATCAGAATCTACACCTGCAAAAATGATTCGTTGCAACTCTAAATCTAGAAGCTTCGGTACATGTCCTTCGATAATAAGATCTGGATATTGTTTGCGAATATGAGAAAGAATATGGTTGGTTTTACTGTCTGGTTTCGAAATAACATCGTAAAAGTTCATGATTTCACCAAGACACGCAATGTTTTCCGTTCGCAGCAGCTCATCCATATCTTCTATTTCAATAGATCCACCAGTAGTCTCCATTGATGTTGCAGGAACAGAGCTTGGAATTGCATAGAACATATCAGCGACACAATTTTTACTCGCCTTAATCATTTCTTGAACGCCTACTAAACCAAATACATTCGCCATCTCATGAGGTTCCGGAACAATAGTCGTTACGCCATTTTTTATCAAACCATATGAAAATGTAGAAGGTGTCACCATCGTGCTTTCGATATGCAAATGAATGTCAATAAGTCCAGGAATCATATACTTCCCTTTCCCTTCAACTATTTGCACTGTTTCAAACGTCTCAAGTCCACGCTCACCAATATATAAAAACTTCTCATCTACTACAGCTACATTACCTTTAATAAACTTTTTAAAAGCGCTGTTATATACGTGTACATCTTTAATAAGTAAATCAATTTTCACGCAAGCATCTCCTCACTTAATCGACTAACACCATTTCATTTTTTGGGAATTCTAGTATTACTTCTTGGCCCATACTTAGTGGCTGAGCCATTTCTTGATTGACTACAAAATCACCAATTTCCGTTCCAACAACGTATTGATAACTTCTACCAAGGAAAGTTGTTACATTCACACGTCCAAAAAGACCATTTTGAGGCAATGTATCAACAGAATCTTTTGCACGTATCTTCAAGTTATCTGGACGAATCGCTCCAGTTTTCCCTGTCGTATTTTTCATTTGTTCATCCTTTTGAATAACAAATGCATAATCGCCTTTTTTCATTTCAATTTGATTGCCTTTTACTTCTACTGTGTCAAAATCGATAAAGTTTTTAAATCCTATAAAATCAGCTACAAATTTCGTTGAAGGATATTTATAAATCGTCGCTGGATCACTTAATTGCTCGATAACACCTTTGTTCATAATTGCAACTTGATCGGAAATAGAAAAACATTCTTCCTGGTCATGCGATACATAAACCGTTGTAATCCCAAGCTCTTGCTGTATACGACGAATTTCTACGCGCATACTTTCTCTTAAATTTGCATCCAAGTTACTAAGGGGTTCATCAAATAATAGAAGATCCGGTTCAATAACAAGCGCACGTGCAATTGCTACACGCTGCTTTTGACCACCAGATAGCTCTTTTGGATATCTTTTCTCAAAGCCTTGTAGATTCACGATATCAAGGACATTCATGACACGTCTTTCAATATCGGCTTTCCCAACTTTTCGCAACTTCAGTCCAAAAGCAACATTATCGAATATCGTTAAATGTGGAAACAAAGCATAGTTTTGAAATACAAAACCAAAGTTTCGTTTGTTTACCGGAACTTTCGTATAATCTTTCTCTTGGAATAAAAACTTTCCTTCATCTGACTGCAAAAAACCAGCAATTAAACGAAGCGTTGTCGTTTTCCCGCAACCACTTGGTCCAAGAAGAGAAACTAACTTCCCTTTTTCAATTTCCAAATTAAAATCTTTTAATACATGCTGTTTATTATAAGAAACTGCTATATTTTCTAAAGTGAATAAAGACATCACTCATCGCCCTCCATTATCGTTTTGTAAAGTAAGACAGACCCATTAACCGTTCAACCGCAAACATAAAGATTGCTGTAATAATCATCAGTAAAACGGAAATCGCTGCAATCGTTGGATCAAAATAATTTTCCACATACGTCAGCATTTGAATCGGTAATGTACTTACGCCAGGACCAGTCATAAACACGGAAATATCAACATTATTGAAAGACTCCAAAAATGCGATCATAACAGCTGCAATGATTCCTGATTTAATATTTGGAAGAACAACCTTGAAAAATGCCCCGACCTTACTTTGCCCCAAACTTTGAGCCGCTTCCTCGATTGAAAAGTCAAAGTTCGCCAAACTCGACGAAATAACTCGAACAACAAATGGAAGCATAATAATTGTATGACCTATGAATAAACTTGTATAAATCGAAAACTCGTAAGCAACTACAACATAACGCAGTAAAGCAAAACCTAGAACAATCCCAGGAATTAAAATCGGGGAAACGAATATTAAATTCAAAATGGCCTTCCCTCTAAACTCATATCTACTTAACGCATAAGCTGCTGGTATACCAAGCAATAGTGCAAGCAAATTCCCTGCAAGTGATACAAAAATGGAAGTCTTAAACGTGATGAAAAACATTTTTACTTTAAATATATTTTCGTACCATCTAAATGAAAATTCCTCTGGTGGAAACTTTAATATATTGCCACCTTCAAATGATGTGATTGATATGATAAGCAAAGGCCCCAGTAAAAACAAAAATACTAGGAATGTAAACAGGGCCAGTCCTCTATTTTTATCCTGCATACACCTCTACCCCTTCGGATTTAATTTTCTTGCTAATAAATTCATAAGCGAAATTATGACAACCGTAACAACAATCATAATAACCGCAACAATAGACGCCACTTGCCATTCATTTAACGTAATCGCATTTTGATACAAGAAGGTCGATATTACTCGCTGCTTGCCCCCAAGAAGGGCTGGCGTTGTATACGCGGTAAAACTTCCTACAAACACTAGAATACTTCCGATAACAAGACCTGGAACACAAAGAGGAATAACCACTTTGGTAAACACTCCTATTTTAGAAGCACCTAAGCTTTCCGCAGCTGTTAACAAATCAGGTTCGATATTTTCCATTACCCCAACGAGTGTAATAATAATTAGTGGGAGGAATAAGTGAACAAGTCCAATAATAATAGCAGTTGGTGTGTACAAAATGGAAATAGGCTCATTGATTATGCCGATACCAGTTAACACATTATTCAGCACACCATTTTTACCTAGAATAATCATCCAGCTAAAAGAGCGTACAACCGGACTTGTTAATAGCGGGAAAATTGTTAATAAAAGAAGAAGCGCTTTTTTGCGAGGCCCAACTTTAGAAACAAAATAAGCAGCTGGGAATCCTAATATAATACAAATAATCGTTGTAATGATACTCACTCGAAGTGTCGTAAGTAAAATCCCCATAAAATAAGGATCACTAAAAAATTGTAAATAGCCTTGTACCGTAAACCCGTCTTCTGTAAAAAATGTAGTTCCCATTGTCATAAAAATAGGAACAAGCATAAATACCGTTAAAAACAGAACACCCGGTAAAAGGAGTAAATAAACATACCCTTTTTTCATAATAAACCCCCTGTTCGTTGAATTTATGAGTTGATAATGCGAATAAACAGGTCAAAGAATGCTTTTTCATCCACATCGACACACACATCTAAATTAGCAGGTTGTTGCAGTCTGTTCTGAAAATCACAAACTAACTGTCCATCACAAAGTTCACTTTTTGTTTCAACATCTACAAAATAGCGCTCTGTCTTCACAAGACTTTTTTGTATTGCAACTCCTACTGCCAATGGATCATGCATAGCACAACCAGATACACGATTGCGCTCGAAGTATTTTTTACGATAATCTGCTGTACTTTCATTTATGTAGGAAGCAAGCGTTTCATTCTCCAACGCTTCTATATGCTCATCTTTTAAAAGAACATTTCTCGTTACATCCAATCCAACTTGGATAATTGATTCAAAACCAGCTTTTAATACGACTTTTGCTGCTTCTGGATCAACATATACGTTATATTCAGCGGTTGGAGTAACATTTCCTGGACCTTTAACAACGCCACCCATAAAAATAACTTCCTTCACATGCTTCACCATTTCAGGACATTTCTTAATAGCAATCGCTAAGTTCGTTAATGGACCAGTCATAACTAAAGTTACTTCCCCAGGGAATCCCAAAACAGAATGAATAATAAAATCAGGAGCGAATCCTTCATCTGGCTTCTTTTTAGGTTCAACATCTTTCAATGCCCCACCTAATCCATCCTCACCGTGCACCGCATGTTCAAAATAAGTTTCCCGAACAAATGGCGTATTCATTCCTTTAATTACTGGGATATGTTGCTCATCTAGCAAATCCAAAATTTTGCATGTGTTGCGTGTTGCTGTTTCAAGAGACACATTTCCATTTACTGTCGTGATGCCAAGAATATCAAACTGGCGACTTTTTACAGCAAGGATGATGCCAATCGCATCATCCAGTCCAGTATCCACATCAAGAATCATTTTTTGCTTCATAATCGAACACCTCTTCTTTAGCTAATTAGAAAGTATAAGCTTTCATACTTAGTAGTTGTCTAGCTTCAGCGCCCAGCCCCTCGGGTCAAATGTGAAAAATCTACGGTGGCTGGAAAGCTACCTCCTCGCTTTTCCCCATTTTGCTCCTGCGGATACTCGTCGAAGAAGAACGTGCCTACCGGGGCTGACATAGGCGCTTACGCTTTTCTTACTGAACTAATTCTCTATTCCATCGGTCAATCCAAGTTTTTGATTGTTCATTTACATACTTCATATCTAGTGTATTTAAGCTTTTAATAAGTTCTTCACCATAAGTCATATTTACTGCTTCTTCCTCCGTTAAAACAACTTCCGTATTAACTGGAGAATCCACTTTCTCTTTTGCGGATTTTTCTTGTACTTCTTTACTCAACATATAGTTAACGAATTCTTGTGCTAGATCTTTTTGATCACTATCTTTTACAACGTTTACCGTATTCATTACTGCATATCCACCTTCAGATGGCGTAACAAATTTTGCATTCGGCACCGCTTCTTGTAAACTTGCGAAGTACATACCCATAATTGGTCCAGCTACTATTTCGCCTTGCGAGAACATATTAACGAATTCAGAAGTTTGTCCATATTCTTTCACTACATTTGGCATTACTTTTTTCATCTCATTAAATGCTTTATCCTCATCAAATTCTTTAATTCCAGTAATTTTAGAAGCAGCATCTAAAAACATAGGTCCTGTCGTAGATGTGATGCTCGGAATTGTAATTTTGTTTTTCAAATCTTTATCCCATAAGTTTTCCCATGAAGTAATGGGTTGTTTCACTTCATCCGCATTATAAGCAATTCCGAACTGAGCAATTGTATAAGCAGGTCCGTATCCTTCACCGACTGGAGCTTTTGCTACATCATATATTTTCTCTAGGTTCGGTATTTTGCTACTATCAAGTTTTTCAAACAAATCTTCTGTAACACCTTGTTGTGCGTAGTAATCAGACAAGAAAATGATATCTACATCCGTATTACCTTGACGAACTTTATTTAAACGATCTGCATTGTTTCCTGTATCCAAAACGATTTTAACATTATGCTCTTTTTCAAAAGGCTCATAAATATTGGCACGGAAGAAGTCCTCCGAGAATCCCCAAGTTGAAACGATCAGTTCCGCTTTCTTATTTCCTTTCGTCTCTTCTTTCGAAGAACAAGCTGCAAGAACTAACATTAATATAGATAGTACTAAAAAACTCTTCATAACTTTTTTCATTAATAAAACCTCCATTTTTAAAATTAGTTTGTGCTAAAAAATGAAAAAAAGACAATCTCAAATAGACCATACATGTCTACCTAAGATCATCTTTTCTTTGTAAACAAAGATAAATGCATCCCGATGGTTATATTTTTTGGCGTTCCTCCAGATAGATCCGAAAAAAATCCAAAAGCTACTCTTTTATAACAATATTGGTAAATGCCAGTTGCGTAGGAGAATCATAATCTCTCAGCACAGCTTCAATTTGCCAACTCATTTCTTCTTCTAATTTTTGCTTCAACTTCTTTTTAAACAAAAGAGACATATGAAAATCGACCTCCAGCTTTAAGCTAGGAACTTCACCCTCTAAAGCAGTAGATCTAGGAGCACGTCGATGTTTGGCTTGAAACGTAATCACATTATTCTCCATCGTCACCTTTAATAACGAAGTACCAAATCCAAAAAGTTCCTTCGACACATCATTGTAGATATGTGAAATTTTTTTCTTCGTTTCATTAACGTCTAATGAATTGATTAGAGTCACCACCAATCTCATTTATAATTCAAGATTATACATACTATTTATCATTTTCACAACACATTATTCGGATTTAGGTCTTAAAAATTTTTTATTCCCATAAAATAACCATGACTTAGAACAATATCCGAACTATCATATATAATACTCGACTTCACTTGCAAGTTACCTACACGCGACTTTTCACAAAATAGACACAAAATACCTATGTCATATTAATCAAATTAAATGTAAAATAATCATTATTCATATTATAGGTACAAAGATGCTTATTTTAGGATAATTTTTTAATTAAATTGGACCGTTTTACTTTTACTTACAATTAGAAATGGGGGGTTTCTACATGAAGAAAAGATTTATGCTATTCAAAAGTTTAAAAGGAAAACTAATATCATCTTTTTCATTAATGTTAATCATTCCATCGATAATTATTGGAACTCTTTCTTATACAACCGCCAAAGAGGCTGTTAGTACGGAAATAATTTCTGGAATTGAGCAAAACATTAACTTGTTAAGTTCTACCATCGACAACACGATCACGACTAAAATGTACGACGTTAACATTTTAGCGGAAAAAGTAACATCGAGTCAGTATATGAGCGAGAGTAGCCCTGACGTACGAAAACAATTTGTTCAATACAGCTTACTACATCCGGAATCAGAAGCCGTTTATTTAGGTACAAACACCGGATTATTCATATTAGAACCGGCAGCACCTCTACCAGACGGATATGATCCGAGAGAAAGAGACTGGTACAAAGATGCGATTGCTCAAAAAGGAAAAGCAATTATTTCTGATCCGTACGTTTCCGCATCCACAAAAAATATCGTTGTAACTATTTCTCAAACGACTAAAGACGGATCTGGCGTTATTGCTATTGATATTGCCTTAAATCATATTCAACAACTTGTAAACCAAGTAAAAATCGGAGATACAGGCTATGCTCTTCTTCTGGATGGACAAAAGAACTTTCTAGCCCACCCTACTGCTGAAATCGGAAGTGCAGCAGATGGTTTCTACGATAAAATGTATAAGCAAAGCAATGGAGAATTTGGATATTCCATAGATGGACAAGATAAAATAATGGATTTTATAACAAATGAATTAACCGGTTGGAAAATAGGAGCAAATGTATTTGTTTCTGAAATCAATGAAGCTGCTGCTCCTATTTTACAAAAAACGATTATTGTTATCTTAGTTGCATTTCTTATAGGTAGTGCGGCCATTTTCTTCATCATCAAGTCTATTATTCAACCGATTAAAATGCTACAGGAAAAAGCAATTACGATTAGTAATGGCGATTTGACACAGCAGATTACTATACAGTCTGACGATGAAATCGGACATTTAGGTCAAGCATTCAACGATATGCAGCAAAATCTGCGGAATTTAATCCAAAAAGTAGAACAGAATGCAGAATTAGTAGCTTCTTCTTCTGAACAATTATCTGCAAGCGCAGAGCAAACAAGCAGCGCTACAGAGATGGTAGCGACTTCAATTCAAGAAGTAGCTAGAAGTGCAGAAAAACAAACAGATGCTGTTGATACAAATGCTCAATCTTTGGCCGAAGTATCGAAAGGTGTATCTCGAATTGCGGAACATTCTTTAAAAGTATCAGAGCTAACATATGAAACGACTACGCAAGCAGAGATAGGCGGACAAGCAGTTACAAATACCGTGAACCAAATGACGTCGATCCACGCTTCTGTTATTGAATCTAACACGAAAATAAACTCTTTGTCGGAACGCTCAAAAGAAGTACGTTCTATTTTAAATGTTATTACAGGAATAGCAGAGCAAACAAATCTACTTGCTTTAAACGCAGCTATAGAAGCTGCTAGAGCTGGAGAGCATGGCAAAGGATTTGCAGTCGTTGCTGATGAAGTAAGAAAACTAGCCGAGCAATCGCAACAATCTGCTAAAGAAATTCATGAAATTGTTATTGGAATTCAAGAAGATACAGAAAGCTCCGTCCAAATCATGGAACAAGTAACGAACGATGTACAATCTGGAGTAGAAATTTCAAATGAGGCAATTGATAAATTTAATCTAATCGTCCAAAGCATGAAAGCAATTACTCCTCAAATGGAAGAAGTTTCTGCCACTGCACAACAAGTGTCGGCAGCTATTCAAGAAACTACCGTTTCTGCAAATGATATAGCTATTATAGCCCAAGGAAATGCGGCAACATCGGAGGAAGTAGCTGCTTCTGCCGAAGAACAATTAGCGTCTATGGAAGAAATCTCCTCCTCTGCTCAAGCACTTTCCTTTATGGCAGATGAATTAAAAGAATTACTATCTCAGTTTAAATACTAAAAGCTAAAGGTACCGACTTCTAAAAACTAAGAAGGCGGTACCTTTAATCCTGTGTTTATGAATGAGAATGAACACTATTTTCTTCCATCCAATAGGCTTCTCTGATATTAATCTGCTTACGAATTTTCCGCGTTACTTCTAATGTAATTTCTCCACTTTCAAATAAGCTTTGTATTTCATCACGTTCTACTTGAAAAGCCTTGTCCTGTAATTCTCTTTGTAGTTGAGAATAATTTGCTTTACCTCTACTTTTATCTGAAATTTTGAACTTCATAATCATTTCATTATATTCACCAATGATCAGCAAACAAATCTCTTCATTCTCTGGGGTCATTTGATCCTTCAAATACTGTATAGCTACTTCTGCCATCTCAATTTTCAGTTGAATTATCTTTTTATTTTTTGTGCGTATATTTTTGATTCGTTTCTGGTTTTTAGGTGAAAAAAGATGGAAAAGATTGTGCACACTTCTTTTTGCTATAGTCCAAATGAACAAACCCCTATATTGCATTCGATTTGTTACCGCCACTTTCATACGATGAATATGTTCTTCCAATAAATAAATAATATCACGGTCGACCTGTCCAGCGTCTTTCAGTTTCCTTATATAACTGCCTTCCTCATCAAGTGCATTTATCCTAATGTTCATTTCTAATAATTTCAAACGACTCGTGTCTATCTCACTCAGTTGATGCAATCGATTTCGGATTTGATTATAGGACGTAATGACAGACACCGCTGCTTCTCGGTTGTCATCATTCATCAGTTCACGTATGGAACCAATCGCAGCATCAATCGATCGTACTAAAGCAATTCTTTCCATTTCCTCTTTTAGCCCTTCCGTATTTCCTTTTTCTGATTCTGCAAGTAACGGCAACAGAATACTCGCTAATACTAATGTAACTAGGATAACCCCTGCAGCAATAAAGATGATTAACGATCGTTCAGGAAATGGATTTCCATTCGCTAAAAAATATGGAATAGTAAAAGCTCCAGCTAATGTAACTGCACCTCTTACTCCTGATATTGTCGTAATACTAATAAATCTCAAAGTTGGCTTCGGAAGTTGCAGCTTTTTAAGCAACCAGCCACTCCACCAAACCGCATAAATCCAAACGAAGCGAAGAATTAAAAGTGCAGCTGTAATAATTAGTATGAACTTAGTTACTTCATAATTATTAAACATTGGACTTTCAAAAATTTCACTCATGACGCTTGGAATTTGGAGCCCTAACAATACAAACACTAAGCCATTCAAAATATAAATTAGTACAGACCATGTACTTTTAGAAACGACCTGTAACTGCATCGAGGGAGATTGTTCGCGATCTCGATAAATAGCATGAACAATTCCTGCTGCTACTACTGATAAAATTCCGGAAAGATGAAAATGCTCCACTATGTAAAAAATTACGAATGGAGTTAAAATCTGAATAAGCATATGAAGTGTTACATCTTCCATGCCAAGTCGTCGAATAAATATCTTCAATCGAATAATAATATAAGCAAGAACTGCACCACCTACAAATCCACCAATAGCAATAACTAGAAAGCTCCAGCTTGCTTCTGCCAATGAAAAAACTCCTGTTACAGTTTCAGCTACCGCAAACTTAAATGCAACTAAACCAGAGGCATCGTTCATAAGCCCTTCCCCTTCAAGGACATGCATAATCGTCTTCGGCATCTTCACTCGGCTAGAAATAGCTCCCACAGCAACAACATCTGTCGGAGAAAGAATCGCTGCTAAAGCAAAAGCGGCAGATAGAGGCACGGACGGTATAAGCCAATGAATTAAGTAACCTACAGCAAATACAGTAATAAATACAAGGCCAAGAGCAAGGAATAATATAGGTTTTCGTAGTTTCCATAGCGCATGCCTCGAAACGTTTTTCCCATCATGAAATAGTAATGGAGCAATAAATAAAACAAAAAACAATTCTGGCTCCATAGGTACGTGAATTCCTAATGGTAACCACGCAAGTAAAATACCCAGTCCTATTTGAATAAGCGGCACCGGTATGTATGGTACAAAGTGATTGATAAAATTGGAGAGCCCTATAATTCCAAGTAACATAAGTATGATTAAAAATAGCTCCATCCCGTGTCTCCTCTCCATTCTTCCTAATCCCGAATAAGCATCCTATTATTTCTTTAAATAATCCATCATTCCCATTGCACTAACTTCTATGTCTAATTCAATTACTTCATATATTGGATGATTATCTGAGATATTTTTTTCTAAGATGCTTTCTAACTGCGCCTAGTAATCGCTGAACTAACTCATCCTGCCCTTTTCTTTCGGCATAGACACTTCTCGCTTCCATTACGAAAATATCTAACCAGTTAGCTACTTGTCGAAGTGCTTCATTCGGATTATCAGTCATACCGTAATGTCCAAAGCAAATGAAATCCAACTCTATTTCTTTCATACGCTCAATCGGACTTTGCATTGCTTCTGGGTCAAATTGGTTTGGTAAAGTAGAAGGCAACAATAAATGAACTTCATTACTGATCAATTGTTCATAGCGTACTCCAACTGTGCCGCCCGTAAACATGCCATTACTAATTGGATCATAAATACTAAAATGATGCTTTGCATGTCCTGGGGTATCTAAAAACTCTAATGCGCATGTTGGTCCTATTTTCAAAGTATCCCCCTCATTTTTAATGAGTAATCGATCCTATAGGATAGGAACAATTGGTTCAAATAACTCGGAAAACCTTTCTCCATACACCGCTTTTGCACCAGCTACTAATCTTTCAGGATTTGCTTGATGCCTTGCTCCTTTTGGATGTACAACTACTTTCGCATTTGGACATTCTTTTATAAGAAGACCGCTCCTCCTGCATGATCTAGATGTATATGTGTCACGATTATGTATTTCACTTGATCTAACGAAACTCCTAGTGCTTCCAGTCCTTCTTTCGCATACTTCACAGATGGACTCGGACCAGTTTCTACTATTATAATGTCTTCTTCCTGAATAACATATGTTCCTGTCCGTTCAACCATACCTAGGTCATAGCAATCGATTAAGTGGATTCTTTCATTTAATTGGATAGGATTCTTTGGTTGCATTATGCATTCCTCCGTAGTAACGAATGTAAGATTGCAGGGTATTCCACTAATACACCTCTATTGACTATCTTATCATCCCTAAAATATATAACCAAAATCCAAGTTCTTTTGAACAAATGAAAAAGCCAGCATTCATCTTTCGAATGCTAGCCTTCTTTATTAAACGAAACGTATCAAAGAAGAAAAAAACCTAATCCCATAATTAAATACGCTGCGAAAAGAGTTAATCCTTCAAACCAATTCGATTCGCCATCGTTCGAAAGATTAATAACAAGAAGTGCCGCCGTAATCATCGCAACCAATTCAGGCAGTGTAAAAACGAGTACCATTGGTTCTGACATGAAAAGAGACAAAATAACAAGTATCGGCGTTACAAACATAGCTATTTGCAGCGTCGAACCAACTGCAATCTCCACAGAAATGTCCATTTTATTTTTGACTGCCATCGTAATAGCAGAGACATGCTCTGCAGCATTTCCGACGATTGCGACAATAATGACACCGATAAATAGCTCCGTCCAACCAAATTTATCACCGAGCATTTCAAATGTATGAACTAACTGTTCTGACACAAATGCAACAACTGAAGTTGCCAGTAAAAGTATCCAAATTGATTTACCTTTCGTCCACTCAGGCACCTCTGCTTCGATTTCAGGTTGATCAGAGGAGGCAAATACACCACGATGAGTGACAAGTTTAAAAAATAATCCAGCAAGATACAAGGCAATCAAAACGGTTGAAATACCAAGACTTAAGTATAATGTCTTCTGAGGATTCATCGTCATCGAAAAAATTTCCGGAATAACGAATGCTACAATGATTGCAAAGATTAGTAATCCTGAGTTGTATCTTGCATCATGAACACTAAATTTTTGACGTTTAAATTTGATTCCACCCGCAAAAAACGAAAGCCCAAGTACAAGCAGCAAATTTCCAAGAACAGAACCAGTTAGCGAAGCTAGAACAATACCAACCATCCCAGCCTTCAATGTGAATATGGAAATAATTAGCTCAACTGCATTTCCGAAAGTGGCATTCAACAACCCACCGATTCTTGGTCCACTTACAATGGCAAGACTTTCTGTTGCCCTCCCTATATATCCAGAAAGCCCAATAATACTTGCACAGCAGAGAAAGAACATCCACATATCCGACCAACGAAAAAATGCACCTGCGAGGACTAACGGGACACCTACATAAACAAGAAAGGCAAATAACTTATTCAAACCAACCACCTCTTAGAAAATGAGTTACTCTCCTTATCTTTCCCTTTTTAGAAAATAAGAAACCCCATTCCATTAGAAACTTTCAGCTAATAATTATCTCCCCAAAAAATAAAGGAATAGCAGATGCCTCGAGCTAGCCAATTACATCTACTTTTACCATCTCACTACCATTTAAATTGTTTTTCCTGTAATAGTTTTATAAACTCATCCACTACATGCGGATGAAACTGAGTACCCCGTCCATTTCCAAGTTCCTCTACTGCCTGTTCTATCGTCAATGCCCTCCTATAAACTCGATCAGTCGTCATGGCATCAAAAGAATCAACAACTGAAACAATCGATGCTTCAATTGAAATTTCATCACCCTTTAAACCAAACGGATATCCTTTTCCATCGTATCGTTCATGATGCTGTTCTATTATAAAAGCAGAGTCACGCAACCACTCGATTTCATGATTCCGTATCATTTCAGCACCCTTAGTCGTATGTGCCTTCATAATTTCCCATTCATCAGCGGTAAGTTTTTCTTCTTTATTGAGAATTTCTAAAGGAACTGCCAACTTCCCTATGTCATGGAAGTAAGCACCCCATCGTAACATTCCGGAACGCTCAACAGGTTGCCCCAATCTTTTCCACAATTCAATAGAGTAATCCTTAATCCTAGCGCTATGTAAATAGGTATACCCATCTACTTTTTCTATCTCTTTCGCATCACGCTGTATCACTTCGGTATCATTAAAATTTTCATCGTATATTTCCGTAGTCATTTCTATTAAAATGTCCATTTCATCTTCGACATAAAAGGATAGTAATTGGGAGTACTCAGAAGCATCAATACATTCTCCAGCATTCACTACAAACTTTCGTCCTTCATATTCAACCGCTAACTCTCCATTTAATACCGTATACTTCTCCACAATATCCTTTCCTACTTGACTTGTATAACGCACCCAAAAAAGACTCTTCGATTTTACCGTAAATAAACTATAAGCAATATCCGAAGTCTTCCCAATATACGTATTAATTGCATGACCAACATCATTCCGAAACAAAGAATCTTTATTTTTAATATCTATTATTTGATGAAGTTCTAATGTCATAAATACCTCCAATAAGTACCTATATTAAGGACTATTAACCTAATTTCACTGTATCGCTTATTCTCATTTTTGTCATCATTAAACACGTTTTTTCTACCACTAACATAAAATATGTAGTGAATGAAAGGGGTGATGGATAAAATGATGAATTTGAAGCCTATCTCGATCGAAGGCTATACCTTTTTAGCTATTTCTGTTGAATTACCGAAAACAAATTTACTCGTCGTTACCAATGACAATGGATACATTATGTGTGGTGCACTAGATGTTGCATTGCTCAATGAAAAATTGAAAGACCGTAAAGTGATTGCAGGAAGAGCAGTAGGTGTGAAAACTATTGACCAACTTCTCGATGCACCATTAGAATCAATCACATATGAAGCCGAAGATCGTGGAATTACCAAAGGTATGACTGGTAGAGAAGCACTGTTGAAAATGATTTAACTAATATAGAAGCTTTTAAATTAACTAGTAATAATCTCTCCATTCCATCTATATACTAACTATAGATTCAGTTTGGGGGGCTTTTTTTTGAACAAAGTAGAATTTAAGAAAGACTTTGAGATTGGTTACGACAAAATGGAGTTTTCAGCAAATGATGATCAAACGTTTATTTCTATTGAAAATAAATATTCCGTCCCATCTTCCATGGTATCCCCTACTATCGTCCATATTAAAGGTTCATTATTCGAAGAGCGAAGATGGGGTTGGATATTCACCGATTTAGTAGAAGTTGAATCGGATATTAATGCACCTGTTTCTATTAAGTTGGACAGGTTTGAAATTGACGCAGAAAACTTTAATGAAGAATCTTTTGTCCAGCATTTAATAGAAGAAGCAACTGAAAAGATTAAGGAATCCAACTACAACACAAGCCTTAAAACAATGACAATCATTTAATTACACTCCTTCGACCTAGTGCTACTTATTCAAAAGTTCTTTGCTAATCCTGATTCGGAATGAATTAGTCACCTCAATGGTTAAATGAGAGTATCTTAGCATAAGACCTTTTCAATGTAGATCAGCAGAGAAATAAAAGATAAAGGGAGTGGATTTTTTTAATGAATCCTTATTCAAATGGATTTTTTATTTATCCTCAAGAACCTGCAACTCACTTTTTCCCTAGGAATTGGCATCCGTATCATACTGTACCCACCATGTACTTTTCGAATCAACTACCTAACCCTTGCATAAGCGAAGCTGAGTTTGATTTTATTAGTATGAATCGACTTCTATGGATGGAGCATATCAACTGGACTAGGTTGACGATCACAAGTATCGTATTCAACTTACCCAACTTACCATCTGTTCAAGCACGTCTATTAAAAAATGCTCCTGATTTAGGGAATTCCATCCGACCTTATTACGGTGATCAAATTGCAGATCGGTATACCGAACTCATGATGGAACATTTAGTGCTTGCAGCCGAATTAGTAACGGCTGCTGTAAATGGGGACACAAAAAAAGCAGCAGAAAAGGAGAAAGAATGGTATCGTAATGCAGATAATATTGCACTTTTTTTAAGTAGCATTAATCCTTATTTAGGAATAGAAGAAGTTCGAAAAATGTTCTATGAACACTTGGCATTAACTAAACTTGAAGCAGTATATATGATCCAGAAAAACTATCCCAAGGATATAGAGATGTTTGATAAAATCCAAGCTGAAGCCTTAGCAATGTCCGATATGATAGCAAAAGCCATTGTCATACAATTTCCTTATAAGTTTCAAAAAAATGGAGGTTAGTCATTTAACTATGAAAAATCTGCATTTTTTCCATACTGTATAAACTGCAATAGCTTACATTTCTGTCTAATGTAATTTGTTAAGTTTCTCTTTACTTTCATTTAACTGCTCTTGAAGTGTGGTAATTGGCTCCAAGTTCCCTCTACTTTCGATAGCCATTATGAACCGAACGATCTGCACATTCGATCATATTTTAGGCATTTTCAATGGAATGTTCCGTGGGATTAGTTAAAGCTTGCCCTACAGCCAACGTGACATTATCCACGGAATTGTGTAATTGAGAGATTACATTATCTTCTTTCCAACTCATTTGTGTGTGATCTTCCATAACATCGTTCTCTTTAGTAACTTTTAATAATCAATTCATCTTTACTATGGAAAAACGAAACTATTTGTATACGTTAGAAATATAATCCTCCTATATTTTTTATGGTTTTGGGAACAATATCTCAAGAAAGACTATAAACAATGAAGGAGGACAAATGATGTCTATACACAAACCAGGTCCAAATGATTCTGCTAGTAATAAAAATAGGCTAAAGAAAACAATCAATAATATGGAAGCCGCTGAAGAAGCAATGGAGTTTGCAGAAGGCAAAGAGCTTGCCGCTATCAAGGAGAAAAACGCACGACGTGAAGAAAGCATTGAAGGCTTGCGAGCTGAAATACTCGCAGAAGCTAAATCTCGAATAAACGGGTATTTGTAAAAAAGCTGCTTTATCTTTACTATCTACATTATTAAATCATTCATACATGCAGACATTTTGTATTATCAAAATGTCTGCATTTTTTTAAGTAAGTATATAAAAATATTCCATGAACACAGGGTTTGCAGTACATATAGAAGAAAAGAGAGTATATAGATTGGCGGAGTGAATTTCGTTACAAGCGGACGTGTTCGGCGAGCGTTTCACTACATTCCTCCTGTTTATGAGAGTATATTCATGTTCTTACTACTTAAGCTCTTTTATGTATTTGGAAGAGAAAAAATTCATCTGCACTTCTAGGTAGTAATAGACCGACAATTTTCGAACCAAGTAAATTTGTCATCGATTCCTCCACTTTATAACCAAATGTAGTAGTGTCACTTTCTAAAAAACTACAAAGAGTTGCCAAAATTTTATCTTTGGCGACCATCAAAGAATATAGAAAGAGACTTGCTTCTCCTATCCCCAAAAATATTTAATTACTTAGCAAGAAAGTTTCTGGCGAGCGGAAGTCGAACATTTGCCATACGATGAACGAAGTAAAAGCTTGTTGGAAGCGGCGCATCCACTTCCAACAAGCTTTTAAGATTTTACCGTTCATCGTATAGCTCAATGAAAAGCATGAAGCGATCTAGAAACTGGGTCGCTAAGATGTTTTTGGCTTTAAAGGACCGTGGATTTTTTATGCAATACTTAAACCTTGACACTATTTATAAACAAGAGTAAATTTAACTTACATTTAAGAACTGTTCATAAATGAACTATTCAAAACAGAACGGAGGCATAACAATGAAAGACCATAACCATTTAGAACTTAAATCATCTACATTCCTTCATTCATTTTGGCGAGTTAACAGAAGCATGATGCGATTTGCACATAAAACTGCTTTAGAAAACGATTTATCTATGCCACAATATTCTGTCCTAATGATCATCGCTCCACAAAAAGAAATGACACAAAAACAGCTTGGTGAAATATTACAAATGCCCAAAAGCACCTTAAGTCAAGCTGTCGATGGTCTAGTACAAAGCGAGTGGATTCAACGAAAACCAGTTGAAGACAATCGCCGTGAAATGCACTTAATACTTAGCGAAAAGGGCATTTCATTGTTTAATCAAATAAAATCACACAAAAATAGCATCCACCAAACACTTGAATCTATTATCAGTACGATGGATACAAAAAGATACGAAGAACTACAAGCAACACTTACACATATTGCCGATTTACTAGAAAGTGAAACACATACGAAAGGGTGCAAAAAAAATGATTAAAATATTAAAGCATCTATCTGTATATAAATGGATTGTCCTCGCAATCGTTGGATTAGTTTTCATCCAATCTATGACCGACCTTTATTTGCCAACTCTTATGTCAGATATTATTGATAAAGGTGTAGTACCTGGTGACATTCCTTACATTTGGAAAATCGGTGGATTCATGCTTTTAGTTGCCGCACTCGGCGCAGTTGCATCTATTATTGTTAGTTTTTATTCTTCTAAAGTTGCAATGGGGCTTGGGAGAGATATTCGCCGCAAAGTATTCAATCACGTCGAACAATTTTCTTTACAGGATTTCGATAAGATTGGAACAGCTTCACTTATTACAAGAACAACGAATGATATTAACCAAGTACAACAAGTAGTCATAATGATGCTTCGCATGGTCATCAGTGCCCCATTAATGTTTGCTGGTGGGATTATTATGGCAGTTTCCAAAGATGCTAAATTATCGCTTGTCATCGTTCTTACAATGCCTGTGTTAGTAGCAGCCGTTTTATTAATACTTTACAAAGGTGTACCCCTTTTCAAAACTGTCCAAACACGACTCGATCGCCTAAACCTTGTCATGCGTGAAAACTTAACAGGAATTCGTGTTATTCGTGCTTTCAATCGGGAAAAACAAGAAAAATCGCGTTTGCAAAAAGCAAACAAAGATTTGACCGATGTTTCTATTAAAGTAAACAAAGTTATGGCATTTTTAATGCCAGTAATGATGCTGGTGATGAATATAACCGTCGTATTAATCATTTGGTTTGGTGGAATTCGCATAGATGGTGGAGCTATGCAGATTGGTGATTTGATGGCCTTTATTCAATACGTTATGCAAATTATGTTCGCGCTTGTTATGGCATCTATGATGTTCGTCATGATTCCTAGAGCCGCCGTTTCAGCAAACCGTATTAATGAGGTACTTGATATGAAAGCAAATGTATTAAATGAAGGAACACAAACAGCTACGAAAGAACGTGGAACACTTGAATTTGATAACGTATCTTTTAGCTACCCTGGAGCAGAAGAAGCAGCATTATCAAATATTAGTTTCCGTGCAAAATCAGGAGAAATTACCGCTATCATCGGAGGAACCGGTGCCGGGAAATCAACACTCATCAATTTAATCCCTCGTTTTTATGAAGTGACGAGCGGTGCGATCCGAGTTAACGGAGTCGATATTCGGGACGTTTCACAAGACGAAGTACGCTCGAAAATTGGATTTGTTCCACAAAAAGCATTACTCTTTTCTGGAACAATTAAAGAAAATATTCTTTTCGGAAAACAAGATGCAACAGATGCAGAAATCGAACATGCCGCACGTATAGCACAAGCAGAAGATTTCATCCTCCGAATGAACGATGGATACGATTCAGTCATTGCACAGGGTGGTTCAAATGTATCTGGAGGACAAAAACAACGCCTTTCTATTGCAAGAGCACTCATCCGAAAACCAGACGTTTATATTTTCGATGATAGTTTTTCAGCACTAGATTTCAAAACAGATGCGCAGCTTCGAGCAGCATTGAAAGATGAAACGAAAAATGCAACGACAGTTATTGTTGCTCAGCGTGTAAGTACAGTAGTCGATGCTGATCAAATCATCGTGCTTGAAAAAGGTGAAATCGCAGGAATTGGTACACATAAAGAACTTCTTGAAAATAACCCTGTGTATCGCGAAATCGTCGAATCACAGCTCTCAGAGGAGGAAATCGCATGAGTGAGCAAAAAAAATCGCAACCTCAAGGCGGCGGAATGGGTCCTGGCGGAGGAAATATGATGATGATGACGGGACAGAAGGCGAAAAACTTTAAAGGAACATTAAAACGTCTTCTTTCTTACTTAAAACCGCGTCGTACTTCATTAATCGCAGTATTTATCGCTGCTATTTTAAGTACCGTATTTTCCATTGTAGGACCAAAAGTTATGGGTAACGCTATTACAGAACTATTTGAAGGTGCGTATGGTAAGTTTACAGGAGTTCCAGGTGCAGCAATTGATTTCGATGCAATTGGCAGACTTTTGCTGCTCCTAGCAGGCTTATATGTTGTCAGTAGCTTGTTTAGCTATATTCAACAATATATTATGTCGAGTGTCGCTCAAAAAACGGTGTATGATTTACGAGAAGACATCAATCAAAAACTAGAAAAACTACCACTCAAATATTATGACGGGCGTCCAAACGGTGAAACATTAAGCCGCGTAACGAATGATATTGATACAATCGGAAGCACGCTCCAACAAAGTTTGACACAATTTATCACTTCCGTTGTCACGATAATCGGTATTATCATTATGATGCTTACAATAAGTCCGATTTTAACGCTAATCTCTATTATTAGCTTACCATTATCAATATTTGTCATTCGACCAGTTTTAAAAAGATCACAAAAACATTTTGCCGATCAACAACGCACTTTAGGTCAATTAAATGGACATATCGAGGAAATGTATACAGGACATGAAGTTGTAAAAGTATTTGGTCATGAGAAAAAGGCGATTGCCCAGTTCGATGAAGTAAATGAAGAATTGTATGAAGCTGGTCGTAAAGCTCAATTTATCTCGGGTATCATTATGCCGATGATGTCTTTAATCGGGAATTTAAGCTATGTCCTAATAAGTGTTGTCGGTGGTATATTAGTGACACAACGAGCTATTTCGATAGGTGATATCCAAGCCTTTATTACGTATACTCGCCAATTTACACAACCAGTTATGCAAACGGCAAACATTGCGAACATCGTGCAGTCAACCGTTGCTGCTGCTGAACGTGTCTTTGAATTACTCGATGAAGAGGAAGAAGTAAAAGAAGTAACTGTCGAAAGCTTAACTGCCCCAAAAGGAGCTGTTACATTCGAACATGTTGACTTTGGCTATGGAGATGAACTCTTAATAGAAGACATGAATATCGACGTGTTGCCTGGTCAAACAGTTGCAATTGTTGGACCAACTGGGGCCGGTAAAACGACGCTCATTAATTTATTGATGAGATTTTATGAATTAAACAATGGGAAAATAACAATCGACGGACATGATACGAACCAAATTTCTCGCACTGATCTACGCACAACGTTTGGCATGGTGCTTCAAGAAACATGGCTCTTTAATGGGACGATTAAAGACAATATCGCTTTTGGTAAAGATGGAGCTTCCGACGAAGAGATTTTCGCCGCCGCTAAAACTGCCCGTGCAGACCATTTTATCCGTACATTGCCAGATGGCTACAATACTGTATTAAACGAAGAAGCATCTAATATTTCACAGGGACAAAAACAGCTTTTAACAATTGCACGAGCTGTTCTTGCAAATCCACCTATTATGATTTTAGATGAAGCTACTTCTAGTGTGGATACACGTACAGAATTGCTTATTCAACAAGCGATGAAACGCTTAATGGAAGGACGAACAAGCTTTGTCATTGCACATCGCCTATCAACTATCCGAGATGCCGATTTAATCTTGGTGATGGATCAAGGGAAAGTAATAGAACAAGGAACTCATCACGAGCTATTAAAAGATAACGGCTTCTACGCTGATCTTTACAATAGCCAGTTCTCCAATACAACAGCTATTTAATTAAAAAAGGTATCAGCCTTGAAACAATTTCTAATTGTGACATTGCTTGATACCTTTTTTATTTTTCTATAACTGGTAAAAAAAAATGGGCTTTTTTCCATTTTGAATAACGAGCAATCGGATGACCTATAAGAAAATCTCTCTTTATAAAAGAAGCCATTGTATTTTCATTAATTGTTCCGGTGACTTTTTGCAAGACCCATGGTGAATGACTTATATCTATTCGAAATAAACGACCTTTCGCTTTCGTCCATAAATGATAACGTTCCGTCAGCCACCCTTCGAACTGATCACTTTCAATCAGATCGGACTTTGGTTCAAACATAGTAATAAGTGTTTCAGTAAATATTTCTCTTCCTATATATTTACTCAGCATTGTAAATGTATTCTCTTCTCTTATTAAGTCCATCTTTGCCTGACGATAAGGTAGAAAGTCACCAAGAGTAGTCACTTTCACAATTAAAGGGTTACTAGCATCTAAGCTAAAGAAATGGACACCTACCTTCCCTTTAAAGGTGACATATGTACGAACATTAAGTTGTAAAAATGAACTTACCCCAGGTACTGGCGGAGTAAATCTTGTACGATTCCCTTTCACTTTGAAAAATACTAAACTAATCCACGCCATATCATTGTAAAGATCGAGTTCTAACTCTAAAGGGACATGTTCACGCACAGCATTCGGAAGAACCGGCCAATGTAAAAATAATACATCATGCCACTCCTGTGTCATTACCCAAGGTCTTTTGTACAATTTAATCCCTCTTCCTTTAACATACTAATACTTATTGTTTCCTAAAGCAGGTATATTCAAACAAAACTGGTATACCATTGTGCTACAGTTTCCGACTCGTTTCAGGCTTCACACTAGGCTATACAATGAACGCGGAAAATTTAAAAGAGTGTTGGAAGTGGCTTCGCCCCTTCCAACACTCTTTTTGTTCGGTCATCGTATGGCAAATGCTCACCTTCAACTTCCACGCCAAGTAGTTAAATGCTTTTGGCAATAGGAGAAGCAAGGTGTATTCTAACTCATTTGAAGCCGCCAAAGATGCAATTTTGGCAGCTCTTGTGTTTTTTACAAAGAGATTCGATTCGTTGCTTACTGTTTAAAAATAGAGAAATAAGTACTTCATAAAAATACTAGAAAGAATATGATTACATTCTTCTAAACTAGCTGTGTGGAGTGGAATCCATTTTATCCACTCATTTACCTTTTACCACTTAAAATACCCCTAAACTCAGTATTCTTCGTACATTTTCATATACTTTCTTATTCTTTTAAGAAATACGGAAGCACCCTTTACTTCTAATACTATTACACAAATTATTATGTTGGGTTTAAATGAATATTTACCCATTATAGTGTCAATTCATTGACGTTCATTACAATTTGGTGAACTAATAGTGAACTAAATAAGGCAACAAGATGAACGTTGTGTGAAGCCGACTATCTAGCTATTGTTTTATAAAAAGTTCGTAATAAGATAATAGGTGCTAGCCAAATACAAATGACTATGTGCTTGCTTACCAAGCTTAATTAATTGAAAGGGGTACAACTATGAAGATGAAATTGAAAGCATCTTTTCTTTTAATGGTTTTCACTATACTAACTGTGCTAACAGGTTGTGAACCATTACTAGTTTTAGATCCGAAAGGACCTCAGGCAAAAACACAAGCAGATGACATCATGTTATCTATTTGGACAATGGGCATAATTGTCGTTGTTGTGTTTGCCATTTTAATATTTGTGTTAATTAAGTACCGTGCTTCAAAACAAAGTGAAGATTACGAACCTCCTCATATAGAAGGAAGTCCACTTGTAGAAGCAATTTGTATAGGAATTCCGGTAATAATCGTAATTTTCCTTTCTATTGTTTCAGTCAAAAGTAACTATGAAGTAGAAACAATTCCAGCAGGATACGAAGACCAGGAACCATTAATTATCTACGCTTCTTCTTCCAACTGGAAATGGCATTTTAGTTATCCAGAACAAGATATTGAGACTGTGAACTACTTGTATATTCCAGCAGGACGTGCCATTGAATTTAAACTATATTCTTATGGACCGATTACAAGTTTTTGGATTCCACAACTTGGAGGACAAAAATATGCAATGTCTGATATGGTCACTACTTTACACTTAGCAGCAGATTCCCCAGGAGAGTTCATGGGAAGAAATGCAAACTTCAGTGGTTCAGGATTCGCTGAAAATATATTTGACGTTACAGCAATGTCTTCAGCCAAATTTGATGAATGGGTAACGGAAGTACATGACACTGCCAAACCTCTAACAGAAGAGAAGTTTGAAGAATTGTTAGAACCAGGACATCTCGGACGTTCGACATATACTGGAACACATTTAGAATTCTCACCTGCACCTGATCATAACCACGGTTCTACCGAAACAGAACAATCAGAACATGATAATCATGAAATGAATAATTCAGATGAGGATTCAAATCACACTCAACACTGATAACACATTTACAAATATAACTAGAGTGACAAGCAATATATTCCCGAAAGGAGTTACAAAAGTATGGATTTCTTCCAACGCTTTGCTGTACCACATCCAAGCTTTTTAATATACGGAGCAATGGTTAGTATTGCTCTAACAATGATTGCCCTCGTCATCGGTATCACGTACTTTAAGAAATGGGGATACCTTTGGCGTGAATGGATCACTACAGTAGATCATAAACGAATTGGTATTATGTATTTAGTCATTGCCCTTCTTATGCTATTCCGCGGAGGAGTGGATGCAGTAATGATGCGTTATCAGCTATCAATGCCTGATAACACATTTCTAGATTCACAGCATTATAATGAAGTTTTCACAACACACGGAATCGTAATGATTCTATTTATGGCTATGCCATTCATCACCTTCTTCTTTAACTATCTTATTCCGTTACAAATCGGGGCTCGTGATGTAGCATTCCCTCGTTTAAATGCATTAAGTTTTTGGTTATTCTTTATGGGTATGGGATTATTCAATATCTCATTCATAGTTGGTGGATCACCTGATGCAGGTTGGACCTCTTATTTCCCACTTGCAGGAAATGAATTTAGTTCATCAGTAGGTACGAACTATTACATGATAGCTATTCAAATAGCTGGTATGGGGACATTAATATCTGGTATTAACTTTATAACGACTGTTCTTAAAATGAGAGCACCTGGTATGAAGTTAATGAAAATGCCAATGTTCACATGGTCTGCATTTATCGCGAACGTAATCGTTGTTTTTGCTTTCCCTGTATTAACAGTACTTCTTGCTATGGGGACAATGGATCGATTATTTGGAACTAACTTCTTTACAACCGTCAATGGTGGTATGGATATGCTATGGGCTAACTTGTTCTGGGTTTGGGGACACCCTGAGGTATATATCCTAATCTTACCGGCATTCGGTCTTTACAGTGAAATAATCTCTACCTTTGCACGTCGTAATCTTTATGGCTATAAGTCAATGGTTGCTTCTATGGTAGTCATTTCAGTATTTTCATTTTTAGTTTGGGCTCACCATTTCTTCACAATGGGTCAAGGTCCATTATCTAATAGTATTTTTTCTATCACAACAATGGCGATAGCAGTTCCAACCGGAGTTAAAATATTTAACTGGTTATTCACGCTTTGGAAAGGCAAAATTGTATTCACAACGCCAATGCTATACTCTATGCTCTTCATTCCATTGTTCACATTAGGTGGAGTTACTGGAGTTATGCTTGCAATGTCGGCTGCAGATTACCAATATCATAATACGATGTTCTTAGTTGCTCACTTCCATAACGTAATTATTCCTGGAGTAGTTTACGCTATGATTGCAGGACTGACTTTCTATTGGCCAAAAATGTTTGGCTTCATGTTAAATGAGAGAATTGGCAAATGGACAGCATGGTTGATGTCAGTTGGGTTCGTGTTAGCCTTTATTCCAATGTATATTACTGGATTAGATGGTCAGGCACGGCGTATGTACACATATTCTGAGTCTACTGGCTTTAGTTTATTGAATATGGTTTCATTTATCGGTGCAGGAATTATGGCAATTAGTTTTGCTTTACTTGTTTACAATATTTACTATAGTATTCGTTATGCTTCAAGAGATATTGGCAATGACCCATGGGATGCACGTTCGCTTGAATGGGCAACTCATACTCCAGTACCTGAATATAACTTTGCAATTCTTCCACAAGCTACATCAACACAACCGTTTTGGGATGCAAAGAAAAATGGTCATGAAATATTTAATGGTAAAATAGAAAAAATTCATATGCCGAATAATAGTGGCTGGCCATTTATTATGAGTTGTATCTTCTTTGTTTTTGGATTTGCAATGGTATTTAGCATATGGCCTCTTGCCATCGTCTCATTAATCGGTGTTTTAGGTTGTATGGTTTATCGTTCGTTTGAGAAGGATCATGGTCGATATATCTCAGTTGAAGAAATTGAAGCAACTGAAGCAAAATTGCGAGGTGCTAAAAAATGAAGGTAGATAACTCGCTTCCGCTTGAATATAGTACGGAAGAAAATAACTTAAAAATCTTAGGTTTTTGGATTTTCCTTGGTGCTGAAATAATGCTTTTTGCAACACTGTTTGCAGCGTATTTCACATTAGAAAATCGTATTGGCAATGGACCATCTGGCGCAGAAATTTTTGAAATTACTCCTGTATTAGTTGAAACATTTCTACTATTAAGTAGTAGTTTTACTATCGGTCTTGCGATACATGCTATGCGTTTAGGTAAGAAAAAAGCTATGATGACTTTCTTTTCAATTACCCTACTACTTGGAGCTGGATTCTTAGGGTTTGAAATATATGAATTCATTCACTATGTTCATGTAGGTGCAACACTACAAACTAGTGCATTTACTGCTGCACTATTAACTACACTTGGGACACACGGACTTCACGTAACACTTGGTTTATTTTGGGGATTATTTATCCTAATGCAAATTAAAAAACGTGGATTAACACCTGAAACAGCTAATAAATCATTTATTTTCTCTCTTTATTGGCATTTCTTAGATATCGTGTGGATTTTCATCTTTAGCTTCATTTACTTGAAAGGAATGATGTAATTATGAAAGAATTATTCCCGCTTAAACAAGTAATGGGCTTTGTATTTTCCCTAGTTCTTACTGCAGTGGCACTTCTAGTTTACTTTACTGATATGCCATTTGCAGTTGGTATGACTATTCTTCTCATAACTGCATTCATACAAGCTGGTCTTCAGCTAATTGTGTTCATGCATGCTGGTGAAACGAATGATAAAAACTCCATCTATACAAACGTATACTACGGTTTACTTATTGCGTTAATTACCGTTTTCGGTACACTATTGATATTAGTTTGGGATATGTAAATAAAAAGTATTGAAGAGAGTGTCTTTTTAGACACTCTCTTTTTCACATTTTCTTGAGTTAGCAATCATTTCTTCAGAAGCAACTAAAAATAAACCAATTACAAAGATAAAGACAGCCCCCATTACCGTTCCAATACCAACACCAACTAATGTATTAAAGTCACTTACAAGAAATCCATATAGAAAAATCGCAATTCCAATTGTTAGTACAGTGCCGGCTACGTATCTTGTAGCAGTTAGCATATTTGAGTATGATTCCATTTCCAACACCCCTTCTTATCATCTATTATTCACCCTGTTCACAAAATTGTCAAACAAAATTTCGATAGATGACCTTTATCCTTGACAAGTAGGGAGAGGTAAATCTTCACCAAATATAGCTACGCTCTGCCTATCTGTCACAAATTCATAACCATTCCATTGCAATACATTTTCCACATATCCTAATCCGTCTGCATGATATCTTCCCGCAATTTTCTGTAACGCCATAAGCTCATACGTACCGCTTCTTGCATAGTCAACTGGATACAAACCACCAACTGGGTCTACCCAGCCTTCAATTGGGTCTTTAAGTGTTCCGTTTTCATTGTAAATCTCGGATAAATATTCCTTCCCTTTGTACATTAAATCCAATGTGTACTTCTTACTTGGACTTGCACTAACGACAGTTGCTTTGAAATTATTTTGATAGTTAACCTCGTATTTATGCCTTTCATTGTACGCATCTACATCAAATACTTGCTGCATTTTTCCTTCCAAAAAGGAAAACACATATGCGTAAATTATGCCTCCGCTTCCGCCTGTATCTATAACGATAAGAATGTCATCTACATGATTTCCTGTAAAATCACCAAGGAATATAGTTGGGTTATAGCCAGCATTTTCTTTAAGTGGAATGCTCTCATGCAAATTCGTTCTTTCATTCATAATAACTAGCGTAATGTTTTGCCAAAATGGGCTTTCTTCCGTCTTATCACCCATGAGATAAATAATGTCTCTGAAACCATCGCCAGTCACATCTCCTCTTTTACTATCTATAATAGTTTGAGTAGTTGACTCCAAATCGTTTAAAACTTGCTCCCTTTTGCTCAGTAACATCTCTTTCGAAGGATAAGGAGAGCGAAATGACAGGGCTTTATCAACGGAAAATAAATCCTCCTCTAAATCGCCTGATTTCTTTTGTGCATCTGATAAATAATACCAATAAAAAGAAAAATCATTAGTCTGCAATAATTTTTGATAGTATGCTGCAACCTTTTTAAAATAATATGGATAAACATCCTTCGCTAAGACGAGCCCCGTTTCACTAAAACGATACACCTCTACTTTATATGCCTCGCCTGTGTCATGTATCCAAACAGCCATTTCATATTGCCCATCTTGACCATATTGCCCTGGCATATCTTCTACTTCCAATTTGCTGTAAACCATATTATTCGTTGGCAACTTTACAAATCCACTGTCTGTCCATTGCAATAAATCTAATTCCGACCACATGCTACCGATTTGCCAGCCCACTACCAGTGTATTCACCCAACTGTTTGTGATAGGCACTGCCAATAAATCTGTTATTCCATACCCTCCTCCTTTTATATGGATTAGAGGAAGCCATTGATTATTACTGCTTTTTAATATCAAAATGTAGTTTTGCTCTTCATATTTGTACACACCGATTAATTCTTCCACTAGATCTCCGTCTATGTCCGCCAGCAATATTGCTGCACCTCCTTGAGGCTGCTGCAATTCCAAAATAGTTGCCGATTGTGGTAAAAAATTTTTCAGTACATTCACATAGTCGTTCATTATAAACCCCCAAATAAATTCTTTCTAACCTATCATATGTTTTATTTTTCACACACTATGCTTCAGTTAAAAACATTTGCACACATAATATTTCGTATTATTTAATACGTTTAAGGGGAATGCTATTAATGTGTGAAGATGAAGGAGGTTATAGGATATATGACAATAAGCGAAGAACTACAATCTTTAAAAGCATATCGCTATAGCAGTCGTTGTGTATTGAGCATTTATTTAAACACAAACCCAACTGACCCTGAACAATTTAAAGGCGCTTGGAGAATTGAGTTAAAACATGGCATGAAGCGGATCCGAGAATATTTAACTGCTTCTGGTAACGAAGAAGAAGTAAAAGCATTTAACAAAGTCATGAAAAAGGTCATGAATGAAATTGAAGCAAATCATAAGGAATTACGAAAAGGAGTTATCATTTTTGCCTCTGCAAAAGAGGATTTATGGTCAGTACATTACGTGCAAGTACCGGTAAAAACAAACTTTTACTTTGAAAATCACCCTGTAACAGAACAAATGGAATATATGTACAAAGCTTACCCCGAAGCAGGAATAATCATGCCTAGCTTCGGTGAAATCCGCATATTGGATACGGCAATGGGATTTGTCAGAGATGAGTTAACTTACAAATTTGATCCAGTAACAGAAGTTTGGAAAGAGCTGAAAAAAACGGATTCAACCGTTCAAAATGCATTAGAAAAAAAGAAAACCGCAGCATTGGAACCGCGACAATTATTTAATGTGAGTAGCTTCTTTAGAGGAATGGATACTACTGTAAAAAATCTAAAATTAAAGCGTGGCTGGACACAATTTCACATAGCAGGGGAAGCGGAAATGGCGAACGCATTTGCCGATTCTTTAAGAGAAATTCCTACAAGCTGCATTTACAAAAATTTAAATAATAGCAAGACAAGCGAGATCGTCAACCAAGTTTTAGAAAAATAAAAACAAATAGGTGCCGTGTATAAAATTCATACATGGCACCTATTTTAATCAAAATTAATCCTGACAAGTGTATAATCAAATACAACAATACGTATTTGATTATTAGGATGTGAATAGATGAACTCAGATGACAAACAGCAACCTTATGCTCCGAATAACGATCATTTTATTGAAGACATTGATGATGAAGAACTACAAGAACTTGTATTGGAAGCACAGCGAGAAGCACTTTCTAAAGAGGGATTAGAAAAAACAAAACATAAACCGAAGCATCCTTCTCCTAAGTGGCTATTCTGGATTATGGCTACTGTACTGTTTTTTAATACGTTCGCAGTAATATTTCAAATATATTCTATTCCAGCAATTGAGTTTTTAAAAACGTCTACTAGATTATCAGCACAAGGAGATATTGCTAGTTACAAAAAATCTGTTGTCGTTATTACAACAGAGGATAGCAAAGGTACTGGATTTTCTATTTCAAGTGATGGAACTATTTTAACCAACTATCATGTCGTTGATGGAAATGATACAGTCACCGTTATTTTCCCGGATGATGGCATGTTCAAGGCAAATGTTGTACATACTTATCCTTCTGTCGATTTAGCTGTATTAGAAATCAATGAAGAAAAATTACCATACTTATCTCTTGCCGAACAAACAACTTTTGTAGAGAACGATCCTATTTACTTTATCGGTAATCCACTAAGCTTCACTGGCATTGCAAATGAAGGAACAATTATCGATTATACACAGCTCTCCGACTGGGAAAAGCCTGTTGTGATGACGAAAGCACCCGTTTACCGTGGAAATAGTGGAAGTCCTGTATTGAATCGAGATGGTCTAGTAATCGGTGTTGTCTTTGCTACATTGGAGGATGATGTATACGGAAAAGTCGGGTTATTTATTCCGATTGATTATTACTATGAACAGCAACCAGAAGAAAGACCGTAAACAGTAAGTCTACGGTCTTTTGGCAATTCTATTATTGGATTTAAGAAAACTATAAGTACCTTTTTCTCCATTCAATCCGTTCTTTTTCATTCAATTGATTTTCAAGCGCTTCATCCCATTGCTCTCGCAAAGTATTCCAAACACGTGCATACATACTATCTTCTTCCGAATTGTATAAAATAAATTCAATACATGGAATTTGATCGATATGCAGCCTAGATGTGGAAACAACTTCAGATATAATAGTCTGAGCGTCTCCTTCTGTTACTTCTATATCATCTTTTTGAAGCGCTTCGATAACAATAGCTTCATCAAATTTTTGTGCCACTGTACGTTTATCTTCATTCGCATAACGATAAACGTCTATCTTTTTCGTTTCATCAGAAGCTATGTTTATGTCACCTGCCCAAAACGATGAATGGCTAGGACTATACAACTTATTCTTCGAGTCGACTTCTTGCTCCTCTTCAAATATTCCATTTTCAAGCTGTTGCAGCCCTTTATCAGTTAATCTATATGCCTTTTCATCTTTTACAATTAATCGAGTTCTACTCATTATTTCCATAAAGTCTTGTATAAAAAGCAGCTCTACAAGTAATAATTCGCTCAATTCCTCTGCCGATTCAATTGCTGCTTTTTGAAAAGCAATAAGTATCATTTTCATGAGTACGTCCATTTTAGTTCGCTTAACTGTTTTGAATTCAATCTCAATCGTATGAACAGGTATACTCCATGTTGCCGAATCCATAATTTTCACGTTTAAATTTTGTAGGATTTCTTTTCGTAATTGTTTCTCTGTTTCCAGCATATTATACGTTTCCTCCGACATAGCTACGGTATCCATTTTTCTCTTGAACAATTTTCAGTAGACGTCCGTACATTTTTCTTGAATCTTCCTGTCTCGCCCGCAATGTGAACATATCCGCACTTCCTATAACGACTAGCAACTCTCTTGCACGTGATAGCGCAACATTTAAGCGTCTATAATCTTTTGCAAATCCAATATCGGCTTTACGATCATCTGTATTTCGAACCATACTCAAGAGGATGACGTCCATTTCCATTCCTTGAAATTTATCGACCGTTCCCGTTCGGAAAGTTAAATGTGAAAAGCTCGTTTCTTGTTGAATTAAGCGGTCAATTCTCTTTACTTGTTCACCATAGAAACTAATAACCCCGACACTTTTTTTATCATCTTTGTTCATTCTGCCTTCTTTTTTAGCTTGCTCCGTTGCTTTATCCAAATCCATTAGCATTTTGCGAATTGCTTCTAATTCAGCTTGATTGTAACGGCTTGTGCCGCCTTTCACCTTCTCTTCAAAGTAGGCAGGTTTATTTGGCATGTCTAACCAAAGAAGATGATCTGTTCTTTTCACTAAAGGAGAATCGAGCAAATGATCACGCATAGAATCCGAGTCCGTTAAACCACATTGAAGACGATAATTCCCTTCTTCATAAAATGGCGTAATCGTCTCCATAATGCTTTCGTGCATACGGTATTGGATAGCAAGCATCGTCTTGTTGCTAACAGGTAAGTTTTTGAATAAGCGCTCAAATAAAGATTCTTTTAACAGCTTTTTCAGTTCATTCTTTTCTTCTGTATTATCATTCTCTTCAAGTAATTCCTCGAGTGTGTCCTCCCCTAAAAGTGGCGGAAGTTGGTGATGATCTCCTACTAAAATAACTTTTTTCCCTTTTAGCATCGGTAATAATAATTCAGGAGGAGTCGCTTTAGATACTTCATCGATAATAACAACATCAAAAGTTGGGTAATTATCCATAAACTCTTTTCTTGCAGATGCAACACAAGTTGTCCCAATAACATTTCCATGTTTAACGTAGAGTTTTCGAATTTCATCTAAATCGTATTCATTCGCATCTTGAAGTAATGAAAACCATTCCTTTTGAAGTGCTTGCGTAATAGGAAGTCTCACTTTCTCTTTTTTCAGCGACACTACTTTTTCTGACAATGAATTTATTTCTGTTAATGCAATGTCACGCTCTTCTTCTAGGTTTTGCTCCAATATTTCTTCTAAAGATTTTAATTGTCTTTGCTGCTCCAAGCCTTCCGAATTTAACCTTTTACTTTCAGCTTCTATTTCCTCGAGTGCTTCCGTACAAATTGTTAAATGCTTTGCCGTTGCTTCAGCAGTATTCTGCTTCTCTGCTAGTTGATTAGAATAATGCTTTATATTGCCATCCATTTTTACATAACTATCGTATGCACTTTGCTTTTCTTGTAATTCTAATTGCAAAGAAGGCAGTGAAAGATTATCTGGCAAACTTTCTAACTGACTTTGAATTTTTTCGCTTCTATCAAGCAACTCACCTAATTGCTGTTTTTGACTTGCTCCACTTTGCTTAAATTCATTTAAGCTGCGTTCAACCGTGCTTGTTTCACTTTTTATTTGCATCGCCAGCTCGTCTTTCATAGCACTGAACATTGTAGTAGTATTCGCCTTTTCCCTTTGTATAACGGCTCCTTTTTTCCAAACAAACTTCCTCCGCACATACAAACCTTCCAAAAACACAGTTAACTTCTCCATATTAAGATCATTACTGTCCGAAGTTAAAAACTGCTTCATGCGATCAATAAATTGATGAATCTCTTTTACCGAATACGAAGTATCAAATACCGCACTATTTCTATTTTGAAGCGTTTCTACAGGAAAGTTATGCTTTTTCAGCAACTTTTCCATGTAATCAATCGATGATAACAGCCTTTTATTCAATTCGTCCCATTCAGCAAACGACTTAATTGTTTCGATTAACGTCTCCAAACTTGTCATCCGCTGCTCAACTATTGAAGAAGGGGCAATGTCATAATGCGTTATTCTACTTTTCAATATATCCAATTTGCTAATAGCTTGAATCTCACCTGTAAACTCTTCCAATTGAACTTTTTTTCGTTGTGCATGTTGATAGTCATTTTTAATAATTTGCAGTGCACTTTCTATGTGTTTTATTTCTTCCGTTGTTTGGCAATAAACTAATTGATCTTGAATTTGAGTAATTTCAGAGCTTACTTGTGCTTTTTTTTCACTCAACTGTTGAACAGTCAGTTGGGAAGCAATTAATTGTTCCAAACGCTCAATTTCTTGCGCTACGCCTTCCGCTGTCTTCGTTAGGCCAGCTTCGTTGTCCAATAACTTTTCTTGCTCTTTTTTAACGATGATTAAGCTTTTTTTCAAGTTCTTAATCTCATCACTTCGCTCTAAATGTTCAACTTTTGCCTGTTGCTTTCGTTTGATCTTTTCCTTTAATACAACTAATTGAGTTTGCAATAATTGGATTTGATCTTCACAATTGTTCAACTCAGCCTCTAGCTGAGCTTCTCTAACATCATGAGATTGTAATTGTTCATTTAAATCGGCTAATGTTTGCGTTTTCCAATATAGTCCGACATTTTCCTCGATGAACTTCTTGCCTTCTTCTTCAATACTTTCCGTTCTTCCAAAACGTAAAATCCGAATATCTTTATGTGACAATAGCCTGCTAAGTGCGTTATCTACGGCCAAGTTAGACTGGGAAGCAACTAATGTACGAAACCCTGCCTTTGCATTTTGATAGCAGATTTCCGAAATAACGGTCGTCTTCCCTGTTCCAGGCGGGCCTTGTATGACATACAAATCTTCGGAATCCATTGCACCTCTAACAGCTTCTTGTTGAAATTCATTTAAATTATTATGAAATTCCAACTCCTCACGCTTATTCGTTACGCGTATCTTTGGGCGGTCTTCAAAAAGAATTTGTTCTAAATTGGGATTAGCTGCAAGTCCATTCTGTAGATCTTCAAACCCTTTTCGAAGTCTCCTAATTTGGCTAAGTGAAGCGAAATTACTGAACACTACTTCCATATTCAATTTCGGTTGCCACTGATTTCGCCTTGCCATATCTCTAAATTTCGGTCTAAGTTCAATTTCAACCGTTTTCTTAGATTTATCGGCTTTGAGCACTTCCCCAATATCTTGCTGGAAACCTTTCAAACTTACACTTAGACCTCTTATTTTATTCGTATCATTTCCACTTAAATCATTGCAAACAAGTGTCATCTTACTGAAATCTTCATTGAGCGTAAATCGTGAATAAGTAGCGGTAATATCTGCAACATCCGCATTTCGTTCCTGAATTTGCAAATATCCTTCCCAGCTCGCAATACGCTTCTTCACGTACTCTGATCTCTCTTCCGCAACAGGTAACTCCCGAATTTTTGTATGCAGTTGGATTGGCATTCCTGTACCATTATTACGTGCCGTATTAAATTGCAATTTTGCCGAAAGCCGTCTATTTGTCCGTACCCTTACTTTTGATCCTCTTACGTAAAAACCAGTCGCTAGCAATCCATCATTTTGCAGAATACATTCCATCACCGCGACCTTGCCATCTAACTTTTCTGTCAGCGTTTCATTTGTCTCGTTATCAAAATAAAGGGACAGTGAAGTATTTCCAAGCGAATTAGCTGGACGTTTTTCAATATGTACTTCAAAAGATTGCTGCATTTTGAAAAAAGCATGCTCATCATTAGACCATTCCTCGATACCTTTGCGTGCTTTATTCGTTATTATCAAATTGCATCGCATCGTTTCAACTAGGGTTGACGCTTGTCTCATGACCACACCTTCTTTCATCTATAATAAATTTCGTCTAAAAGTCTATAATATCCTTCGTATGCTTTAATTAACCAACCTCTCTATAATACAAAAAACCGGCTCCAATTGGAAACCGGTTTGAAGTAATAAAACAAAGAGCTTTGATCATTATTTTTCAACCTTATTATAATAACTTTAACACGGATATAGTAGAAAACAAAATAAAACCCTTGAAACAAACATACGACTAAAAGCTTGTTTCAAGGTTATTTCACAACTCTCACGTTATCTTTAAGCCTTCAATTGATAGGAAATTGTTTTGTAATCTAAATAATCATCTATTCCATGATTACTACCTTCTCGTCCAAGCCCACTTTCTTTTACTCCACCAAATGGTGCTTGTACAACAAACGGATATGGATCATTAACTCCAACCATGCCATATTCAAGCTGTTCCGCTACTCTATGACTTCTCGTTAAATCATTTGTATAAAAATATGATGCTAAACCGAACTCAATATCATTTGCTTTTTGAATAACTTCTTCCTCTGTTGTAAATTTAATAAGAGGAGCAATTGGGCCAAATGTTTCTTCATAAGTAATAATCATATCTTCTGTTACATTTCCAAGAACTGTTGGTGGGTAAAAGCTTCCATTTTCATAAAGTGAGCCTTCTAATGTTTCACTTCCACATAGTAAAGTTGCACCTTTGCTAAGTGCATCTTCTACCTGTGCCGCTACTTTCTTTACTGCATCCTCATTAACTAGTGGACCAATATTAGTGTTTTCATCCAGTCCATTTCCAACTATTAATTGCTTGCATTTCTCCGTAAATTTCGTTGCAAATTCTTCATAAATACTTTCCTGGACGTAGATTCTATTTGCACAAACGCATTGCTGCCCAGCAGAGCTAAATTTACTTTTAATTGCCCCATCTACAGCTAAATCTATATCTGCATCATCAAATACAATAAACGGTGCATGTCCGCCTAATTCCATTGATACTCGCTTAATCGTGTCGGCAGATTGTCTAATTAATATTTTCCCTACATTAGTTGATCCGGTAAACGAAATTTTTCGTACTTTTTTACTGTCCATCAAAGTGCCGACAATTTCATCCGAACTACCATTTACTAAATTAACTACACCTTTAGGAAAACCAACTTCGTCAAATATTTTAAATAATTCTAAAGAAGAAAGAGGTGCTTCTCTTGAAGGTCTTAAAATGGCTGTACAGCCTACAGCAAGTGCTGGACCTAGCTTTCTTGCGCCCATAGATAACGGGAAATTCCAAGGAGTAATTGCTGCTACAACTCCTACTGGTTGCTTAATAACTGAAATTCGTTTACTGCTACTCGATGCAGGAATAATTTCTCCATTTACTCTTCTAGCCTCTTCCGCGAACCATTTAAAATAGGCAATTGTACTATCAACTTCTGCCCTTGCATTAACGATCGCTTTTCCCATTTCTTTTGTAATTGTTTCAGCTAAATATTCCTTTTTTTCATTTAAAAGTTGAACTACTTTTTGCAAATACTCTGAACGTTGATCGCCGGTAAGTTCTGCCCATTTAGGAAATGCTTCCGATGCTGCAAGAATTGCTTTTTCAGTCTCTTTTGAGCCTACTAAGTCCACTTCGCCAACTATTGATTGGTCTAAAGGATTGCGAACTTCTAGCTTATTATTTGATTTGATCCATTCGCCATTAATATACATACGCATGCCCCATTCTGTACATTATTTGTGCTAAATTAATACTTTTTGATAAATTGAAACGACTTCATCCAGGCTTGCTTTCCTTGGATTAAATGGAAAAGTTCCAACGTCATCCATTGCATCTCTTGCTAATTCTGCAATCATTGAATGAGTAAAATCTATTTTTAAATGACTAAATGTAGAAGGTATATTCAATTGTGCATTGAATCTATGAACAACCTTTGAAACTTGGTTCGCCGCCTCTCTCTCATCAACATCTTTAAGAGAGGGATCAAAAATTCTAGCTATTTCAGCAAACTTTTCAATATTAGTTACTTTATTAAACTCTAAAACATAAGGTAAAATTACAGCATTCGCTATTCCATGTGGCACACCATATCTAGCCGACATCGGATGTGAACAAGAGTGCACGATACCTAATTTCCCATAGTTAAAGGCAAATCCAGCTAATGTGCTTGCTAAATGCACTTGCGCACGTGCCTCACGATCTTCATTGTCTTTATAGCTAGTTGGTAGGTTTTTCACTAACATTTTAATCGCTTGTATTGAAAAACTTTCAGAAAAAGGGTTTGCTGCATTTGAGGTATAAGATTCAATTGCATGAACTAGTGCATCCATACCTGTAGAAGCAACGATATGTGCTGGTAACGTATATGTTAATGTTGGGTCTACCATCGCATATTGCGGTTGAATGTATGGTGATGCGATAATATATTTTCTTTTAGCCTGTGGGTCGGTAATAACGGACACAGGAGTAACTTCTGATCCCGTCCCAACAGTTGTTGGTATTGCAATAATAGTTGGACATTTCTTCTGTAATGTTTTCTTTCCTCTTCTATAATCAAGAATATGCCCACCATTGCCAACGACTGCACTTACTCCTTTAGCAAAATCCATCGCACTTCCACCACCTAATGCGATAATTAGCTCACAATTTTCTTCTATATAAATAGCCGTTCCTTTCATGACTGTTACATCAAGTGGATTTGGCTCTACTTCGGAAAATATTTCACACTTAATACTACTATCATCAAGTATTTTTAAAACCTTATTCAAAATTCCAGAAGACACAATTCCTGGATCTGTGGCAATAAAAATCTTTGAATAGCCTTGCTCTTGAATAATTAGCGGTAAATTTTTATTCACACATTCCTCACCAAAAAAAAGATTCGTTGCCAATAAACTATTGAAGTTCGACGTGTGCAATTCCAAATTAGTCTCCCTTTCCTTTTGAGTGTTTAAATCCAATCAAGTTTTTATTTTTTAGCCATTCAACCAGTGATCCTAAGTCTTGATTATTTTGCTGACGAATTTCTTTTGCAGGCATTTCCCACTCATAAAATCCTTTGCCAGTTTTAATACCGAGGTCACCAGAAAATACTTTTTCTTGGAGAATTTTTGAAGGTTCTGTTCGATTATCTAGTTCCCGGTATAAATAACTAGCCGCATTTAGATGGATATCTAGTCCATTTAAATCTCTTTGAGCTAAAGGTCCGTTTAATAATAAGCGTATCCCAAGAGCATATTGTGCTACTAAATCAATATCTTCAGCAGTTGCAATGTCATTTTCTAATAATGATATTGCCTCCCTTGCCATCGCATGTTGAAGTCTATTCCCAATAAAACCTGGTATATCTTTATTGATAACAACAGGTATTTTTCCTAATTCCTTTAACCAATCTGTAATCTCTTGAACCACTAAAGTAGAAGTCTGATTGCCTTTTATTACTTCTACAATTGGAATTAGATTTGCCGGCATATAAAAATGCATACCGACAAATCTATTAGGAAATTTTAATTCACTAGACAATTTATTAATTGGTATCCCAGAAGTGTTTGTTGCTATAACAACCTCATTAGATAATTGCTCTTCTAATTCTTTGTATAATTCCTTTTTTAATCGCTCATTTTCAGGAATGGCTTCAACAACAAGTGATACATCCTTTAATTGTTGAAGACCTGTTTGAAGTACTAACCTTGAGCATTCATCCTCTGACCAATTTTGCTTTACAAACAACTCAATTTTTTCAAGACTTTCTCGCTCTTTATCTATTAAAACAACTTGGCATTCTTTCATAATGAAAAACTTGGCAATATCCAATCCCATCGTCCCTGCACCAACAACTGCTAATTGTTTAAAAATACTCAATATCTTCATCCCTCTCTTTTACTTCAATAATGACGGTAACCAAGTGGATAAAGCCGGAACATATGTGATGATAAGCACATCTAAAATTAAAATTAAAATTAGTGGAATTGCATACCGGGCAATTCGCATAATACTAACATTGGTGAGTTTGGAAACAACAAACAAATCAATTCCAACAGGAGGTGTTACTAATCCAATAGCTAAGTTACACACCATAATAACTCCGAAATGGACAGGATCAATCCCTAAATTCACCGCTGTTCCTAGCAATAATGGAACTAAAATTAGAATTGCCGCACCACCCTCTAAGAACATTCCAGCAATGAATAAAATAACGTTTACAAGGAACAAGAATGCATATTTACTTGTAACCAATGATGAAATAGATTCGTAGATCATATCTGGAACACTGTTAATACCGATGAAAAATCCAAATAATCCCGCTGCACCAATAACAAACATAATAACGGAACTATTTACTGCACTATCTTTTAACACTTTTCCTAATTGTGGTAGAGTAATATCTTTATATATAAACATACCTACAACAAGTGAATACACAACAGCTACTACTGAAGCTTCTGTCGGAGTGAAGACACCAGTGTAAATTCCTCCTAAAACAATAAGTGGCATTAAGATTGCCAATATTGCTTCTTTAAAAGCTTTTAGTATACTAGGGAAACTTTGCTTCTCTTCCCCAACATAACCGTTTTTCTTAGCAATAATCATTGCGCTAACTAATAAAGAGAAAGTAATTAGCATTCCAGGTATAATTCCCGCAATAAATAGATCTCCTATAGATACCTCTGCTGCAACACCATAAAGAATCATGGCGATACTCGGCGGTATAATAATTCCTAAAGCCCCAGCTACTGCTTGATTGGCTGCGGCATACTCAATTTTGTAGCCTTTAGCGATCATCGCAGGTATTAAAATAGAACCAATCGCAGCAGTAGTTGCAGCCCCCGATCCAGAAATTGCGGCAAAAAACATAGATGTCACAATCGCAACCATAGCAAGACCACCTGAGAAATGACCCACTAATGAACTTGCAAAATTAACAAGTCTTTTTGACATACTACCAATACCCATAATGTTTCCAGCTAGTATAAAGAATGGAATAGCCATTAGAGGAAATGAATTTAGTGAGACAAATATTCTCTGAGGAACAATTTCCATTGGAAGGGTTTCATGAAGAGATATCCCTATAACAGTCGACAAGCCTAGTGATACCGCTATTGGTACTCCTAAAAACATGAGTACAAATAATGAAATAAAGAATAAAATTAACATTTATTTTTCCTCCTTCCCAATGATTTCTTCCACTATACAAGCTAAAGAATTTAATAGAAGCAATACACCACCAAGTGGTAATGCTAAGTAAATATATTTCATAGATATACCTAAACCCGGAGCCGTTTGATTACTAAAGCTTTGGGCCATTGAATAACCGTATTTGATTAAAATGATAAAAAATACGATTGATATAATGTGAATAGTAATAACAACAACTTTTTTAGATAAATTTTCTACTTTTTCTAATAATATTTCTATTGCAATTAATTCATTATTTCTTAGAGCAATAGAAGAACCTATTAAAATCATGAAAATCATCAAAAATCTAGATAGTTCTTCTGACCAAGATAAAGAAGAGCCTACAACGAAGCGAGAAAACACTTGCCAGAAAATAATTGCTGTCATAACAGCTAATAGAAGAGTTAATAAATAACCCATTACTTTGTTTAAACGATCAATAAAACGTAAGTAAGTTCTTAAAATGGACTCCAAAGTTCACCACATCCCCTGTGTATTTATAAAATACTAGCATTCACTGTCATTTAACCATTTTCTAATGTAATTCAATTATCAAATTTACATAAAAGAATATCTCTTCTTAAAATGAAAGTGCTTTCAAATATTCACAGAAGAGATATTTCTCATAAAAGCCATATTACTTTACCTAAAAGCGAGTTCAAAATAGTTTGAGCTCGCTTTTATAAGAGCAGTAAAAGTTTAATAAGGAGTGTTTCGGATTTTCTCAATTAACTCCTCACCCAACTTAGGAGCCCATTTTGTATATACACTCTCTGCACTTGTTTTAAATGATTCTTTGTCAGGAGCAGTAATTATAATTCCTTCTGCTTTCAAAAACTCAAATGCTTCTTCAACTTTTTGCTTGTTAAATTCTCTACCTTTTACTTCTGCTACATCAGCCGCTTTTAATACCGCAGTTTGTTGTTCTTCAGTCAAACGATTTAATGTTGCTGTACTAATTGAAATTGGTGCTGCACTAAAACGGTCTTCAATCTCAGCTACATATTTCTGTACTTCATAAATTTTAGAAGATTTAATCGTAGCTGCTGAGTTAGAATGTCCATCGATTACACCTTGTTGTAAACCAGTAAATACTTCTGTCCATGCCATCGGTGTTGGTTCTGCACCATATGATTTCCATGTATCAATTTGAATCTCATTTTCTTGAACACGGACTTTCATTTTCTTAACATCTTCTACACTGCTAATCTCTTTATTTGAAGTTGTCGCCACGAAACCGTTTTCAACCCAACCTAAAATTTTCACATTCGTTGCAGTTTCGAACTTTTCATTCAATTCGTCGCCAATTTCACCGTCTAGAACACTATAAACATGCTTTGTACTATCAAACAAAAATGGTAAATCAAAAACATTAAATTCTGGAACCCAGTTACCCATAGGTCCTGCTGATTGAATAGCCATGTCTACTGAACCTAAACCCATAAGCTCGAATACTTCTCGTTCACCGCCAAGGGAGTTATTACTATGAATTTTCACTGTCATTTTATTATCTGTTAGTGCTTCTAATTCTTCTTTGAATGCAGTTGCCGTCAATCCAAATTTTGCATCTTCAGGTTCTGGAATACTTAAATCTAACACTATTTGTTCACTAGAATTTCCTGTGTCACCTTTAGTCTCCCCCTTAGCTTTCCCCTCTTCAGAACTACATCCCGCGATAAAAGCCATCATTAGAGCAACCATCAAAACTAAAAACTTCTTCATACATATCCCTCCATGTTTGTGAAATAAATTTATATCTTCAAACAGATAATATCTGTCCTAAAATATCGAATACAGATACTCTTCAAACCTAAGAAAAATCTTGTCCTTGGACTAAAATACTTTCATTTATTAATTTAAGAAAACCTTCTAAAGTACGTATTATGTACAAAGGTTCGTTTACCGTTCAGTCATTATTATGAAAATTTGGTCATTTTGTCAATGGCAACTCCTGTAAAACATTTAATAATTCTAACTTTTCTATTAATAAAATCGCGATTTTGCCTTGTGAAACCTTCCTGGAACTTATTAATTAAAAAAATTTTAAAATTCATAATGGAGTTAGCATAAGCCCCTTCTTTTAGGTATTAATATAAAAGAAGGGATTTAATAAACTATCGCTAAATGCTACTATTTCTTTCTCAAATTAACTCTTTGAGCTGCCTCTACAATAAACTTTGTGGAAATCTCGTATTTCTCCAATAATGCCTCGTTACTAGCAGACTCTGAATTGCGATCTTTAACACCAACAAATTCAATAGGAGTTGGTGCATTTGCTGCCAATATTTCTGCTATTGCACTACCTAATCCCCCATAAATGCTATGTTCTTCTACAGTGACAACTGCTTTTGTTTTTGTAGCCATCTCGATAATTAGCTCTTGATCAATTGGTTTTATTGAAGGTAAATGAACTACCGTCGATGATATATTGTTTTGGTTTAAAATTTCCGCAGCTTCCAGTGCACGACTTGTGGCAGTTCCAGTAGCGATAATTGTTAAATCCGTTCCCTCTTTTAAAACAACACCTTTATTTGGTTGGAATACATAAGAATCATCGAATAAGATTGGGTAATTATCTCGAGCCAATCTTATGTATACTGGACCATCATACTGATTAGCCCACTCCATCATTTTAGTCGTTTCAACAGAGTCAGCTGGTGCAAGTACAGTCATATTAGCTAAACTTCTGAAAATAGCAATATCCTCTAACGCTTGATGCGTTTTCCCTGTAACACCTGTCAATAATCCACTATAAGCACCAATCATTTTTACATTTAGTTTTGGTTGTGCAATTTGTACTTGAATTTGATCTAAAGCACGTTTAGACATAAATGCTGCAAATGTAACTGCCCATGGCTGAAGTCCCGTTGTCGCTAAACCAGCAGCAACGCTTAACATATTTTGCTCTGCAATACCCATTTGTAAAAATTTTTGTGGATGTTCTTTTGCTACCTTTTCAATTTTGGTTGAAGTAGCTAAATCCCCATCCAGTACAAAAACTCTTGGATCATTTACTGCAAGTTGGTAAAGTGTTTCACTAAAACTGTCACGCATCGATGCTGTTTTAAGTTGAGAAACTTGCATTATAGGTCACCACTTTCGTCTAATTCTTTTAATGCCAACGATAGTTCTTCGTCAGTAGGAATTCTAGAATGCCATAAATAATTATTCTCCATAAAGCTAATTCCTTTACCTTTAATCGTATCCGCAATAAGTATTGTCGGTTTTTGTTTCACTAGTTTCGCTTGTTTAAAACCTTCTAAAATTTCGTCAAATGAATGACCATCGATTCGAATAACATTCCAACCAAAGGCCTCCCACTTTTCTTCCATCAAGTCATTTGGAACAGCCCTCTCGGTAGTTGTTCCAGGCCAACCATATTGTTGAAGTTTGTTGTAATCTAGAATAACTACAAGATTGTCTAACTCGTATTTTGCAGCAATAAATGCTGCCTCCCATACCTGACCTTCTTGTGATTCACCATCACCAATCATGCAGTAAGTTCTAAATGATTGATTCTGTACTTTAGCACCTAACGCCATTCCAACCGCTGCTGAAATACCTTGACCTAAAGATCCAGTCGACATTTCGATGCCAGGTAAAATCTTCATATCTGGATGACCTTGTAGCCTAGAATTTAATGAATCAAAAGTATATAATTCCTCGCGATCAAGATAGCCTTTTTCTGCTAATACAGCATATAATCCTATCGCTGAATGTCCCTTTGATAAAACAAAACGATCACGGTCAGTTTTTTGTGGTTCAGAAGGTTCGACATTCATTTCATCAAAATATAGTGTTGTTAGTACATCAATTGCCGACAATGGACCTCCTATGTGACCTGCACCTGCATGATGAACAACTTTTAATAAACTTTTTCGTGCATCTTTCGATTTCTCTTTTAGAACAGCATTATTGCTTGGCATATAAATCCTCCTTATCATTTGAGAAAGCGCTTAACCAAAGTACTAAAAATAAAACTCCTTTGACTCACTCTCATTTCATCTAACTTTTCCAAATATCACTTTAGTTCATATTAGATACTTACATGCTGTTGTTCCAAATCAAAACTTGGTTTAACAACATCGCCTTTTACTAGTGGTTTAATATAATCTATAAATTCTTTATTCATTGCCTTTTTAGTTTCATCATACCAATGCTTCGGAACAGTTTTCTCAATGCCTGCGATTCTACTTAAAGGAACTGAACTATATTCAACCATATATTCTGATGTTTCTAATCTTGAAAGTGTAACCATGACACAATCTTCATTATTTAACGCTGCTTTCCATGCATTGTATCCTAAATTATATGCCTCGTTAACATCTGTTAAAGAAATATATCTAGAACTACTTCGTTGCCAAATACTTGTGTCAATACAACGAGTACCAATATTTAAATTATTGTCAATTTCATCTTTTAAAAGCCAGGATACCCCACCTAACTTTGGTCTATTCAAACTATCATACTGTAATGTTTTCGCTGCTATTAGTTGATCTTGATGATCTCTAATTCCCTCTGAAACAATAAGCAAAGTGTGATAGTCATTATTATAGTTATACTCAATCGTTTCAAGACAATTAATAAGACTAAACGGGCTTTCTGGTATGTATATTAATTGTTTACAATTTGACGACTTCTGCTCCGCTAACGAACATGAAGCCGCCAGCCACCCAGTATTGCGTCCCATTGTTTCCATAATAGTTACCTTTTTAGGTGCCTCATAGCTGACAATATCCAGTGTAATATCTTCTGTACACGCTATTAAAAATTTAGCTGCACTGGCATACCCAGGAGAATGATCAATCATATCCAAATCATTATCTATTGATTTAGGGACTCCGATAGTACAAAGCGGATAATTTAGTTCACGTGCACAATTACTAATTTGCTCTGCAACATACATGGATCCATTTCCACCTATATAAAAACAATGATTAATATTTAATACCTTGAAAATTCCGATTATTTTACGTAAATGAAATCCCTCTATTTTCAAGCGGCATGTTCCAAGCATCGCACCGGGAGTGTACTTAATTGATTTAAGCTTTTCTTTCGTCAAAGTATCCAAGCGGACTAAAGAATTATTCAATAAACCTTTCAATCCACCCTTTGCTCCATAAATTTTTATACTTGGCTTATTAGATTCCAAAATTGCTTCTACAATCCCGACCATTGAACTGTTAATTACAGCTGTTGGGCCACCAGATTGTATGATTATTACATTTCCATTAATTAAAATAATAATCACCTCCACGAAAGTTAAGCGCTTAACCTTCCTGCAAATTAATATAAATCAATTTTTCGGAATTTTCAACTATAAAATTAAATTTTTTTTACAGATTCCCTTTTAACTAATTCTGTTTTAAGAATAATCGTATGTTTTTCAGTATCTCCGTCTATCGCACTCATAAGTAATTTTACAGCTTCGTTAGCAATCGTTTTTTTGGGTTGATCAATAGTTGTCAGTGTAGGATTAATAATTTGAGCTATAAGTGTATTATCAAATCCCATTATAGACATATCTTCTGGAACGGCTAATCCCATTTTTTGGCTAGCTTTAATGGCTCCAACCGCCATCATATCATTACAAGCAAAAATAGCTGTAGGTGCAATTTTAGATTCACGCATTATTTGTTGGAAGCTATCATGTCCCGCTTGGATAGTAGATTCTTTTGCATAATAGACTTCCGTAGGAATGGTTAATTGATAATCTTTCATTGCATCTGAATAGCCTCTAAATCTTTCTCTATTACTCCAAATATCCCTAGCAATTATCGAAATTTTTTGATGGCCTTGTTGAATTAAAAATGAAGTTGCTTGATATCCTGCTTCATAGTCATTTATAGCAACTAAATTGACTGGCACCTCTGGATAATTCCTAGCTACAATAACGACTGGAATTTTTTCATCCATTAATTTTTGAACCGTTTCAAAGCGTTCAAAACCAGAAGCTAAAATAAAACCATCCACGTTTTTTTGCATCAATAAGGAAATATACGTATCCTCTTTTTCTTTAATATAATCAGTGCTACAAATTACGACATTGTAGTCATACTCATTTGCTTTATCTTCAATGTATCTAGCTAATTCCGAAAAGAATGGGTTAGCTAAGTCAGGAAGGATAAACCCTATCGTACGAGTATTTTTCCCCATTAGAGCAGATGCTATTAAACTTGGCTTGTAATCCAATTCTTTAATAATATCATTCACCTTTTTTTTCGTTTTATCGCTTATTCTCCCTGTATTATTAATAACTTTAGAGACTGTAGCAATAGAGACATTAGCTGCTTTAGCAACATCATAAATATTGACTTTCATAATAATTCTCCTCTTTTAATGTTTAATACTTCCTACCTTCAAACTCACATTTTAGTTCATTTATTAACAAAAAGGAAATACTTTTTTCCCATAAAATTCGCTGATTAGTTTTCTATCTCCAGTTATTAGCTATAATAGCCTATTATAATTGTTACTTTATTATTTAACTATTACAAATATATTTACATTGACTTTTTTTCTTTTTGCTATCTATAATCTTAATTAATCAACAATATTTTAAATTTTCAGAGGAGGAAATATAAATGACTATAAAAGGAAATATGATTATTAATGGAGAATCAGTTACAACAACCGACCAAATTTATGTCGTTAACCCTGCTACACTAGAAACAATCGGAAGTGTACCAAACGGCAATGAAAAAGAAGCACTATTAGCTACAGATGCAGCATTTGCAGCATTGGAATCTTGGTCTGCATTAACTGCTGGTCAACGCTCAGATTTATTATATAAATGGTTCCATTTAGTCGATCAGAACAAAGAAGTTATTGGAGAAATTATGACGAAAGAGCAAGGGAAACCATTAGCAGAGGCAATAGGAGAAATTGACTATGCAAATAGCTTTATTTCGTGGTACGCAGAGGAAGGTAAACGTATTTATGGCCAAACTCTTCCTTCATCTAGCGTGGTTAAGCGCTTACTCGTAACGAAACAACCAGTTGGCGTTATCGCAGCTATCACACCATGGAATTTCCCTGCTGCTATGATTACTCGAAAAGTTGCACCTGCACTCGCAGCGGGATGTACAGCAGTAATAAAGCCAGCTTCCCTTACACCACTTACTGCAATAAAGTTAATTGAATTAGCACATGAAGCGGGTATTCCAAAAGGTGTTCTTAATCTAGTTACAGGTAACTCAAGTGCAATAGTTGGGGAATGGATGAGAGATAGTAGAGTTCGTAAAGTTACATTCACTGGTTCGACAGAAGTAGGGAAAAAACTAATGGCGCAAGCTGCAAATACTGTTAAGAAATTATCATTAGAACTTGGTGGACATGCACCATTTATCATCACAGAAAATGCAAATTTACAATTAGCAGCTGAGCATTTGATTAAATCAAAATTTAGAAATGCTGGTCAAACATGCGTATGTGCTAATCGCATTTATGTGCATGAAAGTGTTGAACAAGAATTTACAAATATTTTTAAAGCGGAAGTAGAAAAATTAACTGTTGGTAATGGTCTAGACGAAGGCGTAGTTATTGGACCTTTAATTGACAAAAATGCTGTCAATAAAGTGAAATCTCAGCTAGCTGATGCTGTGAAAAAAGGTGCAAAAGTTATTACTGGTGGAGAAGAAATCCCTAATTCTAATGGGTTCTTCTTAACACCAGCTGTGCTGGTTAATGTAACTGATGATATGGAATGTATGTATGAAGAGACATTTGGACCCCTTGCACCAATTACAACTTATAAAACAACTGAAGAAGTAATTAGACGTGCGAATGATACACCATTTGGTTTAGCTGCCTATGTGTTTTCTGAAAAACTATCGGAAGCAATTCATATTTCTGAGAAATTGGAATATGGAATTGTCGGCCTAAATGATGGTGTACCATCAACAGCACAAGCTCCATTTGGTGGATTTAAAGAAAGTGGACTTGGTCGTGAAGGCGGACTTTGGGGCATCGAAGAGTATTTAGAAGTAAAATTCATATCAATTGGCTTGGAATAATCAATCAGAAGAACCGTTGATTTCCGTTTAGAACAGGAACCAATCTATTCATTTATTTTATAAATATAATCAGTAGGAGTGGATTCATATAAAAGCGCTACAAAAAACAAAACAAGGTGCAGGAAATATTGAAATTGTTCATATGGAGGAACCTGTATGTAAAGAAGACCAAGTAAAAATAGAAGTAGCTTATACCGGAATTTGCGGCACAGATTTACACATTTTACACGATACATTTAAAAGCTATCCACCAGTTGTTTTAGGTCATGAATGTTCTGGAGTAGTAGTTGAAACTGGTGCCAATGTAACTAGTGTATCCGTTGGTGATCGCGTAGCTGTGCTAGGTTCAACTCAACGTACTTGCGGAACATGTATTCATTGTAAAACAGGCTATTATATGTTTTGTGAGCTGCGTCGTGGAATGGGACATGGGGTAAATGGAAGTTTCACAAAGTACTTAGCAATCGAAGAGCATGTTGTGTATAAATTACCGGATCATGTATCTCTTCAAGAAGGAGCATTAGCAGAGCCTTTAGCTTGCGGGGTTCAAGCAATTGAGGAATTAACGGATATTAAGAGTGGCGACGTTGTCTTATTGTCGGGACCGGGTCCAATCGGACTTATTTGCTTATCCCTATTAGCTCTTAAAGGATGCAAGATACTCGTTACAGGGACAGATGTCGATTCACAAAGGCTGGAAATCGCACGAGAATTGGGCGCAGATAGAGTTATTAATGTCCAACAAGAAAATTTAGCTGAGATTGTTGCACTAGAAACAAACGGTTCTGGAGTTGACATTACAGTAGATTGCACAGGCGTACCTGTTGCTATCAATGAGTGTTTTAAACAATTAAAAAATCGTGGAAAACATATTCAAGTAGGGATAGCTGGCAAGGCTTTTACGATGGATTACGATGTTATCCTATACAAACAATTACAAGTATATGGATCTCTTGCTCATTCCTTTGAAACATGGGACCGAGTAATGAAGTTATATGAGCAAAATAAAATAAACTTAAAACCAATTATTACGCATACGATGCTTTTAGATGAATGGGAGCCTGCTTTCCAACTTTGTGAAGATAAAAAATGCGGTAAAGTTCTACTTAAATACGATAATCAACCAATATTGGAGTGATCAGAATTGAATGCTTTAGAAATGAAAGTCGCAAATTTAGTAGAATTATCAAAAGTGGAAGTCGGTTACGAAGAAATACCATCTATTGCTCCTAATGAGGTATTAATAAAAGTAGAAGCCGTTGGTATTTGCGGATCAGATATTCATTATTATAAACATGGGCATATTGGAAAAAGAACTGTACAATACCCCCATATTCAAGGACATGAATGCGCAGGAACCGTTGTCGAAGTCGGAAGCCATGTTACTAAATTTTCAATTGGGGATAGAGTCGCTGTTGAACCAGGTGTTCCTTGTCGAACTTGCGAAAAATGCAGAAGTGGAAAATATAATCTTTGTGATGAAGTAGTATTTTTATCTACCCCTCCATACAAAGGGACATTGCGCCAATATATTAACCATCCAGAAGATTATGTATTTTCGATACCCGATTCTTTAACATTTGAAGAGGCTACTTTAGCGGAGCCTCTTTCCGTAGGCATCCATGCTTTAAATCGTGCTAATTTAAAGCCAGGTATGAAAGTTTTAATCATGGGTATGGGACCAGTTGGTTTAATGGCAGTTGCAGCAACAAATTATTTTAATGCGGAAGAAATAGCTGTAACGGATATGGTTTCACACAAGCTAGAAGTTGCTAAAAGCTTGGGAGCTACCCAAACAATTGAAGTATCTAAACAAGAAATAGTAGAAAATTACTTTGATGTTGTAATTGAAACTTCGGGGGCTGAGCAAGCACTTGCCTCAGCTGTTAACTCCCTTAAAAAAGGTGGAAAATTAGTTAGCATCGGGTTCCCACGTCAACAAAATGTTACCCTAGATTTAACTACTATGTTGCAAAAGGAAATTGATTTGTTAACTGTTTATAGATATGCTAATGCATTCCCTTTAGCAATTAAAATATTAAACAAACTAAAAGATATTACTAGTAATATTATTACATCGACTTACGTTCTTGATGACATTAGCGGCGCAATGGAAAAGGCTTGTGAAACTCATTTAGATACAATAAAGGTTATTGTATACCTAAATGAAAGTTCATTATGATAGCAGTGGTTTTCCTTAAAAAAGGAGGAGTTTTTAGATGAAAACATATAAAATCGCTACGATACCAGGAGACGGTATTGGAAAAGAAGTAGTACCAGAAGCAATGCGAGTACTAGATACTTTAGCAGAATTAGATGGTAATTTAAAATTTGAATGGGGTATATTACCTTGGGGCTGTGATTACTATTTAGAAAATGGTGAAATGATGCCCGAAGATGGTCTCGAAATTCTAAAAAATTACGATCAAATTTTTCTTGGGTCAGTAGGTATGCCTGAACTTGTTCCAGACCATATTTCACTTTGGGGATTACTAATAAAAATTAGAAGAGGTCTTCAACAATCCATTAATATCCGTCCTGCAAAACTATTAAAAGGTCTTGATTCACCATTAAAAAATCCAGGTGAATTCGATATTATCGTTGTACGTGAAAACTCCGAAGGTGAATACTCAGATAGCGGTGGTAGAATGCACTCAGGTCAAGATGAAATTGCCATTCAAAATGCCGTTTTCACACGAAAAGGTACCGAGAGAGCAATGCGTTACGCTTGTGATTTATCCAGTCAAAGAAGTAAAAAAGTTACAAGTGCAACAAAATCAAATGGCCTTACCCATAGCATGCCCTTCTGGGATGATGTATTCCATGACGTTGTAGCTGAATATCCACAACTACAACAAAACAGTGTTCATGTGGATGCAATGGCAGCTTATATGATTATGAAGCCTTCTGAATTTGATGTTATTGTTGCTTCCAATTTGTTCGGTGATATTTTAACAGACATTGGTGGAGCAATTATGGGTAGTATCGGCATTGCACCAGCAGCTAATCTTAACGTAAGTAATGAGTTCCCTTCCATGTTTGAACCAGTACATGGATCTGCACCTGATATCGCAGGTTTAGGTGTTGCTAATCCATTAGGCCAAATCTGGACCGGAAAACTGATGTTAGACTATCTTGGTTATACTGAACTTGGTGAACATTTACTTAATGCAATCGAATACAGTCTAGAACAAGGCATCAAAACGGGTGATTTAAAAGGTAAAGCTACTACAAAAGAAGTAACGGATACAATTATTCATTATTTAAAAACTAAAGCAATGTGAGTTAAAAACTGTTTATTTTACAACTTATCATAAAATAAAAAAGAATTGTCGAGGGATAACTTCTCGGCCGTTCTTTTTTTAGAACTATCAAGTGTCTAAAAGCTAGGCTTTGGTTATTTGAAGTGATTTTCTGTCCGGGCTGTTCGAGCAATTTCCGAAAATCAAATAGTCCTTACTAACAAAAAATTGCATCCTCCGATTAAGTAGCGGTGCAAGCATTGTGTACATAACTGCCTCTCCTGGCCCATACATAAATTCGAATATAGGCATCAAAATTGCACTTGAAAGAACTGCCAAGAAACTTCCTGTTGATGATAGATACTTTTCCAAATTCGATCACTCCTTATTTTTTTACATAAAAAGAGCACCCAATTGGATGCCCTTGATGTTTAACAAATCTATTATGGGAGTTTTGGTAATACTTCAAGCGTTATGATAACATCTTGATAGCCCGTTGCTTTAAATGTCCATACCCATGTGAGACTAACTCCATAAAAACCATTAGCTAGTTTAAGTGTTCCATCATTAATTACTATCCTTCCCTTGAAGAAAATCGTGGAACCAATTTGGTTTTTTAAACCTAAACTTTCAAAGGCTGCTCTCCATTCTGGATCGTCTATAAACGTAAACTCAATAGGGGTATTGAAAGGCATTGTTGAAGGTAAAGGTGAAACTGTATTTACAACAGGCGGTACTTTCAAAATGATGGTAGTTATTACTTCTACTAAACCAGTGTCAGCAGTTTTTCCTGAAGCTTTATGTGTCACAGTATACACAACCGTTGAAGAACCATCTGCTTTAACCTTACCATCCATACCATACTTTAAAGGATTAGATGTTGATTTAACCGAAATAGTATAATCAGCGCCAACTGTTGGTAGAGAAACTGTTCCAGCTAGATTTGCAGCAGGAGCAAATGTTAAAGGAATGTTTGCTGCTTCTGTATTTACTAAATCTTGATTTTGTTGGTCTTGTTGTTCTTCTACTAATGTTTTAACGGCATTGATTTTCATTTGTGCGTAAGAAAGTGCTTTTACAACAGCTGCAGTTGTAGTTGCTGCGTTGATTTCAAATGTTCCATCAACTTTATATCCTTTTATTGATGTCCAGTTTGTTGGGCTATAATCAGTATCTTTATAAATTGCTAGCTCTGCAATCGCATCTGTCTTCGCCTTATCTAAGGCTAGAGCCATTTCCTGGGCTATTGTCAGAACTTTATCCACTTCTGCCTTTGCATTATCTAATACTTGTGTAACTTCTGTTGTTGTCTTCGCAGAATTGATAGCGTTTCTCCAAGTTGTTTTTAAAGATAAGATTGTTGTCCAGTTTACAACGCTATAATCTGTTTCGCTTTTATAATCCGTTAACTCTTTTATAGCGTCTGTCTTTGCTAAACGTAATGCTCGTTGTGCGGAAGTTTCTGATAATCCATCGTTACCTCCGCTACCAGTTGATGGTGATGTTACTGGTGGGGTCGGAACTTCTGGTACTACAGGTGCTGGCAATAAGATTGCTTGAAGTCTCTCCAACTCTTTTATTAATGCTTGATGGAAAGAATTTGTATTAGATAGTTTGGCCACTAGGGATGGAATATCCTCTGTCGCTTTTATCGCTTCTTCTTTTTTTCCTGCAAGAAGTAACTGTTGTGCACTTGCTGCTTTCATCATAATAGTTACAGGAATAACCAGTTCATCACGTTTTGCATCCGCTGGCTTTTTATACATTTCTAACAGTAGATGACGAGGTGCTTTACCCGTTAAACGATATAAAATAGACGTTCTTGATTTTAGTTGAACAGATAACTCGTGATAAGCTTTTTCAACTGCTAAAAAATCATTTTTTGCTTCTGCTTCTGTTATTTCTTTTAGTAAGGGCTCCAAATACTTCGATGCGTAGTTATAGGCATCGATATATGGGATAAGCCCTTTTACGATTTTCCCATCATATAATGCGTCTATTTCTTTCAACTTCGCTTGCTTTTCTTTTTCTGAAAGATTAGATGCTAGAATGATCTTTCTTGTTTCTTGGTAGTTCTTCTTTACACTGTTCAGCACCGAATCAAGTGAAGAACTCAGTACTAGTTCCCCTTTTAAAGCAGGTTCTACATAGGACAAAGCCGCTTTTTTCATTTCCATTGTTACATTATCAATCGATTGTTGAACGGAAGTTGTTTCTCCGTATGCGATTGGTGAAAAAGATAAAATGGTTGAAACTAATAAGATAGCCACCGCTATCTCTTTCCATAGTTTTCTTTTCATATTTTTTCTCCTTTTGGAGTATTTATATACACACTCACTTTAAGGATAAACTAAATTCAAATTAACACAATACTGACAAATGTTAGTAGTGACTTTATATCTATATATACTTTTCAATAAATTATAGTTTTGTATTAAAAAAAACGCTCCGATTGGAACGCTCTTACTTAGGTTATTCGATTTTTGTTACAAGGCTTAATGTTCCGACTGTGAACACAAATAAAAAATACACATTATAATAGGTGTAATGGTAGTAGTAATATTTAATAAACAAACCAAAGCTTTTTAACATTTAACAACAACAAAAAAGCACCCTCCGATTAAGGAAGATGCTTACTATAATGATTAATTTAAGTAAGCCGCCTTTGCCGTACTTTAATAAGAAAGTTTTAAACCACCACTTCTAAAAGTGGGTGTTCGCAAAAACTTTCGTGCGTGTCCTCATTGTCAAAAGAGAATAAGGCTTGTCACTCCAGCTTCTATATAAAACTCCCTGTTACAGCATAAAGGTTAAAACTTAATATCCATACGTACAATGCAGCCTATGTGTATATAATAAACCCATTTTACTTATTTATCAACGGAAATTGCTTCCACTTTCTATTTTACATAGTTTAATGCGAATCAGGGAATACTCTTTTTACAGTGTCAGAGAACTCATCAAAAAATCCCTCTACTGGTTCGCCTGCTCTTATTTTATCCCCGTAATCGGTAAATTCCTTTGAAAAGTCTGGGTTTGTTGAGACATATACATTTTTGAAGTCAGCGTTCGTTGCTCTTGCTTCATCTGCTATTTTTGTTTCCAATTCTTCTGTTGCATTTGTGCCATTTTTTAATACAACTGCGACATATGCGTTGTTATCGGTTACAAAAACGTTTGCACTTTCTACTTCCTCCAAGCCAACGATTTTGTCCGAAACATCATCTGCTAATTCGACCTTTTGATCAGTAGTCACTTCATCGTCTTTCACAATCGGTTCAGTCGTTGTTTCATCTACTGTTTCATTATTCTCAACGACTTTTTCATCTTTTTTATTCATGCCACAGCCCATTAACGAACCGATGAGAAGCAATGCCAAAGATATTTGTACTATTTTTTTCAATGAAAATCCTCCTTTTTTATTCCCGTCATGATAGCTTGCACTGTTTTATTCGGATTATTCATCAAAAAAAGAAACTAGGTATAGTAAAACCCCAGTTTCTTCTTAAATCATTTTATTTAAAAATCTGTGCTGCTTTCACAGCTTTTTGCCAGCCTTCGTATAAGCCTTCTCGCTTCTCTTGTTCCATTTCAGGAAGGAATGATCTATCATTCTTCCACTTTTTAGAGATTTCATTTTTATCTTCCCAATAACCAACAGCTAATCCAGCCAAATATGCTGCTCCAAGTGCTGTTGTCTCATTGATCACCGGACGATCAACCTGAACGTCCAATAGATCACTTTGGAATTGCATTAAGAAATTATTTGCTACTGCTCCACCGTCTACACGTAGCGTTTTTAGAGAGATACCTGAATCAGCCTCCATTGCATCCAAAACATCTTTTGTTTGATATGCAAGCGATTCCAAAGTAGCACGTACGAAATGTTCTTTCGATGTTCCTCTAGTTAGTCCAAAAATAGCTCCTCTTACGTCGCTATCCCAATAAGGTGCACCTAAACCAACGAATGCTGGTACTACATAAACGCCATCTGCTGATTCTACTCTATCAGCATATTGCTCACTTTCAGAAGAGTTTCTAAACATTCTTAACCCATCTCGTAGCCATTGAACCGCAGAACCTGCCACAAATATACTTCCTTCTAGGGCATATTCCACTTTCCCATCAATACCCCAAGCAATCGTTGTCAATAAACCATGCTCTGATTTAACAGCTTTTTCTCCCGTGTTCATTAGCATAAAGCAGCCAGTACCGTACGTATTTTTTACCATTCCACTTTCAAAGCATGCTTGCCCAAAAAGAGCTGCTTGTTGGTCTCCTGCAATACCTGCTATTGGTGCTTCATGTCCAAAAAAACGATCCTCATCTGTATGCGCATACACTTCTGATGAAGGGCGCACTTCTGGAAGCATGGAAGCTGGAACACCTAGAATTTCTAGTAGTTCTTCATCCCATTTTAAGTCATAAATATTGTACATAAGTGTTCTAGAAGCATTCGAATAATCCGTTACATGTCTCTTCCCACCTGATAATTTCCAAACAAGCCATGTATCAATCGTTCCGAATAATAGATCTCCGTTTTCTGCTTTTTCTCGAGCACCTTCGACATTATCTAAGATCCACTTTACTTTTGTACCAGAGAAATAAGCATCTATTAATAAGCCAGTTTTATCACGGAATGTATCCGAATGTCCATCCGCTTTTAATTGCTCACATATTTCAGCTGTTTGTCGTGATTGCCAAACGATTGCGTTATAAATAGGATCTCCCGTGTTTTTATCCCAAACGACAGCAGTTTCGCGTTGATTTGTAATTCCGATTCCTGCAATTTGCTCTGCATTTATATTTTTCTCTGATAAAACACCAGCAATTACAGCCAAAATAGAACTCCAAATTTCATCAGCATTATGCTCTACCCAACCTGATTTTGGAAAATATTGTGTAAATTCTTGTTGTGAGGAATGAAAAATATTCCCTTCTTTATCAAACAAAATTGCACGAGAACTAGTTGTTCCTTGATCTAGTGCCAAAATATATTTCTCTGTCATTTGATTTTCCCCCAATATTTAATATTTATAATCTCTCTGCGCTACCTTGTTTCACAGCTACTTTGATATCTTGCTTTAAAGTAAACTGTGCTCCTAAAAGAACTGCAAGTACAATTGCTCCTAATATCCAAAACGCCATGCTGTTAACACCTTTGAAAAATTGTTGATAAAAAAGTGCTCCAAATACTCCTCCGATGATAGGTCCTACAATCGGCACCCATGCATAACTCCAATCCGATGAACCTTTTCCTGAGATTGGAAGAAGGAAGTGTGCAATTCTAGGGCCTAAATCACGTGCTGGATTAATAGCATATCCTGTCGTTCCACCTAGTGATAATCCAATTGCGATAATAAGCGCTCCGACAATTAGTGGATTTAAACCTTCTGTAAATTCATTTGCACCTATCATAAGAATACCAAGAACTAAAATGAATGTTCCAATAATCTCACTTGTAAGATTAGAAAGTGGATGACGAATTGCAGGTGAAGTTGCAAACACACCAAGTTTTGCTCCAGCATCTTCCGTTTCCTTCCAATGAGGTAAATATTGAAAATAAACAATAACCGCTCCGACAATTGCTCCAATCAGTTGCGCTAAAATATACGCTGGTACATCTGCCCATGGGAACTCCCCAATAGACGCCAAACCAATTGTTAGGGCAGGATTTAAATGAGCTCCACTAAAGGCTCCTACTGCGTAGGCTCCCATTGCAACTCCAAGACCCCATCCAACAGTAATAACAATCCATCCTGAACCTTCCGCTTTGGATTTTTTCAGCAGGACACCACCTACAACTCCTGCTCCAAAGACGATTAAAATCATTGTACCAATCAATTCCCCTAAAAACGCTGTCATCTCTTTTCCCCCTTTTTGTAAGCGGTTACGAAAAAGCAAAAAAACTCCACATTTAATCCTCTGCCTATAGCAGAATGAAAAAATGTGGAGCTCAAAACTCAACCACTTTTTTATTAACCTACTAATAGTATATAAAAGTATTCAAACTATTGTCAATATATATTTTTTCTGTGAATAACTTGTTTTTCAAGAAAGTTATGTTGATTATTAACGAAATGCAGTCCATAGCTCAGTATTCGACGTAGTTACAGCTTTCGCTCCAGCATCTAACGCATCTTGAACATGCTCTACAGAACGGATTAACCCTCCGCTAATAATTGGAATTCCTGTTCTAGTATGAACTTCACTTATTAGCTGAGGAATAACTCCTGGTAATATTTCGATAAAATCTGGTTGTGTTCTTTCTATTAAAGAATAGCTTTTTTCTAGAGCAATCGTATCCAATAAAAACATACGTTGGATGGCAATGATTCCTTTTGATTTTGCTTTCAAAATCATATTCGCCCGGGTAGATATTATACCCGCCGGACGAATATCATTACAAAGAAATTCTGCCGCATAGTCATCTGTTTTTAAGCCTTGAATTAAATCTGCGTGGATAATTAATTTTTTTCCATACTTATTTGCTTCTGCTTTAATGGTCTTTAAGTTGCTTATATGCACTTCTAGTAAGACAACATATTCAAATTCACTAGTTAATAGCTGCTCTAACTGTTTTAAACTTCTCAATGCTGGTAGAATTTTTTGATTATGAAAAGGCATTTCATTTACCTCCTGTAACGTTCTATTTAATACTTATATCATATCTTATCGTACAGTTGTTGCGTGAGTGATTTCCTGCTCTAACTCTTGGTTGTATGCCGTTTTTTGTTCATCCGTCCAATTAAAGATAGAAGCCATTTCAGATATAACTTTGTCTTTCCATTCATATACAGCAGTAATATTAAATAATAATTGTCCAGTTCTTCTTATAAAGAAATCGACAGGCTTCGCAGCCATTTCATGATGAATTGCATACATTAACTGGGCATATAAGACGCGAGGAAGATTTTGTTCCGCTTTTGGCAAGTATGAAAATACAGTATCAACATTTGACCCGTATAGTTTTACAAGTTGAGTAGCTTCTTTTTCTGCTAAACCACTGCTTTGTCCTTGCTTCACTTTTTCACGAATAAATTGTTCCATTTTAGAAGAACCACCGATATTTCCACCTGAAATCGGCAATTTTTTCGTTATACTTGGTCCAAATTTGTGTTCTGTCGATAATTTTTGGACAACCATATTCACAACATTTTCTGCCATTTTTCGGTAACCTGTTAACTTCCCACCTGCAATTGTTATTAATCCACTTTCTGATTCCCATACTTCATCTTTTCTCGAAATTTCAGAAGGATTTTTCCCATCTTCATGAATTAATGGACGAACTCCGGCCCAGCCCGATTCTATATCTTTCTCCAACACATTTAACTCAGGGAACATATACTGAATGGCATTCAAAACATATTCTCTATCTTCTTTTGAAATGCTCATATCTTTTGGATCGCCTTTATAAAAAGTATCTGTCGTCCCTACATATGCTTTTCCGTCTCTTGGAATAGCAAATACCATTCTTCCATCAGGAGTATCGAAATACACTGCTTGATGTAGCGGGAAAATGGATTGATCAAATACAAGATGAACCCCTTTTGATAGGATCAAACTTTTATTACTCTTAGAACCATCCACGCTTCTTAAATCATCTACCCATGGACCTGTCGCATTCACTACTTTATTCGCTTGAATTTGAACATTTTTCCCTGTTAAAAGATCCTCAATGGATACTCCAGTTATTTTTTTCTGATCATTATATATAAACTTATCTGCCTTCGCATAATTGACGATAGATGCTCCTTTTTCAGCAGCAGATTTTATCACTTCTATCGTTAATCTGGCGTCATCTGTACGGTATTCTACATACAAACCGCCGCCAAGTAAGCCTTCTTTTTTAACAAGAGGTGCTTTGCGAATCGTCTCTTCCTTCGAAAGCATTTTTCTTCTTTCCGCTTTTTTAACTCCAGCCAAAAAGTCATAAACTCTTAGACCAAACGAAGTAGAAACTTTTCCGAAAGTTCCTCCTTTATGGAAAGGCAGTAACATCCATTCGGGTGTCGTAACATGGGGGCCATTTTCGTAAACAATTGCTCGTTCTTTCCCAAGCTCCGCTACTTCTTTAATCTCGAATTGTTTTAAATAACGCAATCCACCATGCACAAGCTTAGTAGATCTGCTAGATGTCCCCGACGCAAAGTCTTGCATTTCTACAAGCGCAACCTTTAAGCCGCGTGTTACAGCATCTAATGCGATTCCGGCACCAGTAATTCCGCCTCCGATTACTAATAAGTCAAAATATTCCTTCTCCATTGCATCTAATGTTGCGCTTCTTTCAACCGCTGAAAATTGAACCATTATCCTTCTCCCTTTCACTCTATCTTTTATAATAATAAAAAAAAGAGACCTTAACGCACACTATTGCATAAACGCAATAATGTCGTTAGGTCTCTCAAAAGCTCAAACCATAATTATTAACTTGCTTACAGTTTATCACAGACAAATCATTTTGTGAATTATTTTGACACGTCAGTTGATTATCCTATTTTTTGAAGATTTATATCTATAGGAAAGAACACCCCTCTTTCGTACTTTATATAAAATGCGTCTTAGTAGAGAGTTTCGGCAGGGATTTACGCTACAGGGAGGACGCTTTCCGTGGGGCGGG
>NZ_JALDYF010000016.1:0-96028 GCF_032154225.1 Psychrobacillus sp.
CCATCCGTCAAACGTATAACCGGGGTTTGTCGTGGCTACTGGTGGTGTTGCCTTTTCATTAGGTGCAACATCTTGTGGGGCTACTGCTGTCCCTCCGTTTGCATTAAATGAAATTGTATAGATATACTTCGCATAAATAGTCATTGACCCAGGAACAGAATTATTCCAAGGGGTACTAAAAGCCTTCTCTAAAAACCATCCTTTAAATTTTGTACTCTCAGGATAGAAAGTAAGAATCGGATCAGGTAGAGTAAGAGTACCTTCAAATACCACAGTCTTTAATGGATTATTATAAAATGCTGGGCCATCAACTGTTTTTACATTTTTCGGAATTATGACGTTTTCTAATTCGTTAACGCTAAATATATTTTCTTCAATTGCGGTCAAATTTTCCGAAATCACTATGTCCTTTAATTTGTTGCGGCTAAATGCATGTCCACCTATAGTCGTTACACTATCTGGAATCGTTACATGCGTTAATTTGTTATTAGAAAATGCTCCGTAAGCAATAGTTGTTACACCATCTGGAATTGTCACGCTTTCTAAATCCTTACTAGCAAACACATTTATTCCAATTGATGTAACTTTTTTCCCACCTAACGTCTCCGGAATGTTTAAAGATTTCTCTGGACCAGTTGGACTAGTGTAGCCTGTAATCTTTACAGTCGTCCCATCTCCATTGTCATCATAGACAAACCCATTTTCAGTTGCAGCATTTACGGACAAGCTACTTAATAGTGCGGTTACTAATAATATCATGATCAAAAGAATACTTTCTTTCCGAAAAATACTACTTTTTATTTTTGACGCACAAACACTCCATTTACTTATCACTTTAATCTCTCCTCTAAACTATTCTCTGTTCGTAACCTCTCCATACACAACTTCCCTGAATTCATCTGTTCAAGCTTCTTTTATCCCCATCATTCGTCAAATAGTTGTTTCAAAGAAAGGTTAACATATGAAAATGAAAGAAAACTGAAAGAAAATAATAGACATGTGATAAATCTATTTGACGATACTATTTTTTATTAGAAATGGAAAAACGCTAAACATAATAGTTCAGCGTTTTCATCCCTCTTTATTTATTTTCTGTATCACTTGTAGATTGTAAGAAGCGGATCATTTCATCATAAGTATTTTCAGCCTGTGGGGTGTTCATAATAAACTGATATTCATGCCCTAGCTCCGCTTCCTCTTTCGAATAAAAAACAGCTTGTACAGGAACACCGATTTTCTCTAATTTTCTTTGCAATTCCATCCCTTGATCTTCAAACGAACCAACATTACCATCCGTTAAAAATGTACGCGGAAAATTACCCGAAATATGTTCAATGATAGAAGCATGATTGGCAGAATCGGATTCCAACCAGTTTTTATCATCTATATATGCCCAACCAACTCTCTTAAATATAAAACTAATAAGAAAATTATCACTAATTTCTCCAAAACGAGTTACATCATAAGGTCCACAAAATAGCAGTGCAGCTTTAATCGTTTCTGGCGGCACAACGCCTTTAATATCTACTAGCTTCGCGTAACTTTTATCCACTTGAATATTTACAAATTGACTAGCAATTTGAGCACCAGCAGAATCTCCTGCAAAGTAAATCTGCTCCATATCTATTCCATAATTCTTAGCTTCGCTCTTTATAAATGTATATACTTCATTTACTTGATGTAAAGGTGTTGGATAAGTAGCTCCTGGTGCTAGCTCATAATTCATATTAACGACTATATATCCTTTACTGGAAATTTGCACTGCGTACTCTGTAACATCTGCCTTATCTCCACCTAAAAAGGCTCCGCCATGCACCCAAAAAATGACTGGCAGTTCCCCTTCAAATTCCTTCGGTGTAATAATATCCAAATATCCTTCTTTATAATTAGATTCATAGGAAATATCCGTATATACCTTTGTCATGCGTTCTATTTCATCATAGTTATCCGGCTTCACCGCTACCCCTTTTTCAAATAATTTATGTATTAATAAAGCAGTCGGTTTTGGAGATACAACAAATAGCAAAATAGTTAATAGGATTAAAGATACTATGGAGATTGCTCCTATCTTTAATATTTTTTTCACCCCACCACACCTTTCTAAACAAGTACTTATCCCTCTACTGTATATCATTTAAGAGCACGAATTCAAAATTGTTTTAGAATCTGGTATTTACAATTACTCTTCCCTCACATCCTCAAAATCTTTGTAAACAATAAAATTTACTTTTGTCCCTTCGTTAGGCGCGCTTATGATTTGAAGACCTTTCCCAAATAGTCGTTTTAGACGAAGATCTGTATTCAACAAACCAATTCCTGATTGATTGCTTGGTGTTCTTTCCAGCAAACCTGTTAATACAGTTTCATCTATCCCGATGCCATCGTCTTCAACCGAAATTTCCACATATGTATCATAGTTTGAAATTCGGATTGTCAATTGACCGCCTGTTATACGCTTCATAATGCCATGACCTATAGCATTTTCGACCAATGGCTGAATCGTTAAGGAAGGAATCATTAGATCCAATCCCTCATCTATCTCCCATACCACACGCAAACGATCACCGAATCGCTCTTTCTCGATTAACAGATAAGCTTGAATTAGAGTTATTTCTTCTTCGATATGTGTAAGCTCATTCATATTATCAAACTGAAATTTCTTCCACAGCAAACGACTAAGAGCTTCCAAAACATTATTCATTCTTTTTAGATCGATTTCACTCAAAGCAATTACTGTATTCAATGTATTAAATAGGAAGTGGGGTTGGATTTGTGCTTGGAGCCAAGCTGCTTCCATTCGTAATCGCTCATGCATAGATCGTTTAACACTTGTCAAAGTACGAACTCTCGACCTTAATTCTAAAGCATCCACAGGTTTTGTTACATAATCATTGGCACCTGACAAAAAACCTTTTTCTATATCAGTTGACTGGCTTCTTGCAGTAAGCAAAAGTACCGGAAGTTCTGTCATTGAAAAAATTTTACGAATCTTTTGAGTTAGTTCATATCCAGACATTTGTGGCATCATGACATCTGAAATAACTAAATCCCATTCTTTTGCATGTAATGCCACCAATGCTTTTTCACCACTTGTTACTGTAAGAATTTCATAATGATCTGATGAAAGGATGCTGTTAATGACCTGCAAGTTAATCGGATCGTCATCTACAACCAGTATTCTTGGTAGATCGTCAACAAGTTCTTGTTGTGCTTCAAGTTGGCTTAAAGTCTCAGCGACTACCAATTTCACACTATCATCGGATGCGCTCACATCGTTAGCGATTGGTGCATCCGATATCGGTAAAGTAAAAGTAAATTCTGAGCCCGTCCCTAAAGTAGAGTGAGCTTGTAAAGTTCCCTCATGCAGTTCAACTAATTGTTTTGCAATGCCTAGTCCTAACCCAAGTCCTCCTTTAATCACTGATTCGCTGTGATGCCCTTGCTCATAAGGAGTGAACACATTTTGCATCGTTTCCTCATCCATGCCAATTCCTGTATCCAAAATAACAATGTGAGCATTCTTTCCTTTCACATACCCCTCGATTGTAATTTCACCTTCGTTTGTATATTTCACCGCATTATGAAGGAGGTTGAATACAATTTGGATTACCCGATTTTCATCCGCGAATAAAGGTGGAAAACTATCTGGAATACCATTGATAACTCGGATTGATTTTCCTTCCATCATAAATTGAAGCATATCTACTACACCCGAGATAACTGTCTGTATGAAAAAGGGCTTCAATTGTAGTTTAGGACCGCCTTCCTTTAGGCTCGTCGCATCGAGTAAATCATCTAACAAGAGTGACATGCGTCGCCCAACAGATAATACAACTTCCATATCACTTAAGCTTTTAGCTTCCAATGTCCCTCTCTCTCTTTCGAGCACTGCTTGCGACATATTCAATATGCCATGCAACGGATTGCGAAGCTCATGAGAGGTATTGGCAAGAAACTCATCTTTAAATTTATCTGCCTGCTGTAATTTCTTTGCCTGCTTTTTCGTTTCTACATGCAATTGATGATAATGCCTAAACCAAACGGCCGCTAAAAAAGCAACAGATAATATTAAGTCAATCGGATAGTACATTACTTTAATGCCTGTTACTGTAAAAATACCCGCCCATACAAAGTGATTGCCCATCGAAATAATGGACATTATCAATAAATAATTTCCATGATCAGTTGCAAAGGATACCCGGAGCAATGCGAACGCAGCGAGTAGCGCCGAAACTATCACGATTACAAAACACAAGCTTGAAATTTCAGAAAGGTAATGTAAAGGTAAAATAATAGTCAACAATGCCACTCCTCCGCAAAGAATAGCATGGTAATGAACATACTTGCGTAAAAGTGCTGGAAATTGAGGCTTCACACATTGGATGAGCGCATACGCCGAGGCTAGCATAGAAAGACAAGTTAGTTTAAATGCCCAATTATAACCAAGCGGAAGCCAGTCAAGTAGAATTTTTTCATCACTCGCCAATAGATAATAGAGCATCGTACCAACCGTTACTACGGCAAAGTAAAGTAATCTTTTATCCCTAAACCCTCCCAAGAATAACATACAGGCAAATAATGCATGCACTATAAATATGACAGATGTGATAAGTTGTAAGGTTTCAGAAAGCTTAACCTCTCGAGCAATTGCATCCTTCGTTCCAAATTTAACCGATCGAATCAGCCCACCTCTATCAGGTGCCTGAAAATTTGACGCTTGGATCACCACTTCAATCACACCATCATCGTTCATGAATAAAGACGAAGTGTAAGGGACATTCCATCCAACAGAATTTTCCTCACTCTCCCCGATTGTTCCCGACTTCTCTAGCAGCTGTCCGTTTGCATACAATTCTGATGCGCTTCGAACACTAGAAATCCGAATACCATAAATGGAATTACTCGCTGAATCAACGAGAATGCGTAAACGATATGAACCATAACCATATGTACTATGGTCTTCCGGGTTCAACAAAGTACCCCAATTTCCTGGAACGGTAATATACTGTGGATCTTTCGCATCGGTATCCTTGTTATCTATAAGCCATGTATAAGGTTGAAACTCCCATTCACCATCTAATGTGATCGATGGGTCATCTGAAAAATCCCAATTTCGCAAATCAAGTTCCCCATCAACAATTTGAGGTTGATCCGCATCTTCAAATGCTGCTATCCAAAATAAACGCAAAACCGTAAGTACCAAGACAAACAAAATTGCAATCACAAGTACTTTCCATATATAAATCGTATTTCTATTATATTCCAAAACAATCCAACTCCTAGTACCATCTCTTTATTTTTACTTTAGCATAAAGAGATTCGGGAGACTCCTTAAGTTTATATAAGAATACGACACCTGCTACATAAAAGTTTACTTTAAAAATGATATAATTCTAATAAGTATACTTTTAGATTTGGAGGATTATTTTGGAGATTGCACTCATTTTCATATGTATTATATTAGTAGCTTCTATATTGCAATCAAGCACAGGATTTGGTTTTTCTATAATGGCGACACCTTTTTTGTTAATGCTATTTCTACCTCAAGAAGCTATTCAAATAAACATTATTTTATCTCTAATTATTTCAGCGGCATTAATATGGAAAATACGAAATGATATCGATATCATTCTGTTAAAAAGAATTACTTTAGGCAGTATTGTAGGTGTACCATTAGGTATATTAATCTTTATATCGATTAACATTAATGTTTTAAAATTAGGAGTTAGTATACTTCTTTTACTATTAACTTTGTTATTAATATGCAATTTGAAGGTCAAATCCACGCCGTTCAGGGATTTCTTAGTTGGGGGAATTTCTGGAGTTTTGACGACCAGTATCGGTATGCCTGGTCCACCGTTATTGCTCTACTTTACAGGAACAGATACTGAAAAAGGAAAGTTAAGAGCAACTACTTTAGCTTTTTACCTCTTTATATATTTCATCAGCCTAGTAAGCCAAATCCTCTTCACTGGAACTAGCAAAATAATATGGCTATCAAGTCTCTACGCAATTCCCATCTTATTTATAGGTTTATTTACTGGCCAAATTATTTTCAAATGGATTAATCAACGGATGTTTAGAATCTTTACGTATATCCTTTTGATTTGTACAGGTTTTTTTCTTTTATTTGAAAGTTTAAGTTCTTTATAAATAATAGTGATGGCTATCGAATAAGGAAGTATTTTGAACGCAACTTTCTTTGTTTCAACTACTGATTGAATACTTAACGTCAGATAGAACTCATAGGTTAGATTGTCTTTATTTTTAAACCTTTATTTGCACTATAAGTGACTCATCCATACACTTTAAAAAAATACCCCTGTAATCATTAGTTGTTTCCAACGATTACAGGGGTAAAACATTTGTACTTATGAAGCAATTGATGTCTCGCAGCCTCTATTTTTCTTTACAAATAAATTCTAACTCTTCATTTCCCAAAATAACTTTCATATCAAATTCCTTCAAAAACCAGGAATTAACCTCATTAAAGTAAAAAGTAATTCCTTCAACTTCAGTCTTTACAGCGATGCTTCCTTCTTTTCCAACGGACATACCTAAAGAATAATTCGGATGTGCCGTCGGGATTCCACCGTAAAGTTGCATATAATATTGAACATAGTCGCCTTGTTCCAAATCCATTTCACTTTTATACCACTCAGCTGCTTCTTTACTTACCTCTAAATTCATCTTTTTTCCGCCTTTCCACTCTTACTTTTTATACGAAATGCCAATAGAAGACCTAAAATCCCTAGTACAGACGCCAACATAAACGAGTTTTGAATCCCTTCCATCGCTGCTTGTTTAGGCTCTAGAAGTGTTGTGTTTAAAGATGCATAACTCATGACAGAAATGAGTGTTGCAGTTCCAATCGATCCACCAACCATCCGAATGGTATTATTCATTGCTGTACCATGAGGAATGAGATGCGGAGGTAGTGCATTAATACCCGCTGTCATTAAAGGCATCATAATCATTGATATACCAACCATTAAAACAGCAAATATACTCGCAATCCATACAAGTGTTGCATCAAGTGACAAGTTAGCGTATAAAATCAATGCCGTCGTAATGAATGAAAAACCAGTGACTGCAAGCCATTTCCCACCAAATTTATCGAATATTTTACCGGTAACCGGTGACATAAAGCCCATGATCAGTGCCCCAGGAAGAAGCATTAATCCCGATTCAAGTGCAGTAAAGCTTGCGACATCCTGTGCGTAGATAGGTAATAATGTTTGAGTTCCTACCATAATGGCAAACACAAAGACGGACAATATCGTTGTAATCGTAAACATAGACGAGTTAAATACACGGAATTCCAACATTGGTTGTTTCAGTTTCAACTGTCTTGTGATAAATATAACTAATGCTACCAGTCCGACACTAATTGCGCCAATAGCTTGTCCGCTCGTCCAACCAGCTGTACCGGCAATACTAAATCCGTACAACAGACCTCCCCAACCAAAAGTCGAGAAAATGACAGATGCAAAATCTATTTTCACTTGCTTTTGTTCCGTTACGTTTTTCATTAAGAAAATTGCTAACACAAGAACGATTAAAGCAACTGGAAGTACCGTATAAAATAGAGAACGCCATGAATACTGAACAATAAGCCATCCTGCTAATGTCGGACCAATTGCAGGCGCAAAGCCTGTAACGAGACCAACCATCCCCATTGCAGATCCTCTTTTTTCAGGTGGAAAAAGAGTGAGCATAACCGTCTGCATTAACGGCATCATAATTCCTGCTCCCATACCTTGAATAATTCTTGCTACAAGTAACACAGAAAAACTTGGTGCGACTGCTCCAATGAGCGTCCCAATGGAAAAAACACTTAACGCTGCTATTAAAAGATGTTTACTCGAAAACCTTTCAATAAGAAATGCGGTGACTGGTATTAATATACCGTTCGTTAACATAAATGCTGTTGTCAGCCATTGAGCTTGGCTAGCATTAATGTGAAAATCATTCATAATAGGCGGAATCGCTATTATGATTAACGTTTGATTTAAAAGCGTAACAAAAGACGCTGATAATAAAATCCCAACAATAAGATTTCGATTAAATGATTTTTTTTCAGATAACATTTACTATAAACTCCTATCTATCTTACTTATTTTTTTAGTGCTTCACAAAATAATTGAATCGTATTAGTTAAAAAAGATTCTTCCCATTCATGCAAGAAATGGTCCTTCCACAAAGAGGTAGATGAAAAGTATCCATATAAAGTAGTTAAAAAAATAATTGCCTGCGCTTCTGCATTCGTCTCTTTCATTTGATTTTTCTCTTGCATAGAAGTGAAATAGGCGATGATTAAATTTTTAAGCTGCATCGTATTTTTAACAATCACATGATTTAGTTCTGGAAAATCACTTCTTTCTTGAATTGCAATTAAGAAAATGGCTCTATTTTTATTCATCGAATCGAAGTAAGACTTTGCGATTAATGTCAAATCCTTTTCCAAGTCCCAAACGATTTGATTGGAAAAAATTTCTTCAAAATATGGAATATAGGAAAATTTTTCTACCGCTGATTCAAAAACACCCATTTTCGTTTTAAAATGTCGAAAGACGGTCATTTCACTGACATCCGCCTGCTGCGCTATTTCCTTTATAGAAACCGCTTGAAAGCCTTTATCTTGCATTAATGTTAATGCTGCATGAAGTATTTTATCTGAAGTCTTTTGCATTCCGTTCCCTCCAATAGATCAATTAATGAGAGTTAGTGATAACTAACATTTTTACACAAAAAAATAGGAGTTATTCGTCGTAAATCCTATCCATATTAACAAAGGATGTATGATAGTTAAGCATACCTTTGATCCGTGTCACATGTATTCTTTCCCCTGCTAAATAACGATTAAAATCAAAGATAACCGGCATTTGATTGCCACCAATTGCAAACAAAGCTTTCCTATCTCTTGGAAGATAAGCAGATGTGTGTATAGTTCCAGCAGAAGCATCATATTTGTGAGCAAATATCTCTTTTTCTTTATCATTCAATAGCTGATATGCCGTGTATACATCTAAATTATCACTTCTCTGGCTCTCCAATTCTTTCTGCCTTCTTAACGAATCATCCGTTCGATAACGATTTTCTTCTGTTAATACTTCAAAATGGTTCGTACTAATATTCGACTTTCTCGCTATTACCTTTCTTGGTGAAGCTTCTACAACAAATGTTTCGCCACTCGAATCTATCAAAACATAACTAAATGATGTTCGATGAGGAATTTCCTTCAATAAAGCAATAGCTTCCTCTACATTAGCACAAGTTTCTAAAATAATTCGGCCAATCATATTACAAACAAATCCATTGTCTGATCCAACTCGATTAATAAAGTTATAGCCCATTGCAAGTCCTTTTTCATTCATCCCATCGGTACGTCCTGTTATTTGCATAGAAGGACCTATCGTTGCATATCCCGAATCCGTAGGTTGGTAAATCATATACCGCCCTTCATAATAACCTGGATGGCTATCATAATTTCGGATGATAAATTCAGAACCTGTTAAAATAGAGCATCCACTTTTCTCATACTCTACATAATAACCGCCAAATTCTCTTAGAGCATCCTCCATCGTCCAATTTAGCGCATCTGCCAACCCTTGCAGCTCATCCAACATACTCGGCATAAATCGAGAAAATAATTGAATCGCCTCTTGTGCATTAATCGTAAAATGACGTCGTCTTGTAATAGCCCATTGCTTTTCACGGTTAAATAAAATAGGAGACTCCTTTAACAGTTCACCTTGCCTATAACCGAAATCATAATGATTCCCTTTAAACTGAATAACATCGCTATAAACATGATTCATGTACTTATCCCCCTCACTAACCTCAACATCACTTTACCACTCAAATGATATATCCTCAACTAAATAGGCTTATATACTTTAGAAAAGAAAAAGAACCGATATATATGCCTTAGCACACGCACGGTTCAAATTATTTATCTTCGTCCAGCGAAAGCCCCCGCAGAACGGAGATAAAGCCTCCGGCGGATGTCACAGATTTTCAGAGGAGATTTTCGAGCAAGCTCGAAAAAATCTTGACGCAATTACGCCAATGCGTAATTGATTATGTTTTATGTTAATTGCATAGTTGTGACACACGTATTGTCACCTTTAAAAGTAGAGAGTTCAGATTCCACTGTTTTGCCGTCATAATCGATTTTTACTTGATATGTTCGATCACGCGGTAACCATAGATCGATAAAACCATTTTCAAAAGATGTAATCGTTTCATCCATCACTACATTGCCTTCTGCATCTTGAATATGCACATCAAAATCTTTTTCAACTAATTCTCCTTGGCATCCCGTCAAACTGTGGATACCACATTCATGCGTAGAGCTAACAAATGGTGCAATCGAAACAAAAAACTCGTCCTCTGGAAGATCGAAAGAAGTCTCTTTACCATTATCCGTCACAATCAATTCATGTGATGTAATAGAGGCAGTTACATCTTCAAAAGTACCAACACTATATGCATGAACCTTTTCTTTAATATCCTGTTTTCCCTCTTCATTTGGTGCGCTACTATCGCCGTTACAAGCTACTAAAACTAGACTTAGTACTAAGACAAATGCTAAAAACAAACCCTTTTTCATACATTATTCCACTCCAGTTTTTTTCTCATATTTACTAATCAAACTATTTTCATTTTATCATATCCCCACTTCAATAGTCCGTTTTCACCGAATGTTCACGAGTTTCTGAGCTTTGAAGCTCATTCATTTTTCACAAAATATCCACCATTAGATAAAAGTAACCCAAGCGTCCTTATACATTGTTTTATTTTAGATTCACTCTGAAACAAGGAAGTCCACCATGTAAAATAAGATAACAAACATAAAACGACCAAACCAATTCAAAAATGGTTTGGTCGTTTTTAACATTATGCTCTTGTAAGATTCGGCGAGCGTGAAAGCCCCAATTCGCAGACTTTTTTCAAGGTGCACATATTTTGGGTATCGTTTCCTACCTTATTTAATATAAAACCATCCCACCATCTACAAATAAAGTTGCTCCTGCAACATAACTTGCTTCTTGTGATAAAAGCCAGGCAACTGGTGCGGCAATTTCTTCCGAGTTACCAACTACACCACATGGAATTTTATCAATAATTTCTTTAGTGATTACTGGGTCTTCAAAAAACTCTGCATTCATCGGAGTAGCTATTGCATCGGGAGCAACACTATTTATTCGAATACCTTTACTTGCATATTCCCGTGCCAATGTTTCGGTCATCATTTTAATGCCCCCCTTTGAAGCAGCATAGTGTACAAAATTTGGTTTGGAAATTCTTTGATGAACACTAGATATATTGACGATACTTCCTTTTATATTATGCTTAAGCAAGTATTTAATCGTTTCTTGACATCCTAAGAATGCTCCACGCAAATTAATATTCATAATACGATCCCATTCATCTACCGGTAGGCTCTCAGACGAGTACTCAGATTGAATGCCTGCATTGTTAACAATCCCATGTAATGTCCCAAAATGGGAAACAGCTACGTCAACCAGTTTCTTTACTGTATCAACTTCACTAACATCCCCCCGACACGCCACAGCCTGTCCGCCAATTTCTTTTATAGCACTAACAACTTCATTTGCCAAAGATTCATTACTTTCGTCATGATAATCAACTACAACTTTACACTTTTCTTTGCCAAGACGAATTGCTATCGCTCGTCCAATTCCTTGCGTTGCACCCGTTACAATAAATACTTTGTCCTTCAAATCATTGTACATAAAAGAAAACCTCCTAATTTATTCGTTAAATTCATGTACTTTGCATTTCATCCATGACAATTTCATATCAAATGTTTTTGTTTCCTTAGCCTTAATTTCAATTGCTTCATCTTTTTGAATAGATTCCATTAACCCTTCGTGATGCGATGCGGAATTTGGTTCTACCCCCATAACATAGCAAGCTCCATAGAACGGATAGTTTTTAAGACCATTAAATTCTTGCCATAACCAAACATTAGGCATGATTTATTGATCCCACTCTACAACTACACTTAAATCCAATTGCCGATTGCTTATTGAATAGATTCCTCTATCTAAATCTTTTAAAATAGCAAAATCCGTCGCCTTATTTGAAGGTACAACACTTAGGTCACTAGATAGGTCTTCAATTGGCCAAGTATGCACACCCTTTTTTAAACGTGATAAAACTGCATCTTGTTCTGCAGACTCTATCGTTTTCGCTGGCATATCTAGTTCCTGGTCCAATAAATGGTTCACCGAAAGCAATATGCTGCCCCCACTCTACAAACAAATCTTGTTCACCATTATTTGTAATGCTTTCCTCCACACGAAGAGATTGCTCTGTCACATCTATCGTTACAATTCTTTCAATTGAATATGGAGTTTTATAAAGCCTTGTTGAAAACTTAATTACAACTATTAAATCCGTTTGATTAACAAATTCATACCTCCATGGAACTTGACATGCTTCGCCATGATAATTATAAGTAACACCATTATAAAAACTATCATCCCCAGCATTGGGAAACATAAGCTGCCAACCTCCTGGGTAATTCTGTAGCCAGCGCTCTTGAGATGTATGACAATAATTAGCGCGATTACCTAATTTCCAAATACCCAAGGACTTTCCCATTTATACAATCTCTCTATCTTAACTTTAGAATAAAGGTAACTTCTCAAATAAACTTAAATAAGAAAAGAAAAAACCATGATACATGCCTTTAGCACATTCACGGTTCAATTACTAGTTGGATTAAGTTAGCTGCATCGTTGCGATACATGCATTATCACCTTTAAAATTTGAAATTTCTGACTTCGCTATTTAATTTTTGGGTGCCAGGCACCCAAACAAAAATAGCCTACTGAATGTGTTTCCCATTCGGTAAGCTATTCGTGTATTCCCCTTTTGCTGGAAACCCCAAATTTAAAACTTCGCTTTGCGGCATACATGGCTTGGTCAGCATGATGCATAAGTGTTTGTCCATCCTCTCCGTCTTCAGGAAATTGACTGATACCAACGCTAAGCGAGATAGGTAAATCAGGATGGGTTGTTGTAATATGTTGTGAAAATGTTGATTGTAATTGTTCGATAAACTGATTCGTTAGCTGTTTGGAATGTACATCTCGTAGGAAAAGGACAAATTCATCCCCACCTAGTCGTGCAACATCTCCCGTATCCTTTACCGCATCTTGCAATATTTGTGCGGTAACTTGAAGCAATTCATCCCCTACTTGGTGACCATATGTATCATTTAAACTTTTGAAACTATCGATATCTATTAAAAGTAATGTAAGTGTTTGCTGTTCATTTCGACATGTTTCCATCGCTGCTTCTAATTGTATATTAAACAACCGCCGATTTGGTAAGCGTGTTAAGGTATCGTGGTAAGCGAGAAATTCGATTTCCCTTTGATATTGTTTTTGTAACGTTACGTCTTGGAGGATTAATAGAATATGCATTTGATTGTCCACCAATATATAATCTGCATTGACGAGCAATAAAAATTGAACATCATTATTTGAAATACTCAGAGCATAATCTTTAATTTCTTTTTCGGTTAAAAGCTGTTCCTTTAACATATCGTCTAGCAAAGCAAATAATTGCTCTTGTCGGAGATTCAAATTATCAAGCAATTTTGTTGCTGCAGGATTTGCATCATGAATGATCCCTTTAAAGTCAAGAAGCAGAATAGCGTCTGGATTTAAACGAAATAATTTTTCATAACGTTTATCGTACAAATTAAGAAAATCATGTTGTTTCATTATACGACGTAGGAAATAACACCAAACGATTCCAGCGTATATAAATAAATTGGGCGGTAGCATGTTTTCGTATGGAAAATAGCCCAATACAATATTTAATATAATCGCTACATAAACCGCTACTATCAGTTGCTGATAGATTGCCCGTTGTTCTTCCATTTTCGCCTTGGATTTTGCAATCAATAAAGGGATTAAGTAAAGAATATCTATGATAGTACCAACGGTAATGGCTATGTAATAGCTCTCATTATAGATTGGATATTTCCACATCCCCACTTCAAAAAAGTCCTGTGTAGAGACCAATTTACCACCAGTGAAAATATTTAAGATACCAAAAATCAGAGGTACATAAAATATATATGGATACAGAAAACGAGGCCAATTTGTATGAAGACCTGTAAATTTTATAAGAAAGTGAAAGCATAATCCAGGGATAATAAGACCTACACTAATTAGCCAAAGAGAAGAAAGCAGAGGACTATATTCTATCGAGACCTGATTTCTCACAAACTCTTCCGCAAATAGTAATAAAAAGCAAAAAGCAATAAGGCTTAGTAAAATGTGTTCCGTTTTTCTTTTATTGCGGAGAAGTAAATCCGCTGCCATATAAGTCAAAAATAAAATTGGCAGTCCGTGGGTCAACAGAAGTAGTAATGCCTCATTCAAGTCCATGCATCCATTGTCCTCCTTTCACAAGAAATGATATTTTCATAGTAACCTATCCCCGCAATTTATGTAAAGTACGAATGAGGACGTAAAGCAAGTCAAAAACGAGTGTTTTAGTATACAATGGTATTCATTTTTTCTTATTAGCACAAATTCAAAAAAAGGATAAACAACAGACGTGTTAAAAAGTGAAGAAAGAATTCTTCTAATGACTAGACTACCTCAAATGACGCCTTGGTAAAGTTTTACACATCCAAGCGAACTGCTCCCACGTTTCTTAATAATCGACTTGCAGAAATGAAAAAGTGGGACTGCCTATTGTCGAACACTCGATAATAGGTGGTCCCACTTTCTTAGACTGCTAAATTAATAACAGTCACTAGAGTCATGATGAACATTCACTTTGCGGTTTCTCGTCGAACAACCGGTGCCACTTCCGTCGCCAGCATTTCAATGCCTTCAGCGACCTTGGAAAACGGCAAACCTCCAATATCCATCTGTGCAATAAATCGTTGATGTCCAAATAATTCATGCTGGTGGAGAATCTTTTCGATAATTTGTTGGGGACTTCCGACAAATAGCCCAGTTTCGGGACTAGCCATATACTCGAAATCAGAACGGGACATCATCGTACCCATTCCTCGCTGTTTATTGATATATCCCCAATAATTTCCGTAATATGGATAAAATTCATCTTTTGCTTGTTGCGATGTTTTTGCGATAAATGTATGTCCTGTCACCGCTATTTTTAATACATCTTCCGCATGTCCTGCCTCTGCTCCAGCTTGGCGATACAAATCAACGAGAGGCTTGAATCGAATCGGATCCCCACCGAGTATGGCAAGAGCCAATCCTGTTCCTAGTCTCCCTGCCCGAATTGCACTTTCTGGCGTTCCTCCTACACCTACCCAAATCGGTAATTTCTCTTGGACTGGACGAGGCGCAATCATGGCATTATTTAGTGAAGAACGAAAAGATCCTTGCCAATTGACGATTTCATTGGTATTCAGTTGTTGAAGTAGCTGGATATTTTCCTCAAACAGCTCATCATAGTCGCTTAGATCATAGCCAAATAGCGGAAAAGATTCTACGAAAGCACCACGACCTGCAATAATTTCAGCACGGCCATTTGAAAGTAAATCAAGCGTCGCAAAGTCTTCAAATAAACGAACAGGATCAACCGTACTTAAAACGGTCGTTGCACTTGTCAATTTAATCCGTTTTGTATGTTGTGCAACAGCAGCAAGAACAACTGCCGGAGCCGACAATGCGTAGTCCAAGCGATGATGTTCGCCGACTCCAAAAATATCAAGCCCCACTTCATCTGCCAATTTCGCTGCCGCTACTACCTCTTGAAGACGTTGCTTAATTCCGATTTTCTTGCCGCTTTGAGGATCTGGACCAAGATCTCCAAACGTATAGATACCAATTTCAATACCTGATTTCTTTGTTTCATTTTGCATGAACATCATCTCCTAACTTCACATTATTTCACATTAATCAATTATGTCTCGGCTAAATAAAAATATGCCAAGAACCATCACAATTTTGAGTTGTGTTGGTACTTGGCAACAAAACAATTATCGCACAGTTTTTAAAGCTCCGCTCCAAGAAAGGACTTGGTCTATCATAGCGTTTGCGTTGTCCGCATGATAATCAGCAGGTTTGAACACGCTCATGTTTTCAAAGTCAGACATCAGGGAGAATGTAACTGCTGTACGTACGTCAGCAACTTGCAGCTCACCTAAGATCAGACGTAGGTTTTCATGTGCACGCGTGCCTCCCAAGCTACCATATCCAACAAATCCTGCTGCTTTATTGTTCAATTCTGGATTCAAGAAGTCTAGTGCATTTTTTAGTGCTCCACCAATTGCATGATTATATTCAGGTGTTATGAAAATATAGCCATCGAAAGAAGCCATTTTTTCTGACCAAGCTTTTATTTGTCCTTCCGCATCTGGGTGTGCGTATGCTGAACCTAAGAATGGAAGATTGTAGTTTGCAAGGTCTACAATTTCATACTCTGCATCATTGCGTTTTACCGCAAAATCATTTACCCATTTTGCTACAGCATCACCATTTCGTCCTTCACGCACACTACCTTGAACAATACCTATTCTTAATTTTTCATTTGTCATTGTATTTTCCTCCTCATTTGTTCTACCTAATAGTCTTTGTAAAAATCCCACTTTCATAACCACCTATACAATTTATTTCTTACTATGAAATTTTCTATTTAGCTTTTCCCATTAGTAGGAAATAATTTATTACCTAACGAGAAACGGGAACTGCTTGCAATAGAGAGAAAAATCGACATAGCGAGTAATGCTAGTTCCAATTCATACCCTGCCATTTGACCATTTCCAAGAAATCCTGCAGATATTTTTACTGAGAAAATTGCCCCTAGCATAATAACAGCAAACAATATGGAAATAATTCGTGTTCCAATACCAAGTATCAACAAGATACCGCCGATTAACTCTATAACTGCAACGACATAAGCTGTAAACCCTGGAATTCCAAGACTATCAAAAAAACCAACCGCGTTACTTAAGCCTCCTTGAAATTTAGATAATCCGTGAATGAAAAAAGTAAGACCTAAAATCACGCGTAAAATTACCGTACCTTCATCATTTTTATTCATTTTCTTTATTCTCCTCTACCTTCAATTACTTTACTTAAGTAACTATACTTCATTAAGTTACTTTATGTAAGCAACTATACCTTAGTAAGTTTTTATTGTCAAATAAGTTATTAGGTACTCATGATATTTGTCCCCGATTTGAAAAAGCCGTCCCTCTTTAAGTCAGCGCTGGACGGCTTTAATCATCTATCAATTATTATCAGGAACACACCGATTTTGTACTCTCCAATTCTCTATCGGAATTAGTGGAAAAGTTTTGTCTGAAAGCCTAAAAGATTTAGAACAGCAGGGAATTGTAAAACGAGATGTTATACCTGAAGTACCTGTTATTATCGAGTACTCCCTAACAGAAAAGAGTAGTTCATTATAACCAACATTGAAAGAAACAGGAAATTGGTCCCGGTCGTGGGTAGAGATAGAGAGCAAAGAAATATTAGGGAAAATTATGTTTTTATCTAACATAGAAACTCTTTTTAAAATTTTCCTGTTTTGATTTCTTCGGGAAGAACATTAAATTTTTATGTCTCAAGTTTTTATGATAAAAATATTCGGACTCAATTCTAAGTGATGTTAATTACTACTTATGAGATAATATAAGAACTAATGTTTCAATTACTGAAATCAAAGGGATGTTGTCATGAAACCGATCATCCTTGCTGAAAAACCTAGCCAGGAAAAAGCTTACGCAGATGCTTTTTCTGTTAAGCGACAAGATGGTTATCTAGAAATATTACCTTCTCCAATTTTCCCAGCTAGTGCCATATGTTTGACCCATGGGTATTCCACTAATTCTATTAATGCACTTAAATATTAGAGTGTACATAAACCTAAATTAGGACTTATAATTTTGTGCAATTTCAAAGTAAAAAGGGGTAGGAATTAAATTATTCCTACCCCATGTCCATTCTAGTTAAAAAACCTTAATAATAATTTTGATCGTATCTTCTTAAAACTTCAAGTGTAGATATTTGTACGAGATTTAGTCGAAATATCGAATCGAACCCATCCTATCATCAATTATAAATCCTTCTTTTAACAAAACCCTTCTTAACTGTAACTATTTAACAAATTCATTTACATTTTTAATGCTGATAGTCTTTTCCCCTATCATTCATACACGGTCACAATTACTCCATCCATATTGTTGCCTGAAATCTCATAATGGTGATTCACAGGTACCTTTATTGTCATTCCTTGATTTTCAGGATAATAGGAAACAATATATTTTTTCCCATCGACATTAACAGAAATGTCCTGTTCTTCTTTTAGGTAATCCAAGTATTCTTCCAAAACAAGTTTTTTTTCATACATAATTGCACTGTGTGGCAGACCGACATAGCGAATATGCCAAGGTTCATATTGTATTCCTGTAATATCAGTTTTATCTTTTGGATAACGTAAAATAAAGCCGTATTTCCAAGCATTTTTTGCTATCCACTTTCCTTCGGGAGCATCCTCCATTTTCATTTGAGTAGATCCTACATCAAGTGATAAACCTAAATTGTGTTCACTATAACCTGGCGGTAACGCACGGACAGAACCCATTTGTTGATAGAGCATATCTTGTTCCTCAAAACTACGAAATCCGCTTGTGGTGGCGAAAGCATGAAGTCCATCTTTTCCCGCGGCAGCAATCATGTCAGAGAATATACGTGCAATATCCTCTGACAAATAAATTTCACTCCCCAATAACACGTATCCCTCTGTCAATTCATTGTGACTAGATAAATTGACAACGTCCGATTTAATACTCTCTTCGTGAACTGGATATTCATTGTTGACCAAAAGTAAATTTCCTTGATAGATTTGCTCTTTTGTAATTTCTTGCTGTTGGATACTTTCGGAATCATCTTGATAATCTATAATGTCGTTTTCTTCCCGATCATATTGTTGAATCTCTACTTTGTCTTGAAAAATCGGTGTTATATAAATAAATGCAAAACCCAAACATGCTATCAAAAATAAAAAAAATCCCCACTTCTTCATTTATTGTTTCCTCCTTGATCTACTAATTCATAGAATAGGAAAAACTTCTTAAAAAGGAAGTGGGGTAAACTTTAAATTTTTCTTAAATTTATTGGAATTTTAAACTTGCTCGTTATTTGGTATATTATCATGCGGTAAACGGATTTCAAATATCGTACTTATTAGACTACTATCGGCAGAAATCGTTCCATTATGCTGCTCAACTATATTCTTTGCAATGAACAAGCCAAGACCTGTGCCATTTCCTTGCGAAGTTCTTGCTTTGTCTCCAGTATAGAACGCATTAAAGAGATGTGGGATTTCATCTGTAGGAATGCTATTTCCATAATTCACAACTTGAACTACCACTTCATCTGAATCGATAAAACCATTAATATCAACATACTGTCCATCGTCTCCATAACGAATTGCATTCATCATAAGATTTTCAAGCACACGTGCTATCAAATCTCCATCACCATAAATGGGTAGATGAGGCGTACTATTCACCCGTGCTATCAAATGATTTTCTTTTAATATAGGATACAATTCTTCCTTTAATTGATTAAGTAAGTTAGTTAAATTTATTCTCTTTTTTTCAATTTGTAGCATTCCATAGTTCATTTTTGTTATTTCGAATAATTCATCAATTAGACTTTCTAAACGTTGCGATTTAGTATACGCAATCGCTAAAAAATGTCTTTCTTGTTCTATAGTTAAACCCTCATCCTTTAGGATCAAATCCAAATATCCTAAAACAGAGGTAAGTGGAGTCCGCAAATCATGAGCTAAATTTACAACCAATTGATCCTTACTGCTTTCCGAAAAATCTCCTCGTTGAATCGCTTCTTTCAATTTCTCGCTTGCCAAATTAATGTCTTGCGCAATATCCCTAAATTCATCATTTGATTGGATATGTACCTTGTGTTTGAAGTCACCTCGGGCAAGGTAGTGAATTCCAGTTGAAATTTCATCAAAATAGGTAGAATAGGGCTTCGTTAGCAAATAAAAAAACAAGATTGCAAGCGGGATAAACAGCAACAAAAAGAAGTTAATGTCGCCTATGTTACGAATGAATATACGTAGTTGAGCCAACTGGTCCCCATAATCAACCGATGTCTGATAATACCATTGCATTCCTTTAAAGGTTAGATACGTTATGGCACCTGATAGAAGCATACTTAAACCAAATAAAAACACCATCTTTGAACGAAAACCGCGCATCATTTTAACCATTGAACGTATACCCTACTCCCCATACTGTCCTAATCCACTTGTCTTTTTGTTTATCTTCTGCAAGTTTTTTCCGAAGCGTACGTATGTGAACCATAACGGTATTACCATCTCCAAAGTATGATTCACCCCATACCTGCTGAAAAATATTTTCTACGCTGAAAACTTTCTTTGGATGACTTGCTAATAAATACAAAATATCAAACTCTTTCGGCGTTAGCTCAATGCTTTCATCAAATAGAGTAACTGTATGCTGATCAGGAGAAATAGCTAAACCACCATATTCCAAACATGTTTTATTTTCTGTATTTGTTTGATATTGATTTAGTTTCATAAAACGTCGGAGCTGAGCATTTACACGAGCAACCAATTCTATTGGGGCGAATGGTTTAGTCATATAATCATCTGCTCCAATTACCAATCCCTGCACTTTATCAAAATCAGATGTTTTAGCACTCAAAAATATGATAGGCATATTATGCTGTTCGCGTATGCGGCCGGTTACTTCATATCCATTCATTTTTGGCATCATAATATCCAAAATCAACAAATCAAACGATTGAGTCTCTACGGCACGAACAGCCTCTTGTCCATCCGATACTTTAATAACATGGTAGCCTTCCCTTTCTAAAAGGATGGCGATTAAATCAGCAATTTCCTCCTCATCTTCAGCAATTAATATCGAAATATCTCTCATTTTCCCACCCCTAAGTAAAGTTAAGTTAAATCCAATATATATCAAGCACTATCCGTTTTCTATTATTTCCTTTTTCAACAGGTTCGATTGTTATATTTTAAATCAAAATATCAAAGGTGACTAAAAATCATTATTCCCCTTAACCTTTCCCTTCAATTTATGCGATAATAATAGAACTAACGTTTCATCTCAAAAAGAAAAGAGGTGTGGTCATGAAACCGGTCATCCTAGCCGAAAAACCATCCCAAGCAAAGGCTTATGCGGATGCTTTTTCTGTCAAACGACATGAAGGTTATTTAGAAATCCTACCTTCCCCTATTTTCCCAGCTGGGGCGTATATTACATGGGGAATCGGTCATCTCGTTGAACTAAAAGAACCAAAAGCATATGATCCGAAATGGAATAGATGGTCACTTAAAAGCTTACCTATTTTGCCTGATCACTATGAATTTCAAATTGCAAAAGGAAAATTCAAGCAGTTTTCTATCGTGAAAAAGCTTATTCGAGAAGCAAGTACTGTCATTAACGCATGTGATGTGGACCGTGAAGGCTCGAATATTTTCTATAGTATATACAACCAAACGGGTGCAAAAGGAAAAACAATTAAACGATTGTGGATAAATTCACTCGAAGTCGAAGAAGTACGAAAAGGGTTTTCAAATTTACTAGATAACCAAAAAGACCTTCTCTTATACGAAGAAGCAAAAGCTCGCCAAATTAGTGACTGGCTTGTTGGTATGAACGGTTCACGATTGTATACATTGCTATTAAAAGAGCAAGGTATCCAAGAAGTGTTTCCAATTGGACGAGTGCAATCACCGACCATCTATCTAATCTATCAACGTCAATTAGAAATTGAGAACTTTGTATCAGAGCCATTTTTTGAAATTGAAAGCACTTTTACTGCAGAACGTGGTGTTTATAAAGGAAAAGCAAAGGAAAAAGAATCCAAAAGAGAAACGATTCGGGAACTGCTTGCCAAACATGAAATACTTCCTAATTCACCTGGAACGATTACTTCTGTGGAGCAATTAGATAAACGCATTCCACCTCCGCAGCTGCACTCGTTATCCACATTACAAGCAACAGCAAATCGCTTGTGGAAAACTAGTCCTGCAAATGTGTTAAAAACGATGCAAGTTCTTTATGAAAAGAAGCTAGTTACGTATCCACGTACTGATTCTAGACATATTACACCAAGTGAATTTGCATATTTAGCTGGACAAGTAAATGATTATCAACAACTTATTGGGCATAACTTTCCCGTTGCGTCACTCGCTCCAAAGAAACGTTATGTGGATAGCTCCAAAGTGCAAGAGCATTACGCCATCATTCCAACTAAAAAGATTCCTTCCGAGGCTATTTTAGGGAGACTATCTAGCATCGAAAGGAATATGTATGAGGAAATTGTTCGCACAACCCTTGCGATGTTTCATAGAGATTATGCATATACCGAAACGAAAGTGACAACTGACGTCAACGGACTTCCCTTCTTCACGACTGGAAAAACGGAGCGTGATAAAGGCTGGAAAGAATTATTTACAAAATCTGAAAAAGAGAAAGATGAACCGACACTTCCTCCACTTACAATGCAGGAAATAGTTCAAAGTGATATCTCAATAAAAGAAGGAAAAACACTCCCTCCAAAACCATACACAGAAGGTCAGCTTATCGCGATGATGAAGACCTGTGGAAAACTTGTGGATGATAAAAATGAAACCGAAATATTAAAAGAAGTAGAAGGGCTTGGAACCGAGGCAACTCGCAGTGGAATTATCGAAACGATTAAGCGCCACAGCTATATAGATGTTTCTAAAAACATTGTTTCCATTACAAATAAAGGACGTGTCCTTTGCCAAGCAATTGAAGGTAATCTACTTGCTAGTCCATCCATGACCGCAAAATGGGAAGCTTATTTAAGGAAAATTGGCAATGGAGAAGGTTCACAGGAACGTTTCCTTGGAAGTATCGCGAAATTTATCCACAGCTTATTAGAAGAAGTTCCGAAACAACTAGAGGCAAAAAAGATTACGATACAATTACCACCTTCTAAAAAAACTTCTTCCAAGTTTAATAGAGAGCCAATCGTACTTTGTCCACAATGCAAAAAAGGCTCTATCATTGCTCAAAAAAGTTTTTATGGTTGCACAGAATATAAAAATGGCTGTAATCAAACATTCAACGGCTACTTTTTGAAGAAAAAAATAACACCTAGCCAGATCAAGCTTCTATGTACAAAAGGCAAAACAAATATGATCAAAGGCTTCGTTGCAGAAAACGGACAAACCTTTAATGCAAGCCTTGCACTTGTAGAAGGAAAATATAAACTGGGGTTTTAGCCAAAAAAGACCGCCAAATTGGCGGCCTTTTTAAATCCATTTGTACAGAAATAGGAATATTTTTCCAACTAAAAATTTTTTCAGCCACTTTTCCCCATTAAATTTTAAAGCGATGTACCATTTCATTAAGCGAATCCGAAACAGTGTTTAAAGACTCTGCAGCCAATTGAATCTCTTCCATGGAAGCTAATTGTTGTTCGGTAGCTGCTGCAATTTCATGTGTATTTTCAGCGTTTTTCTTAGACAATAAAGAAACCTCTTCATATTTTTGTGCAACTTTTGTAAAATCAGAAGTCAGCTGCTCCGTGGCATGAGCAATTTCTTGCACTTTTCCAGATACATTGGAAATAGAATCGATAATCCCTTTAAATTGAACAGAGGTTGTCCTGGTTAAGCTTTTCCCATTATCTACATTCACTTTCACTAACTCGATTGTATGAACTGTTTCTGTCGTTGTTCCTTGAATGCGTGTGATTAATTCTCGAATTTGATTGGCAGATTTGCTAGACTGCTCGGCTAATTTCCGTACTTCTTCTGCTACTACTGCAAATCCTTTGCCATGCTCCCCTGCTCGAGCAGCTTCAATTGCAGCATTTAACGCCAGTAGATTTGTTTGCTCAGCAATTTCATTGATCATTGCTGTTATGTTTCCTATTTGAATTGCATCATCTGCTAATGAATTAATATTTTTATCTGTTTCCCCAACAGAATTATAAATGACATCCATAGAAGCAACCAACTGTTCCACTGATTTCTCTCCGCTGTCTGCCTGAAGACTTACTTCTCCAGTCAATTTTGCTACTTCTGATGTGCTGTGTGTCATATGTTGTAGTCTCTGCAATGAATTATCCACAGATGCGGAACTCTCTTCTAAAATCTGCGTTTGGTCACTTATACTGAAAGAAACATGTTGAATGTTCTCCGCAATTTGGTTCGACGATAATTTGGATTGCTCTGCACTAGCAATAAATTCTTCCGAAGTGGCCGCAGATTGTTCCGACGAAAGACTAATTTGTGAAATCATCACTCTTAATGAAGATAGGAACTGATTGAACGAACTAGCCACTTCCCCTAATTCATCCTTATTTTTCACTGCTATTTGCTTTGTCAAATCGCCATCACCATTTGCGATGTCATTCATTTGCTCTTTTAATTGCCCCAAAGGAACTAATATTGCTTTAAGGAGACCAATTACTAAAATGATGCCAAACACCACTGCTGCTAATGAAACTACAACCAGAATCGTCACACTTAAAGTAGATTGTTCTTTCAAGTTTTCACTTGCCAGATCAGCCTCTGAATCTAACAGTTGTACGAAATCGTTAAATGACGGGTCTAATAAATCTTTGCGAATTCTTCTTTCTTCTCCAAAATGAATTTCATTCGCTTTCGCTGGATTCATCTCGTTATTTTCGACGACTAACTGGGTCTGAGCCCAATACATGTCATAATTTTGTTGAATATCGTCTATTTGTTTCTTATATGTATCATTGCTCGTCAATTCTCTAAGTTGATTGAACTGTAATTGTATGTCATCTGACTTTTCCACCATTTGCTTTGCATAGCTTTGATCACCTGTAAGCAACAAAGCTCTTTCATCATTCGATAGTCCTGCAAGACGATATTGAATATGTTTCGTCGTCTTCTGCATTTCAGTCAAGTCATGCACAGCATTACTTTGTTTGATATTATCCTGTAAAGACCATGTTGCAAATCCACCAATAAGTAAGATGGAGAGAACTAAAATAGAAGTTACCAAAATAAGTCTTGCCTTAATACGCATATACTTTCTCCTTTTATTCACACTAAAATTTTGAACAATAAATTACTTATCGCTAGCCCTTACTAATCTTAGAAAATCTCCTTCACCCATAATTTCTATAGGAATACCTCGCGCGATCATCCCTTCTGCTTTTTGCATTTTTGTACTTTTAATGCCTTGTATATACTTTACTAAATCATTATCTCCAACAACTAGAACATTTGTATGAACATCGACACTACCTTTACAGACTGCTCCACAATTGACTGCTAATTGCGCCGCTTGCACCCTTGTCATCGATAGCATTCTTCCTGTAAATACAATATTAGCGTCGTATAATGGATGTCTTTTATTTGGCATACTATTTGTCGTTTCTAAAAACTGAATGGCAGTATCCTCTTTCTTATTCCTTGTACGTGGCGTTTGTTTTTTTACAGGCGTTGGAGTGCCTATTTTTAATTTGTACAAATTGGATAACTCCCGAACTGAATTTGTGCGACTTTTTTGCATGGCCTCGATTGTAATACGTGCCGCTGCTCGCGCATCTTCTAAAGCATCATGATGTCTTAACGAAATACCTAAATAATTCGCTACGGTCGACAGCTTATGATTGTATAAATTCGGCCAAACCTTTTTCGCCATTTGATAAGAGCATCCATACTCGAAAGCCGGATAAGACTCATGAAAGTTATCTAATGATGCTTTTAAAACGCTTATATCAAAGCTAGCATTATGCGCAATAATTGTTTGATTTTCAACGAATCCTTTAAAATCTGGCCAAAATTCTTCAAACGTTGGCGCACTCATCACCATATCTTCCGTAATTCCATGTATTTGCGTATTATAATAATGAAATTCACTTAATGGATTGATCAATGTATGTATTTCTTCTTTAATCTTGCCATTCTTTACTCGGACAATTCCAATCGAACATACACTTGTCCGTAAACTATTTGCCGTTTCAAAATCTATTGCGACGAAGTCCATTCGTGTCCCTCCTTTTCGAACGCATTTATATAGATTATCTCATATTTTTATGCTCAGATAAAATCCCTCACAGCAATTGGTTGGGGTCAAAATACCTGTTTACCACATAAATTGATATGAACGCCACATAAATTCACTTAAAGTACACATAAACCCTCCTAAAGTACACACAAAAAAAACCGCGAAATTAATCACGGCTAAAATCTACTCTATTTACTTCTGATCAAAATAATCTTTATTATCCCCATCGGAGAATTCTACTTCCAACTCAAAATTTGTATAATCCTCCACTTCGAAGGCCTTGGATACTTTTTCAATCACTTCATCTTTACTCATGTCTTTTGTTAACTCAAGCTCTTTAAATATCGGTTCCAATTCAGAGAATGCTTTGTCACCCTTTAAGTCCAATGGTTCCATTCGATTCACATATTCTGCTTCTGTTTCTGATACATCAATATCAAACGATGCTTCAATTGCATCTTTATGATCTTTTGTATCTACTTCCAAATCAAAAGAGCGAAATCCAAATTCAGTTTCTGCTGTGTCTGCATCTGGTGCATCCTTCACTTGTTCTTTATCTCCACATGCACTTAATAATAAAATCGCCGCTATTAACGCACTTCCATAAATCGAGTATTTTTTCATGATCAATCTCCTCTCAAGATGAATTCTTTTGGAGCTAATTCATGTATAACCAAAAAGAGTGATTTGTAAACAAATTTATGATTTATACAACTTTGAAAACAGGAATATCCACTTGTCTTTATTAGTCGATCTTGAACGAGAAATAAGTAGAGAAACTTGCGCCATCGCAATCGGTAAAGATGCTTTTTTTCGTAACGCCAAATATTTCGGCTGCCACTCGTCCGCATATTTTTCCTTGAACATTTTTAAGCCTTTGAAATGATAGACAGCATGGCCATACAAGAAAATCTGATAAGCAATTTTTTCGCTCAAGAATGAATACTTAGAAATACCTACGTTTGCCAATGGGGCCATACCAAGATTAAATTCCTGAAAGTTGTTTTCTTTACACCATTCAAACAGTTTAATAAATAAGTAATCCATCGTAGCTTTCGGGGCCGCTGAACTATACCTCATCAAGTCTACGGAAACCTTTTTATTGCCATCATATGCAGGCATTAAGTTAGCAAAAGCTACCGTTTTACCTTCTCCATTCACTACAATAGCTATCGGCACTGTTTGTAAATATTTCACATTAAACCACCCTAGAGAAAATCCTTTTTCTTTCCTTCCAGATAACCATTCATCTGACAAAGGCTTCAGACTTTCGACAAATTCCTGTGAATGTGGAGGCTGCATAATTTGAAGATTGTACCCATCTCTTTCTAGCTTATTTTTAGTTGCCCGTAAATTTTTCATCTTTTTCCCGGCAAGATCAAATGAAGGTAGCTCTACCAATGCTTCTTCACCTAATTTAAAGAAGTCATAGCCATTTTCATGGAGATACGAAAACATTTTGGAGGTTACTTGATAATAAACCGGTGTATATCCATACACATTAGCCCGATCATGGAATTCTTCAATCGCACCTGGAATATCTTTTTGCTCCCCAACTAAATCACCTAATACAATTAACTTATCGGAAAACTTTTGAAAAGAAAACATAACTGTTTTGGAATCATTCCAAAATATATATTTATCATGCAAAAAGATTAAATGAGAAACGACTGTACCTTCGTACTTTTCCAAATGCTCTTTAATTTCTCTTTCCAAATGAATCGATTGCTCAAATGGAAAATGACGTGGTCTACTTAACCAATACCCAACAGCCATTATCAAAACAGCAAGAATTAATCCCGCTATAGCACTATTAAACAAATCCGTTGATCCTGTTATAAAAAAGGGCTGTAGCTGCTTTGGAATATCTAAATGAGAAGAAGGTAAATTTGCGTAACCGATAAAAATAAACAAACCTAAAGTAATGGCTATCCCAAAAGTATCCACAAAAACTTTTCCCCATGTAAGCACAATATTCTCTCGATAAAAACGTCTTTTTGACATAAGCAAAATAATAAACACAACTAAAACAAAAATTGCTTCCTCATAGCTAAATCCTTTAGACAATGAAAAAACTGCTGCCGCGACTAATGTAACTGATGTTACATAAAATGCCCATTTTACCCGGTATTGAATGCCTCTCGTTAAAAGTAACAACGAAATACCAAAAGCGACAGTTAGTTGATGCGAAAGATTCATCACAGGTAAAGCCAGCATCTGATTGACAAATTTAATCCTGTTAAGCGCATCTGGAATAGCCGCTGATAATAGCAAAATCACACCTGTAAAAAAAACAAATGTCGTAACAATCCAATGACTAATATGCTGTAAAAGTATCTCTGGAATCTGATTTAGCTTTTGATTCATCTCTTCCCAGAAATAGAGCCCCAAAGAAACTAGGCCAATTAAAGCTGGAATTATAAAATAGCTTACTCTATAAAGTAGCAAAATCAGTAATGTTATTTCATTAGAAACACCAAGACCTTGCATACCTAATAAAAACATTAAATCAAATGATCCAATTCCACCGGGCAGCATGCTAATAATTCCCGCAAACGAAGCAACGATAAACGTTGCAAACAAACCTGTCATCGAAACGGAAATTCCAAGGAAGGAAGTAATCGTATAGATTAATAAAAAAGCAAAACTCCACTCCAAAAGAGAAATAACTGCTAAACTGAAAATCGTTTTACTGCTAATAATTTCTTGCGTTACATCACTTTTTTTCTTTTTAATACTAAATACAAGAACTGGGAAATATAATGCAAGCCCAACGAGAGCAAAGTGAATCCATTTTACTTCTTCAAATATCGGAGTTTTTATAATTCCAAGCAACGGTAACCAACTAAATAAGGACATTCCAGACAAATAAAACAGTGTAACTAATGCAATTCCTTTAACAAGTTCCTTTTTCCCATAACCATGCTGACCATAGAAAAAGGTACGAATCACCATTCCAGCAACTCCGCCAAATCCAATAAAATTCGACATCGTGTTAGCTGTCCAAGAATAGATTATTTTCTTTTTTACCGGTACTTCCATTTGCAAAAAACGGGTCAAGACAAAATCATAAAGAATCATTGGAGTCACGGATAGTATTCCTACAGCAATAATGATTAGTACTTTATATACCGCCAAATCAGTAAAAAGATTATCCAACATTCCAAAATCCAAATTTTTCAAAGCCTGGTTGGATTCGAAATAAAAAATGGCAAGCAATAAAAGAGGAATACCAATTTTTATCAAGCGTGAAAACCATCGTGTCTTCCAAAACTGCGTCATCATTTATCCACTCTTTTCTTTCAAATGATTCTCATTTCAGTTTAAACTTGTTCTTCTTTTAAATCTAGACGAAAAATGCCAAGCGAAACAATCTATTTCACTTGGCATTTCCTATTTTATTTGGCTTCATTCACTCGTGCATAGTAAATATTCAAATCATTATAATATTTATTCAACGAGGAAGGAGATACATTAAACCATTCCGCAATTTCTTTGATCGTCATAACCACCGGTTCAAATAAACCATTTTCTTGACCAAATCGAATAGCTCCAGCAGCAATCGCTACTTCTTTACGAGCTTTCGGCTGTTGCTCTACTAAATAATCTTCTACTACTTCTAAAAGTTTTACATAGTCTCGATTATTTTCCTGCAAGAACTCTATTGCTACTTGTAAAACATTTGCTTCAAAGTGTGTGTACTCTCCACCTTCGTAGCCGTTTTCTCCAAGTAAGCTCCAAAATGAAGTTCCATTTTCCTTTAAAAACGCAGAAGCAGACAATTCACTTTGTGCTTCATATTGCTTCGTAAAATTCACGAACACTTCTTGCTGATCAACAGGGAAGAATATTAAACTAGAAACGGCTAGATAATGATTCTCTTTCAACGTGCCATCTGGCAAAATGAAACAGTACATATTCGCACCAACAGAAACCGGCTTGTCGCTTTCGCGTCTTAGCTGAATCGTTTCCTTCGTCAAAATATGCGTTACCGTCATATAATCTTCCTCGACCTCTACAACTGCTCCAACAAATATTCTTGGCTCACTCCATTGTTCGATTACTTTCAAAATAGACGGACGAACCATTTTCTTTTGCAGTCTTTCCAAATAGCCTGTCCAAATATCAGGTCTGTGATGGAAAAAGAATTCATCTAGCACAATCGCTTCAATCATTTCATGTTCGAGATATTGTTTTAACGAGTTACTCCATGTTTGCACAAGTTCCGCAAACTCTGGAATGTCTTTTCTCTCTGGATACTCGTCATAAAACGCTTGTAAAATTCTTTCTACTTCTTCTGTTTGCACTTCTTCTATTGAAATGGACTCTTTCGTCTCACAACATTTTTTGTATTTCTTTCCACTACCACATGGACAAGGATCATTACGACCAACCACATTAACACGTCCCTTATCAAATTCTAGCTAAAATTTAGCTAAGTGTCTATTTTACCACGATTGACGCCAAATATTAAGGACCGAATGAATTGAGACGTTTTTCACAATAAACACGATTAAAATTTATTCCAACTAAACCTCACATTTTTCCAACTAAAAAATATTTCCCTATCAAAAACGTCATAGAATAATATATAAAAAACATTAATTACTAATATTTAACTTAATAAATCTCGGATTTGTAGCTATTTTTTACTTAGCAAGCAAAAAAGCGGCTGAAAATGACTAAGTCACTTTCAATCGCTTTCACATTATTGCGCCGTATATCCACCATCTAAAATAACCGCTTGTCCAGTCATTCCTTTAGCAGAATCACTCGCCATATATAAAGCCAAATCAGTAATTTCCTTCACTTCAAGCAATCGCTTTTGAGGAACAAGTGGATATAAAACTTCTTCCAATACTTGCTCCACTTGAATATTACGTGTCTTCGCTAAATCTTCAAATTGGTTTCTCACTAATGCAGTATCCACATATCCAGGGCATATTGCATTAGCAGTAATGCCATCCGCCGCCGCTTCTAGTGCTGCAACCTTTGTTAATCCAATCACACCATGCTTCGCTGAATTATATGCAGCTTTCCCTGCAAATCCAATAACACCATTAATCGATGCCATATTAATAATTCGACCGAATTTTTGTTTCCTCATATGAGGTAACGCATGTTTGATCGCGATAAAAGGTGCAGTTAACATAATTTTTACGAGTAATTCGAACTTCTCTGTTGGGAAATCCTCAATCATCGATACATGCTGCATGCCTGCATTATTAATAAGGAAATCAATACGACCGTAAGTCTCTACTGTAAAGTTAATCGCATTTTCAATGTCTGCTTCTTTCGTTACATCACATATAATCCCTTTTGCTCGTCCATTTAACTTCGCTGCAGCCTCATCAACCGCTTCTTGCGTTAAATCCGAAATAACTACATTTGCTCCTGCATCCGAAAATGCTTTTGCTATATCAAAGCCAATACCTCGTGCTGCTCCAGTAATAAACAAAACTTTTCTTTCCATCATATACCCTCCTAAATAGCAGTCCAGCCGCCATCTACTTTTATCGTTTCACCTGTTACAAAATTAGCTAAATCCGATGCTAAATATAAAACTGCTCCAGAAATATCCTTTGGTTGGGACAGCCCCTCTAAAAGTATACGTCTTTCCACATCTTCTTTAAATGCTTGATCCTCAAACATCTTTTCAGTAAGCTCTGTTTCAATAAAAGTCGGTGCAACTGCATTCACTTTAATACCAAGCTTCGCCCACTCTACAGCAAGTGCCTTCGTCATTTGCACGAGACCACCTTTACTTGAACAGTATGCAGCACGCTTATAATAGCCTACAAATGCCATTTGAGAAGCGATATTAATAATTTTTCCACTTTTTTGAGCAACCATATATTTTGCAACTGCTTGGCTAGCGAAAAAGACAGATTTTAAATTTAAGTCCAGTACAGTATCCCAATCCGCTTCCGTTACTTCTAGCGAAGGTTTAGCAATATTAACTCCTGCATTATTCACGAGTACGTCAACCGTACCAAATGTTTCAGCAGCCGTGTCAATCATCGCTTTTACATTGGCGATATCACTCAAATCACCTTGAATGGCAATACATTTATCATTAAAAACATGTAGTTCACTTAGTGCTTCATTCAAAACGGTTTGGTCCCGCCCAGAAATAACAACATTTGCATTCAACTTGGCAAAAGTCAGTGCAATATCTTTTCCAATGCCTTTACTTCCACCCGTTACGACAACTGTTTTGTTTGCAAGCTCAGAGAAAAATGTGCTCATTTTTTTCCCTCCCCTTTTAAATCATTTTTCAAGAAATGGATTAATGTTTGCTCACGCTCTGCATTTTTTTGCTCTGAAAAATCTGTACCCCACGAATAAAACCCTTCTCCGTTTTTATCACCAAACTTATTCTCTTCTACTAATTTTGTCAGCACCGTTCCTGACTTCTGATATGTACTTAAATCCTCAAACAAATAATTGGAGATTGCCGAAAATACATCTAATCCTCCCATATCCGCCGACATAAGTGGACCTGTCACAGGCAAACGACGACCAATACTATACGTCACTGCTGCATCAATATCTTCCTTCGTCGCAACACCCGCATCCAGAATCGACTGTGCTTCGCGGAATAGTGCATATTGCAGACGATTACCGATAAAACCTGGAATCTCTTTATTGAGTAAGATTGGTTGTTTATTCATATCCTTCATTGCTTGCATTGCACGCTCTACCGTTTGTGAATCCGTATTTTCCCCTTTGACTACTTCCACTAACGGGATCAAATGCCCTGGATTCCAAAAATGTGTTACGACAAAGCGATTTGGATGTTCCATTTCTTCTGCTAGCAAACTTGGTTTAAAGCCAGAAGTATTACTTGCAATGACAACATCCTTATCTACAAGGGTTTCGATTTTTTTGTACATTTCTTTTTTCATTTCCAAAACTTCTGGAATTACTTCTATGATAAATGTCGACTGTGCAATTACATCTTCCAATGAAATAGATAACTCGATATTTTGTCGAATGCGATTTGCTTCCTCTTGATCGAAAACATCATTGTCTGTCATCACTTTTAGCTTATTTTGTAAACCTTTATGTGCATTTTCAATATCTTTTTCATTAACCCCATAAACTTTCACTTGCATACCTGCCCAAGCAGCTGATAATGCGATAGAATGCCCCATTGTACCGCACCCAATAATTGATACGTTTTCCATAAACTCCACACCCTTTTCATTATTTCGTCTATAACTACATATACCCAACAAACTTATTATATAGTTTGTTGGGTATAAGTTTAATTGGATTACATAAAATTAAATTCCAAGACCAAATGAGAATAAAATTACCGCTAAAATAACACCTAAAATTGGCACTACTACAGTTAATGCTCCAAACGCAGGATATGCGTCTTTATGCGTTTCACCAGCAATAGATCGGATCGTTGTAACAACATATCCACCTTGTGGAAGTGAATCTAATGATCCAGATGCAATCGAAACAGATCTATGCAAGGCTTCCGCATTCACGCCTAGGTCCAAATAATGTGGTGCTAAAAGTGGTAATGCAATTGCTTGGCCACCCGATGAAGAACCTGTTAATCCTGCTATAACCGCAACAGCTAGTGCTCCACCTATTAAAGGACTACCCGGAATGTCTGTCATAAAACCTACTGCCGATGTAAATGCAGGTGTAGCTTTTACAACTCCACCAAATCCAACAACTGCTGCCGTGTTAGCAATTGCAACAACAGCACCCATTGCTCCATCTCCAAGAGCTTTCCCGAAGTTTTGGAAATACTTTCTGTTGATCAGGTATGTCGCTAAAATACCACCAGTTAAAGCGATGATTAAAGCAGAAGTTCCAAGTGAATCATGGAAGAAGAATGAAATTATTAATACGACTACTAATGGAATCATACTAAGCAGCGGATTTGGTAATTCCGTGCGAATTTCCCCTGTCGGATCTGTATCTCTGCTAACAAACTTCTCGCCTTTTGACGTTGCTTTTGTAATCATTTTTTTCAGCCACCAGTAACCAAAAGCAGCCATAAATACTGCAACGATAAAACTTACTTCCCATCCAGCATATGGAGAAGTTCCTAAAAACTCAATTGGAATCCAGTTTTGGATTTCAGGAGAACCTGCTGAAGTCATTGTGAAAGTTGTAGAACCGAAACCAAGTGCCGCTGGTATAAAGCGACGTGGTAAATCTGCTTGTTTAAATAAACTTAAAGCCATTGGATAAACAGAGAACGCTACAACGAACAGGCTCACGCCTCCATAAGTTAATACCGCACAGGCAATAACAACAGCTAGAGCTGCACGTTTCATACCAATTTTGCTAACAATCCATTGAGACACGCTATCAGCTGCCCCACTATCTTCCATTACTTTACCGAAGATCGCACCTGTTAAGAACATTAAATACCATGATGCGATGAATCCTGTAAATCCTGTCATATAGTTTGTTAAAAAGTTTGCCGCTCCCTCTTCAGCCAGTTGTGGAAAAAGTGGCAAGCCATTTAATAATCCAACAAGTAAAGCTGTAAGTGGTGCTGCAATAAGAAGGTTCATCCCTCTCATTGTTAAATAAATCAGCAGAGCTAATCCGCCAAATAAACCTATCATCCCTAACATTCAAGTTCCCCCAATACCCTTTATCAAATTTATCTTGACGTATTTGAATCCAGATTTTGTATCGAACTCTTTCGATACAAAATCTGTAACATCCGCCAAAGGCTTTGAATTATTTCTTTCCGTATCTTCTCACGCGAAGAAGTGCTTGTTCAGCATGTCCTGCAAAGTTTTCTAATTGACATAGACGTGCAGCATATTCCCCAATATATGCACTAGCTTCTGGAGTTACTTTTTGATACGTAACTGTTTTGATGAATTTACCTACCCATAGTCCTCCAGTGTAGCGAGCTGCACCTTTTGTTGGCAATGTGTGGTTTGTTCCAATTACTTTATCTCCGTATGCAACGTTTGTTTCTGGCCCTAAGAATAAGCAACCATAATTCGTCATATTTTCAAGGAAGTAGTTTGGATCTTCCGTTAAAATTTCAACATGTTCAAATGCTAAACGATCTGCTTCAATACGAGCTTCTTCAATAGAATCTACTAATAGAATTTGTCCGTAATCTTCCCATGAAACTCTTGCAACATCAGCAGTTGGAAGTGTTTGCAGTTGACGTTCAATTTCTTTCACTGTCTCATCTGCTAGTTCTTGCGAAGTTGTTATCAGTGCTCCTGGAGAAGTTGGTCCATGCTCACCTTGTCCTAAAATATCCGTAGCAACCATTTCAGCATCTGCAGTATGATCCGCAACAACTAATGTTTCTGTTGGTCCAGCGAATAAATCGATTCCTACACGGCCGTATAATTGACGTTTTGCTTCTGCAACAAACGCATTACCTGGTCCAACAATCATATCTACAGAATCTATTGTTTCAGTTCCAATTGCCATTGCTGCCATTGCTTGAATTCCACCTAATAAGTAAATCTCATCCGCACCAGCTAATGACATTGCTGCAATTGTTGCGTGTGGAATTTCTCCATTAATTGGTGGAGTACAAGCGATAACACGTTTTACTCCTGCAACTTTTGCTGTCAAAACACTCATATGAGCAGAAGCTACCATTGGATAACGACCACCTGGAATATAACAACCTACACTGCTAACTGGAATATTTTTATGTCCTAATATAACACCAGGAATATTTTCTACTTCTACATCATTTAATGAAGCCAGTTGTGCTTCTGCAAATTCTTTAATATTTTTTTGCGCAAATTTAATATCTTCAATCACTTCAGCTGGAACCTTAGAAACGATTTCATTTATTTGTGCTTCTGTTAAACGGAATGATTCAGGAGTCCATTTATCGAATTTTTCTGATAATTCTAGGACTGCTTGGTCTCCTCTTGTTTCTACATCTTTTATTGCTTCCGACACTATTTGAGAAACTTTAAAATCGTTTGCACTTACCTCTTCTTGTGGTTTACCTGCTTTTAATACTTTCACCATTGTTACTCCTCCTTTTTTTGAAAACGTATACATTTACAAAAATAAAATATTTGCATACGTATGCAAAAAGCTATAAGAGAAGGTTATTCTAAAATTCCATATTAGTCAACCCCTTTTTAAGTTGTTTTTCGCACAATTAACTCTCCATCTATCTCAATATTCTCTGAATATCCAGTATAGCTCTCGATTTCCCCCATTAAATATTCTACTGTTTTCTCAACCATTTCATTAATCGGCTGTTCCCAAGTCGTTAAATTATATGTCGGCCAAGATGCCATCTCAATATTGTCAAAGCCAATTACTTTTGTTTCAAGAGGGATGGAAATAGCATTTTCTCGTAGAGCATCGACAACCCCTAAGGCCATAATATCATTCGCCACAAAAAAACCAGCAGGTACTTGCTTTTTCTCTACTATTTCCATTGCTGTACGGTAACCACCTTCATAAGTATAGTCTGAAGTATACTTTGTATAGGAAATTTGATGCTTCTCAAGAATTGATGTGAAACCAATTTCACGTTCTCTACTAGTAGACGTATTGGCATTTCCTGAGATATAGACTAATTCCGAACAACCTTCGGCAATAAAAAAATTTGCAATTTCCTTACTAGCTTCTAAGTTATTACAGCAAACAGAATAAAACTTGTTATGCTCAATTTTTCGGTTAAAAAGTACTAACGGTATTTTATTTTCTTTGAAATCTTCCATTGCAGGTAAAGACAAAGATGCATCTGTAATAATAACTGCTGCAACATGATAATTTAATAATATTTCAATATCGTCCTTTTGAATTTCGTCATTATTTGTATGAACAAATAAAATACTATAGCCTAAATTTTTAAATGAAGATGTAAATTGTTTTAAAACTTGCGGGTAAAATGGATTTTCTACCCCCTTCATCACAAGTCCTATAATTTTTGTACGATTTGTAATAAGGCTACGTGCAAACTCATTTGGTCGATATCCTAATTCGTTCGCTGCTTCTAGTACTTTTCTCCGCGTTTTCGGTGAGACAGAAGCTCCTTCAAAATATACTCTAGAAACAGAAGATTGAGATACGCCCGCTAATTTTGCTACATCATTTGCTGTAACATTCTGCTTCACATGAAACACATCCTTTTAAACTAGTTTTTTTAAAACTATACTATTTATCTTTGCATATGCAAATAGAATAACACTCCATTTATCAAATTTAAAACCTACATTTGGAAGTATCACTGTATTTTATCTATTTTTTATCATACTATTAGATATATCAACTAAATAGTCAGATATCATTAAATTATACTTAAAATCGATAGTTACAAATAACTATAAAATAACCACTACGTCTGAAGGAGCATAAAAATGGTGTTTAATGAGAAGTCAGAATTACTTTATCGTTCTTTGTACGAATATAACCCTGATGTTGTTTATTTCGTAAATGAGTTAGGCCAGTTAATTCAAACTAATGATGAATTTTTTAAAGTCCTAGGATATTTAAACGAAACGGAAATACAGTCAATTGATTTATTACTTCCTTCTTCCCAAAAAAGCTTGTATACAGAAGCTTTTCGCAAATCTGTTTCTGGCATTTCACAAAGTTTTAATATTGAGTTTATACATAAAGATGGGCAAATAGTTATTATGGATCTTACACTTATACCAGCAAAATTAAAAGAAGGTATCCAAGGTATTTTCGGAATCGCCAAGGATATTACAAAATATATAGAGGCAGAAAAATTAAACAAGTACTTAGCAAATTATGATTTTCTTACAAAACTACCCAATAGAAGACTATTCCAAGAAGAACTGGATCAAAAACTAATCATTAGTCACACATTAAATCAAAAAGTAGCTGTTATGTATTTAGATTTAGACCGCTTTAAATATATTAATGACACGCTTGGTCACACTTTAGGCGATAAATTACTAGAGCAAATTGCAATCCGATTAAAGAAAAATCTCCGGAAAGATGCAATAATTGCACGTTTAGGCGGAGATGAATTCGGAATTTTATTGCCAGATTTTTATATGCAACAGGCGGAAGAACAGTCAAAAAGCATCATTAAATCATTCGATGAGCCGTTTCTTGTAGATAATTATAAACTTTTTGTTACGACAAGCATCGGAATCAGTATATATCCCCATGACGGAGAAGATTCACTCACTCTCATGAAAAATGCAGATTCCGCCTTATACAAAGCAAAAGAATTAGGGAAAAACAATTTCCAAGTATACTCTTCTTCTTTAAATGCACAAACGTACAAGATCTTTTCATTAGAATCCACCCTTCGAAATGCAATTGAACTAAATCAACTAGAATTATATTATCAACCTAAAGTTTGTTCAACTACTTATAAAATCATCGGTGCAGAGGCACTTATTCGTTGGAATCACCCGGAATGGGGACTTGTATCACCTAACGAATTTATACCATTAGCAGAAGAAACTGGTCTTGATAACGAAATTGGCAACTGGGTTAAACGGACTGCCTGCAGGCAAAACAAGCAGTGGCAAAATGCTGGATTACCGAAAATTCCAGTCTCTATTAATCTATCAGCAAATCGATTTTTAGAACAAAGCTTCCTCCCAAGTATAGTAACGACGTTGGAAGAAACAAAATTAGAAGCAAAATATTTGGAAGTAGAAATTATCGAAACGTCCTTATTAGAAAATGCAAAATCTGTTTTTTCTGTTCTCGATGAAATTCGGAGTTTAGGCATTAAAGTTGCTTTAGATGATTTCGGTACGGGCTTCTCTTCTCTTTCTACATTACAACGATTCAAAGATCGAATTGATATTCTTAAAATTGACCGTGCATTTATTAATGAATTAAGTGAATTGGAAACAGACGATTCCAATTTCATTACGAATATGATGATACAATTATCTCAACAATTTAATATGGAGGTAGTTGCTGAAGGGGTGGAAACTTCCGAACAACTGCATGTGTTAGAAGATTATAATTGCAATACAATCCAAGGTTACTTATTTTCCAAACCTGTACCTGCTGCTGATTTTGAAAAACTATTGCGAAAAGGAATATTAACGCCATTAGAAAGCAGTAGATCCGAAGAGGAATTTACCAATCAAGGCAAGGATTTTAGATTAGTATTAGAGCATCCTGTCATTTCATCTATGCGGTTAACTCAAATCCGAAGAAAAAAAGTCGAAATTGGTGCAATGGAAGTGTTGATGGAAGAAATTTGTACAAGAAGATTACGATTTTCATCCAATATCAAGCTAACAGTAAGTCCAGCAATTATTTTGGAGTTGAAAACGGTTATTTTAGGTGAAGCATTGAAAATGGTTGGTTCTATTTCTCAAGTAAAGGAACTAAAGTCTGGCGTTTATCAGTATGAATTAGAGTATATTATAAAAGAAAATGAGCGGACGAAATTAGCTTCCAGGTTAAATAAATTAAATGACCTTCTCCAAGAATCTCCACTCAATCCTACTAGTGGTTCTGTGCAAGTAGATAAATATGCATTTTTCAGTAAAAACTAGAAACATCTTAGCGACACTGTTTCCGGCTCACTCCAGGCTTCACATTGGGCTATACGATGAACGGGGAAACTTTTAAAGCTTGCTGAAAGTGGCTGCGTCACTTCCAACAAGCCTTTTTTCGGTCATCGTATGGCAAATGTTCGCCTCCCGCTCGCTAGAAAATTCCGTGCCAAGTTGTTAAATATTTTTGGCAATAGGAGAAGCAAGTCAGTTCTATCTACTTTGCAGGCCGCCAAAGATACAATTCTGGCGGCTATTTGTAGGTTTTTAGAAAGAGACACTTCTATATTTGGACAGAAAGTGGAGAAGTAGATGACAAATTCAACTAATACGAGTAGAGAGAACATGAATACACACCTATGAGCAAGATGGATGTAGTGAAAAGACGGCGACTCGGGCGAGAAAAGCGCGAGCTGAAAGCCCCGCAGTGCACAGTGACGAGGAGATTGAAGCCGTGCCCGTCGAAAGCGCCCGGCTTGTAACGGAATCCACTTCATCGATCCCTACTCTTAAAAAAGCAGTTGGAATGAACTTATTCCAACTGCCTTTTATCTTTGGCCTAAACAAATTTAATTCATTTTCGTAGCATGTGAAAGCAACTTCGCATTAGCCTCTGGATCTGTATTTCCAGTAATAAATCCACCAACAATTAGAACATCTACACCTGCTGATAGAAGCTCTGAAGCTGTCTTATCGGTCACTCCACCTGCAACCGCAATACGAATACCTTCCAAACCTTCTACTAACTGAAACAAAGAAGATGTCGCTAATTCACCATCTTGTTGCATATCTTTCCCAACGTGAAGACAGAAAAGTCTCGCACCAAGTGTATAAATTTCCTTCACTCGGTCAGCGTTTTCTATACCAAGTAGATCGATCATCACTTCTCCACCATACTCAGTTGCAACTTCTAAACATTGCTTGATCGTCGCATTCGGAGCGAATCCCATAACAGTCGTTATATTTGCACCTGACTTGAAAGCCTGTATACTTTCATGTTTTCCAGCATCACAAGTTTTCATATCCGCTACAATCGTCTTATCGGGAAAACGAACGTTTAATTCGCGAACAGCAGTCATGCCATACTCTTTTATGACACCTGTACCAACTTCAATCCAGTCAATATACTTTTCAGTTTTCTCCACTAAATTAATACAGTCTTCTATCGCCATTCTATCTAAAGCCAGTTGAATTTTAATCGTATCCATTACACACCTGAATACGCCATGAATCCGCCGTCAACAGGTACTGTAATACCGGTTACGAATCCTGAGTAGGAACTATCTACTAACCATAGCATCGTGCCTAATAAGTCCTCTGGCTTCCCAAACTTCTTCATAGGAGTGCTCGTTATTATTTTTTCAGATCTAGATGTGTATGTTCCATCTTCATTCAACAAAAGGTTTTTGTTTTGAGTTGTTAAAAAGAAGCCTGGAGCAATCGCATTTACACGCAATCCTGTTTCTGCGAAATGCACCGCCATCCACATTGTAAAATTGTTGATCGCAGCTTTTGCAGCACTATACGCTGGAACTTTTGTCATAGGAGAATACGCACTCATCGAAGAAACGTTTAAAATAATAGATGAATCATTTTTCAACAATTCACGACCAAAAACTTGGCTTGTTAAAAAAGAACCAGTAAAGTTTGTCGCAAATACTTGCGTAAATCCGTTTTCCTCTAAGTCAAAAAATGACTTCTCCGCCTTGTCACCATCATATGTCTCTACGGAAGTAACTGCGTCAGGATGATTTCCACCTGCTCCATTTATCAAAATATCCACTCGACCGAACTTTTCAACTATTAAATGACGCGCACTTTCTAATGAAGAACGATCAAGAACGTCTGCAGCGACAGCAATGGCTTCTCCACCATTTGCAACAATCGCCTCTGCAACATCTTTTCCTTTTTCCTCTGTACGATTTAAAATGGCTACTTTAACGCCGTGTCTTGCTAACTCTATAGCCATTCGGGAACATAATACTCCGCTCCCACCAGTAATGACTGCTACTTGTCCAGACAAGTTTTCGTGTATAGGTATCATTATTAATCCTCCTGTTTACTCACCTTAAAAGCATCCCATAAGCCATGAAGATACATAATTCCTAAAGCACGATCATATAAACCATATCCTGGACGGCATTTCTCTCCCCATAAATGACGACCATGATCCGGTCGAACATATCCGTCATAGTCAATTGCAGCAAGTTCTTTCACTACATTTGTAATATCTATTGAGCCATCTTCCGTTAAATGAGAAGTTTCGATAAAATCTCCATTATCGAATATTTTCACATTACGAATATGAGCAAAAGGTGAATATTGTGCATATTTCGAAGCTAAATCAACCATATTGTTTGATGGATTTGCACCAAGTGATCCTGTACAAAAAGTCAGACCATTCGATTTTGAATCTGAAATAGCTAGTAAGCGTTTAATGCCTGCTTCACCAGTCATAATACGAGGCAAACCAAAAATAGGCCATGGTGGATCATCTGGATGAATACCCATTCTAATTCCACACTCTTCTGCTACCGGCAGTATCGCTTGTAAGAAATAGCTTAGATTTTCCCATAGCTGCTCTTCATCTACTTCTTTATACGCTTCAAACAACTCACCAATGCGAGCCATTTTTTCAGGCTCCCATCCAGGTAAAGTTAAGTCGCTCGCATCAGCAACTGTTTTCACTAACTCAAGTGGGTCCAGCCCTTCTACTTTTGCTTTTTCATAGAATAATGCCGTCGATCCGTCTGGTAATGGATGGTACATATCTGTTCTTGTCCAATCAAATACCGGCATGAAATTATAACAAATAACCTTTACCCCAAATTTGGATAAGTTGCGGATTGTTTCTTTATAATTTTCTATAAACAGATCTCGCTCTGCATTACCGAGTTTAATCGCTTCATGAATGTTCACACTTTCCACAACATCTGCATGAAATCCAAAAGATTGAATATATTCTATTTCGGAACGAATCTCTTCCATTTCCCAAACATCACCAGCCGGTTTTGAATGAAGCGCCCAAACAATACCTTTCACATTCGGAATTTGCTTCACTTGTTCAAGTGTTACCGTATCATTTCCGCGTCCATACCAACGAAAAGTCATATTCATCTTTTGTCACCTCCAGTTTGTTCTATATATTGTTTCGCAAGTTCAGTAACAGCACTTGCACCATTTTGACGGTAAGCTTTCGTTAAGTCACTACCAATACCAACTGCCACCGCTCCAGCATCTAACCATGCATTCGCATTTTTCAATGAAATACCACCCGTTGGCATCACTCGTACGTTCGGTAATGGTCCATTTACAGAACTAATAAAGCTCGGTTCAAATTGATTCGCAGGAAACAGCTTGATGATATCGCATCCACTTTCAACCGCACGTAAAATTTCAGCAATTGTCATACAGCCCGGGAAATAAGGAACACTATATCGATTACATAGTTTCGCAATATTTTCATCAAAATTCGGACTTACAATAAATTGTGCACCATTTAATATAGCATCTCTTGCAGTTTCAGAATCTAGAACAGTCCCTGCTCCGATAACTGCATCTTCGTCTATTAATGCCTCAAAAACTTTTCTTACTTGTGGAGTTGTATAAGTTACTTCAATTGCATTAATACCACCTGCAATTGCTGCTTTTGAAACAGCAATTGCTTCCTCAAAAGAGCTACCACGGACAACTGCTACAACCTTCTCGTTTACAGCCTTTTTTATACTTTCATACTTTGGAAACATGCTCTTCCTCCTCACTCAAATATAATAACTGCTTTTCGAACTTTATCAGGATTATTTTCAACAAATGAAAATGCTTCATGCACATCATTAATAGAGAAACGATGTGTAATCAATCCATCGTGTCGTAACTTTCCTTCATTTAATAAAGCTACAACTTTTTCAAATTGCTTCGTTTGTAAACGTGAGCCAACAATTGTTAACTCTTTTTTCGTAATCGGCAATTGTTTTATTGCAGAAGGTTTTTCATCAAAACCTAGCACTACAACTGTACCTGCAACAGAAGCTACTTCCACGCCAAGTTCAAATGTAAAAGGCAAGCAAACAGCGTCTATTACTACGTTTGCTCCTTCTCCATTCGTTATTTGCTGCACTCGTTCAATGACATTTTCATTTCCAGCATCAATCACGAAATCTGCACCATTCTCTTTAGCAAACTCAAGACGTTCTGGGCTTAAATCTGTCATCATCACTGTTGCACCATTGATTTTTGCCATTTTTAAAATACAAATTCCAATCGGACCACAACCTTGAATTAGCACTGTGTCTCCTTTAGAAACACCACCACGCCAAACAGCCTGTGCCCCAATCGTATATGGTTCAGCTAATACAGCCTCATCGCAGTCTAAATTTGCATCAACAACATGTAGTTGGTTTTCAGGCAATACGATAAATTCACGCATGCCCCCATCTTCATGAACCCCAAAAACAGAAAGCTTGTCACAAACATTTGGTCTACCGTTACGACATGCATAACAAGTTCCACAAGATCGGATTGGTTCCACTACTATATGATCACCAACTTTTACATTACTTACTTCAGAACCTACCTCAACAACTTCTCCTGTCACCTCATGCCCAACAATACGTGGATAAGTTGCTAATGGATTCGTTCCGTGATAAATATGCATATCTGATCCACAAATACCGACTCTTTTTACTTTCACAAGTACGTCAGATGCCTCTTTTAATTGTGGCTTTTCAATATCGATTAACTGCAATTCTAACGCCTTTGGTATTAACACAGCTTTCATCAATCTATACACCTACTTTAATAGATTTGGTAAAAATAACGTAATTTGTGGAATATAAGCTACTAATAACAACACAATTAAACCAACGCCTAAAAACGGCATCAATTCCTTCGTTGTTTTCCCAATGGACACTTTTCCAATTTGAGATGCAACGAACAAACACACACCAACTGGAGGTGTAATTAATCCAAGAACTAAGTTCAATACCATCATTACCCCGAACTGTACTGGATCCATACCAACTTCCATTGCAACCGGTAATAATACTGGGAACAAAATTACTAATGCTGCGATCGTTTCCATGAATGTTCCTACGAATAGCAGTAATAAGTTAATCAATAAAATAACGATAATTGGATTATCTGAAATCCCTAAAATCACACTAGCTACCAATTGTGGAATTTGTTCACTTACCATAATCCAGCCAAACAAGTTTGCAAAACCAACTAATAGCATAATCGATGCTGTACTTGTCATTGAATCTAGCATAAGTGATGGAATCTTTTTAATAGGTAATTCTTTGTAGATAAAAATCCCTACAACTAATGCGTATAAAACTGCAATTACAGATGCTTCTGTAGGTGTGAAATATCCACCTAAAATTCCAAACAAAATAATTACTGTCATAAATAATGCCCAAAATGCACCTGTAAAGCTCTTCCCAATTTCCTTTAAGCTTTTACGCTCACCTTTTGGATAATTACGTCTTACCGAAATAATGTACGTGGGAATCATCAAACCAAACCCTAATAATAGTCCTGGTAAAGCACCTGCTAAAAACAAGTCTCCAATAGAGACAGATGCAAGCGTTCCTACAATAATCATTGGCAAAGAAGGAGGAATGATTGGTCCTACTGTAGATGAAGATGCCGTTACAGCAGCTGAGAATCCTGCCCCGTATCCTTCTTTTTTCATTGCTGGAATCATAATTGCACCAATACTAGATACATCGGCCAAAGCAGTTCCAGATATCCCTGCAAACCCCATGGAAGAACCAACATTCGCAAGACCAAGACCCCCACGAATATGACCAACAAAGTTATTTGCGAAGTGAATAATACGATCCGTTATACCACCTGCGTTCATTAAGTTACCTGCCAATATAAACCCAGGAATACATAATAATACGAAGGAGTTCAAGCCACCGAACATTTTTTGAGGAATAATAGTAAGTGGAATATCATTCATAAATAGATAAAATAGCGATGACAAACCTAAACTAAATGCAACTGGAACACCTAGAAAGATTAAAGCGAGAAAAGATAAGAAAAGTAACAAAGCCATCATAGGTCTTCACCTCCATAGTCTTGGGTGTAGTCTTGTTCATTGCGTACTAGGTCAACAATTTTCACGATAGAATAGATTGCTAAAAAGATAGACATAACTAATATTGCTCCATGAATAAGTGACATTTGAAATGGCATAGTTGCCGAAGTTTGATTATGCCCGATTAATGTAAATGTGTAACCTTCAAAAATCATGACAACACTTAATACTAAAATACTAATATAGATTACTACCTCATAATAACGTCGAAACTTATTCGACATTTTGTTCAATATTAAATCTACATTGATAAATTCATTTCTAATTAATGCTAGTGGTGCCCCAAAGCAAATGGCATATATAAATAAATAGCGTGTTAGCTCTTCCGTCCAAATGGCTGTATAAGGTAAGTATCTTGACATGATTTGGATAGTTACAGTGATTATTACTCCTGCAAGACTGATAACTGTTAGAAAGCCTAAAATTTTCTCAACTATTTTCCCCATGGTACACTGCCTTCCTTTCTATAGGAAAGGCACAGCTGACGATGATTGTCAGAAGTGCCTTTTCATGTATTACTTAGCGTTTAATATTTTTTCATACATTTCAAATTGCTCTGGTGATAAAGTAGATTTGATTGCTGGTAGCATGATTTCACGGAATGCATCTTGATCAACATCTACAAATTCCATCCCTTTTTCTTTAAGATCAGCTTCGATTTTCTCAATTGTTTCTGTGTATAACGCATCACCGAACACTTGCGCTTCTTTAGCTGCTTCTACTACTGCTTTTTGTTGGTCTTCATTTAATGCTGCAAATTGCTTGTTACCTACTAATACATAAATCCAAGAGTAAACATGTTCTGTACGGTTAACATATTTTTGCACTTCATATAATCCACCACTTTGGATTAAGTCCACTGGATTTTCTTGCCCACCAATTACACCTTGTTGTAATCCTGTAAATACTTCGTTAAAGTCCATAACTTGTGGTTTTGCTCCAGCTGCTTCCCAAACTTTTAAGAATAATGGTACGTTAGGTACGCGCATGCTGAAACCTTTCAAATCTGCAGGTGTTTCAATTTTGTCGTTAGACGTTAAGTTACGAGGTGCACGAGTATGATAGTAAAGTGGTGTTAATTTCACTTTTTCTTTAATATCAGCTTCAATTTCTTTCCCAACTTCTCCGCCAACAACTGTCTTCACATGTTCTAAATCACGGAATGCGTATGGTACAGCCATTAGCGCAGCTTTTGGTGCCCAGTTTTGCATCGTTTCACCAGAAATCACCATGTCCGCAGTTCCAGCTTCAATTGCATTAATCGTATCTGTTTCTCCACCAAGTGAATTATTTGGGAAAATTGAAATTTTAATTTGTCCATCTGTTTTTTCATCTACTAAACTAGCAAACTCTTCTGCCGTTTTATGCCAAATATGATTTTCATCAGCTAAGTGACCGAATTTCCATTTGATTACTTCTTCTTTTGAACCACTCTCACTACTTCCTCCAGAATTACAAGCTGCTAATAGAAGTGTTGCTGCTAGAATTCCTGAAAACAATTTCATTTTTTTCATGTGTGTATACCCCTTTTAATTTTATTTTTTTATTACGATTAACCACGGTTAGTACCCAAAATATGATTTAGAAATCCCCCCTTTCAAATACCTTATTCTGTTAAATAATCCATCACCGTTTTTGCAATTGTAATTCCATTTACACGATTCTTTTCTTCATTCATTTGTTCAATTTCTCCTGGTATATACACTTGAGAAAACCCGGGAGCGGGTTCAGATTGATGTAGCTCATCGATCATCTGGTCCATATTTGTTAAAAAGGTTTCTAAGTCTGTAAAGTTTGCAGGATTGATGACGCAGAAATAATGTCCTAATTTACGTTTTTTATCTAAGTCACCGTACATTTTTCCAATATGCGGGCCAAATGCGGCACCTGCGAGCAAACCTGAAAAAATATCTACAATTAGCGATAGTCCATATCCTTTAGGCCCACCAAATGGTGTTAAAGAAACAACCTCCGCTGGATCCGTTACCCCTTGTCCATTTGCGTCAACTCCCCATCCTTCAGGAATTGACTTACCTTCAGCTTCGAATTGCAATACTTTTCCAAGTGCAACTGTCGATGTCGCCATATCTAAGATGAATGGTTTATGTCTTTTTGCTGGTATTCCGTATGCAATTGGGTTTGTCCCTAAGAAAGACGACTTCCCTCCAAACGGAACAACAATTTTATCTGTATGCGTCATTGCTATACCGATTAAATTTTCTTCCGCCGCTTTTTGTACAAAATAGCTAAGTGCTCCACAATGACTACTGTTCATGGCAGTCACCATACCTACTCCATTTTCTTTCGCCATTTGTATCGCATGTTCCATCGCAGTATCTCCAATGACATGACCAAAACCGTGGTCACCGTCAACGACACCAGTCACAGGACCTGTTTGATTGAATGTAATATTTGCAATTGGATTAATACCACCAGCTTTTAAACGATTCACATAATGCTCTGTTCTTAAAACACCGTGCGAATTAACATTTCTTAAATCCGCATGAACAAGAATTTCTGCTACTTTTTCTGCATGTGCTTCTATAAGACCAGCGGAAACTAATTTTTGCTTCGTATATTGCTGGGCTTCTTCATGATTTATCGTAACCGTCGACATTGTAATTCCCCTATTCCAAATTGCTATGCTTTTTTTTCATCTCTTCATTCAAGAGCTGGTTATCAAGGCTATCAATAATCGCTGCATCTAATAGTAAATGTGCTGCCTGATCAAATTGGTTGCCTAATGGTTGAATCGTTTTAGGTTCACCTTCTAATCGATGCTTTGTAGCCGCTGGAATTAGTAAGCCCTCATACGTATCAAGCACTTCGGCATTTGTTGTAACAAGAAAAATATGAGTTCCAACTTTTGAAGCGCTTTCTAAGATATTTAATGTACTTGCTGTTTTCCCTGATCCCGAGATAACAAGCAATACATCCGATTTTTCTATCGCTGGAGTGGTTGTTTCGCCAATAACATATACTGTTTGGCCACTATGCATAAGCCGCATGGCTATTGCTTTTGCGATCAATCCTGATCGCCCCTCACCACTGAAGAAAAAACGTTTTTTTTGTTTAAATAAATCGACAAGCTTGTCGTATTCATCCTTTTTAATATTCGTGCAAACATCCGTCATTTCCATAAGAATCATAGAAACTGTGTTCATACATTCACCTCTCAATAATTACTTCCTCATGAATAAATGCATTCACTTCTTGTAAATAAGGAAGTCCTTCATTGTCACCTGAGACAGTTGTTACAAGAGCTCCGATACCATTTGCGAACTTCAATGTTTCTGCTGGTGAATAGTTATGTAGATAGCCGTATACAAATCCAGCATCAAAACCATCTCCCGCACCTACAGTGTCTATTGGTCGAACTTCAAATGCACTTACTTTTGTCCATATATTATCTCGATATAATCTAGAACCATTTTCCCCGTCTTTAATTACCAAGTTAGCAATCTGATACTTTTTAGAAAATGCTTCTAGCTCTCCTTCAGAATCAAAGCCAGTTATTAATTTAACTTCGTCTAGACCTGTCAACAATATATCCACATACGGGAAAATTTTTTCATATGTCTCTCTTGCCTCTTCAATAGTCCAAAGCTTTAATCGAATATTTGGATCAAAAGAAACTGGCACAGACTTTTGCTTCGCTATTTGTAAAATTCGTTCCACAATCTCAAAATTTCGTTTATCGATTGCTAAGAAAACACCCGTTAAATGCACTAAACTAATATCATCTAAAATATCATCCGAAATATCTTCTTTTTTAAGCGTTAACATTGGAGAATGATGACGATAATAAAAAGTTTTCCCAGCACCAGATCCGTTTATTTCCTTAAAATTCACAGAAGTTGGATGGTCTTCAACAAACTTAACTTGTGAAACATCTACCCCTTCACCACGAGCGAAGTTATAAATAACTCGGCCAAACTCATCATTTCCTAATCGGCTTACCCATCTTGGATTGAGTCCTAATCTTGCACAACCAATTGCAAAGTTAAGTTCCGCACCTCCGAGTTTTCTTTCAAAGTGAGTAACATAACGAAGCGGTCCAGATGTTACAGGATTCATCGTAATCATTGCGTCTCCAACCGTTAAAACTTTATAATTGTTTGACATTTACTATTCTCCTAACCAGTTATACTGAATTCCGTTCTATCAAAATCGGCGTGTAGCGTTTCGTTTCATAAGATTCTTCTAAAGTTTCTGTCCCCATCAACTTCAACAATTTTTTCACGGCTTCTTTTCCCATTTCAAAAGTAGGCTGTTTGATAACAGTGATTGGCGGTGTGAAAATTTCTAAAAATGGAGAATCATCCACTGCAATAATACTCACATCTTGTGGAACTTGAATTTCTTTCTCTTTAATAAACTTAAGTAACTCAACTAACGACAAATCATTGGTTGCAAAAAAGGCTTCAGGTCTATCCGAAGAAGACCAAACTTCCTCCAGTCTCTTTCTTATATCTTCTCGCTCTACAGCTATAATCCATTCCGGCTTAAACTCAATCCCTTTTTGAGATAAGGCTTGTTTAAATCCATTAATACGCTCCACACGAGGTGTTACATTACGGATAATGGAAGTTGCTACTATTGCAATTTTTTTCCTGTTTTTTTGAAGAATCGACTCCACAGCAAGTTCCGCTGCCTTTTTATTGTCTAGTAATACAGTTGGATACATTGGCTCATCAATTTTTCTATCGATAAAGACGATTGGGAAGTTTGCTGCCTTTAGTCGTTTATATAAATCAGCATTTCCGTTTGTTGGAAGAATAATTAGACCATCCACTTGCTTCGCCAGTAGCATATCAATATAATCTCGTTCTTTCTCTGGATCATCATCTGCATTACAAACAAATAGATGGAAATGATTTACCCCACATTCATCTTCAATCGCGCGAATCGTTTCTGTTGAAAACGTATGAAGTATATTCGCGACGATGACACCAATAGTGGCAGATTTTTTTTGTTTCAAACTTTTCGCTATAAAGTTTGGAATATATCCAAGCTCATTTACCGCTTCTCGGATTCTCTCTTGAGTTGACTCAGCCATATACTCAAATCGATTATTAATAAATTGGGAAACTGTGCTCTTCGATACACCTGCTTTAAGCGCTACGTCAGCCATTGTTACATTTTTCATAAGAATCCCCTTCTCAAAACATATACTAAATCGGTTTACTAAATCGGTTTAGTGAAAGTATACAATGAAAGCCTTTTCAAAATCAACACCTATTTTTATAATATTCTAATTTGACTAGATTACACTGAATTGTTACTCTAACTGACTAAAAAGCTTGCTGAAAGCGGCTTTCGAGCTTAAAATATGCAAAATAAAAAATACCAAAACATTGATTTAACAACGTTTCAGTATTTTCGATTTCAAGTAATTTTGTTGCAAAGGGGGACTTATTGGGCAGAGAGGTTGCGATTGATCGATTATCCACAAAGATCGATTGATTCTTAGAAGAGATTGATCGATTTGATCGATTCGACCGATTCCAGCTTCCCCAACGTAAAAAGCGGATAGACCAATTTTTTCACATTTCCCCAACCACTCTATTTACCTCATCCGTTAAATCAAGTGATTCTAGTAATTTAATAATAATGTTCGATACTGCCTCATCATAGTCTGGGGCTAATATACACCAATAATGTGCGTCCCGTACAAAAGCTAACTTTTCTACTAAATTTGCTGCGTTTAAATAGTGTGCCATTCTTTCCAATTCTAGCTCATCGCAGTTTCTATTTGCTGCAAATGAATAACTGCTCCCATTACTTTGTCCCATAATACCAAGTCCATCTAACGTTTGCATCGCTATTTGCTCTGCTCTCTCTAACTTTATTTGATGAAAATAATGGAAAATATTCACTTGCTCAGTTGAAAAAGATTGTTTTAACCGGTTGTAAATATGCGCGCGCATAGTTACCCAATCTACAGGAGTTTCATTAACAAATTCTTTCATTGCTTCACTTATATTCTTTTCATCTTGAATCGCCCAAAATCCCTCGAGCATTTCTACATAAGGCACAGCCAAGGCCAAGTTCATAAATTCTTTAAAGTTTCTCGCTATATATCTGATAGGCGGATCATTCGTCGGTGAAACACAAACAATTGGTGCATCCATTAAATCCGAAACCAATCCAAAATCAGTCAAAAAACCAAGGTGGATACCATCACCACCTGTTTCTGCGAAAGGAATTAAATCTGGTGGTGTTATGGAATAAGGATGGAATTCAACTATTGGTATTAACCCTATCATCGCAAGTGACAAGTCTACTTTTTGTAAATCTTCTTCAAGCTCTATCAACTGATTAATCTCTTTCGGTATATCGTAAGATCCATATAATCTTTTTAATGCTTTACCCACAACTAATCTTCCCCCTTTCTTCGCATCTTTAAATTCTTTATTCGACTTATAGTATGAATCTCCTTCATTAAGCTATAAAGAGAATAGAAAAATAATTGGGAGGCCCGACTTTGTGCACATGCTTTACTACAACCAGTGGATTATCCTATCCTTCTAAAATTAATTCTGCAATTGATTCATTCTTCCTTAATTTTGTACAAAAATAAATCAGTATTTGTTTTTTGTCCATTGAAAGAGAAAACTATTTCATCTACTCTAATGAATGATAATAATAATCATTATCATTCATTAGAGTAGAATTGATTTGGAGGAAATATAATATGAAGAAATTACAACAAGTTGGATTTTTCTTTTGTGTATTGCTTATAGTAGGAATATTAACTGCATGTAACTCACAAAAAGAAGAATCAAAAAAAGACCAAAATAACGAATCAAATCTGAAAGAGGAAATTGTTGAACAAACTCGTTCTTATAAAGACTACATAGGTCACGAGGTGGATATCCCTGTTTCGCCTGAGCGAGTTGTTTATCACGGAGAGAATTATGGTGATCTTTTACCGCTAGATGTAAGTGCAATTGGTGCAGCTTATTCTTGGATTACAGACCATGTTTTTGAAGAAAATGTACAAAATGTAGAAGATGTAGGATTTCCTATCAGTTTAGAAAAAGTATTAGAGTTAAAACCTGACCTTATTATTATTGCAAATACAGATGAAAAGGTTTTCGAGCAGCTTTCTAAAATTGCACCTACTTTAGTCTTCGATACTTTTGCACCAGTAGATGAACGCATAGTAGAACTTGGAGGCATACTTGGCAAAAACGAGGAAGCAACTAAATGGCTTAATGACTACAAAGTCAAAGAAGAAGAAATGTGGAAACAACTCACTGAACAAGGGGTTCTAAAACCGGGAGAAACCGCTTCTGTTTTCACCTATTATCCAGGAGACCGTTTATTCGTAATGGCGGCTACAGGACTTTCACAGGTTCTTTATCACCCAGATGGATTTAAACCAGGAGATAAAATTCAGCCAATCCTAGATGCGGGAAAAGGATTTGAAGAAATATCACTAGAACTTCTTCCTGAATTTGCTGGCGATCGAATTTTCATTCTGACACCAGAAACAGATGAAGCTAAACAATCAACAGAAGATATGATCAATAGTCCGGTGTGGAATGGATTACCTGCTGTAAAAGATGGAAAAGTGTACACCCTCGATCTTCTAAAAACATCTAGTGACGCATCCACAAGAGACTGGTTGTTAGACGAGATTCCTACGATACTAAAAAAATAGTAATTAAAGAGGTATTTCAGCTTTAGTTGAAATACCTCTTTATCTTTTATACAATAGTAATTGATAATCATTTTCAATTACGTAAAGGAGTGATATAACTAATGAACTCAATATCAATCCCCCCTAATACATCGTACATTTTTCATTTATCTCAAATTGACTATATTACTTGTTCATTAAATACAATCTTACAAAATATTACGGCTCTACAGCATACGTTAGTTATTTTTATAGGAAACGACCATGGCAAATTAACAATTGATGACAAGCCATACCTTATAACACCATTCAAAAGTTTTTTACTTACTCCTGGATCCGTCATGGACTTGATGGATTCGACTATGAACAAGTTCAGCTATTATAAACTTTCATTTACTGTTATTCAGATTGAGCAACAAATACCATTAACTTATACCGATAAATTATTTTCAAATCAAGTTGAATACACTGTCTATCCATTTACCCGCTTCAGTCGACTAGCCAAAGAACTGTATAAATTAAAGGGTAACGAAGATATTCAAAACCATTTAAAACATCAAAACCTATTCAATGAGTTACTTGGCGTGTTACTTGAACATCAACATCACATAAAAGATCACCAAGATACATCTAAAACAGTAGAGCAAACAATTGAATATTTGCACGAAAACTATCATCAACAACTTACGATTAGCCAATTAGCAATCCTTGCTGAAGTTCCACATTGGCAATACAGTACAATATTCCAGACAGTAACAGGTCAGAAACCCCTTGATTATCTAACAAACTTAAGAATAAAACATGCGAAGGAACTACTTCAACAAACAAATGAACCATTAAGAAATATTGCCCAGCAGGTTGGATTCAATGATGAATATTATTTTAATCGTCGCTTTAAACAGGTTGTAGGCATACCTCCTAAACAATTTGCTCGTATGAGGAAACAAAAGGTTATTGTGAAAGATTGGACTGGTCATGAGGTAGAGATTCCTTCTTTCCCGAGAAGAATCATTTACCATGGGGAAACTTTTGGTGATTTATTAGTTTTTGATGTACAGCCTATTGGTGGATACAAGACGGATATTGATAAATCTTTTTATAAAAGCTATGTTCCATATGTACAAGATGTTGCTTTTCCAATAGATATAGAAAAGTCTTCTAAACTTAATCCTGATTTAATCATCTTTACTAACTCGGATGAAAAACAATATAAAAAAATCGCAAAAATAGCTCCTACAGTTACACACAACTCATGGGGAACTCTAAATGAGCGAATATTAACATTAGGAAAATGGTTAGGCAGAAAGCAAGAAGCTGAGGATTGGCTTGCCCATTTTAATCATAAAGAAAATATGATGTGGCAAAAACTACAATCCACATTAAAAAATGGGGAAACGGCTTCTGTGTTTGTTTTTGATCATGGTAAACGCTTATTTGTTATGGGAAGTACTGGCCTACCAACATCCCTCTATCATCCGTTTGGTTTCCAACCAGGTGAGTTGATAAAAAAAATAATAGATGAAGAAGAAGGATACAAAGAAATAACAATAGATTTACTAGGCGACTATGCTGGAGATCGTATATTTATGCTACTTTCTGAAAATCTAGAATCTAGATTAGCAACAGAGGAACTGATAAAAAGCCCTTTATGGAACAACCTTCCAGCCGTAAAGAATGGGTATGTCTACTTAGTAGATGCAACTAAATGGAATTCCGGAGATGCCTTTACACGAGAAAAACTTCTTGGGGCATTACCACGCTTACTAGGCCACATATCTTAAATTTTCAAGCAACCTTAAAATACTGGATAATTACATATCATCTGAACTCTGTAATTATCCAGTATTTTTATTGCTTATTTATTTCACTTTAGAATGTCTATTAGCCATATTAGCTGTAAGAGATACTACACGATTTGCTAATGAGAAATTGTTCCCCTGTCTCTTTCAAACGTAAATAAAGAATATCACCATCATTGTCTAATTCAAAAAGTTGATCCACATGGAATATTCCATGTGAAAGCTTGCTACTATATAAGGAAATTGCTACGGCAACTGCCACTTGTGCTGTAATGGAAGATTCATTTTCTCCATGCAAAGTTACTCCTAATTTACTTTCTACACCTGCTTTTAATCCTTCGGCATCAACCTTCACTGCATATTGTGCAGATCCCATTCGTATCGAGCTCAGCATTTTTACTAGCAAAGGACGTACACTTTTTTTGGAAAGCAGCTTCGTCAAACCAATTCTGCGTAACATGTGCAATGCAGTAGTCACTAGACGGGAATCAAAACATAATCGTGTAACTACAGATTTTACATCTAATGTTTTTGTAAGCGACTGTTGATCGGAGAATGGAAAACGATATGCTTCTCTGTGTCCTAACTTCTCCCCAAAGTATGTAGTTCTTCCATCTGTGAAGCTACTTACATACTTCAGTTTGCTATTCTCCATTACTTCAAAAACGGAGTTAAGATTATCTACGGTCCATTCAATAGCTGCCTTTCCATGACTATCACCTAAACCGAGCATAATAGAAATATTGATACAATTTGTTTGTTCGAATAAATTTTTAAGTTGTTGAGCTAACAAATTCGTCAAACCTGGTGCCAAACCAACACTCATCACTCCTGTCGCAATATTCGATTCGTTTCTTAACTGTTCTAATTTTTTTAAGAAAGACCCATTTGCAGAAATATCCACATAATGTATACCGCTCTCCATGCATTTCCTAGCAAAAGCAGTGTCTTCTTGATCTATACACATAATTACTAGCCTCGTTTGATCTAGACAGTTCCAATCATTTATACTGGTAGCTATTAACTCCAAGGGCTTTACCTTTCCGTATGTTGACTGACAAAACTGCTCCGCCCGGTCCAGACTTCTTCCTGCTGCGTATATATCTCCCGGAAATTTCTCAGCTAATGTCCTACAAATTTGTCCTCCCACATGCCCATATCCTCCAACGACAACAATGTCTTTTTTCATTTTTTATTGTCACCGCCTTCTTTTATAGCAAACCATCCGTCTACTAAATAGGCGCTAAAAAATCGAGTAATATTCTTGAAACCCTCCCGCTGCAGTAAAGACTCTATTTCGAGTGAAGGATGCATGTGGATTGACGCACCAATAGATTCTTCAAACCTATTCCACTCCTCAATTGGTACACCATTTGAAAGCATCTGGTTTTTCCATGCCCTCATCTGCCACATAAATGAATCAGAACTTGGATCTCTATTTATAGTTGCTATAAAAAATGGGGCACCCTCATCCAGTCTTTCTACTATACTCCTTAGTAAAACCTTCTTTCGTTCCATATCAAGAAAATGTAGTACTAACATACAAGTAGCTGCAGAATATTTCTTGCTCTCTTTCAATTTCCCCACTTCTCCTTGAACAAGCTTTACCTTTATGTTTTTACTCGAAATAGCTAATCTCTTTCTTGCTAATTTCAACATGCTTTCTGAAGTATCGACACCTGTAAATACCCAATCTTTATGCCTTCCCCCAAGAGTAACTAATTCTTGACCTCCACCTGCACCAACAATATGAATATCTACATGCCTTTCCCCCAAGTGCTCTACTAATAGACAATCCATCATATCGTGTAACATTTCATAACAAGGAATTTTCAAAGTTATTTTTTCTTCGTATTTATCCACATGTGGATGATCCCAATCCAGATTATTCATTTCTTCCATTGTTACACCTCTATTCTTAGTCATACCAAACTTACTCACATTACCTTTTGCTACAACTACATATTAATAATTTCTCTGTTAATATCATCTTCTCTTTCCTACACCTTTTCTTTTAGGTAAAATTAATTAATAATCATTCTCAATTATAATGATGAAAATAGACAATGCTATCCCACAAACATGGGATTTTACAAAAGAGGATTGTATAGAACTATTCAAGGGGACGGTTAGAATAATGAATGAACAATTAAAACAGCCAAGTAAAATTTTTATGCAACGATTACACAGTTTAGAGAGCAAATCTACTTCTTCCCAACATTATCGGAAATCCCTTGTAACTGAATTACGTAAAGTGATTTCGTTCGATTACTCTTGTTTTACAATGGTTGACCCAAGCACACTACTATCAACGGGAGCTATATCAGACGATTTAGTGGAAGAAATGCATTCAAAGATATTTGAATACGAATATTTAACAAATGATTTTAATCAATTCGAACAGCTAGTCCAATCTAAAGAAACTGTAGCAATATTAAGTGAAGCAACCGATGGAGTATTGCATAAGAGTGAACGCTATAGAATGGTTTTACAGCCTAGTGGATTTCGTGACGAAATGCGTGCTGTATTCATAAGTGAGGGTCAGTGTTGGGGATTCTTAATACTTTTTCGGAGAGATCATCAACCTTTATTTATAGATAATGATCGCATTTTACTTTCATCTATTACGCCAATTGTTGGAAAATACTTACGCAAACTACGACTTGAACTTCCAGAAAAAAAAACAAATCCTTTGAATCAAGAAACCGGTATTTTGATTTTATCTAGTAGTCTTTATCCTTTATCCTATAATTCAGCTGCACAAAAATGGCTATCCACCCTTCGGGATTGTGAGAATATAGATGACACTATACTCCCTAGACCTATTAGAGCAGTTTGTTCACGTGCTCTCGAAAATGCTACAATACAATCAGAGAAAACATCTATAGCTAGGGTGTCTTTATCTATTCCAAATCAGTCTTACCTCACTATACAAGCCAGTTGCCTAGATAGTTTAGATCAATCTACACAAATAGCAGTATCCTTTGAGCATGCGTCACCTTCTGAGGTAATGATTCTCTTATCGGATACCTATGAACTGTCGAAACGTGAAAAAGACGTCCTTTATTTTATTACTAAAGGCTTTTCAACTAAAGAGGTTGCAACTTCATTATGTATCTCTACTTACACCGTACAAGATCATTTGAAATCAATTTTCTACAAAACAGACGTTTCAAGCAGGAGAGAGTTAATTTGGAAGATGTTCACTCAATATGTTTAGAAATAAATTATGTATAACGATCTTACTCATCTGAATAATTTTTTCGTATAGATAAACTTGAAGCGTCACACTTTTTATAAAAAATACGACTAGACACATACCCTTACAGGCACTTTCTAGTCGTATCTTATTCAAACCTAGTTTGGTAAATTTTTTTAATAAGTTAAGATAAAGTAAGAACAAATAGCAGTATAGCGTACTTACTTAGAAATATTACTTTTTATTTTCTGATAAAACCTTCACTATTGTTTCAAGTTGAAGCTCTAGCGAGTACGGATCTTCCATTACAAATTCATCACCAAACTCACCATATATATAAACCTGTCCCTTCTTAACTGCCGGAACTCCCTTCCATACAGAACTGCTTAAAATCTCCTCTGCATCTTTTTTAGAATTCACATATACAAATACATGATCTCCCAAATACTCAGGCAACACTTCCAAAGAGACATTCTCAAACCCTTCCTTCATTTCTAACGCCTTCTTTGTAGGAGGCAATTGTAGCATTTGGTAAATTGTTGTACTGCCATAGTTACCACCCTCTGCAGCCAAAACATACATTGCTTTTTCACTTAATTGCACTACAGAAACTGTTTCTCCTTCATTAATGATGCCTTCAATTTGCTTTCTGGCATGCTCAACTTTCTGTTCGTACTCCTCAATCCACTTATCTGCTTCCTGCTCCTTTCCAAAAATTTCGCTTATTCTTTTGAATTTTTCAATCGGGCTCGCGGTAGACAAGCCTTCCCAGTATGGCAGGAAGACAGTTGTACCAATTTTTTCATATTGTTCAATATTATCTTCTATTGAACCTATTATTAAATCAGGTTCTAAATCAATCAATTTCTCTGCATTCATCGGGAATCCGCCTAAACTTTCAATATTTGACAAGATATCTTTGGAAATACCAGCTTTATCTATCCATGCTTCTGTCAACATGCCTTCTCTCACACCAACAGGGATAATTCCTAACTTTAATAACTGCCCCATATATTGGTCTGATGCAACCCTCTGTGGTTCTGCTGGAACTTCTATATCACCTTTCAAAGTAGATACTGTTCTCGTCTTTACTTGGTGTCCAACATTGGAATTCTCTGAATTCTTTTGGCTTTCTACGCTATTTGCAGTTACTTGCGAACTTCCACTTGTATTCGTTATACCACCTGTGCAAGCACTTAACAGTAGTGTTAAACAAACTAATAGAGTTGCCATCGACGTTCTTGTTCTTTTGTTCATTGGTAAATCTCCCTCATCTCCATATTGATAATGATTATCAATATCAATATATCTTTGAGACTTACTACCAACAATGGAGTATCCATGGACAATTACAGGACTATCTCCTGTTTTCATACGATTCATTTCTCGCATTCTATACTGGGTAGGTGAAATTCCTTTTTTCTTTTTAAAAAGGCGGCTGAAGTAATATACATCTTCGTATCCAACACTTGCTGCAACATCGCGTAAGGAAGCATCTGTTTCCACTAAAGATTTTGATGCTCTCTCAATTCTAGTTCGAATTAAATAATCAATTGGACTATAACTCGTATTCTGTTTGAACAAAGCTGATAAATGTGGTGCACTATAGCTAAAGGTTACTGCAAGAGATTCTAAAGTAATTAGTTTAGAGTAATTTTCTTGAATGTAAAATTTCACCTGAGTTGTCAGATCTGGTTCTTTCACTTCAATCCCATATCTATGTAGTTCTAACAAAATACTATACACAAATTGATAGAATAGCGATTTTATGTGAAACGTATTGAGTGAACTCATCTTCTTCCACTCTTCTTGCATCGTTTGAACCTTTTGATATAAGGAAATTGGATAGCTCGGTGAAAAGCTATACTGCTTTTGAAATGGATTATTCAGTATTAAAAGGTCTACCCATCTTTTATTACCCACTGAGGGAATAAAGGCTTTATAAAAAATTAAATAATATTCAAACTCTTCATCAGCTGACTCTATATCGATTATTGCTCCTTTACCCGAATGCATGAGTTGCATTCCTTTTAAAATGTATTCAGTATGATCTAACACGACTCGAGCACTTCCACGTGTTGAAAAAAGAAAGATACTGGATGGGAGTCTATAAGAACGAAGCTCCTCCCCTATTTTAAGTACTACATGACGTACATCCAACACTTTAATGGTCGCTTGATTCCAAAGCAAAATATAATCATTGGTAGTCTTTTCATTCATTGAATTTCCTCCAACTATGCCTGTAATTACATTAAATACTTCAATCGAAAATTTTTCTCAATGTTAATAGGATGAATGATCGTTTTTCAAGAATAATAATACACGCAACTTAACCATAATCCCTCTATTCTTAATCTAAGTCCAATAGGAGAGGGTGTTTAAAATGCAGTAAAAGAGCCCCCATGACGATAACATGGGAGCATTTCTTCTATTCTTTAAGACTTGTAAGCCAAGTAGTTAATTCATCAATCTGAGCAAGGACAGCAATCGGATCATAATACCATGATCGTTCTTCTGGCCAAACATAGAGGCGATCGTTCTTAACCGCTGGAAGACTACCCCAAACAGGATCTGCCTTGAAGTCTTCAACCGTTCGATTATTGGAAGTCATAATGATATAATCACCAGCGTAACCAACTATCATTTCCTCAGAGAGTTCTGCCCATTGTTTCTCCATAATTTCGTCTGCAACACCATTGGGTGGCTTGCGTCCAAGAGCCTGATAAATCGGCTGTCCACCACGTCCGAAGTTATCACCATATACCCATGTTGACTTTCCACCATCCTCCATAATAGTGAAGCTTGCATCATCAGCAATAACAGCATCCACTTTTCTTTTAGCATCCGCAATTTTCTCATCGTATTCGAGTAGCCATGTCTTTGCTTCCTCTTGTTTATCAAGTAAGTTGCCAAAGTAGGTGAGCTCTTCGTGAACTCCCTTCAAATCACCGTAGGGAATAACAACGGTAGGTGCTATTTTACTTAACATTTCATAGTTATCGCCATTTGCAGTAATAATTAGATCTGGGTTAAGGGCAAGGATATTTTCTACAGATGGCTTTCCGTATACCCCAGTATCTGAAACTCCCGTAAGCCCCTCTTTGAAATAATAGTTCTTGATTGTTAGTTCCGGTGCTCCCACTGGTATAATATCCAAAGCTATCAGACTGCCTAAGTATTCTTCTGCTACTATACGCTGAGGTTTAACAGGAATTTCAATCTCTCCATTTATTGTAGTAATTGTTTTCACTTTAATATCCTCGCTAGTACCTGTGCTCTCGGTTGTCTTCTTTATTTCTTCGCTCTTTTTACTTGGAGCTGTACCTGTCTCCCCACAAGCTGAAAGAACTAGAGCTAGAAGAAATAATATCAAGAGGACTAACCCTATCTTCTTTTTATAATCATATTGTTGTAAATGCATTTGTAAAACCCCCGCCTTCAATAATGATAATCATTCTCATTTATTATTGTAAGATGCCTTCGCTAAAGTGTCTATGCATTAAAGTAATCTGTTACCATTCATTTTTATGATGTTAACAATCTCATTAGTTCATATACTTGAGCCTGAGAAGACAACGGATCATAGCCGAAGAACAAATCAGGCTTATCTATCAAATAAACTTGATTTTGTTTGGCAGCTTCCATGCCCACCCAAGAGGAAGACTGAAAGAGACAGCTCATACGCTTCTTTCCCTCTAGAGATGAAGGCATTCCCGTAATAAAGATGTAATCAGCAGGATAGTCTACTATAGCTTCAATCTCCATCTCAATGTAGCCCCTATTTTCAATGCCATGGTTAAGTAGGGAGTCAGGGGGACTAAATCCAATATCTTCATACAAAATTTGACTACCTCTACCGTAGCTACTGTTAATACAGTAAGCCGAACTTGTACCAATCTCCCATATGATAGCCGTCCCTCGCCCTCCTAGCTGGCAATCTAATTTTTGATTAAAGTTCCAAATCATTTCATCGTAATCCGCAATCCATGCTTCTGCTTTCTGTTGCCTTCCCACAATATCAGCTATGATACGGAATTGCTCTCTCCAGCTCATGTCCATAAAAGGAAGTTCAACCACCGGGGCAACTGATAGCAAGGCTTTGTTCTCTCTTGTTGATTTATAATCCAGGATTAAGTCTGGATTAACAGCAGCGATATTCTCGTATATTGAGGCTTCGTTATTTTCCCATACATTTAACTTTTGCTTTGGACTCACTTGCTTCAAACTTTCCATCCAAGTGGAATACACACCTAGCTCCGGGGTAATACCCAATGCTAATAGACTAGCAGTGTGATTAACGTTAAGGGCGACCACTCGTTTGTGTTTATTAAAATAAGAAGTAGGTGAAAGTCCAACCACTTGCTTAAACTTTCTACTTAAATAAGTACCTTCTTTATAGCCGACCTCTTGTGCCAATTCATCTAATTTAGGCATCTCATGTAAGAGCCTTTTTTGGGATGCCCGAATTCTTATCAGAGAAAGATACTCATTGAACGTTCGACCTGTCCCCTGACGAAAAGCACGAGATAAGTGCTCTGGGCTTACGTGTGCCAGTGAAGCCATCTGTTCTCGCGTCAAATCTTCCTTATAGTGAGTGTCAATATAACTTATTACTTGTTCAATCCAAGGACTTACCAACAATTGCTTTTCATTTAACTCTTCATGAAATTCTGCCAATAGTTCGATGAACAGCTGTTGTATGTAGAAAGGTCCTCTATCACTTTGGTTTTTCCATGCATTTTCAAATTCTCTTGCTAATCTTATTACTTTAGATGAATGTTTACTAGGTTCGCCATTCTCTAAAACAAGTGGTTTGGAACCATCTGTAGTTAAACAGCGATAACCAATCAGAATTCCCTGAAGAGGAGACGGGGTACATGATTTTAAATGATATTCTATTCCAAAAGAGGGGTCGCAGAGTAATATACTCCCACGTGAAACTACATGCTGTTTATCATTTTGACTAAGTAAACCATTCCCTTCTAAAATGATAAGGATTTTAGGAAATGACTCTATTTCATTAAAGGATGTATCTTTGAATTCTTCTATTCTTCTCAAACTCATAGGAATATAGAACGTAAGAGGTTGTAGTGGCTTCCTCTCTGAAATAACGTTGGTCATGAATATACTCCTCTCCACCTTGTTATAAATTATTTGGAATTCATAAAAGATTTCTTACTCTATACGATTATGCTGACGCATTTCAAATACATCGAAATTATTCTATACTTGCTTACACCATTACTTTCATTGCTATATTTACTTCTTTCCTGTGAATCAGAAGTTTTCTAAAAAACAGTAAAAAACCGGGTGCCTCCAGCCCGGTTTTCAACTCCCTATTAACCTCTTACTTCTCTATAATTGTCGTCATTCAAACCAATTTTCTTATTCTTCTCTTTGAATCGGATATTGTGTGAGGAAACATACGCCACTTTTGGTGCATCTGGTTCAATATGTAACTTAGCACTATTTAACGCAAGTACTCCATCCGTAAACGCTCCAGCAATCAACCTTACCTTGCTCTCATGGTCAATGAAATCTCCTGCTCCATAAATACCTGGGATATTTGTTTCCCGTTTATTATTCACAACAGCTACATCATTCTCCATTTCCAAGCCCCATTCAGCTAAAGGGCCATAATCACACTTCAACCCATGATTAACGATGACTGCGTTCACATTGATTCGCTCAACTTCACCTGTTTCGATGTGAGAAATGGACACATGGTCTATAGAATCCCCATTACCATGTAACTGAACTACTTCAAAAGGCGTACGCACATCTACTGAAGACTCTCTCATTTTAAGAACATTTTTCTCATGTCCCCCAAATTCATCTCGTCTGTGAACAACTGTTACACTTGCAGCTATTTGCTCAAGTTCATTTGCCCAGTCAACTGCTGAATTTCCGCCTCCAGAAATTAGTATATTTTTGTCTCGAAATACCTCTAATTCCTGTACTGTATAATGTAAATTTGTTACTTCATATCGATCCGCACCTTCGATTTCTAGCTTTTGCATAGTTAAAACACCGTAACCAACAGCAAGAATAACCGTTTTTGTATGATGCTTTTCACCAGATGCTGTAGACAAAATAAACGTTTCGTCTTCTAGTCTTTCCATTCCTACTACTTGCTGATTTAACACGATCGTTGCATCGAAAGTTTTTGCTTGCTCTTCCAACTGAGAGATTAGTTGTTCTCCTAAAATAGGTGTAACTCCACCTACATCCCAGATCATTTTTTCTGGATAAATGAGCATTCTTCCTCCTAGCTTTGGTCCATATTCAATAATCTTTGTTTTCAAATCACGCATTCCACTATAAAAAGCAGAATACATCCCTGCTGGCCCGCCACCAATAATTGTTACATCATATAACTCTAACTCTTCCTTCACATTATTTCCCCCATATTTAACCAATTTTATCCCTCTAAACCCCAAATTGTGCTTGGTGAAGTCTTCTATAAGCTCCTTTTACAGCTAGCAACTCATCATGATTACCTTGCTCCACAATGCCATCCTCCGTCACAACAATTATGCGATCTGCATTTTTAATCGTTGCTAAACGATGAGCAATAACAAGCGTAGTACGTCCTAGTGATAATTCCGTTAAGGCTTGTTGAATTGCCACCTCTGTTTCTGTATCAAGTGCTGACGTAGCCTCATCCAAAATAAGAATCGATGGGTTTTTAAGAAACATACGAGCAATAGAAAGGCGTTGTTTTTGTCCACCAGACAATTTGACTCCACGCTCTCCAATCAATGTGTCCATCCCTTCTGTTTGTGAAAGAATTATATCTTCTAACTGTGCTCTTTTTGCTGCTTCCCATATTTCTTCTTCTGAAGCTCCAAGCTGCCCATAGGCTATATTTTCTCGAATCGTTCCATCAAAAAGGAAAACATCCTGCTGAACAATTCCTATTTGAGAGCGAAGGGACTCAAGTGTCATTTGTCTTGTCTCAATACTATCAATCATTAATGAGCCGCTGTTAATGTCATAAAAGCGTGGCAAGAGGCTACAGATAGTTGTTTTTCCAGCACCTGATGGTCCAACAAGGGCTACTGTTTCTCCAGCGCGAATTGTTAAATTAATGTTATCCAAAACATTCTCTTTGCCTTCATAACTAAACGAAACATCTTTGTACGTTATATTTCCTTTTAAATGCTGAACTTTAATTGCACCTGGGGCATTCGCTACATCTGGTTCTGTATCAAGCATATCAATATAACGCTTAAATCCTGCAATTCCTTTTGGATACATTTCAATTACAGCATTGATTTGTTGAATAGGAGCTAAAAATACATTTGATAAGAGAACAAAAGCAATAAACTCTCCATATGTCATCTGTTTATTAATAACAAAATAAGTTCCGCATAGCAGAACGAATAACGTTACTATTTTCATAAGAATATAGCTAACGGAAGAATTCCAAGCCATAATACGATAAGCAATAAGCTTTGATTGACGAAAGCGACCATTGTTTTCATTGAATTGAGCAATTTCATGCTCTTCATTGGCAAATGCTTGAACAACTCTCATGCCACTAACATTATTTTCTACACGTGCATTAAAATCAGCGATATCTGCAAAAAATCGATTGAATGCTAGCGTCATCTTTTTACTGAAATATAAGGATAAACAAATAATCAGCGGAATAATAATAAATGTAAGAACGGCCAATTGCGAATTTATTGAATACATTAAAGCAAATGCACCAGTGAGTGTCATAATGGCGATAAACAAATCTTCAGGTCCATGATGTGCAATTTCACCGATATCCATTAAATCATTCGTCATTCTTGAAACTAAATGCCCTGTTTTATTGTTATCAAAGAAGCGGAACGATAATTTTTGCACATGAGTGAAAAGCTCCTTGCGCATGTCGGTTTCTATATTAATTCCTAGTTTATGTCCCCAATAAGTGACAACGTAATGGAGAGCTGAACTAATAATGTATATCCCCAATAATGATAGACATCCCCATAGAATAAAATTCCAGTTTGAACTAGGTAATAGATCATCCACTACGCGATTAACCGCTAGTGGAAAAGCAAGTTCCAATACAGCAGCGATGATTGCGCAAGAAAAGTCTAGAATGAATAGACCTTTATATGGTTGATAGTAAGAAAAAAAACGCTTTAACAATGTCTACCACACTCCCAAAAGTTTGTAGAGGTGTTATTTTCTACATCCTGAAATTTTTCATTGAGAAATACCACTTACCTAATTAACAGATCTAAAATATACTTTGAAATTGATAATCATTATCATTGTAAAAAGTTTAACATATAACTCTATTTCTAATAAATGGACAAAATCAAGATCTTTTTTGTACAAATTTTGAATTTATTCTGATTGAGTAAGTAAATAAACAAAAAGAGACTTTTTCTGACATCTATATAGAAGCAGAGTCAGCCTCTTACTTAAGCATTCAATTTAAGACCATTTCAATTAACTCATTTTTCACTCTTTTTCTTTGCCACAAGCATATCTACAACCTCTTCAGCTTGAGCAAGTACAGCAATAGGGTCATATGGCCAAAACCTTTTTAGATCGAGGTAGAAAACATGATCGTTTTTAACAGCATCCAGCGATACCCATACATTATCCTTTTTGTCTAATGAACCACCCTTTGATTCATCCAAAAATATATAATCACCTGCGTAGTCTGCAAGTACCTCGTATGATATCTGTTTAAAAGTTTCTCCAGTATCTATCAACTCGTTTTTTATACGTTCTGGAGGGGTTAGTTGGAGTTGTTTGTAAATTGCTTGTCCTCCTCTGTAAATACCATCTCCATAAAGATAAAAGTCCTTACCAAAAGCACCAAAGATAGAAACAGTTTCATTTTCATCTATTACTTCGTTGATTCTGTCTCGCTGTTTTTGAATATTGCTATCGAAACTAGCAAGCCAATCTTCTGCATCCTTACCTTTCCCTAGCATCTCTCCAATAGCTCTTACTTCCTCATGAACATCTCTATATGTTTCGTATGGAATAATTACTGTTGGAGCTATTTTAGAAAGTTTGTCAAATGTGCTCTTTTCAGCATCAGCACTAATTATTAGATCTGGGGTTAAATTCAATATGGCTTCTACAGAATTTTCTCCTGTGCTTTCAATCCCTGCTATTAAATCTTGAATATGTACATTTTCAAGATCGCTATCAGTAGCACCAACTGGCTGTTCTCCCAACAGAAGTAATGTAGGTAAATAAGCATCCACTACAATTCTTTTAGGATCTGCTGGTATTTCAATATCTCCATGGATCGTTGAGACAATTCTCGTTTGCGGTTCCGTTTTCTTATTTTGCTCTTTTCCAGATGCTTGTCGTTCGCTATTACTACAACCAACAAAAATGACTGATAGTAACACGAGTATTACACAAAATATAAAATTTGATTTATTCATGAATATCTCCCCTTTTTATTGATAATGATTTTCATTCTCAATAAAAGGGTATCAACTGTGATATTGGAAGTCAATATAAATATTTTCAATCCGTTTGTATTACAAAATAAAAGAGAAGCTGTTCAATGCTTCTCTAAACTTTTATTCTTTTAATCTGGATAATAAATATAGGAAATACGGAGCCCCTATTACGGCGACCACTATTCCAGCTGGAATCTCAGAAGGTTGTAAAATCCAACGACCAATTGTATCAGCTACTAAGACTAAAAGACCTCCTGCTAAAGCTGAAGCTGGGATTAGAAATTGATGTCTAGATCCTACTAATTGTCGTGCTAAATGCGGGGCTATTAATCCGACAAAACCAATGCCTCCACTTATAGATACACTAGCTCCAGCTAATCCAACAGCCGCAGCTAGTAACACACGTCTCTCTTTTTCAATAGATGCCCCCAAGCCAGTAGCTGTTAAGTCCCCTAGATTTAGCACATTTAACACTCTTGCTTTTGTAAACACAAATGGGATTAATATAAGAATCCACGGCAGTAAAGAAAGGACGAATTTCCAATTCGATCCCCAAATACTGCCCGCTAGCCAAGTAGCTACAAACTGATAATTCTCTGGGCTTAAACGAAGTGTTAAAACAATCATGACAGAACTGATCCCTGCTGCAATCGCAACACCTGTCAGTACCAATCTCATAGGTGAAATTCCTTCATGACGCTTATAAGCTAGCGTATAAATAATAATGGCCGTTAACCCCGCACCCAAAAACGCTAAAATTGGAAGTAAAAAAATTGGAACAGCTGTTGTTGAAGGAAAAAATGATATGAAAAGCATGACAGCTAGTCCAGCACCTGCGTTAATCCCAAGTATTCCAGGGTCTGCCAAAGCATTACGGGATATCCCCTGTAGAATACAGCCAGATACAGCAAGTCCCATACCAACAAGTACTGCAATTACAATACGTGGCAATCTAAATTCAAATAGAATAAGTTGTTGCTTTTCATTCCCATATCCAAAAAATGTTTGAATCACCTCAGTGGGTGACAACTTAATATAACCAGTATTCATACTAATAAAAAAAGCAATAACAATAAAAAAAGCTAAAATACCGACAATAAACAAATTTCTCTTCTTTGCCTTATGTTGGCTTTTTGACATAAAAGTCGTCATTTCCTTCACAACTCTTTACCTCCCTTTCGTGCAAGATACAAGAAGAAAGGAACCCCTATAAACGCAATTAATGCACCAATTGGCGTTTCGTATGGAGGATTAATCATCCTTGCTGCTAAATCTGCTAATACGACTAGAAGACCACCAAGTACAACTGAGCAAGGTATAATCCAACGATAATCGTGACCAACTAGATATCGAGTAAGATGAGGAACGATTAATCCAACAAATCCAACCGCACCAACTACAGAAACAGCTGCTCCTGCCAAAACTAGCACAATGAGCATCCCAAAAAGCTTAATAGTCTTTGTTCGTTGACCAAGTCCAATAGCCACCTCTTCACCAAGACTCAACAAAGTGATAGATCTTGAAAGAATAATTGCACCTATCATGGCAACGATGATCCAAGGAGACATAATTTGAAGGTTAATCCATTTTGTTCCTGATACCCCTCCAGCATACCAAAATGCTAAATCTTGACCTATTTGAAAGTAAAGAGCAATACCTTCACTAAGTGCACCTAATAATGCGCTTACAGCTGCTCCTGCAAGTACAAGACGCATAGGTGTCAAACCGCCTCTTGATAGGGAACCAACTCCATATACGATTCCAACACCTAAACCAGCTCCCAAAAAGGAATACATGATTAAGTACATATACGGAAGTCCTGGAAAAAATGCAAAACAAAGCGCAAGCATAAATGCCGCTCCTGCATTTAAACCCAAAAGACCAGAATCTGCTAGCGGATTTCTAGTCATACCTTGCATAAGTGCACCGGCTACCGCGAAACATGAACCCACTATTGCTGCTCCAAGAACACGCGGCATACGTATATCTCGTATAATTTGATGTGATGTTATTTCTGGTTCAAAGTTAAACACAGCAGTCCAAACTGTAACTAGCTTAATATCCGCAGCACCAAATGAAATGGAAAGACCAATTGCAATAAGTAAGGCAAATATTCCTCCAAACAACACAACCAAAGCTATTACTGGATGTGTGTGTTTTTTTATTTCTTCTAATTTTTCTATTTCTGTAAATTCTGCTGATCTAATAGACATACTTTTCCTCCCTATAACCGACCCTATTTCCTTTTATAAAAAAAGAGAGTTACTCATTCTTTTGATACAATTGATACGATAGACATATAGGATTATTACTAAATGGACAAGTTGCCATTCTTGCATCTATATTAAATACACTCTGTAGGTTTGGGAAAGTCATCACTTCTTCTGGGTCGCCTTCCTTTATTAGTTTGCCACCCTTCATTGCAATCATATAATGCGAGAAGCGTGAAGCGTGATTCAAATCGTGAAGAACCATTACAATTGTTCTACCTTCCTCTTCATTTAACCTTTGTAAGAGCAGTAAAATATCCAGTTGATGCGCTAAATCTAAGTATGTAGTTGGCTCATCCAGTATTAATATTTCAGTTCCTTGTGCAAGCGCCATTGCAATCCATACACGCTGTCTTTGACCACCAGACAATTCCTCAACTGGACGGTCTTTGAACTCATTTAAGCCTGTTACATCAATTGCCCAATATATATGCTTATAGTCTTCTTTGGTTAAAGTACCCAAACCATTTTGATGCGGAAAACGACCATATGAAACTAGTTCAAACACTGTAAGACCACCTGGTGCAGTAGCGGATTGTGGTAAAATAGCCATTTTCTTTGCTACTTCCTTCGTTTGTAACTGATGGATCGCTCTTCCATCAAGGTACACAGCACCACTTTTTGTTTTTAATAGCCTAGAAATAGCCTTTAACAATGTCGACTTTCCACATCCGTTTGGTCCAATTATTGTCGTTATTTTTTTTTCAGGTATAGATACACTTAAGCCATCAATAATTAGTGTACTCGTATAACCTATTGCTACTTTATCTACATTCAGAACTGGCATTATTGTGCGCTTCCTTTCTCTTTTCACTTTCTCATCAAAACTGAATTTACCGTTTCCTTTTGAATATGTTTTTTCATTATTAAAAATAGGTTCTATCTATACTTTATAGCTTTGATATAAATCTTTTCACATCAAACCATAACTTAATGTTCTAATCCTACTCCCTTTCATGACAGTAATATTCTAAATTTTACGGTCGGATCTTATTTTGTTAGTTAATCGTATATACAAGTTTAAAACTAGTTAACCTTAAATGATAATGATTATCAATTTCAATAGTTAATTCTAGATACTTTATTAGCTATTGTCAACAGAAATTAACAGAGTAGTATATTAATATATTTCAAGAAATTATAGATAAATAAGGATAGTTTTAAAATAAAACTACATTCTAAAGTTTTTATGATAAAGTTTACCTTACAAAGATAAGATTCTTTTATAAAGAGAAATTAAGTGAATACTAATAGTTTGGATGCTATAGTAAACTGCATACCACCTCATGGGAGCGATTCAGACATTCAACGGGGGAAACAGAACATCACAGAAGGAAGCAAAGTGTTAGAGATTGGTTGTGGACAAGGTGATACAACAGCAGCCTTAGCCTATTTAGTAGGAGATACTGGGTTCGTCCATGGAATAGATATTGCATCACCTAATTACAGAAGCCCAGTCACTTTAAGGAATTCTATTGATTTCAAAAAACTCAAAATTAGGAAAACATATGCATGTTGATTTTGAAACAGACATACTCTCTCCAAAGGTCGATTTCCCTGAAAAGTCTTTTGATTATATTTTTTTAAGCCATTGTTCATGGTATTTAAAATCCTCGGAAGAGTTTTTAAACATTTTGAAAAAAATAAAAAAATAAGGAAAAACGTTATGCTTTACAGATTGGGATACACGAGTTGCAACAAGCGAACATATCCCTCACTTTTATCTGTACTCATTCAAGCTCAATATGAGTGTTTTAAAGAAGATAGTAATTTAAATGTTCGAACATTGTTTACACCAAAAGATATTCAAATTCTTATCGAAAGTGCTGAATGGCAAATCGTATCTGAAAAAACAATCGATTCTTCTCATCTTTCAAACGGGCGCTGGGAAGTTGAACAAATATTAAGCAACTATCAACTGGATTATTCTCTGCCTACTAATTTTAACGAGCTTATCCAATCACAAATTAGTCTATTAGAAGCTGCAATAAATACTACCTCTATCAAACCTATGTTCACCTATTCATTTTTGGCAAAATAATAAAGTAAGTGAGGTAATAGCATGGAAGAATTAACTACGGAAATACTAAGATTTCGGGATGATCGTGGATGGGGTGCAAATCATGATGCACGCAGTTTAGCTATATCTGTTTCTTTGGAAGCAAGTGAACTATTAGAACACTTTCAATGGGTCTCACCAGAAGAGGCGATACATGCGGATAAACAAGGGATTGCCGATGAGGCAGCAGATGTATTAATTTATCTTCTGCAACTTGCAAATGTTTTAGAAATTGATTTAAAAGAGGTCGCACAGCAAAAAATGCTGAAAAATGCAGTGAAATACCCAATTCCAGTAGAAATAAAATAGTCTTCGGTAATATCATAAATCAATAATGGAGGCATGCTATGAATTACTTCATAATATGCCCCCATTTATTATTTTAAAGTACCTGTACTAATGATAGTTACCTCTACTGAGACATCCCATTCTAACTTACTAATTATTTCTTTTGTTTGTTCCGTTGTCCACTTACCATTATAATACATTCGGAAGTTTTCACTTAATCCTATTGGGTCCACTTTTAGTTCTTTTAGCTTCTCTAAAAATTTTCCGATGTCTCTTTTAATTTCTGCATCTATATCTTTCTCTAGTTTAACAATTGCTTCTTTTTTGTCTAAATCCCTTTCTCGAGCTCCCTTATACTCAGCCAAAGTTCCACTTACTTTTAAAGTAATACTCACCTTTGGAGATTCAAAGTTTTTATTGCTTTTTATTTTTACCTTACTGTGAATCAAATCTAACAAAAGAATTTCCTTACCATAACTTTCATGATTCATGGAAAGATAAAGTGGCGCAATTTTTTTACGACCTTGCAACGCTTGAATGATTAGAGCATCTTGTGGGGACAATATTTTAATCATTTTTTCTTCATCAAATAATGCAACACCATTCAATTCTATTAAACCATCTTTTCCTTCTATACTCGGCATAATTGTATCGATAACAGGATTGGTCTGCGTATACATAAAATCATGAAAATTTGTGTTTGGATTAAACGCAGTATTCATTTTTGCTTGCAACAAATCACTTAAATAAAAATTAATAGCTGGTTTGTCTGGATACTCAGCTCTTAATATTTCTTCGGCATTCCCTTTAACGACAGCAACTAGCACCTTATTGGCAACTTCCGCATTTCTATATAAGCTTCGAATCACTTTGGTCGCCTGTCCACTACGGGCTGATTCTTCGTCCACTAGCACAACACGCAGTTGATTTAAAATAACCTTTTTGTGTGAATTTTTTTCAATTTCCACCATTCCTTCTGACATTAACTCTGTGACGACTGAATAGATTTGAGTCTGTTTTTTTGCCTCTTTTGAGTATTGAGGAATAGCTACTGTCAATTTCATTTGATCTTCATCAATATAATCAAGTGATAAAGATCCAACCAAACCAACATCTTCCAAAGGTACTTTTTGCTCTTTTTGAGAACATCCAGCTAGGCTTATTGCAACAAGAACAATAACACTTACTACATATTTCCCTGTCATTTAGCGCACCTGCTTTTTCTTTATTAAATGGACTACAATCAAAAATAATGGCCAGAGTATCATCAGAAAAGAAACATAAAATATATTTTCAAATAACTTTTCTTTATACTCCCTCTCAATTGGTATCATCATTACCAAAAAAACAGCCGCAACTAATATATAGGAATGATAATGCTTACTTTTTGATAACAAAGATTCTAATGATTTCTTTGAAGCCCATAAATAACCGGCAGTTGTAGATAAGACGAGAAATATCCATAATGTTACCCCTAAAACATCGATTCTTTCTACAAAAGATAAATTTCCAGCTTTTAACAAGTTTAATACAGAGTAATCAATATGCTTTAGTTGCCACTCTGAATAATACATAACACTTACAAGAGTAGTGATGAAGTAAATAGTTATACTAATCCATACGCCTATTACAGTATGTTTAAACGCTTTTTTTTGACTGATAATATACGGAAAGTAAACCATGATCAGTTCATATCCGAGTATGGACATAAAGCCTTTTCTCATAGCTCCCTCCAATTCGGTCCAATTAAAATTAAACAAAGGAAAAATATGACTTAACTCCCCTTTTTCTATGGACCATCGCAAGAAAAATAGTAAGAGAATCGTTAGAAAAAAAGACATTATGCAAAAACGAGCAATTGATTTAATGCCTCCATTTACTATATAAACAAGTACTAATAAAAAAAATACAATCGGTAAAGTAATAGAATGCTCTGCAAGTGCTGTTGTTTGCATCAATAGCATGTAATTATCAATTAGTGATGCCAAAATGAAGACAAAATAAACAATAAATAGTGAATTTACAATTTTCCCCATCCACTTCCCTAATACTTTTTCATTTATACTGAACAAATTTTCTTGCGGGTATTTAGAGTTAATCCAAATCATAGGCCATAGTGTGATGGTTGCCATAATGCCAAACACTATTGGTAACATCCATTGACTATAGCCTACTGCACTAATTTTTTGAGGAAGTGATAAGAGTCCTGTACCAATTATTAAATTTTGCGCCAAAAAAACAACGTGATATCCATTCAAAACTTTACGCTTATCCGTATTCACTCTATATCACCTCAAAAGGAACATTCTACTTTTTCTGTGCTCTAGATATCCCCATTTTTTCTTTTAAGTAGGATGTAGGAAATCTAATTAAACTATTTAATAAATCGGAGGCTTTTCTCGGTATGATTGGTGTCATAAATGGTGTATCTAAAGAATTTATAATTAATAAATGAGAAATTAGCCAAGCAAACGCAAGCATTTGCCCGAAAAGTCCAAACAATCCAGCTGACAAGATAAAAATGTATCGAATAAATCGGCTTGTATTACTCATGACAAAGGTTGGAGATAAAAAAGAAAGTAAAGCAGATATTGCAACTAAGACAACTAGTATATTACTCACAAGTCCCGCTTCAACTGCTGCAGTTCCAATAACGATACCTCCAACGATACCAATTGTTTGTCCAACTTTCGCAGGCATCCGAGATCCGGCTTCTCTTAAAACTTCTATGATTAGTTCTATAAATAACACTTCCAGTAATGGTGAAAAAGGTACTTTGCTTCTAGATTCCTGCAAATTGACTAAAAGTTCATATGGCAGTATTTCGGGATGGAATGTTAAAGTCGATATATACATTGGTGTCATCATAATCGTTAAAAAGAAGCCCCCAAAACGAAGCATTCGAAGGAGCGATGTTGTAGTCCAACGATTATAATAATCTTCAATAGATACGAACATTTCGAAAAATGAAGTTGGACATATGACGACTTCTTGACTATTATCCATCAAAATGACAATTCTTCCATCCAGCAAATAATGCATAGCCGTATCTGGTTTTACAGTCATATAAAACTGTGGAAAAGGAGAAAGTGGGTTATCTTCTATTAATTGTTTTAAGATAGATATATCCGGATACCCAGGATAGTCAAGTTTATCAATTCGACTTTTCACTTTTTCTAAATTCTCTTGATTGACAATATGCTCCATATACAAAATAGACATTTTTGTATTTGTTTCAGTTCCAATAATTCGATCTTCATTTTTCAACTTAGGGTTTTGAATTCTTCTTTTTATTAATGAAATATTCGTTTGTAGGGATTCTGTAAAAGAATCCTGAGGTCCCATAACGGTGGATTCTACTTCAGAAGTCGAAATTGCACGCGTTGAAACACTAAATGTATCCATGGAAAGCAATAAGTTTTTTCTGTGGAAATATAAAAGTGTATGACCCACGACGATATTAGATACAATTTTTTCAGTATCTGTTGAGTCTATCACTTCAGCATCTTGATGAATTTGGTTTAGATGATTAGCCAAAGGTGTAAAGATCATATTTTGCATAGTCATGTTTTCTACTAAAGAGCTACAATGAATTATTGTCACAATTCCTTCTACTGTTGCTATATCTTTAAGCACTACATCACTCATATGTTTTACATGCTCTTTTATTTGATTGATCGTTTGTAACGCTTTTTGGTTATTAGCTCTCTCTTCACTTTGTACTTTTTCATATGAACTAGTCCCCATTTTGGCACGCAAAAGCTTTCCAATTTTCATAAGTACCACATGCCTTTCTACAGTTCATATACCAAATTTCTCCAAATTCTTTTTAGATGCATACAGTTATTCTGTCCATTTTTCACGCTTCGTATTCGTACTGTTCTTTGCTGGAAAGCCCACTTATAAAATTAACATTTTATGGTCGTAAAGCCATTAGATATTACTAGATTAAACCACCTAAATGACATATTCTTAGTGAGGCTTATGTAAAGATAACTTTATTAAGACTAAAAAAATTCTAGGAGAACATATATGAAAAAAGTATTATCTACCGTATTAGCAATAGGAATTATCGGAGCAAATTTAATTACTCCTTTTATGAATGTTGAAGCAGCTTCTGTTTCAAAAGCCGAATCTTTAGTGGCCACAGCAGAACAACATGCCGGTGGTTTGAAATGGCAAATTTCTTATGAGTTAACAAAAGAAATTAAACAACCTGATATGAAAGTTTTTAACTTAACAAAAAATGCTTACTTAGCTGCAAAGCAAGAGCTTTCTAAAGTAAGCGCAAATGATAAAGTGAAGTTAGAAAAACGTTTAGAAGATAATGTTGGAATTCATTATAGCCGAGCTATGGGTTATATTGATGCACTTACTTCTGGAAATAAAATAGTGGATAAGACTACTCAATATAATAAATTATTTGCTGAGAGTCCAACATCTGATGCAACTGAAAAGAGTTACCATGAATTGTCTAGCGAGATTCGTAAACAAGCAATTTTGCTATATCGCGTTTACGGAAAATCAACACGTGATGCAATACTTGCTAAATACAAAACTCCTGGAGAAAAAGCACTTAACGCTACAAAAGAAGTGATTACTGCGAAGATGAGCTTAGATACTTTGGATCGTTTGATTAAAGAAACAGCGGATCAAAAAACAGTAGAAGCACAAGTGGCTAAATTCTCTGATTCACTTGAATTGATTCAAGATGAAGAAATTTACTTTGAGCTATACGATGCATATCAAACTAGCATTAGAAAAGATGCAAACTTCTTATCACAAGAAAAAGAGATTGCTGAATTCTTTAAAAAAGCAGATGAAATTGCAAATGAAAAAGACGTTGAAAAAGTCTTAAGTCTATATGATTCAGCATATCCTGGCTATGCAGATTTAAAAGAAGCAATGGAATCCACATTCAAAGACTTTGATGTAGTTTATGAAACAACTGACTTAGAAGTTCAATACATCGTAGATGGTGTTGCGATTGTTATTCAAGATCAAAAATCAACTATCGACAAAAAAGATGTAGTTGAAAATACATTCGTTTACCTTTTGAAAAAGGATGAAGCTGGAAACTGGAAATATCAAGATATTATGGAAGCAGAATAATAGTTAAATACTGCAATCACTCGTAAATACGGGTGATTGCAGTTTTTTTATGAATAATTTTGGTCTCTGTCTACTATCTATAAGAGGAAGTAAAAATAGTACACGGGGGTTTTATTTAAATGAACAAAAAGTTTTTGATTGCCGGATTAAGCCTAGCCTTGTTAGGCGCACCATTTTCACAAAGTAACACTGTGCTAGCAAAAGAACAGGAAAAGGTCGGACACACTACAAAACAGAATAACGAGTTATCTAGCAAACAGGCGCTCAGTTTGACAATTGAATGGAATAAAGCAATCAGCTATGTGCAACGTGGCGGGGATTACAAAAAAGGAGAGTATAAAACCTTTTCTTATAATAAAAAAACGTATCGTTACTTATCAAGTCAAATCGACACAAAGAAAGAGTTAAAAGCATACTTAGAAAGGTTTTTAACTTCTTCTGAAGCTGAGCAATTTATAAAGAATCGTGGAATTATTGAATACAATGGAAAATTAGCACAAGTAGAAGCGGATATCGGGTCTTTATTGCAATGGGAAAAAGCAGCAGCAAAGTATATAAAAGCAGAAAAGAATACCGTTTCTTACCGATTAACTGTGCCTGTATGGAATACAAATGAGAAGAAAGATTTCATTGTTGAATATCAATACGTAAAAAACGTGGGATGGAGAATAAGTAAAGAACCTACACAAGAAAAAAGCACAGTTATGACCGATAAATTAGCGATCGAACTAGCAACGAAATTTGCAAAAGCCACACTACATGTTCAAGCGGGTGGGGATTATGGACCTGGTGAATATAAAACATTTCCTTTGAATGGATATACGTACCGTTTCCTATCCAGCAAGATTGATACAAAAAGCAAATTGATGACCTACCTAACACAATCGATGACACAATCTGCTGCAGAGCAATTTATAAAAGACCGTGGGATCATTGAATATAAAGGAAAACTTGCTCAGATTGATGCAGACGGCGGATCTACAGCAATATGGGCAAAAGCCACGGCAGAATTTATGAAAACCGATAAAAATACGATGTTTTATCGAGTAACAGTACCTTTTGGAGAGACTTTAGAAAAACAAATGTATATTGTGGAGTATCAATATGTGGATAAAGTTGGGTGGAGAATTAGCAAAGAAGCTTATTCAGACTTAGAAATCTCTAGTAATACTAACCCTATTTCAATCCTTTTCAATAATTTACTTAGCAATTCAAAAGTGGCGCAAAATCAGTTCCTTCCATACTCCTCTTTTTATGTGGACGATTTTAAAAATGGAGTAAAAAAAATAAATATCGTTCAGTTAACAGAAATCGGTAGAAGTAGTTCACAAGTAGAGTTTTTAGCGACTATTAGAGTAGAACTGGAGAGTAATTATAGTGGTCCTTTAATGTATGGCGAAAACAAAATGTACTTTACCGTTCAACCAACTGGCTATATGGAATTTAAAATCGACCAGATTGGGATTGTGAATATGTATTAAGTGATTTTCAGAAAAACGAGGTTCTAAACAATGAAAAATTGTTTAGAACCTCGTTTTTGTTATTTTATTTCTACTTCAACTTCTTCTTCAATCCATGACGGGTATTGATTGATATCTAAACGAATTGGGTTTGTAAACGGTGCTGTTGGTATTTCAAATTCGAATTTTGTTTCGTTTTCAGAGATTTTAATATTTCTCCCTTCTACATAATAACTAGGATACGCTGCAGGTCCATATTCCTTATAGTGGATGGCAAATTCTTTTCCATCCGCATCTACAAATTTAAAGAAATTATAAATTCCATTCTCAGAGTTTATTGAAAAACTAGCTTTTCCATCCTTCACTTGTAAATTAGAAAAAATAGATTCCGAAGGCTCTTTTATAATTTTTTCAGATTCAGTATCAATTAAAATATAAGCCTCTTCCTTATCCATCGCTGTAATTTTTCCAAATGATAATGTTAGCTTTTCCGGGTCATGAAAATAGAAACTTTCTTGAAGAGGTATCTCCCATACATGACCTTCAGGAGATGATTTATAAGAATTTCCTGTCATAGCTGACCAAGTTCTGCCCTTTTCATCTACGAGCTTTAATTCATCAAATGCTCTCGAAGAAAGAAGTTTTTTAGAATTTTTATGATTTTCCTCTAATATTACAGTTGTGCGTACTGGATCGACTATTAACATTTTTACAGTAATACGTTGCCCCTCAATTGTAACTTCTTTATTCACAAAGATATCCTTACTTTCTACATCCATCGGTTTATACGTAAATGGAATTTTAAAATTTTCTATCTTATCCCCATATTGCACACCAACCTTCCATGAAAGATCTTCTTTAAGTCTAACTCGGTCAATTTGCTCGTACATACTAAAAAAGTCCATTCCTTTTTTAGGTGTTAATGGCATTATTGTTCTATTTATCTTAACTCTATATTGAGGTTGCATTCCCGACCACAATTCATAATATTTTAGATAAAGTGAACTCAAATCTACTTCTTCCGAATGAACAGAGTAAAATACGATGATTCCTTTACGATCAGCAATTACCCCATCAAGTGTTACCGTAATCCCATTTTTTTCTTGCGAAAGATTCAATGGTTGATAAAAGTCATTTTCAACCGCAGCGTTCAATCCTTTATCCTGCTTTATGAGCGCTACAACTCGATCCATTCCTGGTATCGCTGCAACGGTTTTAGCAAATGTAGGAGAAACAGAGATAGATGTGACAAATGAAATTAGAAGTATTGCAGCAATTACTAGTGACCAGACACTTCGTTTTTTAATAATACGTTTTTTTAACGTTCGCTCATTTTTTGCTTTTTCAAATCCATTTCGTACAGCATCATTTAGCTTCTCCATCGGCATTTCTACTTGATCAATTGACTTTTTCCACTGCTCCAGTTTCTTTTCTTCCTCCTCAAACACGTTTCATCTCCCCTTTCTCCTCAAAACTTGTTCTTAATGCACGCAATGCTTTATGTAATCGTGTTTTAATCGTTCCTTCTGGTGTATTCCACATCACTGCAATGTCTTTTATTTTGACGTCTTCAAAATATTTTAAGTGCAATAATTCTCTTTCGTAATCAGATAAACTGCCTAAAGCTTCTTCTACTTCTAAAAAGGTAAAATCTTCACTCACACTTTGCATACTCGTGATTCGATCTTTTGGCACTTCTCGTTTACTTTTCTTTAAGGCATCTTGGCAATAGTTCATCATAATCCGAATTAGCCATGTCTTAAAATAAGCTGGCTCTTTTACTGTTTTTATATTGCGATAAGCTCGATAAGTCACTTCTTGAACTGCCTCAAGTGCATCTCCTTCATTTTTCAAATAAGAAATAGCCGTTCGATACAATGCTTCTTGATAACAATGGAGGAGCTCTAAAAATGCCTCTTCATCACCTTTTATCGCCTTCTCTACCATTTTTCTTTCGCCCAAGACCTCACCTCGTTTCAATTGTCCTTACTTATTAGACATGTAACTACGAAAAAAGTTTTACAAAAATAAAATATGTATATTCCAAGAATACGGTTGGAAGTAAAGTAAACATCTTCAAATAAAAATTAGGAGTAAATTTAATTTCCCATGCCATATTAATAAAGAACGCGAAATTGAAAAGGAGAGGTTATATGGGCAGAGACAATAAACAAGGCAAAAGTAAGAACAAAGATACACTACCACAAACACCTAAAAGCCAAAAAATAAAACCAAACGATGTGCAAGAAGAATTTGCTAGTGAGTTTGCTGAGCTCGGAGCAAACATGTCTAAGAAAAAACAAAAAAAGTAAATACGATAAATGAACAAATCCCACTGGTGAATGTGACAAACCAGTGGGATTTGTTTATTCAAATTGGCATATTTCCACCATTTTTTTGCGTAAAACAGTCATTCTCTTACTTATCTAAGAAAATATTACCACGAATGAATTATTTACACCTGAAATAGGGTATACTAGTATAGGTAGTCTAAAAATGGAGGAGGTATTATATGTCTGTTGCTAGTGAAGCATCCAAAGTGAACCTTGATTTTCTAGTGAATGATTTAGGTCTTCGCCAAGTATCTAATACTACCTTATTTCGCAAAGGTAAATTTTTTGTCATTTCCCCATCTGTTCAAAACAAATCCAATACATTTGAACTCGGTGAATCCATCATGAAAAAGTTTGATTCAGAAACTGATGACGGCTATTTACTTGTACGTATTAAAGACAAGTTCCTAATGGCAAAACTTCAACCTTTTCAAAGAAAAATCATGGACCCTTCAACACAAAAAACAACAAAAAGTAAACCTGCTTTTTGGAAGTTCATCGTTATTGACTCTATTGTTCCTCGTATAGAAAATAGCGAGAACCGTGATTTACAATATAACATTCAAGCACCAACTAATAGGCAGTTAGTTTCTTTTTTCAATAAAGCATAATAACTTGAATTCTATTCAAGTAGATAAACCAAAGGAGTAATGCACATCACTGAGGCAATACTCCTTTTTTCAATATTAATATTAATTTAAGAGTGATCAGGATCTTTTTTCAATTGTTTTTTTCGGATGGCATATACGGCTACCAGCAAAAGAGGTAAAAACACTCCAATCGAAAATGAAAAGTATAAACCTGTTGTCGCATTCCAATTTTGTAGGTAGACGACATTTGGATAGATTACAAGAGAAAGGACTACGCCAATCATTCCTAATGGTATTGTTAAAGGGCGGTAATCTTTCAAATTAAAAATTTGTGCAATCCCTAAAACGGAAGCATAAAAATAAATGGTTGCCTTAAAATAGATGCAGATAATCCATAGTGCAGCCATTATTGCCTCTACTCGGTTCACAAAACTCCCAATTTTTATCTTTTTTGCTAATCCATAACCTGGAAACATCTGTCTTGCGGTTGAATCAGCGCCTAATACGAAAATACACGAAAGTGTGATGATAATAATGACTAGTCCACCTATTAAATTTCCAATTAAAAAAGATTTCTTAGCGGATTTAGGTTGGTTAATAAAGGCAGGAAAAATCATTAATAAAACAATAGCATTGACTGAAGTTACTTCAATTAAAGATAAGGATGATTGAACAATGGTTTTTGTCCCTGCCTCAAATACAGGCTGTACGTTTTCAAACTTGGCTTCAGGTAAAATAAATAGCACTAAAAAGAGATAAAGAAAGAAGAAAAAAAAGATTAATATTTCAGCAGAACGAGCAATTGTCTCTAATCCAAGACGGACTCCCATCACGATAATTATCGCCATAAGGATATTAAGAGCTGCCATTGGAGTATTTGGCATCACATGTGTGGTGAGGAATGTCCCAGAATAAAACAAAAGACCTGATGTATAGATAAAAGACATGAATACAAATAGAAGTGATACGGCCTTACCTACCCATTTCCCTAAGATCTTTTCATTAACCTGGATAAAGGTAAGATGAGGGAACCATTGTGCAAGTGTACAAAATAGCCATATAACTAATAATCCGATTCCCGTACCGAATATCGCAACAATCCAAGCATCTTGCTTCGCTTCGGCCGCTAAAACTGATGGAACAATTAAGATGCTCGTACCAACCGTAAATAAGATAACTAAAACTAGAAATTGGTACGAATTTATTTTAACGTTTGGCAACATATAATTTCTCCACATTCAATTTAGTTGGGATTTACCTAAATAAAATCAATTTAAGAATGATCAGGATTTTTTTTCAATTGTTTTTTTCGTATTGCATATACGATTACCATCAAAAGAGGTAAAAAAATTCCGATTGTTAATGAAAAATAAAGTTCAGTAGTCGTTGAAAATTTTTGTTGATATATAACATTAGGGAAAATAACAAGCGACAGAATAACGACAATCAGCCCTAAAGGGTAAGTTAATGGACGATAATCTTTTAAATTTAATATTTGTCCCAACCCAAAAATGGATGCATAAAAATAAAGAACCATCTTAGTAAAAAGACAAATTAGCCATAGTGCAACCATCGTTGCTTCGATACGGGTCACGAAATTCCCAATATTCACTTTTTTAGCTAGTCCATAACTCGGATACATCTGCCTTGCGGTTAAATCAGCACCTAAGACTAAAATACATAACATTGTAATAATGATGACGACTAACCCACCTATTAAATTTCCAATTAAAAAGGTTTTCTTAGCAGATTTAGGTTGGTTTATAAAGGCTGGAAAAATCATCAATAGACAAACAGCATCGACTGAAGAAGTAACGATTAAGAATAACGATGATTGAGCGATACTTTTAATATCCGCTTCCAATATAGGCTGGATGTTTTCAATTCTGACTTCAGGTGAGATAGAAACTACTAATAAAAAAAAGAGAAGAAAGAAAACTGCAATAAATATTTCTGCAGAACGAGCAATAGTCTCAAGTCCAAGACGAACTGCCATTACTAATACAATCGCCAAAAGTGTATTAGTAGCTGCCATTGGTGTGTTCGGCATTACATGTAAAGTAAGAAATGTTCCAGAATAATACATCAGCGTGGCAGTAAATAAAAAAGTTGCGAATACAAATAGGAGAGAAAGGGCTTTACCTATCCACTTTCCAAAAAGAAGTTCATTTACTTGAACATACGTGAGCTTTGGAAACCAGAAACCTATTTTAGTGAATAGCCATATAATCAATAGACCGATTCCCGTACCAATTATTGCGGCAATCCATGCATCTTGCTTTGCATTTTCAGCTAAGTCAGATGGGAGGATTAAGATGCTCGTACCAATCGTAAATAAAATAACTAAAACTAGAAATTGGTACGAACTTATTTTAACGTTCTGCATCATATTATATTTCCCCACCTCACTTTTCGGTCTAATTTACCTAACGAATTAGTGCATCATGTAATGGCTTAAAAATGAAAGTTAGAAGATCATTTGGATTCGGTATAGATTTCCCCATGCTATGCGCCATACCTAGGCCAACTCCAATCGCAAGAAGCATCGAAAACACAATCAATTCTTTTTTGTACTTTTTTTCTAAAAGAGATGGAACTTCAATAAATAAGATAATGGCAGCTACTAAGAGTATTCCCACGCTTTTCAGCACGATTAGTTAGTCCTTTCTTTTTTCGACTACAGAATTACTTACTGTTCCAGTTTTAATAATTTTCACATCCACTTTTGTATTCACCACCAAGTCAATAAAATACTCATTCCACTCCTTTTTCATCGTTTTCCATTCTTTCGGATTCGACCGATGAATAGCATTACCAAATCCAAATATGTCTGCCTCATATTTTTCTTGTACGCTCGTTATAGAATCTTTAATCGTCTTTTCCACTTCTTTTTCGTAGATTTTCTCTAGCGCTTCTAATGATTCAGGTATAGTAATATCAATTGGACATTCTATCGCACCTACATTTGCCTCAATCTGAATACCGATATCCACTTCCGGAATTCCATTTTTAACATTTCCTTTCACATCTGATTTGAAACGAAGAACTTCTAAATTTGCTTTTCCCTCTTCGGGGCAAGATATTGTTCCTACCGTACTTTTCACTAGATTCATGATGTCACTATACGCTCGGCTTTCATCTTCTGTAAGCCAACCAACTAGTTTATCATCTTTAAAAGCTGCTAAATCATCAAATTGAATATTAGCTGCTGGAGTGACTGTTTCCACATTCTGTTTACTAGATCCTTTTTCTATCTGTCCTGTTGCTACAAGCCCAGTTAATACGGCTTCTTTTCCATCACTTCGGAGATTTATTATTAGCTGATCTAATGTAACACCCACCGTAGCTGCCCAGTTTTCTTCAGATGTTTTTAGTGTGTTAAACATTTTATTGGCTGGTATGCTTTCTAACGGCGTTTGTATATTCAATAATTCTTCCGCTGTAGAATCCTTCGCTATAACAACATAGAAATCCGATCTAAATTCCCAATCCCTTGATATTAAATCTAAAGGGTTTCCAATACCTTCCTTAGCCAAAGATTCACCTAATATAAGTATCCGCAGATGTCCTGGATATATTTTTCGAGGGGACCCTTTTGTCATTTTTCGGATGGCTTCATATACCGTTTCTCCTCTCCCTTGAACAAGAGTTACCGGTGATCCCCCCTTTCCACCACTTGCCGAAACTTCTGCAGGTACAACGACTTGAGCCGAAACTAGGTACTCGTCTTCTAATTTATCTATCCCTATGGCCATAGTTATGGCTAGCTCGTTTAATTCCCTCCGATTCCAACAACCTGAAAGAACAACGCTAAGAATAAGTAAAATAACAATGCCTTTTTTCATAGATTAAACCCCTTGCTATTTCTCATTGTCCCTTTTCAGGCTCAGGTTTTGCAGATGCAGAATTTTGCTGCCTGTCTATATTTTCTTGACTGATTAAATGTGGACGAGTCCGCATTTTCCAAAGAGGAAAACGAACAAAAGTATCCTGTTGACCATCAGCATTAAATGGAGCTATTGGTGACATATAAGGAACACCGAACGAACGCAAACTGCATAAATGTAAAACAAGTGCAATTAAACCAACAGTAATTCCAAATAAACCAAATGAAGCAGCAAGTCCCATAAATACAAAGCGTAAAATTCTAATAGTCATCCCCATATCGTAAGTAGGTGTAACAAAGCTTGCAATAGCTGTCATAGAAACGACGATAACCATCGCTGCAGAAACTATACCAGCTTCCACCGCTGCGGAACCAATAACAAATGCCCCTACAATTGACATAGCTGATCCAACCGCTTTTGGCATCCTTATACCTGCTTCACGCAAAATTTCAAAAGTGATTTCCATTATGAGTGCTTCAACAAATGCAGGGAATGGGACACCCTCTCGCTGCGCTGCTAGGCTAATAAGGAGTGCAGTCGGTATCATTTCATGATGAAAAGTAGTAGCCGCTATAAATACAGCAGGAGCAAGTAATGCAATTGTGAATGAAAAAAAGCGGAGGATTCGAATCAAACTAGTAAGATCTGCACGTTGATAATAGTCTTCTGCAGATTGAAAGAATTGTACAAATAAAGCAGGGACAATCAAAACAAATGGTGTACCGTCGATCAAAATGGCTATTCGCCCTTCCAACAGCGCTGCAGCTACTACATCAGGACGTTCCGTATTATATACTGTTGGAAAAGATGAATTATTTGCATCCTGAATCAATTCTTCGATATTTCCACTTTCAAGTATTCCATCGATGTTAATACGATCCAAACGTATACGAACTTCTCCCACTATTTCGTCACTTGCAATCCCTTTAATGTACATTATTTCAATGTTCGTTTTCGTACGTATTCCAATTACTCTACTTTCCATCCAAAGTTTAGGATCTTTTATTTTCCTACGAATTAATGCGGTGTTAACCCGCAGATTTTCTGAGAATGCTTCCCTAGGACCTCTTATTACTGTTTGGGTCGAACTTTCCGTAACTCCACGATCAACCCAATGTTTGTTTCCAATGATTAGTCCATTTGAATACCCATCGATTAAAAAAATTACATCCCCTGATAAAAGGGCATTCAATAGCTCATCAAAATTGGTTACATCTTTAACTTCTCCTACAGTCATGGCAAAATCTTTTAATGTGTTCATAAGTTGTGGATTAAGAGTAAGCTTGCTTTCTACTTCTGTATTTTTAATATCTAGCATTAACGACTCCAAAATGAAGTTTTGTATAGAAGGTGCATCGCTTAAACCGTCTGTATATATAATTCCTGCTTTAAGGACTCCTCCTTTACCGATTCGAATTTCTCGAATTATAGTATCAGAACTTCCACCTAGCGTACCCTTTACGATTTTTATATTATCTTGAAGCTTTGTTTGTAATTTTTTTATTTCATTAGACTCCTCCGTATGACTTCTCGGAGGTGTAGTGGATTTTAACGGATCATTTTTTTTCTTACTAAAAAGTCCCATAGTATCCCTCACTTACTATAATAAGTTTTTGTATGCACTTATTAAGTTTGTCCAAATCTATGTAAAAATATCCTTTTCATTATTTTTGAACTTTTCCTGTTTCATGTACGTCTATTTAATACGGAAAAAAGAGGAGCGAGTATTTGTGGAAGATTCGAAGGATTGGTTAGCAGAAGAACTCAAAAAAGTAGAGATTTGGGAGAAAGACCAAAGTGATTTATGGTTTTGGGAAAAGCTCGGACGTCTACCATTTAAATTTATCGATAAGTGGACTCCTACTTTCATCCAAAACAAGATTGGTCTACTTATAGATGAGCTTGGGCAGTATGTCCAGACCGGTGGAAGTTATTTAAGCTCGACCTCTAAAGTCACCTCTTATTACCCGAAAGAAGTTGTACAAACATTAGAAGACGTAAAAAACCTATTCGTCTCCACAATGGACAGCGCAGTGGACGGACTAACGAAAAACAGAAAAAACCTAGCAACTGTACAAGGTGCTAGTACTGGAATTGGTGGCATTTTCACATTAACAATCGATATCCCACTTCTTTTAGGTTTACAATTAAAAACCTTACAGGATATTGCAATTTGCTATGGATATGATCCAAATGATAAAAAAGAACGTTTGTTTATCGTAAAATGTCTTCAATTTGTTTCTGCTGATATTGTTGGAAAACAAACGATCTTATCTCAGTTGTCCATGTTTGACAGCCAAGATGAAGTAGCTAAGCGTGAGGTACTTTCAGAAATGCAAGGTTGGCGCGAAGTTGTTTTCTCCTATCGGGATCAATTTGGCTGGAAAAAACTATTTCAAATGATACCTATTGCCGGTCTAGTATTTGGAGCTTTCATCAATCGTTCCGCAATCAATGATATTGCGGAAGCTGGCAAGATGCTTTATCGTAAAAGAAGAATTTTGGAAAGACTCCAGAATCCTACGATCCAATAGAATAATAAAGACTTATGCCATCTTATCCCTGATAAAATGGTATAAGTCCTTTTTTATACTAAAAATCAATGATTTGCGGAGCCTTTCCTATCTTATTCATAACATGCATTTGTGTTGGGGTTATTTTTAGAATGATGAGTTTTGGATCATCAGGCCCATCGAACCAACCCTTTAAATGCTTGTTCCATACTTTTTCTTTCATCCCTTCTTCTTGTGACTCCTCGACCGTCCCTTCAATTTCTAAAAAAGCGTCTCCAAATCCTTTCCCTTCATATCCTAACAGAATATGTGTATTTGGATTCTTTTGCAGCTCTTCCACTTTATGCGTTTCTTTACTTGTTACCGTGTACAAAATAAACTCCTCGTGAAAAAATGTCATATAACGAGAATGGGGTTTATTTTGCTCAACCGTTGACATTACACCAATCAAACTATCGTTCAAAATTTTTAATGCAGTCTCTTTTGCAGTCTTCGTCATTTATAAGATTCTCCTCTCAGAACAATACTCTCTATTATTCCTTTGGAGATAAGAATTAAACCAACCTTTTAAAAATAATCACCATGTTTTTAGAAATTGAACCGTACGACTATGTCCTTTTTCCAACAAATCTGCTTTCATTTTTTCACTAAGATCGAATTGAGTAGCACTATAATCCTCCACGGGAATAAAAATAACATTCTTTTCAAGTTTACGAGAAATATAACGTTCATCATGTGCATTTTTCATCGTCGAAAAAAGTGCTTCGAACAATTGCAAACCATTATTAATTTGATGTCCTGGTTTTTCCTCCGAACTAACACTTAGCTTCAAGCCTACTACGGGTCGTTCTTTAAGGATCGATCCATTATCAAATATCCACATTGGGAAATTACTTAATACTCCACCATCTACGACAATTGTGTCTCCTGACCCTATTTTCAACCGAACTGGCTCAAAGAAATACGGAATGCTGCAACTCATACGTAAAGCACGTGCAATTGGAAAACTACCCGGTGAAACACCATACTTCTCTAAATCATCTGGTAAAACAATCATTTTGCCATTTGTTAAATCAGAAGCTACTAACTTTAATACTCCAGGCTCTAAATCTGAAAAAGTGTAAACTCCTTTTGCTGCTAGCTTCTCTAAAAACCAATTTTCTAAAGCTTTCCCTTGATATAAACCAAGCCTCCAATAAAGATTAATCCATTTCATAAATGGTATCGGAAGAATCGTTTTACGGGCATCTAGTAGAGTCAGCATGTCTAATTCATCTAATAGTTCTTTAATTTCTTTTCCAGTATATCCCGCTGCTACAAACCCTGCTAAAATTGCACCAGCACTCGTTCCAGCTACTCGTTTAAATTGATATCCCTTTTCTTCTAGTGCTTGCAGTGCCCCAACTAAAGCAAAGCCTTTCAAACCTCCTCCAGAAAACACGCCATCTATTAACATACATGACTCTCTCCCTTTTCATGTCGTTCTTACACTGTAAGAAAAAAAGAGAGAATTTAGAACTAAAATCGGCCGTATTTTACTTTTTTCTACAAAAAACACCGAATCCTAAATGATTTTAGAATCCGGTGTTTTTGCTATAAATTTAATCTGGAAGGGTTATTTTTGTTGATTGGCTTCTCTTTATCGTCGTAATCATTACTTTTTTTCGCTATTTTATTTTTGCCTCTGATGTCCAAATCGTCTGGACTTAGATCATATCCATATCCAAATTCTTCGCGATCTAATGTGTTTTTCTTCTTATTTTCATCTTTCATGAAAGTTCACCTCCATGAAAGATAACTTGTGCAGTTTTGTCGATTTTATTCTACCTATTTAACCAATTATATTTGTTGCTTCATTTTTTCTTTAAGCAATCGGAATACTTCCTGTAGCTTCTCCTTAGGTAAAGCGGCATATTGATCGCCAATGCTTACTTCGTATCCACATGACTCCCCAATTACTTCTTTTAAATAACTAGTTAAGCCAATTCCAGTTGCTTCGAATATTTCTATTAAAATAGGCTCCATTTGTTCTTTTTGTGCATGGAAATGAACATGGAACATATTCGAAACAGGCACTAGTGGCAAAGTTGATACCGCAGGGCAAGCATTAAAAAGTTCTGCAAGCTCTTTCGCTTCTTCATAGTACCCATGCATGTTCTCTGATCTTCTATCAAAATAATAATCCGCACTCACAATATACGGATATAAACTGATTAAATCTCCACCATGTCTTCTTTTCCAAATTTTTGATTCCTCCGTAAATGTTTGGTCACCTGCAAGAATTGCTCCTGCAATCGCGCCAATTCCTTTATAAAAGGATACGTAGACACTATCAAAAAGGCTACACACTTCGACAGCCGTTTTTTGATAGTATGGCAGTATTTCAAGGAGTCTTGCACCATCTAAGTGCAACTTAATGCCTTTATTGCGACAATAAACAGATATTTCTTCAAGTGTTTCATAGCTTGGTAACTGCCCGCCAATTTCACGTTGAGGTAACTCGAGCAAGATGCAGGCAACTTCTTCTTGCATACTCACCACGTCTTCTAACGTTATTAAACTGTCTTTATCCGCCAATAAAACGGATTCTATTTGATGTAATTCCTTTAATCCATCTTGCTCATGAATTTCTAGATGGCATAATGGATGATAAGCTACTTTTTTAATCCCTTTTTGGTCACACCATATGCGCAAACCTATTTGCTGCGCCATTGTACCACTTGGAAAAAATACAGCTGCCTCTTTTCCTAAATACTTTGCCATCTTCACTTGGAAGTCTTCAATAACTTTGCCACTACCGTAAATATCACTGTCTAATTGTCCATCAAGCCCTTGAAACACTTCTTGCAGCACTTCAAAATTTCTTTTTCCATGACCCGCTACTTGGTACTTTGTTTGCATAAAAGCCTCTGTTAAAGTTTTTGCTTCGCTCATCTCATTCTAACCCCTTTTTTTCGTCCCCTGTTTTTTCGTTCCCTGTGACAGACACAACTACCATACTATTCTGATATTTTAACATAAACAATATTATTAAAGAAAAGTTTCGTTTGAAATTGCTTTTCAAAAGTTTTTTTTTGTGTAAAAAGGGAAGAATAGAAGTATTCACTACTAAAAGGAGGATTTCCATGACGACAAATAAATATGAAAAAATCCACAAAGAGATTTCAGGACAAACCCAAAACCAGCAACCTGGTATCGAAGAAGAAATGTCCCCTGCTCCTATTTTTGATGATAAAAACTACACAGGTTCAGGAAAATTGAAAGGGAAGGTAGCGCTTATTACAGGTGGAGATAGTGGAATTGGTCGAGCAGTTTCTATTGCCTTCGCCAAAGAAGGGGCAAATGTCGCCATTGTTTATTTGGATGAAAATGAACAGGTAGATGCTGATATGACTGTAAAGTTAATAGAAAAGCACGGAGTCAATGCACTCAAGCTCAAAGCAGATCTAAGCGATGATGAAAACTGTCAAAATGCAGTGGATCAGGTGATTCAAGCATTTGGTCAACTCAATATATTAGTAAATAATGCTGGAAAACAATTTCCCACAAAAGATTTTTTACAAATTACACCTGATCAATTACAAGACACATTTTCTACAAATATCTATTCCATGTTTTATTTAACACAAGCTGCACTCCCTCATATGTCAAAAGGAGACACGATTGTAAACACTTCTTCGATTACAGCGTACCGTGGATCTCCTGACCTTATTGATTATTCCGCAACAAAAGGAGCTATCACTTCTTTCACCCGTTCCCTTGCATTAAATTTAGTTGAAAAAGGAATTCGCGTAAATGCCGTAGCACCGGGTCCTATATGGACTCCGCTAATTCCTGCATCTTTTGATAAAGACAAAGTTGCAAAACATGGAGATAACACTCCAATGACTAGAAGCGGGCAACCTGCCGAACTTGCGCCTGCCTATGTATTTTTAGCGTCTTCTGATTCAAGTTACATGATCGGCCAAACTATCCATGTAGATGGTGGAGACTTTATAGGTTCGTAGACTTTTTTGTTCCCTGTGACGCAAACAATTCTACACTTTTCCGACATTGGTCTACAATTCATTATAGGAAGAAGCAGCCAATGTAAGGTTTGGCTGCTTCTTTTATTTCTTATATATTATCGGCGCCTCTCTAATTTCGGATTGAGTATCTTCGTCCGATTCTTGCTTGTATGCAAGGCAATATTCACAATAGCTTGCATTGCTTTGTTCATAAGTTCGAGATAATAGCTTGTTTAATGTCTCTAGATCTAAAAAGGCAGGGGCTTGTTTTGTTTTATTCCAATAATATGGAAAAGAGCTATATGGGTATAGTTCTAAATGGGTGACCTTCGGTATAGTCGTGTCGATAGGGTTACGATGAATATAAATACTGACGTTTAGTAATCCACGTAAAGAGCTGACTCTTTTTGCAAAAAAAACGCTTTTGATAAATCAGACCAATATGATTATATCGCTTCGCATTGGACGTACTGTATCTTTTATTGATGAGACTCATGATTTTGCTCAGAGGTGCTTCATTTGATTTGATCAAAATATGATAATGGTTTGTCATGAAACAAAATGCTAGCATGCTGAACTAATAGTTATTATGTATATGTTGGAAAGCACGCATAAGTTCAAACATATCTTCCTTTTTTCGAAAATGTTTTGTCTATTGTTAACTCGCATAATAACATGATAGTAATAATTGGGATGAAGTTTCTTTTTCTTGTCACTTGACTATCCTTGCCCACTTTTGCTTCTTTGCTCCTTTGCTTAAAATTTAAATGACTTATTTTAAAATGTAAATTGTTTAAAAAGGAAAACAATGACGTTTTGAAGGTGTAAAAGGGACAAAAAAAAGAAAAAACCTCTCCAAAATTCAATTTTGGACGTAAAAATGCTCAAAAAAATTTTGTCCCTGTGTTGAAAACAATTCAGAATTGTGTTAAACACAGGGACGCTAAAAAACTATTCTGAACGACGAGATACTTTTTTTCCATCATATGAGTAAATAGCTCGCTGATTTGCTACATACGTTTCTATATGTGTTGTTCTCCCCCATAACTGATAAATATATGGAAGGACATTTTCTAAATAAGGGGTATCCAATTCTATCCCTTCATAACCATGCTTTAAATACAGCTCACCATTTCGGCAATAATCCCCATCTTCCACTACAATATACGGGAAACTTCCATTCACTCGCATCGAAATAAGTTGATCTCGCACTTGTTCATAGTCTTTATCCGTAATTTGATAATTACCTTTCTTTTTTTCAAACAAATATAAATCTTCCTGTTTCACTAACTCTTTCGTTAAGTAATTCCGGATAAAAGAAATATCTGATTCAATCTCTCTCACTTCAAATATTTTTTCTCTCCCTGATTTCGCTTTTATCCCTAACTTTTTCATTTCTTCCGTTGGATCATCGTATCTTTTTTCAATATCTTCATATATTTTTATCCCTAAATAATATGGGTTTATAGACGTTTTCGATGGTTGAACAACGTTCGCATTTAAAGAAGCGAATTCGATCGTTTCAGCAGTCGTTAAATCCATCTCACGTAAAATTCGTTGATGCCAATAAGAAGCCCAGCCTTCGTTCATAATTTTCGTCTCTAACTGTGGCCAAAAATAAAGCATTTCTTCTCGCATCATCGTTAAAATATCTCGCTGCCACTCTTCCAAGTCTCGGCTATATTCCTGTATAAAAAGTAATAGATCCTTTTCTGGCTGCGGAGGAAACTTCTTTCTTTTTTGAACGACTGATCTCGCATCTTTTTTAGGTTGATCCAAGTTCCATAAATCATCGTATGGCGTTTTTCTTATTTCTATTTCTTCTAGCTCATCTAGGTTATAATTCAACAACTTTGGTCGTACAATAGATGGGTCAATATGTTCTTGAATCGCTAATACAGCATCTAAGAAATACTCTACCTCTTCTTTGCCGTACAGTGCTTCATAATTCGCAATTCGTTCGGCTGTTGCCGTCATACTTTCAACCATATCTTTTCGTGTATTGGAAAACCGAATATTATTTTTGAAAAAATCGCAATGGGCAAGTACATGGGCGATAATCAGCTTGTTTTGCGTAAGGCTATTTGTATCCAATAAAAAAGCGTAACAAGGATTCGAATTGATAACCAACTCATAAATCTGACTTAACCCAAAATCATATTGCATCTTCATTTTTTGAAATTGTTTACCAAAGCTCCAATGAGAAAAACGCGTAGGCATTCCGTATGCACCAAATGTATAAATAATATCAGCAGGGCAAACCTCATAACGCATTGGATAATAATCAAGGCCGAATCCTGATGCAATTTCCGTTATCTCAGCGATTGCACGATGAAGATCCGTTTCCATCAATTGAATCACTCCCTATTTCAAACAGCATTTTTTTGAAATAAACTCTTCAACGCCTCATACACATCTCTATTTTCCTTCAACACATAATGGCGAAACTTTGGATTTTCTATTTTTTTATACGTGGCCATCAATGTTGAGTATCTGCTATGTTCATTCACTTCTCCATATCCAAACATACTGGAAACTTCCATCAGTTCATTCACTAACTTCATACACTTCTCATTATCGTTTGTCATATTCTCTCCATCTGAAAAATGCACTGGATAAATATTGTAACGTGCTGGATTATACTTTTTTTCAATAAGCTCCAGTGCCTTCTGATAAGCAGACGAACAAATCGTCCCGCCACTTTCACCTTTTGAAAAAAAGGCTTCTTCCGTGACAACTTTCGCTTCTGTATGATGCGCGATGAACTCAATTTCCACCGTTTCATATTTCGTCCGCAAAAACTTCGCCATCCAAAAAAAGAAACTTCTTGCGATATATTTCTCAAAAGTACCCATCGATGCGCTCGTATCCATCATTGCAAGAACTACTGCTTTTGACTCTGGCTTCAACACTTCATCCCATGTTTTAAATCGTAAATCATCATTGTGAATCGGTGAAATATCAGCCTTACCTTTCAGGGCATTTCGCTTAATAGCAGTTAAAATCGTCTGCTTCTTATCCAGATTTCCCATAAGTCCTTTTTTACGTATGTCGTTAAACTCAATTTTATCGGTCGTAATATCTGCTTGTTCTTTTTGTTGCAAATTCGGTAGCTCCATCTCGTGAAAAAGGACTTTCTCAATTTCAGCTATTGTTACTTCTGCCTCATAATAATCTTGACCCGCTTGATCCCCAGCCTGCTTTCCTTGACCAGAACCAGCCTGCTCTTCCCCTGGGCCACGTGCGATTACATCCCCTACTTTACTATCACCATTCCCTTGCCCAATATGCTTTGACGAGTCGTAGTTATACCGGATTTTGTACTCATCTAGCGAACGGATTGGTATTTTAATAACTTCTTTACCATTCGACATAATAATACTTTCCTCACTAATCAAGTCCGGTAAATTATTCTGAATAGCTTCTTTTACTTTATCCATATGGCGTTGCTGATCTTGGTACCCCTTTCTATGCAAGGACCAGTTTTCCTGTGAAATGACAAATTGATTTTCCGTATTGTCGTTCATTTCCATCAACACCTACCTATTATTTGAAAGTTTTTGATTTCCTTATAATATGCAACGATGAACAAGTTCTTGCATTCCATTGTTAAATAAAAAACCATGTCTGTTGATTATTCTATTTTTAGAAAATGCGCTAATAGAAATAAAGAACGCTCTTTAAAACTAAACCACTCGTTTTCGACTTACTTTACATAAAGTGCGTCTTAATGAATAGCCACTATGCCTCCGCGCTTGCCGC
>NZ_JALDYF010000017.1:0-95118 GCF_032154225.1 Psychrobacillus sp.
CTAGCGACCGAGGAGGCTCACCGCCCGCCCCACGGAAAGCGTCCTCCCTGTAGCGTAAATCCCTGCCGAAACTCTCTATTAAGACGCATTTTATGTAGAAAGCGAACGAAAATACATAATTGAATAAAAGGGTTAATCAACAGGCGTGATATTACAAAAAAACTTACTCCTTAGTGGAATAAGTTTTTAATTAGATCCCCCAATAAGTAATCGTGTCAAAAATTCCGATAAGGATAAGAATAACTCCTGCAATTCGTTGCGCAACTCTGCCCATCTTCACACTTTTTTTCATCAATAATTGCTTAATATCGAAAAACCACAATAATGCAAATAAAAGAATGAGTGGAATAGAGGTAGCAATACCAAAAACTGCTGGTAGGATAAAACCATAGGAAGTAGACACTACAGTTGGCATAAGCCAAGCAAAAAAGAGTATAAACATAGTTGGACAGAAAGCGAGAGAAAAACTAGCTCCCAACATAAAAGAACCGAGCTTCCCTTCCTTCAATACCATTGGAACATGCATCGTTAAACGATTAAGAAATCTTAACTTTAAGACACCTATTAATACAAATCCCGTAACAATCATTAAAGGACCAATCACTTGACGAAAGAAAGGAAAATACGCGGTCATTTTCGTTTCAAATGATTGACCAAATAACCAAGCAAACAATCCAATTAAACTAAACACAACAACCTTTCCAATGATGAAAAATAGAATTTCTCCGAAGTTATCTTTCATTTGAACAGTACGACTTCCGTAAAAAGTAATGGCACTCATATTTCCAGTAAGTTGACATGGTGCAACAGCCCCTATCAAACCAAGCAAGAGTGCAACGACAATTGGATAATGTTCAAAAGAGTTTAAAAAAAGAGTAACTGGCTCACTAATTGTTTGACTGATCTTCGACATCAAACTATACATCTATGAAACACCTTCCACTTTCTTATTTTATTAGCTCCACTTATAGCCAATTCCCCATACAGTCTTCAAAAATTCATCAATAGGAAATCCAGAACTTTTCAGCTTGTCTCTTAAATTACGAATATGCGAATCCACAGTCCTCGTATCTGTATATGTGCCATATTCCCACGCAGCATCTAATAGTTCCTCTCGCGTATACGTCTTTTTAGGACGAGATATTAAAGCTTCTATTATAAAAAATTCTTTTAAAGTAAGTTGGACATTCAAATCATGATAATGTAAAGAATACATTTCTTTATCTAACTTAAACTCATCGTAAATAATCTCTACCTGCTTCGTCTCATCGTCAGAGATTCTGCGTAAAATAGCATTTACTCTTGCTACTAACTCTTTTTCATCAAAAGGCTTCGTAATATAATCGTCCGCCCCTGTGTTTAACCCTTTTACTAAATCTTCCTTATTAGCCCTTGCAGTTAACATAATAATCGGTACATCAGAAAATTGTCGTATTTTTTCACATACCTCCCAACCGTCCATCTCGGGCATCATAACATCTAATAAAACAAGATTTATTTTCTCCTGCTTTAGTATTTCTAACGCTTTCTTTCCACTTGTTTCTTTCACACATTTATAGCCAAGCGGCAAAAGAAATAATTCGATTAAATTCAACATTCGTTGTTCATCATCTACTAATAAAATCGTCCGCATCTATTTTACCCCCATTAAATCGTTACAGTAAATGTGCTTCCTTCTCCTACAACACTTTTTACTTCAATACTTCCCCCATGCGCCTCCACTAACTCTTTCACGACTGCGAGACCAATTCCTGATCCCCCAAAAGAACGTGACCGTGACTTTTCCACTCGGTATAATTTCTCAAAGATAAAACCTAATTCATCTGCCGGAATACCAATTCCAAAGTCAATAACTGAAATAATTGTCTTCTCTTCTTTTTTATACACTTTCAAAGTAACCGTTGTGTTTTCTTTCGAATATTTCAATGAATTATCCAATAGATTAAGTACTATTTGCTCCAATCGTAAAGAATCCGCATACAGTTGAACATTTTCCTCACACACTAAATTTAGCTGAAGTCCCTTTAGTTCAAAAGAATGCTCTACAAGTTGGAAAATATCTTCTAAAAATGGGCGTGCACCAAAATAGTCTTTTGACACTGTGAACGTATTCTCGTCCATTTTTGCTAAATCTAATAAGTTTTTTACAAGTTCCTTCATTCGTTCTGACTCTTCTGCAATAATGGCAAGATAGTTTTCTCTTTCCTTTTCACTTACTTCTTTTCTCATAGCCACTTTCGTATATCCGATTAAATACGTCAAAGGTGTACTTAATTCGTGCGCAATCGAAGCCAAAAATTCATTTCTTTCCGTTTTTAAACGCTCCAGATCATTCGCTAACTTTTGAATCGAACCCGACAACTCGCCAAGTTCGTCTTTACCGATGAATGGGAGACTCACGTCGAAATCCCCTTCACTCAATTTCTCCGTTGCTTCTTTCATGCGAATTAAAGGTCGTGTCAGAATTTTAGATAAGCCAAAGTAGATGATAAAAAGCACGACAACACTTGTCCCTCCTGCCATTCCAAAATGCATGTTCAACTCACTAACTAACTGCTCAATGGAACGTGTGCTTTGAAACATAACGACATAACCTGTGTTTCCTGTATCTGATATATACGGATGTGCACTAACAATATAAGGATTTTCCTCCCAATCTGAAATTAATATTGTATCGGTTGTTGGATAGTTATCCTTGAGCAAAGAAAGTGTTTCTTTCAGCGATATAATCTCTTCGTCCGAGCTATTTGTAACATTCCCGTTACTATCCGTTATCACAACTTCTCTTTCTTCGCCCTTTTCCATCAATACAATATGCTTCATTGTTATGTCTGAATAATGCCCGATAAGTACATCTCGATGATTCGATCCACTCGCCAACAACTGGGAGAATTCTTCTTCTGTTCTTGTTTGAATGATATTTTGATGAAGATAAAAGATAAGAAATGATTCCATTATTAAAACGACTATAAAAAAATAAGCTGCTAACTTAGTCGATATTCGATTCATCCAAACACTCGCCTCTCTCCTCTAAAATAGTATAGAGAATAAATATGAAGAAAATATGCAGAAAACATTTTCCGAACATCTTTATGACACTTTAGTGTCTGCACACATTTTTGATATTTCTTTATTATAATATGAATGATGTCAATTACCTTTTGTTATTAAATTGGAAGGAGTAATTTTATATGAACAACAAGAAAGAAACACGTGCTAAAATACGATTCGCTATTTTAAGCATATTAACTATCGCCATCGTCTTTACTATATATAGCAGCTTAACGAAAGACAAAAACGAAGTACTACAAGTAGGCGACTTAGCACCCGATTTCGTTTTAACTGATTTAGAAGGTGTAAGCCATCAACTATCTGACTATAAAGGACAAGGGGTCTTTTTAAACTTTTGGGGAACATGGTGCAAACCATGTCAAAAAGAGATGCCTGCCATGGGAAGACAATACGAAGTTTATAAAGATCAAGGCGTTCAAATTTTAGCCGTCAATATTGCAGAATCTGACTTTAAAGTGAGATCTTTCGCCGAACAATACGGCATGACATTCCCAACTTTAATCGATTCTACAAAAAAAGTAATGCAAACGTACAATATCCGTCCATTACCTACAACTCTCCTCATAAATCCAAAAGGAAAAATTACTAAAATCATTACAGGTGAAATGAGTGAATCAGATATTCAAGGGTATATGGAGAGTATTAAGCCATGAATATAAAAAAAACGGGCAAAGTAACGCCCAGTCCTTTAAAAGCAAAGTGTACGGGAACACTACAGTTTCCTGCTCGCTTCAGGCTTTGCAAATAGGCTATAAGATGATTGGGAAAATTTTTAAAGCATGTTGAAAGTGGCTGCGCCTCTTCCGACATGCTTTTTAGTCGGTCATCGTATAGCAATTGTTCGCCTTCCGTTCTCTGGAAACTTCCGTGCCAAGTAGTTAAATACTTTTGGCAATAGAAGGATGCAGGTGACATTCTATCTACTTTGAAAGCAGCCAAAGATACAACTTTGGCTGCTCTTGTGTTTTTTGCACAGATACACTTCTATAATTTGATCCAGTGTATAGAAAGAATATGATTACATTCTTCTAAACTAGTTGAATGAAGTGGAAAGCGGCGACTCAGGCGAGAACAGCGCGAGCTGAAAACCCCGCAGGAACGTCTTTTTGCGACGAGGAGATTGAAACCGCGCCCGCCGAACGCGTCCGCTTGAAACGGAATCCATTCTTATACATTCACACACTTTCTTAGTCTTAAAATGACTCTAAACCCATTGTTCATAGTACATTTTCATATACTTTCTTATCTTTTAAGAAAAGCGTAAGCGCCTATGTCTGCCCCGAGGGGCTAGACGCTGAAGCTAGACAGTTACTAAGTAGGAAAGTTTATACTTTCTTATCTGTTAAAAAAATACGCCTTCTTTCTTAAGAAGAGCATCTAATTTTCGTATATCCTCAACCTTCTTGATAATACATTGAATACAAGTCATTTAATGTTACTTTCCCAAAACTAAACTCTGTTAGTTGATTTTCTTGAAGAAATTCAACAATACTTCCCAGTTTTTCTGCATCGTATCCGCGGACATCTATTAAAGTAGCACCATTTGCCAATGATTGTATGTTTGTTTTTGGAAACTCTTTTGAAAACTTTTCTTTTATCTCATCTGTCATTCTCGTTACTCGAACGGTTGTGATTTTCTTTTCTTCAAATCCCGGGGATAGATCATTAACAAGTATTAACTCGCCATTTTTTATAAAGAATATGCGATCCGCATATTTCTCTAGGTTTTCTAATAAATGCGAAGCTACAATAATCGTTTTTCCTTCAGACTTCTTTTTAACTAATATTTGTGAAATCAACTCGACATGAGTAGGGTCCAACCCATTCATCACTTCGTCCATTAACATCACTTGCGTATCCGATACAATTTGCATCGCAAAACAAAGTCTTTGGCGCATACCTAAAGAATACGTTCCTGTGTGCTTGTTTATATAGGACGTCATTCCAAGTTCTTTTATTGTGCGATCAATCAATTTTTGATTACTGCTCCACATAGAAGAATAAATTTTTAAATGCTCTTTTCCAGAAATCTGATTATATAAGTCACTTTGATCAGGCATCATGGATACTAGTTGATGGATTTTCACTTCATTCTTTTTATTTGTATATTCTAACTTCTGATTTAAAATGACTTTACCGCTTTTTGGATTGATATAATTCATGATGACATTCATAAGCGTTGACTTCCCAGTTCCGTTTGGGGCTACCAAACCAATAATTTCCCCTTGATTGAACATCTCAGAAACATCTTTTAAAATGACTTTACCCGAAAACTGGACGCCAATATTTTTTAACTCAATCATACCTTCCCTCCATCCGTATGAAACTAAAGTAGTTTAAATTTTCTATGGTTACTCATTAAGAAAATTAAAAACAGAAAAACACATGTACATAACCCCATTACGACAAGCCCACTTCTTAATGAGAGTGCATCGGAAACATAGAGATAATTCCGGTATCCCGAAATGATTTGCCCTACTTGAACGTAGCTTGTCGGGTACCACTGCGCATTCCATTCGATACCAATTCCTCTACTAAAGTAGATAAATTCAGCAAAAAGAAACACACAACCTACCAATAGATTTGCAAACTCGTTTTTTAGCATCACACTTACAAGTAGCAAAAGAGATATGATAAAGAAAAACCAAACGACTATGAATAACAGATTTTGAATTAAATATTCACCCATCGTTATCGTTGAGAACAGATCTTCACTAAAAGAGTAATTAGGAACAGGTAAATTAAAATGACCAAACCCATATTGACTACCAATTATTAACAGACCTACAAGGAGTGGAATAATTGCTAAAATACTACCTAGTAAAGAAACCCCTCCTTTAACGATCAACTTTCTCCAATCCGAAAGTGGTAAACCTTGCAACAGAGTTGGATTCTGTCGATCTTTCAACACGATATCCACTGTGAAGAGAATACAACTAACAAGAAGAATTAACGGCAAATAGGAGTGCAACAAACGCTGCAATGTTTGTAACGCTGTCCTTTCCTCGAAAACATTTACAGATAAATCCGATTTCCCTTCTGTATAGTCTTCGTAACGACTTGCAGAAGACAAATACGCATAATGTCCATCCATAACAGCGTAACTATTTCCATACGTATAATACCCGGGATTGTAGTATAGAACTTCACTTTCAAATGTGAATTTATCGGAGTACGTATACCACTTGGATGTAGCCTCTGCATACTCTTCTAAGTTGTTTTTTTCGATAGCATCCAATCTTGCTTTATCATATTCATTCCATTCTGGGAATATAGAAACTGCAAAAGCCGTTAAATAATGCATCCCTTCCCTAATCACCACATTATCTAAAAATTCCTCCCTCGTTAAGTATCTTGCCTCTATTTCAAGTACATCTACTTTTTCAATAGGATCATATTCCGGAGCTATTTTTAGGGCATAGTAACAAGATAAAAAAAGTAGAATGACATAAATGGCGATATTCTTTTTATTGCTCATAAATTGAAAAAATTCCATCTTAAAATACGCTCGCATTATCTCACTCTCCTATACTTTTTTTAGTTTCCCAGTAGTCAAAAATAACTTTACAGCGACTATCATTAGGGTAATGCTTACCCCAATTGAAATAAGTCCATATGTGCCATTTAAAACAACTGGGTTTGCAAGGTCGAGTGTCTGTCCGTTCAATATGCTAGCAAAATTCAAATAGTTAAATGGGTTAAATGGAATAACATTCATCATGCTTGGAAATAACAAAGGGAGAACATACAAGAACAACTGCGTAAACAACGTTAAATACATGTTCTTCAATAAAACATTCAAAATGACCGATAAAAGGATAGTGAAAATAGAAATAAAAACCATATAAAGAATCGATATACCTAAATATTTATAAATAGGATAAATAGCAAAATCACCGTTAAAAACAGCTATAGGATAAGATGAATCTCCCAATCCATACAAATAAATTAAAGGTAAACTGCATACAAATAACTCCAAAATAAATACACTTACTAGAAGCATGGAGGACATACACTTAGCGATAACGTACTTATCAAACGTTATAGGATATCCCTTAATAATGGACGTATGCTGGAATTCTTCTGTCATAATGCCACATGAATAAACACTCATGAAAATAAACCAAACCGAGCCTAACATACCAAATAAATAAATGAGAAATGGAAAGAAGGATAATGGATCTGATTCCAATGAGAGTCCCGTTTCCTTCATATATTGATAAAACATTCGATCCAACTGGTTTTCTCTTTTAGAAGGGAGATAATTCGCAACCATATCAAAACCTTCCATATCAAACGAGTTCGCCCTTAAAGTTGTAACTTCTATTGCTGTATCTAAATACAAGTCTGGTAGATTCATTTTCACTGCCATACGTTGCCTCACTACAAGCTGATGCTGAAGCGCTAAATTCTTATATAAATCACTGCCATTCCCATTTTCCGTGGCATCGACATTTTGAAATCTACCCAGTGCCGAAGCAAGGGATTGATACTCCCCTGATTTCTCTTTTACTTCATTTCCGAAATCCTCCGTTTTCACAAATAAAGCCAAGCCAAAAACAAATACCGCCACAATAATACAAGCAAAAATATTCTTTTTATTTGATTTCTCCAAGATAAAAAAGGTCTTTAAAATATTCCACATAGACATCCCCCAATAAAGAAATTCTTCTAAAAATACACAAACACCCTTTAACAATTTTAACATTAATTATAAAATTAGGTACTTATTTTTCTACCTATTCTGAATTTAAAGATAAATTCGCAACCAACACTATTTACAGCGGTCTTTCTCTCCTCTTAAACATTTTTTGTCTAAACTGTGAACACAACTTGTAGCAGAAAGTAAAAAAAGACTTACATCAGAGATTTTTTTTTTGCTACACTAACAAACAGACTAGGTAGTGCAGTATCGACATTATCTAAAATATATGTTTGGAAAGGAAGAAAGAAATGAAACAAGATATAAGACTACCAAGAAACGGGAAGGAGGGTGCTTTATACGGGGCAATTATTTGTACACTGACAGTTCTGTTTATGACATCATTAAATGTCTTTCTAGCTGTAGGGGAAATAAATAAATTCGCTATTTTATCAATTCTTAAGACACTACCAATCATTTGGATTATTGTCATGATTATTGAACCAGTTCTTATTGGTCGTATTGCTGAAAAGTTAGTTGGAAGATTTACGGAACCTACGGACAGTTTTAACGCCAAAATTTTGTTTCGCATCTTGTTCACTGTACTAGGAATGTCAGTTGTTATGACTCTTATCGGAGATATTATTGGAAACGGTTTTCATAGTGAAATCTTTAGCAACTTCTTTACGAATTGGCCAAGAAACTTCTTAATCGTCTTAATTGCTGAAAGCTTAGTAATTCAGCCAATCGCCCGTTTTGTAATGGTAAAGCTACATGCCTCTCAAGATAAAACGGCAATACAGCCTTAATAAACAAAGAAACTCACCGACAAATTGATTTTGTCGGTGAGTTTTTCAAATGAATATTATTTCTTTACTCTTGAAATCATCATTCCATCACCAATTGGAATAAGTAAAGATTCTAGTTGAGGGTGGCTCGCCACTGTTTCATTAAATTTTTTCATTAACTCGGTGTAATGTTTTCGCTTAATACTTTGATCTGCTACACTACCAGCTGCAAGCACATTATCCGTCACGATTAAATCTCCTCGGTTCGCAAGTTTAATACAATAGTTTAAGTAATTTTCATAGTTTTCTTTATCAGCATCGATAAAGAAAAAATCAAATTGCTTATTATTGCTCGCTAGTTTTTCAAGGTTTTGCGTAGCTACTCCAGTAAGATATGATACTTGATCGCCAAAGCCAGCTTTTGAAAGATTGTTATGCGCTAATGCTGCGTATTTTTCTTCTAATTCTAAAGAAGTTAGTTTTCCATCTCTGCCAAATCCTCATGCAAGGCAAATTCCACTATATCCCCCAAGAGCTCCTATTTCCAAAACATTTTTAGCTCCTGAAATAGATATAAGCATCGTTAAAAGCTTCCCAGATGAAGGAGATACCGATATAGAAGGCATTCCATTTTCTTTAATAGATGAAATAACCTCCTCTAACAAAACATCTGACTCGTTAAACACTGCATCTATATAATGATTGATTTGCTTCATTGAATAAAGCCCCCTTTGTATACTTATGTATACATTTATATTCACGTTGTATACAAATGCATACACAAAGTCAAAAAGAAAGATATGGTGCCAGGCACCCAAACAATTCAAGTTAATGGACTTGAATTTTGTTTTTTAATAACGATGACAAACAAACTTGCTAGTAAACAGAAGGCCCCTGCCAAAAAGAATGCCATGTATAAGAGTCAAAAAACTTGAAAATTAGCCCTCCTCCATAAGCTGCAGTTGCTGCTCCTGCCTGATGTGATGCAAAAATCCAACCATAAATCACTCCACTTTTCTTTATACCGAATATTTGTCTTGAGATACTAATAGTTGGTGGAACAGTTGCAATCCAATCTAATCCAAAAAATATAGTAAAGAGAACGAGCATCGTAACAGAACCTTCTTTTAACGCATAGGGAAGTAGCACTAAAGAAGCCCCTCTCAAACTGTAATACCAAAATAATAGCCATCGATTATCGAAACGATCCGATAACCAACCAGAAAGAGTTGTTCCTACTAGATTAAAAATTCCCATAAACGAAAGAATCGAAGCCGCTGTAATCAAAGGTATTCCAAAACTTATGCAATAAGAAACAAAATGTGTGCCTATTAAGCCACTAGTTGAAAGTCCACAAATATAGAAACTACCAGCTAACAACCAAAACTCTTTCACTTTCACCGCTTCGAATAAGCCTTTAAATGCAACAACAATAGGATTTTCCTTTTTCTCGTCATTGCTTTCTTGTAGTTCTTCTTCAAGCCCATATGGAAGTACACCAGCATCCTTAGGTGTATTTTTCATAAATAAAAGAATCATGATAAACATGATGATACTGAGCGTTAAAATTAAACCAATTGCCCAACGCCATGAATAACTTTCTATAATAGCCGCTAAAACGGGAAGTAAAATTAACTGACCTGTTGCTGTACTTGCAGTTAATATTCCTACTGCAAGACCCCTTCTTTTCACGAACCAATGATTCGCAACGTATGGGCTAAGTACCGTTAAAAAAAGACTGGATCCTAGTCCTATAATAATTCCCCAAATGATGATTAAATGCCATGACTGATTCATAATAAAAATTAATATAAGACCTGTCATCAAAGTTGCCATAGAAATGATCATCATTTTCTTTAAACCAATTGCATCAAGTAATGCTGCCATAAACGGACCCGATATGCCGTATAAAAACATGCTAATGGCAAAAGCCAATGTAATAACAGATCGATCCCAACCAAATTCTTTTTCAAAAGGATTTATAAAAACTCCTGTTGATGCAACCACAATTCCCGATACAATTATAGAGAAAAATGTTACGACAAGGATAAACCAGCTATAGTGTATACGTTTCAAAACTAAACCTTCTTTCTATCAATATTTTCATAACATTCACTTTTCTACATTAGCTCACGATTAACTATTAGTAAAATCGAAGTTTGTGAAGCTATCCATTGATTTTATTGATACTATAGAAACAAGAGATAAAAAAGGTTGGTGAAATGATGGAAATACGGCATTTTGTTACGTTTAAAAAAATCGTTGAAACAGGTAGCTTTACCCAAGCAGCAGAACATTTAGGCTACACGCAATCCACGGTGACATCTCATATTCAAGCACTTGAAGAACATTTAGGTGCCCCTCTATTTGACCGGATGGGTAGAAAAGTAAGATTGACTGATATCGGTAAAAATTTATTACCTTATACGCAAGAGATTTTAGATACCTACGGAAAGATAGAAAATATTACGAGTGATGGAGAAGAAACGAGAGGAGAGCTGAAGATTTCAGCGCCTGAATCCTTAACTGTATACCGCCTTGAACCAATATTAAGAGAATATCGAAAGAAGTTCCCTCACGTGCATATCAGTTTAAGCAATGCCACATGTGGAGATAACAAAAAAGCAATTCTTAATGGAAGTGCAGATATTGCATTTGTCCTGTTGCCCCAGTTACAGGATGCTGATTTAATCGTTCATTCATTATTAGAAGAACCCATTGTCCTTGTTGGATGCTATGACTGTTCGTTAAATATTTTAGATAAAAGCTACGAAAATCAAAAATTAAGTGTGTGTTTGATTACGAACGAGAAAGAATGCAGTTACCGAACAATTGTTGAAGAATACCTGGGTGAACGAAGAATCGTACCTTCCCAAACGATGGAGCTTTGGAGCGTAGAAGCGATGAAACGCTGTGTAATGAGTGGACTAGGTATTGCATGTTTACCTTTAATGACAGTAAATGATGAAGTAAAAAAAGGAAAGTTAAAAATTATTCCTTGCGATGGTGGCTTTGAGCAGATTTATTCCCAAATCGCTTATCATAAAAACAAGTGGGTCTCCCCAGCCTTATCTGCGTTTATCGATATTACTTTGAAACATGCAAAAGACTGGTCATTTGAGGAGACTACTTGTTGAGTGAACATAATTATGATGCCATGAACCCAAACCATTGTTGGGTCCTGGCATCAAAAATCTTCATCAATTAAATCACTTATTACTCCCATAGCTGCTTTAGTTCCTTCACTTGCAGCAATAATTAATTGAGAAGGTGTAGGTTTAGACGTATCACCAGCGGCATAAACTCCTTCGATATTCGTCCGTCCTAGCGTGTCTGTTTGAATACCACCATTCTCATTCATATGACATCCTAAAGATTCAGCTATTGAAGAAGCTTGCTTTAACCCTGTAGTGACTAACCCGCCTTCCCTTAATATTTCCTCTCCGTTTTTAAACAGAATCTTTTTTAATTGACCTTCGTTACCTAGTAGCTGTATTATTTCTTGCTCCATAACTTTTATATTTTTCTTAGCCAATAATTCTTTTTGTTCTGCTGAAAAGACTTGATTTCCATTTGTACAAACAACAAGATCTTTACTCCAATTAGAGAGCATTTTAGTCATATGAAAAGCTCGTTGATTTTCTGATATAACAACTAGAGGAAGATCTTTTAATTCCCATCCATCACAAAATGGGCAACTAAACAGACTTGTACCATAAAAGTTATGAATTCCTTCTATACGAGGCATTATATCTATAAGACCCGTAGATAATATTATTTTTTTAGATTGATACGAGTTCCCGTCTTCTGTGTGAATAAAAAATGAGTTATTTTCCCTTTTTACATCACTTACTCGCTCATTTCGAATAGATATATTCGGGTATTTCTTCAAATCTTCCATCGCAATACGTTTAAATTCCGATGGCTTAATGCCATCCCTTGTTATAAACCCATGAGATTCATGTGTCACAGCATTTCTAGGTCTATCTTCATCAAATAAAATAATCTCTTTTTTTGCCCTCCCAAGTACAAGAGAAGCATTCGCTCCTGCTGGTCCTCCGCCAATAACTACACAATCTAACAATATTATTTCCTCCTTTTTATAAGATCCATTACAGACACTTAATGTCCTTAATTAGATTAAAAAAATCGGCTATGATAATACTTAAGCACTTGAAGTTCTTAGTGAATAGGTCACTCATAAGCCTTATCAATGCACTATTTTTGATTTTATGGAATTGTAATTATAGTTCTTTTTGACATTTTACCACCGTAAATTTAAATGGAGGTTTATTTTCCGCATTCTTATGTGGCTCAACAATTTCCGAAACCTCTACTAGTCCATACTTTCCGAATTCTTGTTTTATCGAATCATAATCATAAAAGAACATTTTTACGCCTTCCATTATCTCGAAATAATCTTTACCCAGTTGTTTACCCTTTCCAAACATGGGCGCTTCCTTTGAAATAGTAGTAAAAATCATATATCCACCTGGTTTTAACTGATTATAGCAATCTTTCATAAGCTTATCTCTCTCGTTGTTATCCAATAAGTGAATAAGTGCATAACAAAAAATACCGTCATAAAGTTTATTATCAAAGGGCATGTCAGTTACTGAACCATGAAAAATACTACTATTAATGCCATTTTCCCTCGCCAATTCAATCGCAGTTTTTGAAATCTCAATACCTGATACATTTATTCCATTATCAATAAAAATCTTTGCATTTCTACCATATCCAATACCAGGAATTAATATATCCTTCACTTTTTTTTCAAGGAAAAAGTCCTTTGCCAAGATCGCGGAATCTGAAGGTTCAAATCCCCACATCATTTGATTTTCTATAAAACTTGATTCCCAAAACTCTGTCATGCCTCAATCTCCTTTATAAATAGTCCAAACTATTTAAACCAAATTCAATTTATTTATTTTTTTGCAATTGAATTTGGTTTGCAATATCAATAATATACTTACCACTTAGCTCTTTCTTCATATTTTCTTCCGCTTCAATCATCACGTTTTCGATAATACAATTGGGATCTCTAAATAATTCTTCATGCTCCAATGAACAATGAAATAAAGTAGTTTGTCCTTCAATAGCATGAATGACATCTAAAAAAGAAATCGTATCCGACTGTCTTGCTACACTATATCCACCATTAACACCAGGAGTTGACTTAATGAGCCCTGCTTTCACAAGCTTTGTTAAAATCTTAGAAAGATACGTTGGAGAAAGGTTTTGCATTGTCGCTAGCTGCTCCACTCCAACAGACTTTCCCTTTGGAGCTAGTGTCAAATACACCATTGTATGCAATGCATAATTTGTAGCCTTCGAATATTTCATTATTTCCGCCTCCACTTAAATCAATTAAAGACCTTTAATATCTGTAATTGATTCTAAATTAAGGCAGAATAAAAATCAAGCCATTCAACTTGTCTATTTAAATGTGGAAAAATGGGACTCATAACAACGTTGGCCATTGTCTTTGATAAGACAATCCATTTTCAGTAAATAATTCACAAGCGTTTGTTCTCCAAGAGGTGTCTTTTTTTCTGATTCATCATAAGGAAGATCATTTATACCTTTTGTCGGTATCAAATTAGGTAAGTGTAAACTATTTAGTCCTGTTGAAACCCTATCAATAATCGATTTCCTCCCGACTTCATTTGGTGAGTAATTCCGAATACTTGTCATCCATTGACTGTTTGTATTTTGTGGATTATAAAATTCAGTTTTATTGTTAATTACTGATTGTGGTTTTTCGAGGTTATTCGTCGTTGCTAATGGTTGGACCTTTATAAAATTATCTCCTTGAATTTTCATATGCTCATCCCCTTACTTATTTTTTATATCGGCTAAAAAAGAAGGAAAGGTACTAGATTTTAGAACACAATGCCTTTTATTTTTTACACTCAAAAGAATATTTAATTGTAAGATTGTTATGGATTTCTAGCGAAAGGTTCCAGGTTCTAAAACAATTCAGAAATAATTGAGTTCCCACCCCGGGGAGCAAAGTTTTTCCTGACATTTAACCAAAATGTCAGGAATCTATAAAGATATCTATAATTTTTCTACAAATATCATGATGCATGGTACTGTCAAAATTCAATAAGACCACTATACCTAAATTGAGTTCAGGTACCATTGTCATCAGTGACCTTACAGCTAATTGACCGCCTCCATGTTCTACAACTCTAAATCCTCTATAGTTATCTACAAACCATGCGAGTCCATAGCTTCTGTTATTACTTTCAAACCGCCATTCCTCACTGACAAGATGAACAGGATTTTGCATTTCATTAATTAAATCGGATCGTAAAATAGTTGATTCTTTATTTAAATGAAATTTAATATATTTTCCTAAATCATTTGCTGTCGAATACAAATAACCAATTGGAGCAGAAATCGAATTTTTAGGAAAAGGAATTTCTATCTTATCCTCGCCTAAATAGTATCTAGCACTGTTCGCATCTTTTTCCACTACATGTGAATCACTAGTTGTTCGGTTCATATTCAAAGGGATGAGGATTTCATCTCTAAGATGGGTTTCCCAATTGCAGCCCGTCACTTTTTCAAACAAATCAGCAAGAATCACATACGTATCTGTGCAATAATTCCAACCCATTCCTACTGGATACTCCAATTCTACTTTATTAAACCACTTGGTAATATCTTCTCGGGTTTGTATACTTGTAGTCTCTTCTTCTGTAAGGTTGTAATAGTCTAATGCTTCTTGATATTCTGTAGGTGTATCTGAAAAAATTTCTTTTACATTTGGAGCTATCATATTGGCAATCCCTAAATTTGAAGGAAACCCTGCCGTATGGGATAACAAATGCCGTATTGTGATAGTATCACTTTGCTGTTTATTTTTTGTTCTGAAGTACGGCAAATATTTAGCAACCGTATGATCCAATGAAATTACGCGTTTTTCAACAAGCTGCATAATAGAGAGTGCCATGAAATTCTTAGAAATACTTTGAATGCTCATCAATGTATCACCATCAATAGATTGGTTTTCAGGTTGAATCTGAGAGTACCCAAACCCTTTAGAATAGATAATGCCTGAGCCTTCAACTACCGCAACGCTCAATCCAACTATCTGCTGTTTATCAATAATTTCATTCATAAAATCTGTTATTTGGTTTAATTTGTCTTTAGATTGTTTCATACTTGTCTCCTTTAGTTGGAGAATTCAATAGACTTTTCCAGTCTTCCTTGTTAAGTGTGTAATGAGAATGCGTTTGGTCTTCAATTTCAATATCTCCATTAAAACGAAAGCCGGATTTTTGAATAACTTTATCAGAGCTTACATTTTGGGGCAGAACAACCGCATTTAGTTGTTCAACATCTGTATTCTCAAACAAATATTTTATCAATCCTTTTACTGCTCTTGTTGTGTAACCACGATTTCTGTAATGTTTTGAAATAGCATAAGCGATTTCTCGATTAGGTTCACTTAACTCTTCTTTTAATCCTGTATTGCAGAAGCCAATAAATTCACCAGTTTCCTTTAATATAATTCCTAGCTTCAAATAATTTGCTCCACCGATATTAGGTAATGCTGCCAAGAATTCTTTATTATCTGGAACCTCATAATTTGTAACCCAGTTTAATCGTTGTTCTCTCGTTGAACGCCAATCTGGCAAAAATTCATACACTTCAGGCTGTGAAGTAATTTCATAAATGCTATCTACATCTTCAGCTCTAAACTCTCGCAATAATACTTCACCACAATCTATTGAAAATAAATTATTCATATGTACCCTCCTTCCTGCCCTATATGATTAAATCTTTTTTTAAATAGTAATGCTTAAAATCTCTTCCTACATTATCTAAACTCCCAAACACTTCATATCCATTCTTTTCATAAAAACCTAACGCTTGAAAGCTCAATGTATCTACCTTGATGAAATCGCATTCTTTTTCTAACGCGATCTTTTCAATTTCTACTAATAATTTTGTGCCAAATCCGGACTTTCGTATATCTTCATCTATTATTAACATATGGATTTCCAACCAATTCCAACACACTTCAGCAAGTAATCCTCCTCGGACAGTTCCGTTCTCATCTTTAATAAATAAATTGATTTCCTCGTATCTACCTCTTAAATCTACTGGAAAATGCTTTAAATTAAATTTATAAAGTGCATCCTCGATGTTCTGTTTAGCCTGTTTATTTAATTCTTTCGTAATATGCAAACCCATCATTCATTTCTCCTTTTATATGTATATGAGTTAGTTAGATTATATCTGACTTACATTAGTTGAAAAAACCTCATACTTACTTCATAAAAAAAAATAAGCCAATGCGGCATAAAACCACATCGACTTATTTCATAAGTTTTTTCTTTTTTCTTTTAGTACAATTCGTTGAATACTCTTTGATGACAAATAATATTTTCCAACCAAAGTAGCCATATCCATTCCCGACAGATAATCATCATATATAGTTGAATTTCTTACATCCAATTCTCTTCTTGTAGTAGTGCTAGATCCCCAACTTTTTTTATTATCTTCTCTTCGCGGGATATAAATATATTCACCATCAACATATTTTTGTATTAACTCTACCAACTCAGTTGGTAAAAGATTCTCTGCTTTTTTATAGCTCATGTTTGCACTCCTAAATAGTAATATTTCTTTTAGGAAGAGCAAAGGCTATTTTTATATATTTTTATGCAATAGCCTTTGCTATGCAAAAATTGTATTTCTTCTCATACAACCAATCCTCCTAGCATTTTAGCTTATTTATTTTCATTATACATAGTAAACATGAAATATGGTATTAAAAATCCAATTTCAAACCATATATTATACATGCTTATACTATCCACACTGGAAGGTGGTGTATCCATTATGCTCTCACAATATGAATGGGTCTCCCTAGCATTACCTCAGCAGCCTCCATTGTCATCTCACCTAAAGTTGGGTGGGCGTGGATTGTTAATGCGATATCTTCTGCAGTCATTCCCGCTTCAATCGCAAGAGCCATTTCAGCGATCATATTAGATGCACCAGCACCTACGATTTGAGTACCGATTAATAAGTCATCTTCTTCACGTGCAACAAGTTTTACAAAACCTTCTGCTGCATTTAAAGCTAATGCACGACCGTTTGCAGCGAATGGGAATTTCGCTATTTTCACTTCGATACCCTCTGCTTTTGCTTGCTCTTCATTGTAACCAACAGTTGCAAGTTCAGGATCTGTGAAGCATACTGCTGGAATCGCTAAGTAATCTACGTTTGATTTTTCTCCAGCGATTGCTTCTGCCGCTACTTTACCTTCATACGATGCTTTATGTGCGAGTTGTGGACCAGATACGATATCACCAATTGCATAAATATTTGGTACCGAGGTACGGCATTGTTTGTCTACTTTTAATAAACCGCGTTCTGCAAATTCGATGCCTACTGCTTCAAGACCTATTTGATCTGTATTTGGACGACGACCTACCGTTACTAATACATAGTTAGCTTCAACTGTTTTTTCTTCTCCATCAACTTCATATGTTACAACTACGCCGTTTTCATTTTCTTCTACCCCTTTAGCTGATGCACCAACAACAACTTCCACGCCTTTTTTCTTTAAGCCTTTTTTCACAACTTGTGTCATTTGCTTCTCGAAGCCGGCTAAGATGTCTTTGCCACCTTCAATAATTGTTACTTGAGAACCTAAGTTAGCGTAAGCTGAACCTAGCTCAGTACCAATGTAACCACCACCGATGACAACTAGTTTTTCTGGTACTTCTGGTAAAGAAAGTGCACCTGTTGAGTTGATTACGCGTTCAGTGAATTGGAATGTTGGAATTTCAACCGGACGAGAACCCGTTGCTAAGATTGCATTTTTAAATGTGTACGTTTGTACATTATTGCCATCGATTACACGTACAGTGTTTGCATCTATGAAACATGCTTCACCGTTCACGATGTCGACTTTGTTACCTTTTAATAGACCTTCGACACCGCCTACTAATTTAGAAACTACGCCTTGTTTGAATTCTTGCACTTTTGCCCAGTCAAGCTTTGCTTCTCGTGCAACAATACCCATATCATCTGAATGCTTTACTTGCTCAAAACGATGACCTACTGAAATCAGCACTTTTGATGGGATACAACCGACATTTGAGCAAACTCCTCCTAAATACTCTCTCTCTACAATCGTTACGTCTTGCCCCATTTGAGAAGCGCGAATAGCCGCCACATATCCTCCTGGGCCTGCACCAATCACAAGCGTTTCAACATACTTCATCTACTTTATCCCCCTCGTTACTTTCTATAAAGTTAAAAACGTTATCCCAAAAACATTTATCTTTAACACAATTATGGTGACCTTTTGTTTCAACTTTAATGACTTGTTTAAAGTTACTATTATTTAATAGGACATCGACATTTGAAATCGGCACTTTTTTATCTTGAATAGAGTGTATAGCAAGAGCTGGGGACTGTTGACTTTTTAATATTTTCTCCAGACACCATTCTCTTCTAGCTTTTAAAAAGACACCTCCTCGTAATAAAAACCAACTGACAAATAACCAGCCAAATGGAATATAAGGGAGTATTACTTTTTCAGCCATTGATTTGCTAATACTTTTTAATGATGTAGGCATTGAATCTGTAATAAGTGCTTTTATCCTCAAATCTGTGGAATTCACAATACTTGCTGCTATCCCTCCCATTGAATGCCCTAAGACATAGATTGCTTCACTATTAATATCTGGCCTCTCGCACACATGATCAATCGTGGATGTTATACTTTGGACAAACGATTCAATACTAACTTGTTTTTGTGTATAATCACTTTGCCCATGACCAAGAACGTCCATAATTATTACGTCATAACCGCTAGCTAATAAGGGATTGGCATATCGTAACATGTCTGATTTATTAGAGCTCCATCCATGTACTAGTAGAAAGCTACCTCTTGCCCTCTCACTTTTAATAAGCCATCCTCGAATTGTCCCAATCCCCAGCTCCATTTCAATTTTTTCATAAGTTGAATTCGGTTGTTTTTTATCCTCTTTCCGTTTCGGTGTAAAAATATGACGAATGATATAGTTCCTCAAAAACAAAATAACTACTATGAAAGCAATGAATAATAAATATTTCATCCTAACCCTCCAAAAGGTACCGAATGGTCTCTTTCTTATTATAAAAAAGACGGCTTTATTGCCGCTCAATCGCAATCATGGAAATATATTGCCTCAATTGATTTATGATTATTTTCGTTATTTGCCCATCTTTCTTTAATCGGTCTAGTACTAGGCCACCTTCAAGTGTTGACACAATATATATCGCCGTGTCGTATGGCTGTAATGACTGCTCTAACTCCTGATGCCGAATACCATCTTCTATAATCTTCGCCATCCATTTTATCATCATATCCATTGCTTTATTAATAGATGGCAGTAACGCACTCCCTTCTAAATCATCCATTTCTATGGCTGCGTTAAAAATTGGACACCCACCTGCTATCGGTTCTCCTTCACTTAATTGTAAAAAAGCCTCCACAAATGCGACTAATTTGTCCGCTGCATGCTTGTGTTGAGAAATACTTGTCAGTAAATGTTTTTGCATGATTTCGGTAGAAAAATGAAAAGACTCGACCATCAGCTGTTCTTTATCCTTAAAGTGTCGGTATATCCCTCCTTTTTGAATATTCGTTTCCTGAATAATGTCACTCATCGTTGTTGTCATATAACCTTTTTGGTTAAAAATTGAAGTAGATTTCCTAATAATAGCACGCCTTGTTAATTCACCTTTTTTCATTTACACCCTCCAAAAGATACCTTTTAGTCTCTTTTAATATGACGCTCTTCGAATACAAAGTCAAGAAATTTTTAGCAGAAGTTAAATTCAAGCTGTATCGTGATCGACGAAGGAACATCTAACGCTATTCCTATTCTTAATTGATAGGAAGAACAAGGGTAATTCATTTTTTGTAGTATAATGATTACTTCAATATGAGTTGTAAAAACAAGGAAAGAGGGATCGGATGCCTACTATACTAGTTGCTGACGACGATTCGAACATTCGCGAACTCGTCTGTTTATTTCTACGTAACGACGGATTCACAGCAGTTCAAGCCGCGGACGGCAAGGAAGCACTAATCGTCTACGCCTCAACGGATGTCGATCTTGTCGTACTCGATATTATGATGCCGAATATGGATGGTTGGACGTTATGCAAGGAGCTCCGAAGGGCAAATCCTGATCTTCCGCTACTTATGCTGACTGCGAGGGGCGAAACATGGGAAAAAGTGAAAGGGTTCGAACTTGGGGCGGATGATTATTTGACGAAACCATTCGATCCATTGGAATTGACAGCTCGTGTTAGAGCATTACTAAAACGATACCGGATTGGCTCCACGCAGACGATCCAGTTCGGCAACATCATCCTTGATCGGCAAACATATAAGGTGATGAGAGGTAAGGAATCGCTGACTTTGCCACTCAAAGAGTTCGAATTACTATATAAGCTCGCTGATACACCTGGACAAGTATATACTCGCGGGCAGTTGATCGATCAGATTTGGGGGATCGATTACGCTGGAGATGACCGAACGATAGATGTACATATTAAACGCCTTCGCGAACGGTTCGCGACTACACCCGATTTTCGTATCGAAACAGTACGCGGGCTTGGCTATCGACTTGAGGTATACGAATGATCAGATCATTATATACACGTGTAGTCCTTATATTTATAGTCTCCGTAATCGGAGGTACGATTATTGCTTTTTTTCTGTCAACTTGGTTATTTAAAGAGCAATTGAACGAAAACTTGCAGATCCCTTTACTTCACTTCGGTCAAGATATCGTCCGGATTTACGAAATACTTCCGTTACGTGAAGCGGACACATTTGTAAGTGGAATGGATCAGCTCAAATCCTATTATATTCGAATTTACGGAGATACTGGTCAATTTCAGTCTTATGGAACACTTAATGGAGACGAACCTGTCACTGTGACGATGGAACAAGTGAAAAAAGTAATGGCTGGAGAAGTAGTTCAAGTCAATCCGAATGGTATTGCAACTACTCTCTTAGGGTTGCCATTGACAACTGAAATGGGAATAAATGCAATGTTTATTGAACCAATTGCCCCCCCTTCCAGCTCTTTTATAAAAAAATGGATTTTGAACTTCACAACCTATTCTTTAATAGCAGGAAGCCTTTTGGTTTTGGCCGCCGCTTTGTTCCTAGTCAGACCAATCAAGAAAATGACAAAGGCAACTAGGCATATAGCTGGTGGAGATTTCAACGTCAAGCTGGATATTAAGCAAAAGGGCGAGTTAGGTACTTTGGCTCGTAGCTTCGAAGAAATGACACATGAATTGCAGCAACTTGAGCAGATGAGGAGGGAATTCGTATCCAATGTGTCTCACGAAGTTCAATCGCCACTTACCTCGATATCTGGTTATGCTCTAGCGCTAAAGCAAAAAGACATCGAAGATAACGAGCGAAACCGTTATCTCGATATAATTATTGCCGAAGCAGATCGGATGTCCAAGATGAGCGATAGTCTATTAAAGCTGAGTTTGCTTGAATCGCATTCACAGCAACTTCAGCTGGTCACGTTTAGTCTTGATGAACAGATCAGACGAGTCATCGTCGCAATCCAGCCGCAATGGTCGGCTCGAAACATTCGTTTCGATCTTGATTTGGAAGCCGTTAGTCTAATGGCTGATTACGAACAATTAAACCAGGTATGGACTAACATACTTGGAAATAGCATCAAATTTTCTATGAATAACAGCGTTATTAAGGTCAGCATCAAAAAAAATACTAAAAATGTAAAAATCCAAATATCTGACACCGGTATTGGTATCTCCCTCGAAGACCAGAAGCGTATATTTGAGCGTTTTTTTAAGGCCGATCGCTCCCACAGTCGCAAGTATGCTGGTAGTGGTATGGGGCTCGCCATCGTTAAAAAGATCGTAACACTTCATCAAGGTGACATCCGAGTGGAAAGCCAACCTGGTCGAGGAACAACCTTCATTGTCACCTTGTCAATCACAACACCGACAGAGTAATAAGATTCATATCGTACAATTCGGACAGTCTAAACGCTATCTTCCTTTTCTCCACGTTACGTTACCCTAAACAATATTCCTTGCTTAGGGTAACGTAACATTTTTTATTTGTTCATACTCCGTTCATAATGTCGTCATAAGGAGTACATCTTCATCGTATATGCTTTCATTAATGGGCTGTGGAGGCAGCCGGAATACACTTATTAGTGTAGAAGAAGATACGACTAGATACTAAAAAGGAGGGTAGGCACGAGTACAGGTAGAAAGCGAGCTTCAATTGTCACACTACACCCTCGTGCATAAATGATGAAAAAAATGTTTAACATTATGCTTAAAATAATAGGTGTTTTAGCTATAGTAATGGTGCTTTTTCTAGCTATTGTTTTTATAGTTAATATGATCAGCAGTAAATCGGAGCAAAAAAAAATAGAACCCTATGGACAGTCTGTAACCGTCGATGGGAAAAATATGAATGTTACAATTCAAGGAAATGGAAAAGAAACAGTCGTTTTACTACCGGGTTTTGGAACAGCGACACCAGCACTTGATTTTAAGCTGCTTGTAGATGAACTATCCCCATTTTACAAAGTTGTCACGATTGAGCCTTTCGGTTATGGATTAAGTGATGAAACAGAAAAAGAGAGAAGCACGGAGAATATTGTAAGTGAAATTCATGAAGCACTGCAGGAGCTTAATATTAACAGGTACACTCTAATGGGCCATTCCATCGCAGGCATTTACGGACTGGATTATGTGAACAAATATCCAAACGAAGTGAATGCTTTTGTCGGAATCGATAGTAGTGTTCCAACACAACCTGGTATGGATGTTAAATTCCCATTAAAAACGTATAAATTTCTCAATCAATCTGGTCTCTTAAGATTGATCATAAAAGTAAGTGATGACCCATATGCTTCCCTATCATTTGATGACAAAACAAAAGAGCAAATGAGAATGATTACGAATAAAAACATGAATAATGACACTACCTTGAATGAAATGAAAAATATTTCTTCTAATTTTAAAGGAGCTCAGCATTTAACATTTCCAAAAAACCTCCCTATTATTCTCTTTATACAAGAGAATAATGTAGATTTTGAAGACTGGACACCATTGCATGAAGGGCAAATCAAAGATTCTATACATGGGAAAGTGATGGCACTTGAAGGAGGGCATTATCTACACCATACAAAATCAAAAGAAATCGCTGAAAGTTTCAGAGAATTTATGAAAGAAATTAAATAAGTGCACTGAAAAGTTCTACTCACTTTCTGGTAAATGTAAAAAACCGCCCTTTAGGACGGTTTTTTCACTTTTTGTTCGTTTGAAATGCACGGGCTTTTTTAGGATAGATTTAGTTTTTATAAAAAAGAATGTTCCATCTTTATTATCTAAGGAAAATTCCATGCAGAATCATCCATTAATTGAATCCATTAACTGGAAGAAGTATTCAGGTTTATGAGTCTTATTTAGGTTATACCATGAATCCAATGTATCTGGTGCAAATACATCTAATTTTTTCATTACTTCCATCGCAAATTCTAGAGGAGCTACTCCTGATGCAGTAACCAAATTTTCATCAGCTACTGCAAGGCCTATCTCATAAAATGCTTCATCAAGGGTAATAGCTGGTTTTATACTCAGCCCCCCATTGTAGTAATAATTTCTTTAGTATTTCCTACTGTAACTAATTTTAAAGGCTCTAAATTTTTTTTGAAATATCTTCCTGAGTTTAGTTCAGCAATTAAATATCCGTATTCCCAGTCTGACATTGTATTAAATACATAAAGATAAACTTTTCCTGGTTGCATCCAATAACACCCCAATTACATTTGATACAGCCTATTGTAATATAACTTCCCTGACAGCTAACGTCAGTGAAGTTATCATATTTGATGAAATTGAATTAATTCCGACAGAACTTCAATGTATCTTTTCTTAAGACTTATTGGCTCAATAATTTGAATAGATTTATTGTACGGTAAAAGTAAGTGAGGTACATACGTATGTATTATATCTTTTTCAAGAAGGAATACTGCTTGATCTGAATTCCGTTCCTGTAGGTAATTCGCTAAAAACCAGTGTTGACAAACATCATCCAACGCACTTTTATTTCCTTTAATAACTAAGGAAATAATTCCTTCCTCATCTTCCATAGTGGGGAGAAGATTTTTCAAAAAAAGGTCCTGCGCCGAAAATTTTTCTATCCGTTTAAATTTATTTCCAGTTAGCATTAGACTTTCAATTCGCTCCACTCTAAAACTGCGTATATCATTCCTAAGATGACAAAACCCAATCACATACCACTTATTATTCCAATAAATAATTCTGTATGGATCAACCACTCTATACTTTGATTGTTCTTCTCCACTTTTATAGTATCGAATTTTTACAGAGCATCCGTCAGCTGTGGCCCGCTCCAACTCCTTCAAGAATGGTCCCAGCGAAAGTGATCCCATTCGACTTATCACTTCAAGACTGGCCAAATGTTGGTTTACCTTTTTTCCCTGCTCTTTGTTACAGTATTTGCTTAACTTTGAAACAGCCCTATTTAGTGCTTCTCCTCCATAATATCCTGCTTCTTCTGCAAAAACAGCAGCATGAAATAGTGATGTTTGCTCCTCAAAATCAAAAAAAAGAGGGGCTTCAATAAAATTATTCAATAAAGTATATCCACCGTTATGTCCTGCGTCTGAAATTATTGGTACACCACTTATTGAAAGTGTATCAATATAACGATACACAGTCCTTATATTCATCTCTAACTTTTCAGAAATTTGTTTCGCAGTAATTTTTTCACCTGAACTAAGCATCCATAAAATCGCTAGCATATTGTCAATTTTCGGCATATTAAACCGCCCCTATAAAGGATTTATTGTCTATTGAATCGTCAACAGACCTTTTATTCTTTAGTTAATTTCCTCTGGTCCATATTGCCACCAACCATCAAAACCTCTATATTCATACTTTAAAAATCCTAGGGGATCTACTACTTCATGTATATCTAAAATAACAACGACTTTTGTCGGTTCACTAATATTAAAATAAGCTATACTATCCTCTTTTTTTTCCACCATTTTCAATGTAATAGTTCAAATATAAACTTATATCACTTCCTTTTATTTCTTTGCTGTTTCCTGTTATTTTTGCAGTTCCCCCAGGTTCTAGACTTTTTACTGTTCCTACCTCTGTAGAGTTGCTATATAGAAACTTGAGATCAGGTAGCGCTTTATTACTTAAGTTATTTACCTCAATAGTAACTCCTGAATCATATTTTCTATATTCTCCTTGTACTTTCATTTCGAGAAAGTAAAAAAATAAATATATAGTTATTAGGAAGAAAAATACCGCTAGAGATATAAAAATAAATATTTTGAGTTTCTTCATTAAAAAAGCCCCTTCCAGCGCTGGCACAAAAAGTTTTAACACCTTACATGCCTGCGTTTAAAACCAATCCTTCCTCTATCGACTTCCTTTTGAATACTTTCGTAAGCGTTTAGGAAACCGCTTTTTTTCTCTTCCTTTTTGACTTCTACTATACCTATTGCCTTTGCAGTTTCGACTGCCTTTTCATGGAGCGGTAAATAAGAAGTCCCCACAGTGTATACAAAATTATTCATAGCGGATTTCGCTCGTTCTGGCGAATCATGAATCGTATTTTGTACCATATCAAGCATATTGGAAATCTTACTTTCTGAAAACTCAACGTCTTTCCGATTCCCTAAAAGCCAACAGTAACAACTCCAGCCCGCTGACATTCTCAGCTCTTCTCCGCTTGCAATCCATTTATCACCAACTTCTTGTGCAATATCTGACTCCGATAACGTTACGGCCACTACATAATCGGACAGCATATAAAAATACGCTGCATCAATCCAACGGTCATAATCTGACTCCGTCATAGCTTTTGGGTCTGCAATAATGCCTGCAAAGTACATCGCATCGTAGTTACCTGTGGCATAAAGCTCTTCAGCTAAAGGCTGATTAATTTTTATTTTTTTAAAGATTGGTTTCATTGCACCTGTAGCCACACCAAAAAGTGGCTCATGCGCACCATTGGATATATACATTTTTTTACTTCGTTCCTTGCCAAGCTCTTCAAGCTCCTGCATAACCATTTCTAAATTCATCGATTAGCACTTCCTTCTTTTTGGATTTTTCCTCTTAATGTTTTACTTCAACATTAAGAAAACTAACGTTTTTTAAGACATAAGGGATTTATATATTTCTCCTATAATCCCCTCCATTTGATGAACACCTAACTCTGCATTTGTCATTATGACTGCGCCTTTCTCTAAATTTGGAAAAGCCACCATCATACATTGAAAGCCTACTCCCCAACCTAATGATGTGATTTCAAGTTCTTTTTCCGAACCCTCTAAAAACACACCAAGACCAGTCCACTCCTTTCCTAACTGAGGTGTAATCATTTCTTTTGCTAAATTTGCAGAAATTCCAATCCTACTTTTCCCTTTTAGTGCGTTCATTAATTCAATGACCAACTGAGCTAGATCTAAAGAAGTTGTCCAAAGTCCAGAAGCAGCTGGGTAGGGATATATAGGATATTTTCCTTCTACTAAATCTCCGTGTTTGTTATGACCACAAGAGAAATCATCTTTTTTCGTTTCTGAGGTTATTGTATCTAATGTGCTGTTTTCCATATTTAATGGTTTAAATATTCGTTCGTGCATAACCTGCCTAAACGGTTTTTCCGTGACGTCTTCTACTAGTTGCTGAATGATACAAAATCCTGCATCTGAATAGTGAAATTCACTATCAGGTTCATACTTCACTTCAATTGGGTATTTACAATAAGATGTTTTCCCATTTAATAATTCAACCATTGAGGGTATGCCTAACAGCGAATTAAGATCAGTGAAGCTATTTTCTGGGTCTATAATTCCAGATTGATGACTAAGTAGGTTTCGTAGTGTAATTCTTTTATTTTTCGTTAATTTATTATCAGGTACTTTCCACGATACAAGCCTTTCGTTTACATCCTCATCTAAATCAAGAAGACCTTGTTCCGTTAATTCCACAACTAGCATTCCAGTTAAGAATTTACTGATAGAACAAGCACTAAAACTAGAATTTCTATTTACATTTTTAGTGCTTCCTGTCTCTAACAAACCATCGTTTACTGTATTTTTTATTTGACCCTTTTCAATTAATGTAACACTTAAACCCGGCACTTTATAATGCTCCATACGCGCTTTAATGTTTATATTCTTCAATTCCATATTAATCCTCCTATTCAAGTTTCCATAAGAGTACATTAACACGAACACACGTTCCTTGTATATATTTGGAGAGGTAATAATTTCATATTGCGCCCTTACAGAACTTTTTCAAAATAACCATATGTTTTAGTTGTTCTCCGTTTTCAAAAATAGGATGGTCATAATTTTCAGTGAAAAAATTTTCTATTTGATGAGAGATAACAAAGCCACAAGATTTACAAAAAGGAATTGTTAAAGGACTGTCACCAGTTCCTACATACATCGTATGTCCTTTGCTTTGATAATGTTTAAAAATATATTGGACCATTTTCTTGCCATAACCTTTTCCTTGATATAAAGGATCAGTGGCAAGGTTTTTTATTTCAAAATTGCCTTCTCCTTCATCAGTTACGACACATACTACTTTAACTCAACCATCATCCAAAACGTACATTTCTCCTCTATTCAAGTAAAGATCGATCATACTTTCCTGTTCATCTGCAGGTAACAACAATTCTAAAAACTGTTTCTTTTTATCAATAAGTTTGCCTTATAATAATCATTTTTAACTCCTTAAAATGCCCTTTTGTTAACTGTTTAAACACTCTTTTTTATTATACAAAAGAAACAGGAAAAGATGTTTTTAAACAAATTATTCGCTATACTATGCGTTGCGTAGTATGATGTATCAACAAGTACTACTATTGGAACTTCTAGCAAAGGGTGATGATATGGATATACAATTAAAACGTGGATTGCTTGAAGTTTGCGTGTTAACCGTTCTTGCAAAAGAGGACTCATATGGATACAAAATAGTTAAAGATTTATCGGAACATATTGAGATTGCGGAATCCACACTATATCCAATTTTAAAGCGGTTGGAGGCTCAGGATTGTGTTTCAGTTTATATGGTTGAACACAATAGCCGATTGCGAAAGTATTACAAAATAAAGCAACAAGGTAAAGAAAAAATTCATGACTTTCTAAATGATTGGGAGTCTGTTTTAGCACTACATAAATTTGTAAAGGAGGGAGCAGAATATGAATAAATCAGAATTCTTGGCAGAACTCGCCACTAAACTTAATGCACTACCTCAAAGTGAAATGAACAAATCTCTTGCGTATTACTCAGAAATAATTGACGATCGTATGGAAGATGGAATGAGTGAAGTAGATGCGGTATGTGGCCTTGGAAACGTTGAAGAAATTGCACAAGAAGAAATGATTGAAGCTACACCTCTACCTAAGCTCATAATTCCTAGTCGACCACTTTCTAAATTAGAAATTGTACTCTTATTTATCTGTTCACCATTAATCATTACTTTATTGGCACTAATATTGGCATTTTATGCGACTGTTTGGTTAGTGATTATCTCGTTATTTTTGCTCGATTTTTCCTTTGCCTTGGCAGGTGTAGCTGGAATTATTGCTTCGATCGTTGATTTCCGTAGTAATATTCCAATTAGTTTACTTATGTTTATTTGCAGTTTGATTTCTATTGGTATTGGTATAGTTGCATTTAAACCAATTAAAATCGTTTCTAATAAAATATTGGGACTGACTACATGGGTTGTTAAAAATATCAAATTAAAATTAATAAGAAAGAGGTTATAATTTATGAAAAATACTTTTAAGAAAGCTGCCGCTGTTTGTGTTACTCTTGGCTTAGTATTCTTTATTTCCGCTTGTGCCACGCAAAAAGAGTCAATTTCTTACGAAGAGAAAAGTTATTCGATAGACGCGGACAAGGTTACGCAAATATCTCTGTCTGATAGAGATCGTAAGGTTGAACTGGTAGAATCAATGGACAGTAAGATTCATATTACTTATTTTGAGAGTGATAAGGAATCCTATGAAGTTAATATTACCGAAGAAAACGAATTAGTAATGAAATTGGTTACTGACAAGGATTGGAAAGACTATGTGGGGCTGGACACAGATAAAGCTTATCGCTTAGTACAGATAGCTGTTCCAAGTGGTATTTCTAGCGGGGTAAACATAATTACATCTAAAGCTAATATTATTCTATCTGATGTAAACATTGATGGTTCGGTTGAAGCAACAACTTCAGACGGTAGTATAGAAATTACTAATGCTTCGGTTAGCGATAATTTGAAACTGAAAAACAAAAATGATGATATTATTTTGTCCGGTGTAAATGCAGTAGGTTCCATCGATGCAACCATTTCAAATGGTAATATAGAAGTGACAAAAGTTGCGGTGGACAAGGCACTTAAATTGAAAACAAAAAATGGAGATATTACTGGAACTATTATAGGCTCATATGATGCATTTAATATTACTAGCGATGCTTCCAAAGGTAAAAATAATCTGCCCGAAAATAAAAGCAGTGGTGATAAGACGTTAGAAGTCAGCGCAAATAATGGTGATATAAATCTCGAATTTGTGGATTAATCGTTTACAGTGAGTTTTGAGATAAATAAATTACCCCCTTTGTATAACTATATCCAAAGGGGGTATTTATTCGCAACTTTTTATAAATGGTACGACTCTTCTACAAATCTACAACAATTAGGGCTTTAAAATAAACATGGTTAAAATTTTGATTAATAGAATCGAATAAGAACATAATACTTGACTATACAAAAGATTATTTAGTTACCGCCCCAAAATCCATATTCATATTTAGAAAAGTCTATCTTATGATTCAAGAATTTTTGAATGAATACAGCTTGCTTATTAGTTATTTCAAATGAACCAATTACCGGATGGTCTTTTGATAGATTAAATATTTTACGAAATTCATCTATATGAATATCAGTAATTTCCTCCTCACCTACAACCAATTTATGCTCATCTTTTTGTTCATTCCATTGAACCGTTCTAGTTGTTTCTTCCTCAGAGAAATAATATGGTGACTTTGTTTCCTCTACGAATAGTCCACTTTCGTTTGCAAATTTTATGGATGATGGACACTTTGTACTTGAACCAATATACATATAATAATCCCAACCAAAATCTACAAAAAATGCACCTTTTGAATACAACTGGCAGCTTACAAAATTCCTTAAAATCATTTTGCAAATAATACGAATTTCATTTTCATTCAGCTCTTTGTCTTCCTGTAAATCCATTTCATCAAATTCTGTTTCATACAAGATGGAAACCTTATCTTCCTTGGAAACATCCATTTTAGTTAATTGTAAAATTCTCAAAGAACTAAGTCCATATTCACTTAAAAAAGTCATTACGGTATTTACATAGGCCGTCTCAACACCGAGATATTCAACTAAAGTGAATTCTTTTCCATCTATTACTTTTCCAATTTCAGAAGGACACGTCCACTCTTTTTGTAGGGTGTAGTATCCATCTTCATCTCTGAAAGCAGGGTTGTATTTCGTTATTCTCCACTGATAATTTATTAGATTTGACATTGTACTAGAGCATCCTCCCAAACAAAACTGCGACTTAATAATCTACTAACTAAAAAGAGACCAAAAAATATAAGTTATTTTTGGTCTTGGATTAAGTATAAGAAAAATACTTTATCGGTAAAATTGTCCACTAATTCGTGAAATTATCGATATTACCAGCGTCGTGTGCCCTCATATCCCTTTTTATATCTTCCAATTCCTGCATTTCTTTTTGGCTTCTCACCGGCTTCTTATTGCTTTTTTCTTCACGCATTTCTAACAATACGCTTAATGCTACTAATATCACCACTATAGCTACAAGAAATACCCAAATCAGCTTCCACTCCCCCTTTTAATGTGCTTGTTAATACATTATACGGTTCTTACTGAAATTAGTTTCACATCGAGTAGCTCCTGACCTGTACGTTCTGCGGTGCAATTAACCTGGCATTAAACACTAATCGCCCATTTTTTATTTCCGCCAAAAAGTTGGGCAGCCTGCCTTATCCAAAATATTAAACTCAATCATTTTTTCAAGTAATGAAAAATCAACTGGACCGTCCCATGGGATACGTACCAACTGCTTGGTGTGATCATAACCCGCCTGCACAATTTCTTCTGTAAAATGAATAATTCCCGCATTTTCAGGGGCAACAGCCAAATGTTTTTTAGAAATGCTAAAACCTATAATATATGTTTCGTGATCGGTAAACATAGGCTGATTCCACGCAATTTTTGGTTTTAAGTTTGGAAATTCCCTAGTAACCCAAGACAAAACTTCTTTCGTTCGTTCCATATGTTGTGGATTATCAATTTGCGATAAATATTCTGCAAAAGCTTCCATGTCATTCTCCCCTAAGGTAAAGTTTATTTTAATACGATGTAAATTTTAGTGCCATAATTTACGGCGCAAGGCACCCAAACTATTCAATGTGCTTGTTAATATATTATAAGGTTCTTACTAAAATTAGTTTCACAAATGCGGTGACTGGCACGCAAACTAATCCTCCCAATAAAAAATAGCATCCTTGACTAAATAATTTCTAGGTTCACTATATATCGTTGAAATTTTCGTTGAAAAAGACAAAGGTTGATTCACTTTTTCAGCCTCTAACAGTTCATAATCAAACTCTTTTAAAACTTGTTTCAATTCTCTTTCAATTGTTTGGAATTTCTCACTTAAATTTAATAGATTTGGACCTCCAAGTAAAGAACAATATGCCCCACCAACTACTTCATTCGTTTCAATACGAATTGTTTTATTCCTGCCATCTTCGCCAATGATTGCTACAGGCGCTAAACGACAAATATCAATAATAAACCCCTTCTGCCTTTACCGTTCTCTGACCGTGCTTCTCTTCTACGACTACAACATCTTCTTTTTGATAACAAAAAAATTCAACAAAAGATGCATATCCACTGCCAAAATGATTCCACTCTGCTTCACATTCCAAATTACGAATACGATTTCCCCTTCAATTAAGTCTTGTAATTGTTCATTAGAAAACATACAGAGCCTCCCCTTTTATCTTTTATTTTAGTAGCTAGTTAAGTCAAAAGTACTTCGGAAAATCCAAAGTGGATGTTTTAATTGGAAACTAATTGAGAAGCTAATTTTGGATTATATCAAATAATAGTAAACTGACCCGAATATTACTACACAGACAACAATAATCAAGTAAAGCATCTTTCTGTTTCTCATAAACTTTTCTCCTTACAGCTTTCTTGATTTTGTTTTCAATTTACGGTGCCAGGTACCCACACTATTTGCAACTTATCAATTAATATATTAAACAAAAATACAAAAACGAGAACAATTGTAAAAGATCCGATAAAATTCTTAGAGTAAACCTGTTGTATATCCATACCTATACCTCTTTCTGTTTATATTTCTATTTACAGGCACCCAAACTATTCAATTTAAAAATGGAATAATCTCTACTATTTTTGATGCAATATTCGAAAGAAACACCTGATCATGTTCTACAAACAAAAGTGTAGGTTTATATTCCAATATCATTGTTTCTATTTGCTTTTGATTGAACACATCTAAATAATTTAAAGGCTCATCCCAAATGTATAATTCAGCAGGTATTCCTAGCGACTTTGCAAATTCTACTTTTTTCTTCTGACCGTTACTTATATATTCAATAGGCACATTAAATACATCTCGTTCAAATCCTAGAATTCTAAGGTTGTTCAACAAATGAGTGTAATCCAAATTATTTCCAACAGCGAAATCCTTTAACGAGCCACCATTGTCCTCGTGATTTTGTCGAACAATACTTTTCATCACACCTAGAGGGAGAAAAAGCTCTCCACTTACTACTCCTGAGAAAGATTGCTGGATTAAATAATTCAATAATGCTGTTTTGCCACTGCCATTTGGTCCAACTAGTGCTACTTGCTCACCTTGATAGATGTCAAATGTGACAGGTTGAAAAAGCAACTTGTCTCCATAGCCTAATGATAAATTTTTAATGCGTAATACCGGGTCTCGATGGCTAAAAATGCAATTTGCTGTAAGAGCACTTACGTTTTCAATATCTTTTAGTAGCTTCATTTTATCTTCAATTTTTGACTGCATTCGTTTTTCTATCACTTTTGATTTTTTCATCATTCGAGCTGCTCGTGCATTAGCAAATGCATCATCTCCGGAATCTTTTTCTCGCTGATGTGCCCAGTCTGCCTTTTCTTTTGATGTTTGTTTCAACCGATCAATTTCTGCTTTTAAGCTACTATTTTGTTCTAGCTCGTACTGATCTCTTAACTCTTTTTGCTTTTCATACGTTGTAAAATTCCCTTTAAATAAATTTATCCGACTCTTTTCAATAACTAAAATATGATCCACTACTCCATCTATAAAGTTTCGGTCATGACTTACAACAATATAGCCTTTCTTTTTCTTCAAATATTCCGATACGATATTTCTAGAGCTTATATCAAGATGATTTGTCGGTTCATCTAAAAGTAGAAATCTTGATTCTTCACAAAAAAGCGCTGCCAATAAAACCTTCGTCTGTTCACCGCCTGACAGTTGCTCAAATGGTCTCCACAAAATCTCTTTATCCAAAGATAATAATTGACATTCTCGCTCTAGCTTCCACAACTCAACTGGCATTATTTCTTCCAATGCATAATAAGTTAAGTTTTCTTTATTCGAAATATGTTGTGGAAAATAAACAAAATCTACATTTCCGATTATTTCACCTTCATAAGCATATTTCTGCATAAGTAAGTTTAATAATGTTGTTTTCCCACGACCATTTCTTCCGATTAAACCAAGTCGCCATTTAGCATCTATGTTCAAATGAACATGTTGAAATATCGGTTCATTCAGATAATCAAACCCAAAACTCAAATCCCTAATCTCTATGTGCATACAATCATTCCAATCTATTTGGTTTGAATGTATTCGCATCAACATATAAAAAATCCCTCTGAATATTACGTCAGAAGGATTAGATTTATTCATTATCAAACAAGCCTAGGAATAGGCAATGTTACAAGTATAATAAATGGACAGACTAATCCTATTTTAAGTGAAAATGCGTATACATTTTACGTGTAAAATAGAATTATTTGCTCATGTTCCACCCATCATCCCTTCAAATATATTACAATTATCATAGCACTAATATTTGAATTTCCAATCATTTATTGATTAAAAAACTACCAAATAACATGATGTAAAACTCGGTTATTGATGATAAGGTAAATATATACCACATCATCCGAAGGAGCCTATACATATGAAAAACTTCGCAGACATATTGATTGAACACAGTGTTAGAAAAAATACAGCTTTAGTAGTTGGATTAGATCCTGATATCGCGTATTTCCCAGATTTTTTATTAAATAAGGATACACAAACAACAGAAGAAATATGTAATGCCATAGTAAACTTTAACAAGTTTGTTATTGATGAAGTTTGTGATCATGTAGTTGCGGTAAAGCCCCAGCTTGCTTACTACGAAGTATACGGTAGTGCAGGAATTAAAGCTTTAGAAGAAACAATTCAGTACGCTCGTTCAAAAAACGTGATTGTCATTAACGATGCAAAAAGAGGAGATATCGGTTCCACTTCCAAAGCATATGCACAAGCATTTTTAAGCAATGGACCTATGTCAGGTGATATGGTCACTGTAAATCCATTCTTAGGAAGTGACGGCTACACCCCTTTTATTGAAGTTGCACAAGAAAACAATAAAGGGCTATTTTTGTTACTAAAAACATCCAATCCTTCTTCATTCGAAATTCAGGATTTAAAGCTACAAAATGGAGAAATCCTATACATGCAAATGGCTCAAGACATAAGTGTTCTAGCGGCAGCAACTAAAGGCGAAAATAACTACTCATTTATCGGCGCCGTCGTAGGAGCAACCTATCCATCAGATGCAAAAAAGATAAGAGAACTGTTACCACACTCCATCTTTTTAGTTCCTGGGTTAGGAGCACAAGGGGGACAAGCAGAAGATTTGGCTGTCTTCTTCGATGAAAAAGGTCTAGGAGCTGTTATCTCTTCATCCAGAGGAATTACATATAGCTATTGTTCTAATAAAAGCGATGAAAACTGGAGAAACATTTCAAAAGAACAAATGACTAAATCTATTGCAAATGCAACCATTACAGCAAAAGACCAGATCAATGAAGTTCGATTTCGCACGAACGCTTAATATTGTTGAACATCATGGGTTGCTTAGGCAACTCTTTTTTTAATAAAATTTTATGAGTCAATATCAATTCGAGGCTCGTCTAATTTATGAAAGGAGGGGAAATGAGTGATAGATCTTGAAGGAGATTATTCAGAAGTTTCCTCAGATATGATTCTAGATCAACTGATGGAAGACTATGCAACCGATTTAAAAAGAATTGCTTTCTTATATGTAAATGATATATCCGAATGTGAGGATATTATTCAAGAAGTCTATATATCCTGCTATCAAAAGTTATCTAGCTTCCGACATGAATCTAGCTATAAGACCTGGTTAATTCGTATTACTATTAATAAATGCAAGGATTATAAAAAACGTTGGAGCATAAAAAAACTGATTTATACACCGATTATTTCATCTATTTTCACAGCACCATCTGCTGAAGAACAATTTATTAATGAACAGACTTCAAGAACTATGATAGAGCAAATAGCCAATTTACCAACAAAATATAAAGAGGTACTCATCCTTTATTATTATCAGCAAATGAGTATGACTGAAATTAGTGAAATCCTCCATGTAAATATTAATACGATTAAATCCAGATTACTTCGTGGAAAGAAAATTCTTCAAAACAAATTGGAAAGGAGTAATGCTTATGGACCAGTTCGATAAACATGTGAAAGAAGAGGTACAGGGATACTTGAATAAACATGTACACTTTTCACCAGAAGAAAGTCAGCAAATTCGGAGAAAAGTAGCAAATAAACGTGCAACAAAAAAGATTGACCGAGTGTATTACACCGTTTTGGCTTCCGCAATTGCTTTGTTTATCATACTAAGCTTACCGTTATTAAAAACTTTAAACTTTAATAGTAGCTCCCAATCCAATTACTCTGCTGTGGCAGAAAATGAAACAGAGGGCTATAATTCTTTAGATAATATAGTGAATGGGAAGGCCAATAACAGTAGTCGGAAAATGTTTTCTAATGAAGCAATAAATGATTTACAACTATCTATAACTAACAATCCAGAAAAGTATAAACTGAAGAAAGCTAGTTTAAATTACTGGTCAAAAAGCGGTGAATACAATGATTCCGCTTCTTCAAAGGAAATTACCTTAGCCTTAAGTTTTCAAAGTGAACATAATTCTTACTTCACACAAATTTTTAAAGGTGAAGTTAACCTTGAAGACAACCATGATGTAATTGAAAAAGTAGGGAACTGTAGTCTCATTCCAGCCTCTGAAACATCTAGTGACATGCAAGAAAATAAATACATCATAGCTGTTTCGGAAATATTAATTAATGATGAAAAGTATACAATAATTGTTCAAACTTATGATCTTCATAATGATATTGATGCCAATCCTTATTCTAAAACCAATATTCTAGATTTCTTAGAATCTTTACAACCAGAATTAGCAGTACAGAATTTATTAGAGATAATTCCCGAAGACTAGAATATATTTTTTGATATAAAATAGGATAAATACTAAAAAACTCGCTGCTGTAGGCGAGTTTTTTCATTTTAGAATTTAATTGTTTAGGAATTACTTAGAAGCTACTGAACAACCCAATATTGCCTGTACCTAAAAGGTTTTTTTGCCTCTCTTGTCGAATAAAGATGCAAAGAGAAAAAGACAAACAATCTCAAAATATAGACTTGGATGGCTTGGCCTTATTCAAGCACGTTTAAAGAAGACGGGTGAGACCGTCATTGCCCTTCAATTCCTAATCATGAACATAGAAAAGATCCCTCGGGACTCTTTTTTGCCTATTTTCCAAAAGTGGATTCAACATGGATTATCTGATCTACAATACAGGGTTGCGTAAAAAGAGTTGTTCAGTACTCCCTAATTAAAGAGTGTTTTATACGAGTCTCATATCGCTAGGTCAGTTCATACACAGCCTTTTTCCTATATTTCCTCTTTTTGAATATGGTTAATTAATCTCTCAAAATACTGTATTGAAGAGTTTATTCTATAGTTTGCATAATCCCCAATAAAGTCTGCTAATACTTCTTGCCCTGGTTCCATAAAATGTCGTCTCTCATATTTTGACATCTTGTCCCAAGTCTTTTTTATCTCGTATACTTTTTTTTCTAGTATACTGATGACTTTATCACGCTCCACATATTTCATATTTGCTAAACCAATGACCATATTCCCGATTGTATCTGCATTTTCAAAGAGTTTATAAATCTTTTTCGGTAAGACTTCTCGGCCTTTTTCAGTGATTGCAAATACTTGCTTATCTGGACGATGCTCTTCTTTAATGATTTCTTTTGCCTCAATGAACCCTTGCTTCGCCAATGCCTCAAAATGGTAATATAACTTGCTTTCAGTTAGGCCATTTATCGTATCAAGTGGCTGTAACTCTGAGATTTGTTTTTTTAGTTTATAAGGGTAATTATTTTCTTCCATAAGCTTAGTCAGAATGAAAATTTGAATTGCCATCATTTCAGCTCCTTAGGCAAATATTAGCTCTATTGTATCAAAACTAATCATTTACTTCAGCACAATTTAAACTTTTACAGATTCTCTCGAATCCTCTACTGGCAATGGCTTGTGTAAGATCCAAACGATAACAATGTTAATTAACATCGCTACTAAACCAACCAGAGCTAACCCTAACAAATAAGGGCTTACACTTGTACTACCAAAAATATTCGCAAAGTAAGCTTGCACCGAATAATACATCGGTGTAATATGGCTCGCCCACTCATAAGGTGCATACATCATATCTCGTGAAATCGTTGCCCCATTAGCAAGCGTTTGAACTAATAAAATTGGGATATTTAAGATCATACCTGCTTCACCAATTAAGAATACTACAATTGCTGTGAAGTTAAAGCATACCCAATAGTTCAGAATTTGTTGTCCCCAAATTTGAAAGAATAAATCTCCGCTTAAATCATTAATACCAAATGCTATACCCGTTGAAGCTAAACCTGCAATAACACCAATGAGGACTGCTGTTAATTGTACATAAATGAATAAACGTGTTTTCGTAGCTTTCCCGCGGTTTACTTTAAACGCACCAACTAATTGCATCGCTCCAATCATCGCCCCTACATATAAGGCCATAGTTAAGAACATTGGTAACATATTGTTATGCATGCCATCTGGAATGTCATTAATTGTAACAACATTACCTACATAACTGTTTTCAATCAAATCTGCCATTTCTTTTGATCGCTCTTTAGGTACATTAAAGTTCATTAAAATACCTTGTGCTGTTTGTTGTGAGAATTGCCCACTTAATTGATCGTTAATTTGAGAAACAACTTGTGTCATAGAAGATGATACAACTGTAGCTCCTGCTTCATTTAGAGTGAAATCTATACTTGATGATACATCACTATTTTGTAAATCAGCTGAAAATGTTTCTGGAATATGGATAACTAATGCTAATTCGTTATCTTCTAAATCTTCTAAAGCCGCTTTATTCGAAATGTTTGTATTTATTTTCTCAAATGGGAGTTGTTCTATTAAGCTCTCTGTAATTTGAGCTCCAGATTCTCCTATATCATCATTAATAATGGCAATCGGTAATTGATCAATATTCCCAGGAATTGCTGTATAACCTGACAAAAAGATTCCTAACATACACACTGCATAAAAAACACCCATAAATATAGAACCTATGGCACCTTTACTCTTCAAAAACTCTGTAAATTTCATATATTAATTCCTTTCTAAACATCTATTCGTTAATTCATTCATAATTAAGTTAAAGTACTTTAATTAAACCACTTTAAATAAACTATGTTATGTATCTTATAAAATTTAAGATTCAATTGCAAACAAAAAAGTATAGTATGGCCAATTCTGTTTTTATTTTTTGTCCAAATTATGAATAAGAGAGGATCGTTACAAACCCTTAAGTGATATAAACTTATAAAAAAATAACAGCATACCTCCTATAAATGAGGTATGCCGTTATTAAGCTTATATAACAATTGAGAACAGTTAACAAAGTTGCTTGATGTCGCATAATTTATTAGTTAAAGGAAAAAATGGTTGATGTGATCACAACTAGCCTGCAAAATTTCTTAGGAGAATGAATAATCCCTACATATTCAGGAGCAACAACCAAATGTTTTTTTAGCAATGCTAAAACCAATAATATATGTGTCGTAATTAGTAAAAATCCATACCGTTCTCTCCTACAATATATTATAAACACCAATTTAATGTGTAAAAGAGTGTAGAAATAATACGCTCAGTTACACTTGATTATAAATTGCAGTGAATACTCAACAACTGCAATCACAAGTCCAAGAGCCGCACCTAATTCTCCGAAGAATTCTAACCCGTAGTCATAAAAAATCGTCGTACAAATAATCGACTGCATTAAATAATTTGTTAACGACAAGCGACAAAGTGATCCCAGTCTAATAATGCTTTACCTACTAAGCCTACAGGAATAAGCAAAGACACTCGTTTTAACAGATTTACTTTTTCTCCAATGTCCTTAAAGAAATCTACTTTAGCAGCAGCCATCCCCATCAGTACTAAAAGACCCATAGCGAAAAATGAAATAATAGCCATGAATCCAAGTACAATTGGCAATCCAATTATCACAAAGATTATAGAGAGGTCTTCCGATATACCAACACGTTGCTTCACAACCTCTAAAGATGTACCATTCTTAAGAACATCCAATGTTGCCTTCATATCTGTAAAAACCATCTCCAGAAAATCTGTTTTCACTAATAAAAATGGCGTTGTACAAAGTGTTAAAACTACCGCGCATATGAGCATTGTTTTCTCCTTACGCTTTATAAACAATATTAAAATAAGTAGCCCATAGCCATATAATAATAAAATATAGCCATCCCAAACAAGGGTAATATGTAAACCACCTAATATCACTAAGCCAAATGCGCGTCTCCATAAAGGACCTCTTGTATTCAATTCACGTTTTTCCAATGCACGTACAAATAAAATAATGCCATAACCAAATAAAAACCCAAAATCGGGATAAATGATCCTTCTACAAATATTTTAGTAAAATAATATGCTATCTTATCCCACCAAGTATCTGGTTGAATTGCTTCTAGTGTGGCATTACCATATTGAAAGTACAGCATATTAGCTATTAATATACCAAGAAATGAAAATCCTCTAAGTGCATCTAATATTTCAATTCTTTTCTTCATCGTGTACTTCCTCTTGCTAAATGAAGGAATTAAACCCTCACTTCTTTAATTTACACCTAAATTACCATAAAACCTAAAAACAACTTGGTAGAATAAGGATATTATACCAAGTTGTTTTATCAAGTTTTGTTTTGAGGATTTAAATAAGTTATATTTTCAGTATGATTTCCCTTGTAAAAAGGTTCCATTTCTATAACTATCAAATGCTTCATTGATTTCTTCTTCAGTATTCATTACAAATGGACCGCTTGCAACAATCGGCTGTTTAATCGGTTTCCCTGAAAAAATGAGAAACTTTGTTTTTTCAGTTGAGGAAAGAGAGATTATGTCGGCAGACTCATTTTGTTCAAAGTGCACGACATCAAATGTATTAATCTGCTGTCCGCTTACGTTAGCCTTTCCTTCTAGCATATATAAATAACTATTGTAGCCAGCTGGAATCGGGAAATCATAACTTGCATTATCTTCAAGTGAAACTACAGCATAAAGGAATGGCGTAAATAGTTTTAATGGTGATGCAACACCACTTACTTCACCTGCATACACTTCAATCTTGCCACCTTCAATAGGAAGAACGGGTACTTCTCTATGTGGTAAATCTACATATTGACCAGATGCCTTTTTGTCTTCACTTGATAAGTTTACCCACAGTTGCAATACTCGAACTTCTTCACCTGGCTTTGGATTTTCATTATGAATAATGCCGCTCCCTGCAGTCATAATTTGAAAATCTCCTTCGTATAATCTTCTACCACCGCCCGTCTCGCTATCAAAATGTTCTAAATTCCCCTCAAGTACATACGTCACAGTCTGAATACCCTTATGCGGATGATCAGCAAATGTGTTATGTACAAATTTATCGTCAGCTAAAATAATGAAGGGATCATTATCCATTAAATCGCGAGTCTGCACCACATAGCGTAAATGGCGACCCTCACCTTGTTGTAGCGGAATAGCTTGTACGGTACGAATAGCTAACATAATATAGACACTCCTCATTATTTTAATAGTTTTTATACATCAATCTAATTTAGATTTTAGCATTTTATATCTTACTAACAAAAACATGGGCTCGCTTATTATGATAATAAGCGAGCCCATGTAAGTTATACAATTATTCACAGTGCTAGGAAGCCTAACCCCTATAAACACTTTCGCATGATCCAGCTGCTGGTTCATAAAAACAATGTTGTTTATATTGGCCAGAAAAAGGTTGACCGTACCATGTTGGAGGGCATGGAGCATATGGATTAAAGTACCAAAGTGCATATTTCGCAGGGTGGTCTCTCCAATGATCCAACGCCTTTTTTGCTAATTTTTTTTCAACAGATCTCGCTCTTTCATAAAATAAATTACCTTTCTGAACAGCTTCAAAAGAATAATTTCCTCCTTGTACCTGAAAAATGACATCTTCGATTGTTCTTACATCTTGAAAGTCTAAACAATCTGCATTAGCACGGTTAACAATTACATTTCCAACATATAACATTCCTTGCTGCCCTTCAGCTTCGGCTTCTGCCCTCATCATCCTTGCCATTAAGTCAACGTCCGAACTTTTGTATTTTACTCTTGGCATTTATTCACCCCAACAATATTATATGAAGAAAGCGTACAAAAATGACCTAATTACGGTGCCAGTAACCCAAACTATTCCGAATTATGTTCGTTCCTGGCACCAAAGTTTTTTCTATATACAAACTTTCGAAGCGCCCATTCTACTGGACCCATCGAAAAACGTTGTCCATACCAATTTGCCAGTAACAATTGCAGCGAATACACAACAACTGCAATCACAAGTCCAAGGGCAACACCTAATTCTCCAAAGAAGCCTAAACCGTAGCCATAAAAAATTGTCGTACAAATAATCGACTGCATTAAATAATTTGTTAACGACAAGCGACCAAGATTTACGAACGCTTGCGAGATTTTGTTTTCTTTCACGGAAATAAAAACTAACGTAAAGGCTGCGATATAACCTATCGCTAACATATATGTCCCCACAGAATAAAGTAATTCCCCGACAAAATGATCCATGTCTAATAATGCTTTGCATAATAAGCCTACAGGAATAAGCAATGAAAGTCGTTTTAACAGATCCATTTTTTCTCCAATGCGTTTAAAGAAATCTACTTTAGCAGCAGCCATCCCTAACAATACTAGCGGACCCATAGCAAAAAACGAAAAAATAGCCATGAATCCAAGCATTATTGGTAATACAATTACCATAAAGATTATAGATAGATCATCCGATATGCTAACACGTTGCTTCACAACCTCTAAATATGTACCATTCTTAAGAACATCCACCGTTTCCTTCATATCTGTTAAAATTATCGCCAGAAAATCTGTTTTCACTAATAAAATTGGCATCATACAAAGTGTCAAAACCACCGCCCATATGAGCATCGTTTTTACCTTACGTTTTATAAACAACATGAAAATAAGTAGCCCAGAGCCATATGATAATAAAATATCACCATCCCAAACAAAGGTAATATGTAAACAACCTAATATTACTAAGCCAATTGCACGTCTCCACAAGGGACCTCTTGTACTCAATTCACGATTTTCCAATGAACGTGCAAATAAAATAATGCCATAACCAAATAAAAAGCCGAAAATCGGAACAAATGACCCTTCTACAAATATTTTGGTGAAATAATATGCCACCTTATCCCACCATATATCTGGTTGAACTGCATCCAACGAGACAAAATCATATTGAAAATACAGCATATTAGCTATTAAAATACCAAGCAACGAAAATCCTCTAAGTGCATCTAATATGTCAATTCTTTTCTTCATCGTGTACCCCCTCTTGCTAAATGAAGGGATTAAACCCTCACTTCTTTAGTTTATAATTAAATTTCCATAAAACCCAAAAACAACCTGATAGAATAAGAGTATTCTACCAGGTTGTTTTTATCAAGTTTTATTGAAGCTTTGAAATAAAGCTTCATCACAACTATCTCAAAACCCATATTCTACGATAAATAAAAAGAATTGGTCCGAGATTTTTCCTATACAACTTGTCCAGTTACATTATAGTTGGTAACCACATGTTTCTCGTACTATTGTGGTTTTAACTTTATAATACGAAGTAATTTTATATTGATGATTAATTATTTCGGAAAGTGAATAATCAAATATGTCACCTGTTTGATGAGTAAGAAAGATATGTTGTTAAAAAATCGCGCCCGTTTGCAGTATAAAGTTCCTGAAAGTGAAGCCCCAACACATCAATAATTATCCAGCATTAAGCCTATTGAGATTTCAGTTCAATCTGAGCACGACTAAAGAATTTCTCTAATGAAATGTGTACAAACGTTCCTTCCTTTTTATCTAATATATAAAAACGTCTATTTTATGTGCAACTAGAATAAAATGGTTATTTCCAGACAACTAAAAACTTTCATATGTGTAAGGCTACTGAAACTTATTCCGATGGTATGAAGATGAGAATTTGATATCATTTATCAAGTATTAAAAAAACAAATAAAAAGAAAATGGAGGAAAATCATGAAGAAACACATATTGGCTGTGACATCTGTAATTATAGGTTTACTTTGTTTGATCATTTCTAATATTATTGGAGCAAAAGTTGAACCAGATGGCACTTTGACAGAACCATTCTTTTTACTGCCCATTGGTTATCTATTCATTTTTAGTGGTTTTATTTTATTAATAACAAGCATTATCAAAAAATCAATAAGAACCGTAAATCCGAATTAAAAGGTAAGATAGTAAGCGACCAACTCTTGAGAAGGTCGCTTTACTACCTTAGACTAAAATACCTCACTGCTTCAACAGAAAAGGCGTAATTTCATGAGATTCTGCGAAGGGATCTCACAACTATAAAATCCCCTTTTAAATGTAAATTTAAACTAGTAATATTTTCTTCGCAAATGTCGTAAATTATATTATATTTCACTTTAATTCCCCTAATTTCCTAGCAAGTGACAATAATGCACTCTACACATAGTACCAAATTACTTCTCTAAATGGATTCTTACTGTCCATAATTCCAAGAGCGATTGCTTCTTGACGAGCTTTTCCTATTTCAATTGCAAGACTAGCCGACCCTACATAAAAAGATAAATTTTAAATAATCTCTCTCTGTAACCCCCTCTCTTTCTTGCTTCTATATTCGACTGAATATTTACCACATCTTCTCTGTACAAATCTCCACTGATTTATCTTTTGCTTATCATAAATGTATAGCCTAATCCACATAATCCTAGAAACAGAAACCATCGTGAGGGCGGTAAAGTGTCTTAAATATAAGTTGTTGTTTATTGGTTATTTATACAATTTAGTCTCTTGACGATCGTACCTTTTCATTAAGTATGGACTATTTGAATACGCCAAAGCCTTCGTTAATTTATCTTTAATTGCGAGTTTACCCTAAAACTGTACCCACAATGGGTCTGCAGTTCAAGTTTGAACTTTTTCATCATTATATATATTATTTTTTTCCGAATTTTTGATTTTACGTAATTTCGCAATAAAAAGTAATAGTAAGGGCAGAAAAATTGCAAATACTGATATATACAATGGCCAAGTCTCCTGATTGTATTTATCTGAGTGCACTATATTAGGATGGACAATTTGAGAAAGTGCACTTGTAATCATCCCTAGAGGTAGAATTAACGGCCTGTGATCTTTGATTTTAAATATTTGTCCTAAAGCCTTTACAGTTGCGTAAAAATAAATAAATGCTCTTACAAAAATTGTGACCATCCACATAAAAGCCATAATAATTTCAATGCGTTGCAAGAAATCACCAATTGAAATTCCTTGAGCTAAAGTATAAGTAGGGAAAATTCTTAATGAAGTACTCGTTACTCCTAATACTAAAATAGATAATGCAATAATAATAGTTATAATTAATCCTCCTACTAGTGTGCCAATATATAATCCTTTTTGACCTGATTTAAGCACATTTATAGCAGATGGAAAAATCATTAATAATACAACTAATGGAAATGAAAATAAACCCATGAAATGTATAACGCTGTATAGAAATGGTTGTGTTGAGACTTCTAGGACTGGTTGTATATGTTTAATATCTATTTGTGGAGATACAAATAAGACAAAGATAATAAATATTAACAAAAAAACAGGAAATAGTATCTCTAATGTACGCGCAAAAACCTCTAGTCCTAAATATGTTGCAAAAAGGATAACAAGGTTAAACAATACTGCGAATACAACTGAAGGCGTCTCTGGCATTACTTCTGTCTGTAGAAAATTACCAATAAAATATAGTAATTCCCCTGACGATAGCAATGTTAAGATCACAAATCCAATAGAAGCAAGTTTACCTATAAAACTCCCTAAGATTTTTTCTGTAACCTCTACAAAAGACAATGTAGACATCTTTTTCCCTAAAGTGATAAATAACTTTATTAATAGTAAGCTTAATAGCATACCTATAATAGCTACTATCCAGGCATCCTGTTTTACTTCTAGTGCTATGCTTGCTGGAATAATTAAGATACCTGTCCCTACAGTATAAAGAATTACAATTATTGTGAATTGACGTGAACTTATTAATTCTTTTTCCATATTTCATCCTCTTTTTGGAGTTTTTTATTTCAATAATGTTGTTTTTAAAAAGTCACTAACTGGTTGAAAAATATACATTATTGCATCCAACGGGCTAACAATAAGAGCATCTAAACCTACAGCAATGTTTAAAGATATCCCAAATACTAATACAATCGAAAACGTCCAAATTAGTTTAGTGCCCCCTTGCTTTAATTTTGGTAGTTCTATTAAAACTATTAAAAATGCAATAATTAATACACATAAAGTGATGAACATTTTCAAATTACTCCCTTAATTTTGAGTTTTGCAAAGTTCCTAATCCCTGTGTTTTTACATTAACCTTAACATTTACCTCTATTTCAGGATAAATGGTTTCCCAAGCACCCTTTATTTCCTTCCACTCTTTAGGATCAGCTCGGTGGATTGCTTCACCGAAACCAAGTACATCTGCTTTGTAATTTTTTTGAATTGTATTCAGCACCTGTTTTATATTCTTTTCAATTAATTCTTCCGTCTGATTATCAATCCATTCAATAGTCTTTGTTTCGGTTAAATCAATATCACATTTGACCTCAGCAACATTTTGAACAACATCAATGCTAACATTTATGATAGGTTTGCCGTCGTTTGTAAGTCCTTTTATTTTAGTTTTTGACTGAGTTACTTCCGTAGACAACTGGCCTTCTGATGGACATGAGATAATTTCAATTGTAGATTTAATTTTATTGTTTAGATAATTAAAACTTTTACTTTCATATTCATTGAGATAGCCTAATAGTTTGTCTTCTTGAAAAATAGCTAGCCCAGTAAACTTTAATATTACTGGGGTTTCTATTCTTTCAACGTTTGTCGGATCAATCCCTAATCTTTTATCTCCGTTAATTTCTATTGCTGATAGAACATAATACTGGCCTTTAGCACTTAACTTTGTAAGTAATTCTTCAATACCAACTTCTAAAGTGGAACCCCACGCTTCTTGCATAGCTTTTAAAGAATTCAACATTTTATTTGCAGGAATTTTTTCTATAGGAGTTAATACATTTAATACATCTTTTGCAGTTGCTTGCTGAGATACGATAAAAGTAAAATCATTACGTATCTCTTGATCTCTTGCTAGAAAATCAACGGTATCTTTTAATCCGTTACTTGCCAATTCTTCTCCAATAACAATCAGTTGTAAATGTGCAAAATATAGCTTTCTTGGAGATGATGCTAATATTTTTCTAACAGCTTCAAAAACGGTTTTTCCTTTAGCATGATAAGTGACAACTGGTGCTTGTCCATCTGCAGATTGTTTGGACGAAATTTGACTAGGATTAATTACTTGTACAGAAATGGCGTATTCACCATCAATTAAGTCTATACCTAGTGCTGCAACAAGCGCTAATTCATTTAACTCCCGTTTACTCCAACATCCGCTTAAAATTTGAATCAAAAAGATGATTAAAATAACAGTTATTATTTTTTTCATATAGATACCTCATTTTTAACAGTTATTGAGCATGTCTTTTTTTATTTGTTAAATGTTTTTGTCCTCTCACATTATTTATTTGACTGATTAATCGTGGACGAGTTAACAAAGATCCACGAGGAAATAAAAGGAGCGCATCTTTTTGATCCTCTGGAATTAACGGTGCGAAAGGACTCATATAAGGGACGCCAAAGGAGCGCAAACTACATAAATGCAGGACAAGAAACATTAGTCCTATAAATACACCAAATAAACCAAACATAGCAGCTAATATCATTAGTGGAAATCGTAAAATACGTATTGAATTAGATAAACCATATGCCGGAAAAAGAAAGCTACAAATTGCTGTTAGTGCTACAATAATGACCATTGCTGCTGAAACAATACCTGCTTCGACAGCAGCCTGCCCAACTATCAATGTACCTACAATTGAAATGGCTGGCCCAATCATTCTTGGCATCCGAAGTCCAGCTTCTCTTAGCACCTCAAATGCAACCTCCATAATCAGTGCCTCAATAAATGCTGGAAATGGTACACCTTCACGCTGTGCATAAATACTAATGAGTAGCGCTGTTGGTATCATCTCATGATGAAAAGTTGTGAGTGAAATATAGAGAGCAGGTGCAACTAAAGCAAGGCTTATCCCTAAAAACCTAATGATGCGAATAAACGAACTGACAATAGCATTTTGGTAGTAATCTTCTGCAGATTGCAAAAAAGAAGTAAATAGTGCAGGGACAATTAAAACAAAAGGGGTACCATCTACTAAAATAGCGATTTTGCCTTCTAATAATTCTCCTGCAATAACATCAGGACGTTCTGAATTATAAACTGTAGGGAATAATGAAAATCCTGTGTCTTGAATCATTTGCTCGATGTAGCCACTTTCCAAAATGCCATCAATGTCAATGAGATCTAATCGATCAAATACTTCTTGAACAATCTTCTCATTTGCTATGCCATTGATATACATAACTGCTATATCTGTTTGTGTCACTTCACCAACTATTCGCGACTTTACCCAAAGATTTGGACTTTTAATCTTACGTCGAATTAAAGCAGTATTGGTACGCAAAGTCTCCGTAAAAGATTCCCTTGGTCCTCTAATAACAGATTCCGTTGCAGGTTCTGTAATTGCTCTGTCTTTAGAACTTTTTGTACTTGTGGCAATTCCTTTTGCTAGGCCATCTAGCAATATTATGGTATCCCCGTTTAAAACAGCACTATACAAGGAGGTGAAATCTCCTATATCTTTAACATGACCAACCGTTAGACAGTAATCTTTTAAATATTGATTTATTTCAAATATTGTCGTTTCAGGTGTCTCCTTTAAGTCTGATATAAGAGGTTCTACGATAAAGTCTGAAATGGCCGTACTATCTGCTAAACCGTCAGTGTGAATAATTGCAATAGACCGTTTCTTTAACTTTCCAATTAAAGTCTCCCGTATAATAATGTCATTACTGTTTCCAAAAGCTTCTTTTATGGTAATAAGACTTTTTGACAGTGATGTGTTTAGAAGTATTTTTTGAACATCCTGCTGAGGTGTATTATTACTCTCTAAATCATTCACTCTAGTTTCCTCCTCCGTAAGTTTCTTAAACTATTAAGAGGATGTACAATTATATAAGAAACTAAACATAATATTTATTTAAGAGGAAAAAGTCTTTCATTATATTGATAGTATTGCAAGAAGGACTGTTAAAACTGAATAAAATATTTCAGATATATTCAAGAATGGTTATTTGTAGAGGCTGTTTGGGGATTAGATAAATAAAAATTTACTAATTATAAGTAGTCGTTCAATAAGTTCGACGTGAGATTGAGGTTATTTAGATCACACGTGAATAATTCAAGTTTATAATTAATTCATGGAAAAGAAACAGGTGTCTTCCAATTGAAGATGCCTGTTTAACGTGTTAAAGTACGTGATATTTAATGATTAAACTACTGATTTTGAAACAAGCAGAAAATGAAACCAAATATTTTTTGAAATAGGATTGACTTTTCATTCTGCAAATGTAGAATGAAAATATATAAATTCTACAAATGTAGAATGAAAGGAGGAACACGATGAAAAGATTACCAGATTCAGAGTTGGAAATCATGTTAATTATTTGGGAGGCAAATGAGGGGGTAACACGCAGCTATATCCAAGAGCAACTAGAAGGATCCAAAGTCCTTGCACCTACAACGATTCTTTCATTTCTTTCAAGATTAACAACGAAAGGGTTTTTGAGGATTGAAAAAGAGGGGAAAACCAATCTTTACTACCACCTTGTCAGTCAAGAAAACTATGCAAACAAGGAAAGTAAGAAGATCTTGGAGAGATTCTTTGGGAATTCCGTGAAAGATTTTGTTGTTCAATTGAATGATAGTAAGGCTGTAGATGAAGAAGAAATTCAAGAATTAAGAGAGTTTCTAGACAGCTTATCCACGGAGAATCAAAAACAATGATTCAAAAAATGTTTGTGAATATGTTGGAGGTATCCATAATTGTCTCAGCTATCATTTTAGCCGTCTGCATATTATCACCACTTTTGGATAAAAAGTATATTGCTAAATGGAAGTATATTGTATGGCTCGGAATAACAGTTCGTCTATTAGTTCCGATACCGATTACATTTCCAGATGCTCCTATACAAATTGACCCTGCACAAGTCATACAAAAGTCCAGTAACTGGCAAGCGAATTTATTCTCAAACCAGCTAATGAATGAGGAATTCACAACGGGAAGCGTAGTTGCAAAACAGGATAGTTTCTTTTCAGATCTATCAGTGTTCAACGCAGCAGTTGGAATTTGGCTAGTTGGAACTGTTGTATTTTCTGTGTACCACTTATTCGGCTATTTTAATTTTACGAGAAACAGTAAACGGTGGTCATTGGCGCGGACTCCAGATCAAGAAAAATTGTTTGCCCAAGTAAAGGCTGAAATGGGGATACAGAGAAATGTCTCATTACGCCGTTCAAAGATCGTGAAAAGTCCGATGATGTATGGAATTATTCACCCAACAGTAATTATCCCGCATACTGAGTACTCGGAAACGGATTTATACTTAATTTTAAAGCATGAATTGACACACTATAAACGACACGATATTGAATTAAAATTCGTATTGTTTTTAGTAAGGTCGTTCTATTGGTTTAATCCGTTTGTACACCTAATGTCAAAGAAATTCAATGAGACCATTGAGCTGATTTGTGACGAGTATGTAATAAGAGGAAAAGATAGTAGTTATAAAAAAAGATATATGGAAACCATTTTACATTCAGTTGAGCAACAAACAGGTAGATCGAGCATCTTCACATCAAATTATAGTGGGGGGTTAAAAGTAGTGAAAAAAAGATTTCAGAACATCTCATTTAATGGAAGTAAAAAGAAAGGCATTGTCGCATTGGCAGCATTTACAATTGTTTGCGTAGCATCAAGTTCTCTCGTAGTATTCGGAGCTAGTGCAGGGGATGGGAATGCGAAAAAAGTGATTGAAGAAACTCAAACAACTCCTCATAAAGAAGTCATGGACTCGATGTCCGGAGTAGTTGGAACACAAGTTCCATCAGAAAAAATTGTCGGTGTTCTGGCAGAATCGGAGCGGAATACGAAGTTAGAAAAAATAATTATCGAATACTTCGAAATTCCATTGGAATACTTGAAAACGACGAAATACTACTATAACTACGTAGATTTAGATGAGGATGGGAAAGACGAAATCCTTACCGTTGTAATGGGACCTTATTCAAGTGGATCTGGAGGAAGTACTGCACTATATGTAACAAAAACTGATAGCGGTGATCTGCTAGTGAACCAGGCACTTACGCTCATTCAAACTCCAGTTATTATAAGTGATAACGTCACAAACGGATACAAGGAAATCGTAGTGATGAATAGCGGCGGTGGAGCGTCTGGAAACTATATTACGCTTACTGTAAGCGAAGGAAAGTATAACAGTGTAAATGATGGTACTCCAATCGATGGGTTAGAAGGTATTTCCGGAAAGGCAATCATTAACAATGATATAGCGAAAGAAATGGAAGAAGGCAAAGCATTGTACCTGCAAGACAAGTAACTATATTGGTGAATTTCATAATTCTCTGCTTGTTACACGAGAAGGTCACATTTGAGCTCCCTTTGGTTATTTTGAGTCATGTTTTAATATGTGATGCATAATACTTCACTTACTATTTTCTATCAGCAGCAGATATCTGAAACTGTCTGCTGCTGCCCTTACCCTAACTGAGAGTCACTTTACTTACATAAGAACACTACCTATACTTTCATACTTGACGTTCATACAACATGACAGGAGGATTAGTTTCGCATGAAAACACCAAAATTTGAAACTCGGAAAAAAAGAAAAAGATTAAAAATGCGCTATTTAGTCATTCTGTTCGTCTTTCTCTTTGCTGCTGGATTTTTTGTGGGAAAAACACATTCTGCTTCTGTACCCCCAAGCACGCCTGAACCAACGGAAAAAGGTGATATCCTCATTCCTAAACTCGGGCCACCGATTGCTATAGATCCTGTTGTAGAAGAACCCATTACAGAAGAGAAGTCGGAAGGAAAGGTCGTCTATTTAACATTCGATGATGGTCCAAGCGAGTTAACCGGCCAATTTCTAGATACCTTGAGTGAAACTGATGTATTAGCCACGTTCTTTATGCAAGGAAGCAATTTAAAGAAAGAACACCTTCAAGAAAATGTGAAACGGGCTGTAAAAGAAGGCCATTACGTCGGTGGCCATAGCATGACGCACAATTTCAAAAGCTTATATAGTGACCGTCAATTCGTCCCCGAGATGAAAGAAACACTTGCCTTGATAAATGAAATTACAGGTACGAATCCTCATTTAGTGCGCCCCCCTTATGGATCTGCACCCGGTTTGAAAAACGAGAAAATTCGACATCAACTTGCAGAAGCAGGGATAAAGGTTTGGGATTGGACCATCGATTCGAATGATTGGAAGCTACCTGGAAATCCTACTCAAATCATCGAAAACATAAATCGTGGTACAACTACCGATCGAGAAATCGTACTGATGCACGAAAAACCGCAAACCTTGGCGGCACTACCAGAAATCATTCAATTCTACAGGGAGCAAGGATTCGAATTCGCCGTCTATAACGATGTACATCACTTTGTTCTCAATTTCCAGAACGACGTTGACCTTTAAACGTTTATTGGTTAACCCTTAGTGATTGGACATCCTACTATAAAAGCAGAAGTTTACAAATGGAAGCCACTGAAAAAGACCATTCAAATCAAATTAAAATAAGGCGATGTTGATTCACTCTTCAGGCGGACGCTTCTTACCTCAAGTCCAGGAGTTTTTTATCTTGTACGTTTAAATCACTGGTTACTTTATTAACACCACTTCAAAGAGTATTTTTAGATAGAGACCCCATTTGATTAGCATCTCTAGCAACAATGCAATATATGGATTCATTTTCATATGGAATACGGGAAATATCCCAACATGTATGAACCTCCTTTATTAATTAAAATCTTTATTTATCAGAATAATAATAAAAAGTATTCAAGAGAAAGACACTCTTAAATACGATTTACGCAACTTCCGAAGTTAGTATACACCTTTATTGTTATTTCACAGTTTTTTGTAAGTTTGAATAAAGTTTAAGTAAAAATATTGGCCCCCCCCTATTTAGCAGCTAAAGAAAAGAAACCACTTTGAAAAAGATTGATCAAAGTGGTTTCTTTTTTTATCAACGAGTTTGCTGTTGATTGGATACTTTATTTGACTTCCTCAGCCAGCTCCAAAATAATTCCTTCTGGCCCACGAACGAAGCATAATTTATAAGCATTTTCGTAGTTTTGTATCTCACCAATAAGTTCTGCACCCTTCTTTGTCAATTTCGTAACTAGGGCTTCAATATCTTCAACAGCAAAAGCAATATGCTGGACACTCTGAGTATTTGCTAAAGGACCCTGTATGCCATTTCCATCTGATGTCGTGTGAAATTTTACTAGTTCTATATTTGTGTCACCGTCCGCAGTTCGCAACATTACTATTTCTATATTTGCATCACCATCTATTGCAACTTCCTCTTTAACGTCTTGAATCCCTATTAACGGCTTCATCCGCTCTACCCACTCGCCTTCCACTTTTCCTTCCCCCAGCATTTCAAGACCAAAATCAAGAAAAAATGCTTTCACGGAAGGAAGATCATTGACGATTATACCCACATGATCTATTCGACGAATTTTCATATCACATACCACCTTTTTCCTAATTTTATCACATATGTCTGCTAAAAATTGATTAATGGTTTTTCCTTCATTATAAAAATGCCCCTTTAGATATAAAATATCCAAAGGGGGAAACATTGCAATTTTATTTCAACTACCTCGCAAACCCATAATTTACGATAAATAAAGAGAATCCGTTTTGAAAAATGTTTGATCAAAATGGATTCTTTTTCAGCAGATTTAAGTTTGGTGCATATTTTGATTAAACTTTTTTACAAATGATCAATCTTTATTTCAAAACCACAACACATGTCTTCAGACAACTTAGTCGTGACGTAAAAGTCTACAAACAGTTATTCTTACGTTGCTTTATATTTTTTTAATACAACTAAATCGTGACCTAAATTTTCAGATGACTAGTTTGGTAAGACAACTACTCGTGACGTAAATATTATCAATTATAAGTTTCTCTTTAAAATGTTTAAAAAGCAAGCCCTTACCAATTCCAATATATGTTAAGATATAGTTAGTTTTTTAACATTAGCTACTTATAGAAATGCTTAATTATTGTACAACGACAAAAGTATGTACAAAAAGACCAAGAAATTATTTACATTGATAACGGAGAGCTGTACTTGTAGCTTTTCGTAAGTATTTACTAAAGGAGAGAACAGAAAAATGGAGTTAATAGGATTAAAACCTTTATATAGTAGTATGATTATGCAAAATTTAAAGCGAACAAAATTCAGTGTTACTATAAATAATGCTATTTTTGAGCTTATATACTTTATTGATTCAGTTCCCCATACTTTAGCAATCGGGGTACGCAATGAAAATCTCTTCTTTATGGTTGAAGTGAAAAAAGGCTTTATCATCAATCCTTATCTGGGGAAAAAGTTCGGGTTGATCTATAAAATTTTAGGTTTATCACCAAACGGAGCATCTTCTTTTAGTCCAAAAAACTTTTACGATGAGATAAACAAAGGTATTCCATCTACTACAAGTCCAAAAAATACCCCTAAACCTTATGACATCGCCGCTTATAGACCAAAAGTTGAGGAATCACATAAAATTTATTTCTGCGGTTGGTTAGACAACAACGTGCGCAATGAAAAAGTTCGGCCCAAAAATCTTATTAAAACTCAACAATGGTTAGATCAAGAAGCCTATGAGATGTGTAAAAAATATAATATAAGCAGTTGTTGGTCGCCACATAAATCAAAGGAAAAATCCATTACAAAACCTACTAGTATATTAAAAAAATGATGTTTAATTAAGATGGATGTTAATTTTTTCAAAAGAAATATTTCAAATAAAAATTAGGATAAAATGAATGCTTGAATCAAGCCTGATTTTTTTGGGTCTTTTCACTGAATTTCTCTTTTTACAAAGTACATTTTTTGTCTTAGGTATGTAATATACTTGCTTTCCTGTATTAAAAGAAGGACAAAAAAGTGTCTACATCGACAATGAAGAATTGTATTTACAGCTACTCTCTTGTACATACTTTCCTGTCCTTTTACAATTATTTGATATTAGAAAACAGTGGAGGTTGGTTTGAACAATGAAGTTATTGAATATGAGATTGCTTAACTATAAAAGCATTGAGGACTCTGGAGTAATAGATCTAAGTAATGGAATAAATATCTTTTCAGGAAAAAATAACTCTGGAAAAACTGCATTAATTGAGTCCCTATATTATATTGCAAATATGGAAGTAAAAGATTTGTTACCAAGCTTTTCGAATAAAACAAACTTGTATTTAGAAATATCCATTGATGAAATAGATATAAACCTTCTTAATAAAGGAACTGCCCCGGAGTACTTTATTGGTGATGCAAAAAAATTAAAAATTAATATTTCTTTTATTAATGATACTATGAGTGACTCATGTATAAATACAGTGGATGTTCTTTATGAGGACAATTATGTTCCCCTATATAAAAATAGAAGTAATGAAAAGGAAGGTAGAGCTGGTTATATTTTTAATAATAAAACGGGTGGGACTACAAACTTTGGCGGTAGACCGCAAGCTATTGATAATTTTATGAGTCTTTTAAAAGACAGATTAGTTTTTATAAATGGCGCAAGATACGTTCCAAAAGAAGACCCAGCTAATGTTCATACTAATTTAAGTATTGATGGAACTAATCTAAATGCATTTTTGTTTACTTTACATAATAATAATGAACAAGCTTTCGATGAGATCATAGATATGTTTAAAATAATATTTAATGATATTACCTCTATTAGTACTCCAATAGAAGGAGGTAATACATATATTAGTCTATATTTTGAAGGGAATCTTCAACCTATTCCTTTATCTAATTGTGGAAGTGGATTTACTCATGTCCTAATAATATTATGTGTACTTTTTACCAAGGAAAGTAGAATAATTTTATACGATGAACCTCATGTATTTTTACATCCATCAGCAGAAAAAGCGATATATGATCTTATATCTGCCAAGAAAAATAATCAATATTTATTAACAACACATTCGCCATTACTAATTAATTATCCATTTTCTAAAAATATTTATCTTGTACAAAAGAAAATGGGGAAAAGTATTTATACAAAATTAGATAATATACAGGAAATATTATCTGATATTGGGCTAAATAATAGTGATTTTGCTTTAGCAGATAGAGTTATATTCGTTGAAGGAGAAACAGAAGAAGCAGTAATCCCATTAATTTTAGAACACTTTGGATTTAAGCAGATTGGATATAATTATAGAATATTAAAAATGAATGGCACAGGGAATGAATTTAGCAAAAAGTCTGCAATGACAAGAAATAAAGAAAAATTAGATTTAGTTTTAGGGGGTATAAATACAAGTCCTATACCCTACAGGATTTTAATTGATTCTGATGAGAAACCTGAAGGTAAGATTCTTGAAATCAAAGAGAAATATGAAGATAATGTTGTAATTCTTGAGAGAAGAGAAATCGAAAATTATTTTCTCGATTGTCCAAAAGAATTATCTCTAATAATAAATAATGAGGCTGGCAGTGATACTAATCATGAGGATATTGAGCACTTCATAAATCAAACTTTCTTAGATACAGATAATAAAAAAATTTTCCCTAGAGAAGAAACTAATCCATTTAAAAATTCAGTGGGAAGTGAAGTCTTAGAACGATTGTTTTCTAACTATGATTTAACATATAACAAAATAATACATGGAACTCAACTAACAAAATTGATATTAGAAGAACAACCAGTAAAGCTAAAATTTTTGATTGATGAATTAGGAGATTTTATATGATATTTTTACCCCGTCCTGGAAACAGAACGGGGTTTAATTTGTAAAAAGTCTCTCAACATTATTTTTAATTCCTACATGTACTGAAAACTATTTACATGATTTAATTAAGAATAATATTCAGATATATCTTCCAAATGATTCAGAGTTCCATTTAAAAATAGGATGACTTTCTATCGGGAAAATCTTCTCCATGTAATTACATGTCGTTCTAATACTATCGTGCCCCAATAAACGATGGATTTCATATATGTCCCTATTATTTATCATAGAAATAATAGCAAAAGTATGACGAAACGTTTGTGGGCCAAGCACTATATTATCATGAGACAATAACGGTAAACCCGATCGTTTAAATTCTTTTGATAAAAACTGTGATAAATAAGACGGGGAGTATCCTTTTCCAGTAGCTGTGATAAACAAAGGAGATTCTGGATCAGCTACATCTAAATCTTTTAAGTCACGTTCTTTCCTAAATATGAGGAGACTGTTGTATGCTTTTTCTTTTAAAGGTACTTGTCTTTGTTTATTTCCTCGTCCTATTATTTGGAGATAGTACCCTTTTTCTTTTAAATTGTACTTCAAATCTTTGACTCTTAATCTACAAAATTCTCCACTCTGTAAGCCCGTTGCTATTAATACATGAATAATACTGAATGTTACATAATTATTTGTTTCTCTGAAATAATCCATGAGTTGAACCACTTCATATGGTCCAAATTCACGGTTTGTCTTATTTTTTTGGCTGCCATCAATATATAAAGCATTGTGAATCGAATTATCTATATAATTATTATCATACAGGAACGACAAAAAGCTCTTAATAATACTGACTTTGCGTTCTAGCGTTGCGGTTGAGTATTTCCCTTTCCTTTTAACATAAGGACTGTTTGTAGCTAACCATTCTTGATATTTTCTTAAGTCGATAGTGGTTAGTGTCTTCATAAGGGACCTATCTACTACTGCATCTATATCAAATTCAAAAGCTTGTCCATAGCTAATCAAATGTTCGACAAAGAGAACCAACTCGTCTTTGTATATTTTAATAGTTCGATCGCCCCTTTGTATTTTTGATTTATATAAATAGACTTGTATCATTTCTATATCATCGAGGGCTTGAGAGGTTTTAGATGCGTTAATTTCTACTAAACTCAACTTCTTATCAAGTAAAGAGAGATCAGTTATATTCTTCACTTTAATGTTCCATTCGTTTAAAAGGATTCGACTCTTCTTATGCGATTCCATATACATGAATTACACCTCACATAATTTTACTACTAGTACTTTCAAATATTAGGACATACAATTCTACTAGTATTTATATAGATTTCACACAAGTAATTCAACCAAAAGAGAGCTGGCTATTTCTCTCTTTGGAGTCCTTTTATTATATATAAGCATTCCCGATAAGGAGTTAAAAAAGAAATTTATCAAAACTAAAGTTTCAATGGGTGTCATAATATTACTAAAAAACAACGGTCTTTCTGAAATTTCTCTAAATAAGGCTGTATTATATCCTGATAACTCCAAAAACTCTATTCCATAAAATTCAACGATCTCCTTTTTAAGTTTTTTTACATCTATTTCTGAACCTATCACAAAACCCTTTTCAACAAACAGACGATAAAAGTCTTGCGATTGAATACTGTTATAAAGATTTAATTTTACCCTATTAAGATAAAAACTTTGTTTAGCAAACAGTTTTACATAAAACATTGTTTTTTTAGTTAACGGTTCAAAAGAAACTTCATTTAGTTCATTCATAGCAATAGTTTTAAAACCAATTTTATGATTGGGTATATCTATTCGATCTAAAGGTATTTTATGTTCTAAACAAATGAATAGGGTAGGTAATTGATGTGATAGTCTCCAAAAAGATTCCCCTAGGGTCTTGAAATCTTTTTGAGTGCAAACTGGACAATATTTTAGATACTTGTTTTCAGAAAAAATTTTGTCAACTACGTAAGCTTCAGCTTTACCAGTACCTTTCGTCAAATACAGGGACAGCCCACCGCTAATATTTGGAGATATAAAGTTTGAAATATAATTACACATTGAATGAAAATTTAAGAAGTACTCTATATCAGGTGCATCGAAATACTTTAGTTCATCAATAAGATATTGAATATTCTTAGGAAGAAAAGGGTTCATTTCAGTTAAATGAAGTTCGTCAATCGTTTTATTCTCATTTTTATTTAAACTTCGTTCATGATATCTTGTGTAAACACTATATAATAACTCATCATCTTGAATAACTGGAAAGAATGTAAGCATATAACCACCTCTAATGATTAAAATGATTTTTCTTTTTCCATTCATTAAGCCTTTCCTGATATTGAAATTTAGTCTCAACTATCAAGAGGATAAATTCTTTTGTTAAGGGTAGTTTGTCTATCTTTTTCTCTATTAGGGACAACTTATCGATTGCTATCGCGATGTGTCGTTTCGTTAATCGAACAGGTTTATCATTTATATCTAGAGTTATTAAGTAGTTTTTTATTTGTTCTAAAATCTCTAAGTCTCTCTCATTCCAGTTAACCCTTTGATTATTTAAATGTGCTCTTTTCAATTGAGCAGGGGAGTTATTATCTAACCACGCTTTATCATTTCTATATAACCAAGTGTAGACTTTTTTATTTGAATTTCTGAGTTCTGTTTTGGAACAAGTAGGATTTGCTTCTTTATTTGTTATCCAAATAGAACGGTAATCATGAACCATTGAGGATTTTTCCACATGTATTTTAGGATTAAGTTCATTTTTTTGCATTTTGTAATATTTAATAACTGTCCCCACATCTACATTTAGTAATATAGCAGCTTTGCGATAACTGATTTTTTCTGTATCAATATACTCAATTAGTTTTTTCTTCCATACCTCACCGAAATTTCTAATGTATCTGTATCTAAACTTATCTTCTGGACCACAATCAGGACCAAGTCGCTTATACTGAAATTCACATAGACATGTAAAAGTCCCAAGTGGTTTCCCAGTATCAGTACATCTCTCTATTTTAAGATTTGTGACAATCATTTTTTTATAATGTTCAGCAGCAGGATTAAGACAAGGGTAGGGACCTTTACCAAAAGGTCCTTCATAATTTTCCTGCTTAAATGACTCAATTTCTTTTCCCAAAAAGTTTAATAACAACAAATGTCTTACTGGATGAAATGAAATTCTATGCTTGCGAGTAATAGTTCTCAACCAACACGATTCTTTATTTTTGGGAACCGATTGGAAGAAACTTAAAAATTCAATACCATAAAAAGAGACAAACTTTCTATATAAATCTGCTTGTCTCACCCTTCCATTGATTGTGATTAAATCTTTCTTTCTTAGTAATTCTCTGTACATCGATACTAATTGCGTAATGTCAAAGCTTAATTCATCATCCAATAGTTTTTTACTTTCAATGGCAACCTTACTTATCTGATTAATTTTGCCACTAGATATAGTACCTTTAATACACTGATTTAAAGGGGTAGGGATACAATTTTCCTTACTAGGTGAAATCAGTTTTGAATTTTTATTTCTATATAAAACTGAACTTAAATGTAGTAAACACTTATGATCGATACAAACTAAAACACTCGGGAGCTGATGCGAAGTCCGCCAGTATGATTCGCCAAGCTTTTTTAAATCGTATTCTAAACAAGAAGGACAATATTTAAAGAACTTAGATTCTCTTACAGTACTTGCTACCTGCCCAATCGACATGTGTATATTCTTCTTTTTGGCTTTACTTATTTCTTTCATTACTACTTCTTTTTGAGTCTTTATTAGGAGATTCGTGAAGTAATAAAAAGGCGTATGTTTGTAAATTAAGGTCTCCAAACTTTTATATTCAAAGACTTCAAGTTGTTCAACCAACACTTCTAGATTTGAAGGGAAGTCGGGTGTTAATTTGGATCTTTTACCTTGAAAACACTTTTCAAGAGTATTTCTAATACTAATGCTTGAACCTTTAGTAAAATATCTGGCGCAAAGACTGTATATTAACTCATCATCGTATGGCTTTGGAAACCAACCAAGCAATATAATCCCACCCTAAAATAGTTTATTATCCAAGAGTGGGGCTATTATTAATCCTTTTCCTACTAAGGAATCGTGAGCTGATTTCCTCTCTTTCCTACCATTATCAACAATTTTAAGAATTATATTCGATGAACGCTTATTTTTAGAATTATTATCAATTGCTTTTTTAGATGCCATACGTTCATTAATAAGAGTTAAAGCTGCCTGGACTGCCTCTTGTGGTGTGATTTCCTTATTTTCCTTAATAATTTTTTTTGCTGTCATTTCTGCCAACTTATCATTTATATCAAGATTCATTAATGTGAGAGTTACTATTTGCAGAACAGACAAATCTTTTTGTTGCCTTTTTTCCGCTATTTTCTCTTTCTCTTTGCTTATCCTTTCTCTCATATTTATTGGGGTTTCTCTTTGCAAAAGAAAATCTTCAATATCAAAAGGGGTTATATCATCATATCTTACGATATCCTCTAATCTTCCTTCTCTTAAAGCCTTTAGCATAGGTTGCAGCATTTTCAAATATTTTTCGCCAACTATTTTTATCATGTTAGGAGAAATTTTATCATATCCTTCCTCCATTGCATAAGACTGTGCCAACATAAATAATTTAACTGCAATATCTACTATTCCTTGGCTTTGATCATGAATTAATTCCATCCATTCTTTCGTTAACTCAACTTTCTCCTTAGTCCATTGATATGTCCACATTCTACTAAGTAAGACTTCCCAATTATCATCCATCTTCATTTGTTCCCAGATTAACTCACCATGGCCACCAGCTCTCCTAGCTTGTCGAAAATTAACTTGGAGTAATCGCTTTGCTTTAGTCGTCCCGATCAACACTATCGGAATTCCTATTTCATTTACTAAGGTAACCAAAAAATTCATCATACTACTTGAAACTTCCGACTTTGCTGTTAACATATGCTGAATCTCATCAATAACTAATACCCCTAGACAATGTGCCCTAGCTAATTGTCCTATATATATAATTAGATAACTTAATGATTCTCGTTTGTGACCCTGTTTAAAATAGTTTGTCCCTAAAGCCTCATCAATCTTTGTAATAAAATCTAAACATAACGTTTTTGGAGATCCATCATTTGGGCAGTTTAGTTTTAACCATGGTATCTGCATTATATTTAATGGGTATTTATGAATTATGACTTTAGGATAGAGAGATAGTATCCTCTCAATCGCTGATGATTTCCCCATTCCAGAAAAACCGATTATAGATAAGCTTGAAGCTGTTTTTCGAATGTCTGGTGGGAGTCCTATTGGTTCTTTTTTTTCTAATCTTCGATGCATTTCAATTAAGGTTTCAGCATGTGATTTGTTTTGAGGATTTCTATACATATACCCACTTCTTAATAATCCTGAAAAACGTGCTTCTAACGTCAATGTTTGTTCCAGTGGTTGATAAAATCGAGTTAGTCTCAAAAGTGCATGGTAACGATACTGGACGGATAGATTATTTTCTCTTTTGTCATATTCTGGGAGATAGCGTAGTTGTTCATAAGCCTCATCAACAGAAAGCATAGGAGGAAGTGCTTCGATTAAGGGATTTCCCCGATAGTCTGGATTATCTTGTTCGGTATATTCCGCACTAATTGCATATTCTCCGTTTTCTAATTTAATTAGCTTTTTCATTTATCATTTCTTCCTTCGTTTGCAAATAATTGTTTAATTGATATTATAGATGAATTCTTCTCGTTATTATTTTCAACTTGTATTATGGCACTAATCTTTTTTTGATTATTAATTTGTAAGTTAAATCCTTCTTCCTCACTTCTTTGAACTCGCTCTTCTCGTCTATTATCCTTTATATTTTTCGTTCTTTTGGACTTACTTAGCGTTTTGTCCAACTTTTCCTCTTTGTTCTTATTTGCAGCTTTTACAATACTCTCGATATCAGAGTAAAAATTAAGTTCATTTTCTAATCGACTATGTTCAGTGTCTTTCATATCGTTATTTTCAAATTCTAATAGTTGATCAATTTCTTCGATAGTCTTATCCTTATATCTCACTTGATGATCTAAAAGAGTGCACGGAATAAAAAGATCCTCATCATTGGAATGTAAATAAATAACATTCAAATCTCTTGGATCATATGAAAATTCTACCTTCCAACTTCCATCTCTCCTTGCTTTAGAAAACCATTGTTCATCGATCGCTCTAGGAGTGGTATAATACATTTTTTTATATCTAATTCCTTTTTCAGAGATAGTCACTTTATCTCGGGGTAATAAATAAAACTTTATTTTGTCGATATCATGTTTTTTAAGTTTGCCTGCAGCATTCTTTATTCCCCATTCCCAAAGCTTGATTGGTATAGGTTGGACGTTATCTTTTATTTGTTGCTCATTTCTAACATATTCTTTCATATAAAAATTATTGTTATAAAAAAGAATAAAATTAATTAAGATTTGTGTGTATTCTTCGATATTAAGGCTTGCTTCTAGCCGATAATCTTTTGCTCCTCTCTCACCATGATCTTTGTGTACATAGCCAGGTAGAAACGGTTTGATTTTTTCTTGTGAAGTATCGAATAGTTTTTCAACTATCCCTTTCCAGTCCGGGCGATAGGGAGGGGTATTACTAATGTTAGGACCTAATCCTTCAATCAAATGATCAACCCCGTGACTGGCTAATTCACCTCTATCACCAATGAAGTTATTTGGTAAATGCATAGACGGCCAAATATCTGTTGATATATTTATCCCAAACTTTTTACAGTATTCTTTTTTGTCCATACAGGCATTTACTATTGCACTCATCATAGCTTTCCAAGAGGCATTTTCTAAACCCACGTAAAGACCTACTATTAGATGTGTATACACATCTACGATGAAATAAGTGGTAGGTCGTCCGACAATCCAATTTGGGTTGAATCGATTGACTAAATATACGTTGCCCGGTGTTGCATCAATCTGATAAATATCTCCTGGTCCCTCTGTTTCCGCCGTAGAAGATCCTAATACGGCTCTATGGTTTTGTTCAAATTTCTTTAGACCTTCCCGTGCTATGGTGACTTTATCGTTTTTGTATTCTTTATTAAACCAGTAATAAAATTGCGTTTGAGAAGGTCTCTCTTCCTCCGGTTTAAGCACCAACCTTTCATTATTTGACTCGTCGAAGTATTTAAATTTTGTATAATAATCTCGGATCATCATCTTATAGGCAAAAATTAAAGATGGCTTTTTTAAGTTTAAGTAATACTTTTTTACGGATTTAGAAAACTGTTCCTTTATTTCTGCAGTTATTATGATTCCCTTGACTCCATTCTTGTTAGGTCTTCCTGTTTTTTTCTTATATTCTTTGTCTGTATTTGTAAAATTAAAGTCTGGAAAAACTGAATCTTTCACCATTCCTCTTTGCCAATACTTTCTTATATTTTTATAAAAGGTATTTTTGGATTTAATGTTATGCTTAATCATCGCTTCTTCAATTAATTTATAGCGATGACTCTTCTTGTAAATATCCGGTTCAATTCTTACTAAGTCTTTAATTATCATCCAAGTTTTATCTCTATGTTGAATATCTTTTTCTGTTGGCGACCTTTTTAATGCTACATTCTCATCTACTCGCAAGGTATATATTGCTGAATTGATTTGTTCTTCTATCTCCTTAGTAGTCATAATAAAAGGACTAGCATTAATAGCGGTAATATCTATTACATATGCAATTACATAACCACTATCAATCCATAAAATTCTATATGCTTTATCTGTATCAACTTCTACAATGAGTTCATTAACTGATAGAGCTACCATAATTTTTGTTAACACTCCTTTCATTAAAAATTATATCTGTCAGGTTTGTGTCATGGGGCTTTATTGGTTTTTCCATGTCGTATGTTTCAATATACTGGCGAGCATACAAATGTCTCATGTAATAAATACTCGAACCATCCTCGAGATTGTATAAAGAATCGAATTCACTACAACATGTAATTAACTGCTTTGTCGGATTCAACTTCAGCTCTCTGTATAAATAATCTAAGAAATGCAAACTCATTTCTTCCTCTTGATTATTTTCAAGATAGTAATATACATGGATATATTTCATATTTTTTACAAATTGAGTCGACATGACCTTTTCATCAATTACAGACCATTCTATATCCCTGTCTACCCAATATTGTCTTTCTATTTCTAGTTTCTCAAGGACACGAGGGTCTTCTAACTCACTACTAGGTTTTATAGAACGCGCAATTTGTATAATCTTATTGTCCACTCGGCTCGTTATAAGAAAATCAGTGGTCATAACAATATGTGTTTGAGTTGTAGTTTCAATGGAATGCTTAATGCCTTTATCAGAAGCTATTTTTAGGGTATCCTCACGCTCAAGCGGAAATTGCTCTCTTATATCTATCACTTTTTTACTCCATTCCAAGTAATAAAAATAAGATAGTTCTAAATCAGATAGAAAATGATGTATTCTATTGGTTTTCCAACCCCTTGGCCGATGTGATCTACCTCTACTTGGCACCTCATTAATTTTCAGCCACGGTTGGTAATGATTTAATTCACCAGAACCTCTACCTTCCTTATAAAACCTAGCAATTTTTTCTTCTGTCCATGTATATTTATTTACTGACAAAATATCACCACCAATCGACTTCTTTTCACTATTAATAACAAATATTCTGTCTATTTTCAAGTGACAGGCAATTTAAAATCGTTTTTTGTGAAAATATTTGTAAATGTTGAATTGGATAGGTAAGTTCTAAATATTTATATAATCAGATAGTTGGTTTTTAAAAGTTTCCGTTTACTCGCAATGTTCTTTTCATGTCTCTGTTAATATCCAGGTAATTCCGGCACTATTTCCTATACCTAATATCATTTTAGAATTTTTATCAACATATAAAACATTCCCCCACCATCATGATTAATGTTGGTGGGGGAGATGTTTTCGTATAACAACCAAGGCTGTGAAGGTACATGGAGGAATAAGGATTATCGGTCATTATTCTTCAAGAAGGTAAAGAAACTAATATAAATAGATATCTCGAGTTTAATGAAATTTAGATTAATACCACATTTATTAAGCGGATTTTTCTGGTGTCATCCCAGATTCTTATTTCCTTTATAGGAAAGTATTGTATACTCTTTATAATAACATTTAAATATAGTTCCAATTTATCAATATAGTTTATTAAGGAGGAAATATTTTGTACCTAAAGACTATCAGTTTAACAAATTTCCGGCAATTTTCTGTAAAGGAAGATGAAACTCCAGGAATTACGGTCCAGTTTAGTCCTAAATTCAATGTAATTGTCGGAGAAAACGACTCTGGGAAAACTGCTATCATTGATGCAATAAGATACCTTTTGGGAAGTATAAGTAATGATTTTGAAAAAATAAAGCAAGAAGATTTCTTTTGTTATGCAAAAGATAAATATACCGATAATTTTTATATTGAAGGTACCTTTACATCGCTATCAGATAAAGAAGCTGGTCTATTTCTAGAGTGGCTCTCTTTCGATGAAAATGGGGACTATGAACTGAGAGTTTCTCTAAAAGTTGAGAGAAAAAGAAATGATAACGGTCAAGAGTATATTGATCAGAGAATTCAAGCTGGAGAAAAAAATTTCGAGTTTCGTTTAAGTAGTAAGGCTCGTGATTTATTGAAAACTACATATTTAAAACCCCTAAGAGACGCAGATACCGAATTAAAACCTGGAATTCGTTCTAGGCTGGCACAAATCTTAAAAGTCCATCCAGCCTTTAAAAAAGAATCTAGTGAAACCAATCACAGCTTAGAACAAATAATGCAAGAAGCAAATGATAAAGTCGAGGGATTTTTTAAAGAAGATTATGTTGAAGACCATTCTCTAGTATCTGATATTGAAAGTTTACTAAGTGATTTTTATGACAATAAAGATCAAAATAAGGCAAAAACTAATTTTTCAGTATCATCAACTGATCTATCTTCTATATTAAGAAAATTAAGTATCAATACTGAAGATGTTAATTTGGGATTAGGTAATATGAATCTATTGTTCATAGCAACTGAACTTTTACTACTGAACGACTATGTAGAAAGCAGTGAGTTAGTAGGTCCCCATATCACATTGATAGAAGAGATAGAAGCCCACTTACATACACAAGCACAAATTAGATTAATTAAGTATTTGGAAGAAGAATTAGAATCAAATTCACAAAGAGCAGGTCAATTCATTTTAACCTCTCATAGCACAAATTTGGTATCTTCTATAGACCCTAAAAATATTATTTTTATACAGGGTAATGTAGCCTATCCCATGAGAAGAGAATTTTCCGAACTTGAAGATAACGATTTTGAGTTTCTAGAAAGATTCTTGGATGCTACGAAAAGTAATCTATTTTTTGCTAAAGGTGTGATATTTGTAGAAGGTGATTCAGAAATGTTGCTGATACCAGCTCTTGCTAACTTTATTGGGTACCCACTGCATAAGTATGGAATATCTCTAGTTAATGTAAGAGGAACATCTTTTGAAAGATATATTAAGCTGTTTTCAAGATCAACTTTGTGGAAAGAATCCATGAAACTACCAAGTATCACGACTCCAATAGCAATTATTACAGACATAGATGTTAAGCCTTGGGTTTATTATGAGCAAGAAGAAAAAAACAAAGCAATTTATTCAATTTTGAACGAAGAAGAATTGGATGAATTATTGACCATTTGCAATATATCAAGAGAAAAAATAATTGAAGAAAACATTGGAAACGAATATTCCACACTAAAAAAATTAGCAAACGACTTCAAATTTGAAATAAGTAGTCAGAATACTGACTACTTAGAAAAAATAGCAAAGAAAGAAATCACTCCGGAGTATATTAATGCTTGTTCAAGAGATAAGTTTAGACAAATTGAGGATAAATATGAAAAGTATGATGCAAATTTGAAATTATGTATAGCCCCCCAATGGACTTTGGAATACTGTCTTGCTTTAAGTTCACTTGCACCTATATTGTTAGAGGCTGTCCAAGAAATTCGCTACAAGAAGCCTTATGAAGGTAAACAGTATGAAGTGTTCCAAAGTTTAATGAGTGAATTTGATAAAGGGACTCTTGAAACAGAAAAAATAGCATATGAGATTTTTAAACCTATAAATAACAAATTGGTTTCAAAAGCTGAAGTTGCACAGACACTAGCTGTTAAGTTAAATAATTTAACCAAGGAAGAGGTTAAACATATGGAATGGAAGGAAAAAATCAATTGCGATGAAAATCTGAAATACCTTATTAATGCAATAAAACACACTTCAAGTATTATTGGAAGTGAGTCGAATGAAGATGAGTGAGAAGTGCTTAGCGGATATAACGCCTTTAATTTTACCAAACGGCTGTTCATTTTTCCCTCAACAAGTAAACGCAATAGAAGTCGCTGGCTCTGCCAATATAGTTGCTGGCCCTGGTTCAGGTAAAACCACTGTTCTAATTGCAAAATGTGCGCTGTTACTCTCTAAACAAAAGAGCACAGATAGAGGTATTTGTCTCATAACGCATACAAATGTAGCTGTTGATGAAATAAAAATGGGGCTAAAAAAAATTGGAATCAATGATGTTTCATATCCGAATTTTATTGGTACCATACAAGAATTTTTTAACAGTTTTTTTACGAGAAAGGCTTTCTACTTAGTTCACAAAGACAAACATTTTAGAGTGATTGATGATGAAGAATACAAAAAAAAGTTTGGCGCTTTATTCGATAAAAAAAAGCCTGATTGGTATACTTACCCGACTCCGAACATAACAAGAGCACTTCCAAAACTAATAATAAATGATGACTACTCTTACACGATTATAAGTCAAGCAAACCAAAGTTATAGATCTGAATTTAACGAGTGTCTGAAAATGTTATTTAATTGGGGTTTAGTAAATAACGAACAATGTTTGGAGCTCTCTAAATGGTATATAGAAAAAAATCAAGAGAAAATAATTAGTTCTATTAAACACAGATTCGAATATTTACTTTTGGATGAAGCCCAGGACACAAGTGAATTGCAGTATAATCTATTAAAAAAGCTTTTTTCTTCTCCAGATATCGTTTTTCAAAAGTTCGGTGATCCATACCAATCCTTATATAGTATTTTTGATGGCAATAGGGATGCTTGGAAGCCAAGTGAGGAATTTGAAAGTTGCGGTTTATCCTATGAAGAAATTTCGGAGACTTCTCGTTTTGGCTCAAGTATTTCAGAATTAGTTAAAAATATTTGTATAGAAAAATATGACACTTTTACTTCTTTAAATTTGGTTGATTCGTTCAATCCACACTATATAATTTATGAGAGCGAAAATGATTTACTTGAACAATATAAATCACTAATTAATTACTGTACTCTTCAATCTACCGAGTATTCGAAATCTCGAAAGAAAGATGCTATAATATCCGCTTTCCATGAAGATTTGAGTAGTATTTTTACTTCATATAATAAGCCTACTACTAAAGTTAGAAATATTGAAAGTATTGTAAGGAAATGCTACAACTTTTTTATTGACCTATTGTCTAAAGAATTGGATTTATCTTCTGATGATCTAATGAAAAAAGTTGAAGAGGAGCTTATTTATAAAGTGATTCTCAGTAAATGTGTTAAAGAAATTAATTCCGAAAATTTTATTGGGGATTTTATAATTTGGGATTTAGAAAGGATTATCCAAAAAATAACTGGTATTGAAGATGCGTGCTTTAAGAATATTGATGCTGAAGCACAAATAAAATATCTATATCACACAATTGTCAATACAAAAACAGAAAAGCAGCTTGAAACCACTGAAACTGAGAATCTAAATTTCAGTATTGGAACAATTCATTCAGCTAAGGGTGAGACCCACAGATCAACTATGTTGGTATTGAATACTGTCTTCAAAGATCGTACAATGAAACCAACTTATAGAATGATCGACTTATTAAAAGAATATTTAGTAGGCAAATACTCGGATCCCTATTCAGTAAAAGAGGACTTAAAAAGAGATGAAATGATAAAAAGTTTAAAACTTGCCTATGTTGCATTGAGCCGCCCAACCCATTTAGCAGTAATTGCAATACCAAATGAAATGATTTTCGGTCAAGAAGAACTAATTACTGAATTAAATGACAGTGGCTGGAAAAGTTTAGAATCTTACAAGAATGAAATTTTAGAGGATCTTATGACATCAGGCTGATTTCCCCAACTGATCAACGCGAATATTGATTTTACCGAATGAAAGCTTCTGGAAATCTGTGCTTGAAGAAATATCGTGAAAATGTATTAACTAGTAATAATATGATTCCAATATGGAGGTTTATCTATGAGCAAAAAAATAATTGAGCAAATGAAGAGATGGCCACGCAATTTGAGTACATCACAGGGAGGAGGGTTATCTACTTCCCAATATGGAGGGATGTCTACCTCCCAATACGGAGGCATGTCTACCTCTCAATACGGAGGCATGTCTACCTCCCAATACGGCGGCATGTCTACCTCCCAATATGGAGGTCTTTCTACCTCCCAATATGGGGGTCTTTCTACCGCACAATATGGAGGTCTGTCCACTGCTCAATACGGTGGTCTGTCCACTGCTCAATATGGGGGCTTATCGACATCCCAAGGAGGAGGTATGTCTACCTCTTCAGGTAATGTATACATGAGTAATATTCCACCTTGGCCAGTATTTGTAAGAGAGCTTGAGGAAAGAGGATATAATAATGAGGCTAATTTAATTCGGAGACATTTACCTGAGTTCCTTTGGCCAGAAAACTTCTTCAAATAATTCCATCTAATACAAGTATCTACTCATGTTGAAAATCATTAAGCAAGAGGGACACGATAGTTAAAAAACACACATTGATGAGCAGGTGCTACGTAGCCTGCTCTTTTTTATTAAACTAACGCAGCAGTTTAGTTTAAAAAGGAGAAGCACACTCTTTTGTTGAATAGAAATAAAGCACCTTTCTTTAATGAAAGGTATTGATTAAGAGGATTAATTTGTTCAATAGAATATTGGGAACGGAATATGGATGGAGAGTGATTTAAATGGGAATCGGTAATTTGGCACAAAAAGGAGTTGTAGTTATTTTTGTCGAAGTGTAGATGAAGATTAGTAATAAAAAGAAAAACAGAAAATTAGATAGTCGAGTTTAACTAAACTGGGAGAAAGTAGTGAATTATAATATGACTAGTAAAAATTCTATTTTTAAAAAACCTTACAACCTTATAGATAATGCTCCAAAAGTTATTGCATGGGAAGATTACGAAAGAAATTTACTTAAAGATTATGAGATCCTATTAAAAGAACATGGAGACGAAGAAGATGTTTTTCAAGAATTTTTTGAGAAAAACCCATCACTATTACCAGGAGCTTTTGGAATTTATGGTGAATCTGGTCATGCTCCATATAATAATGCTTTAATTACTCAACCATTACTTCAAGGTTTAACAACTAAAATACCTGATTTTTTGTGGATTGCTTCAGATAGTGGAACAATTTATCCAATTTTTATAGAGATAGAAAAACCTAATAAAAAATGGTTTAGAAACGATGGACAACCAACAGCAGAATTTACTCAAGCTCAAACTCAACTTAGTGATTGGAAAATGTGGTATTCAAATCCTAATCACCAAAGTCTTTTTTATCAGTATTACGACATAGATGGGGAAATAGCGAGGGGGAAAGCGATTAAGCCACAATTTGTTTTAATTTACGGGTCTAGAAGTGAATTTAGTGGGAAACCTGATTTAAATCAAAAAAGATCGCAATTAGTGCGAGAAAATGAAATATATATGACCTTTGATAGATTAACACCTAATATCAAAGCAAGAAATACCATTACTTGTAAAGTGAAAAATAGGAATTATGTTGCTAAATTTGTTCCACCAACATTTAGATTAGGGCCTGTATTTGCTGAGGAATTAAGTAAAATAGATAATAATGAAGAAGCTATTAATAATTCTCAAATAGATGATATTCGAAAAGAATTTCTTATTTCCAGACTTAAATATTGGATGGATTTTGGCAAAAGACAACCAAGAGGATTGAGAAATTCAGGAGATTGGGAATAAACCTTTTGTTATTCGAAGTAAGGCTGCGTTTTGTTAAAAATTCTCCTAACCAAAAAAACAGCAGTTCCCAAGTATATTGGAGCTGCTGATTTTTTATATTATCGGATTAAAGGCTTAGTAATTGTAAAGCGGCATTTTCCTGAAGCTACTCCTAAAAAAGGAAAGAAAAAACGCTCAGAGAAATATTCTCTAAGCGTTTTTTCATGTTATTTAAAATTAGAATGTTAATTCGTTATATTCAATCCACTTTTCTTTTTCGCGCTCTACCGCTCGGTTTTGCCATTCAAACCATACATATGCACATTCACTACAATGACTTTCTACACCACTATTATTGTGCATATCTCTACAGGTAAATAAGGTCTTTTTACGACAGTTGTAGCAATAAATTACTTTTTCATCACTTCTTATTATCAAAATTATCGTTCCCTCCATTATACAATATTTATTGTCTATTACTTGGCTACTTATACTTTAAACAAATAATTTAATAAATATATTGGATAGTTAATAACTTTGATGAAGGAATCATTCTTAAAGGTGTTTTAATGTTCTATATCTTTTTTGAACAACTTAATCATCTCCACACTTTTTTTATAAATATCAATAGACAAATGAAAAAAACTGGTTAGTTAATCTAACCAGTTTTTACGTCACGTTTGAGTTGTTCACGTCACGACTAAGTTGTATACGTCACGCTTGAGTTATTTACGTCACGATTGAGTTGTATGCAAACAACACAGTCCATATCTTACAATTCTATTATTCAACCGTAACCGATTTAGCTAAATTCCTAGGCTTATCAACGTCACAGTCTCTATGCAATGCTGCGTAATAGCTTATTAGTTGCAATGATACTACGGATACTAATGGAGAGAATAGCTCATGTACTTTTGGAAGTACGAAGCGGTCTCCTTCTTCATCGAAGCCTTCCATTGAAATAATGCATGGGTTTGCACCACGTGCTACTACTTCTTTTACGTTCCCGCGAATGTTCAGGCTAACTGCTTTTTGTGTTGCTAAAGCGAAGATTGGAGTACCGTCTTCGATTAGCGCAATTGTTCCGTGTTTTAATTCGCCTCCAGCAAATCCTTCTGCTTGGATGTACGAGATTTCTTTTAGTTTTAAAGCACCTTCAAGACTTACATAGAAGTCGATGTTGCGTCCAATGAAGAATGCATTGCGTGTTGTTGCTAAAAACTCTTTCGCGATCTGCTCCATCTCTTCTTTTGAATCGACAATCGCTTGCACTGCGTTTGCAGCAATACCTAGCTCTTTTACAACATCCATGTCTAATGTTTTACCTTGAGATTGTGCATATACAGAAGCTGTCACCATTAATACCGCAATTTGTGCTACATATGCTTTTGTGGATGCCACTGCAATTTCAGGTCCTGCGTGCAATAAAAGCGTATGGTCTGCTTCACGAGAAAGTGTTGATCCTGGCACATTTGTCATTGTGATCGTTGGGTACCCTTTTTCTTTTATTTTCACGAGTACTTGTCTGCTGTCCGCTGTTTCACCTGATTGTGTGATGAACAGAAATAATGGTTTCTTTGATAGCAGTGGCATGTTGTAGCCAAATTCACTTGAAATATGCACCTCTACTGGGATGCCTGCGATTTTTTCGAAATATTCTTTCCCGATTAACCCTGCATGATAACTTGTTCCTGCCGCAATAATGTATAGACGATCTGCGTCGTGCAATGCGTTTAAAATAGCTGGTTCAATCGAAAGTTCACCTTGTTCATTTTGGTATGCTTGAATGATTTTACGGATAACAGCTGGCTGTTCGTCCATTTCTTTCAGCATATAGTGTGGATACGTTCCTTTTTCGATATCGCTCATATCAAGCTCTGCTTTGTATGCTTCGCGCTCTACGATAGAGCCATCTAGTTTTTGGATTTCCACTGCATCCTTGCGCACAATAACGACTTCTTGGTCATGAAGTTCTACATATTGCTCTGTTACTTGAAGCATTGCCATTGCATCAGATGCTACTACGTTAAAGCCTTCACCAAGTCCTACAAGTAATGGTGATTTATTTTTCGCCACATAAATAGTGTTCGCATCTTCTTTATCTAGAAGTGCAAGTGCATATGATCCATGAATAAGATGCAATGTTTTTCGAAGTGCATCTACTGTAGATAAGCCTTCAGATGAAAACTTCTCGATTAATTGTACAATCACTTCTGTATCTGTATCAGAAGTCATTTCTATATTTGATAAATATGCTTTTTTCATTAAATGATAGTTTTCGATTACGCCGTTATGCACAAGCGTGAAACGTTTTGTTGTACTTTGATGTGGGTGAGCATTTAGTTGGTTTGGTACACCGTGTGTTGCCCAGCGTGTATGACCAATTCCAAGTTGTGCGTCTACATCTTCATCTACGACATCACGTAAGTCGGCGATTCGACCTTTTTCTTTAAAAACGACAACTCCTTCTTCATTTAACACAGCAATTCCCGCCGAATCGTATCCACGGTACTCTAATTTTTCTAATCCTTTTAATAATATTTCCTTAACGTCTGCTTCTCCAATATATCCTACAATTCCACACATTTTCTATTCCTCCGTTTACATTCAAGTCAAAATAAGCGTCCTATTTTTGCATAGGCGCTTTTTTAGATAAGAATGCCTTCTTTTCCCCTCTGTCACCCGATCACTCGAATGGTTTCTGAAAAAGAATTACAACCGGGCAAATACGGTCGGGAGGCATCCGCCGAATTTTCGATAACCTCCACCTCGTCTGCTGAAGATACATTTCCGTCCAATTTCTTCAGCTCTGGCGCTATAATTGTTTTCCTCATTTTTACGCGCGCTCATTTCCCTCCATTTCTACGCGGCTAGCTTGAGAGGTTAGACTTCTCAAAGGCAGCATATCCATCATACTTTTTCTGTAATTTTGTGTCAATAAAAAACATCTGAAGTTATGATGAATATTCTATTTTATGATAATGATAGATTATATGTGTAGGTTGGTACATAATCTATCCTTTTGGTTGAGATAGATCGATTTTTTGTAGAGATCGATCGATTCGACCGATTGTGCCCACTATTCAACCGATTCAACCTTCCCCCACGCAAAGTACCACGAACGCTAGGTCCGTGGTTCTTCATCTATCCAGTAATTGCTCCAAAAATTAAAGCTAAAACAATAACAAACGCAGGATGGACTTTGAACTTTTCTAATAGCAATAAACTTGCAACCATTAGAAATATCGTACTACCTAGTCCAATGCCAGCTACAGATTCTTGCGCAAATTGGATCGTCATAAATGCTAGTAAAATAGCAATTACAGGGCGAATCAGCCGCGTGAGGTTTTTTACTTCTGGCGCATCTTTGTATTTCATTAAGACTGCCATCATCCCAATCATCATAATAAGCGACGGGGCTACTGTTGCGAACAATGCGACAATTGATCCCAAAATGCCTGCTTCCTCGTACCCGATGTATCCGGCCATTTTCGTAGCGATTGGGCCTGGTAAAGAGTTCCCGATTGCGACTACTTCACTAAATTCTTGTGTATTCATCCAGCCGTACTTTCCGACAACTTCATGCTCGATTAGTGGTATAGAAGACGGACCTCCGCCATAGCCTAGAATTCCTGGTATAAAAAATGCGATAAATAGTTGCCAATAAATCATTCCTTTTTCCTCCTCTTCAACAAAGGTAAAAAGACAATGATAATGCATCCTAAAATGACGATAGCAGGATGAATATGTAGTACTTCCATTAGTACAGCTGATAAAGCTAATAGTAAAAGTGCTTTTAACCAACCAAAAGATTCGCTAGATTTTTTAATAAAGTCATATGTTAATACGCCAAGCATTACCGCTACTACAGGTACAACGGCAGCTGACATATTTTGTACCCACGGTATATCCTTATATGCTTGGATCAAACCTAAAAATAGAAGCATTAGCAATACAGTTGGAACGATCGATACGATAATAGCATTTATACAACCCCAAAAACCAGCAACACGATAACCGATGTAACCAGCCATTTTCGTGCCAATTGGTCCTGGCATTGTATTTGCTAGAGCAAGCGTATCTCCAAACTCTTCCTCATCCATCCATTTGTATTTTTTCACAACTTCCAAATGAACAAGCGGGATTGATGAAGGTCCTCCACCAAATCCCAACATACCTACGCGAAAGAAAGCTAAGCCAATATTTCGGTGAAGAACACGCTTCGGGTGCACGTTGGTGTCCTTCGAGGTTAGACGTTCTACCAAGCTGCAATTGCTCCGTCCGTTCGAGACTCTGTACCACCTTGGAGAACACCCGTTTCTGGATTTCTCCAGATTATTTGCCCACGCCCGAAGCTACCTGTATCCGCAGTGACATGAATATCATGACCTTTTCTTATTAAGCTTTGTACAAGATAGTTCGGGAATTCCGGCTCTACATGAACAGTTTTCCCTTTTATCCATTGCCATCTTGGCATATCAAGATTTGCTTGAGGGTTCAATAAATAGTCCACTGTATTGCTGACAACTTGGAAATGTCCCTGTGGCTGCATATAGCCGCCCATTACTCCAAACGGTCCAACTGCATGACCATCTTTCGTTAAAAAGCCTGGAATAATCGTATGGTAAGTACGTTTCCCTGGTTTCAGCGTGTTTGGATGTGACTCATCTAGGGAAAAATCATGCCCACGATTCTGCAAACCAATTCCTGTTCCTGGCACCACGATACCGGATCCAAAGCCCATATAGTTACTTTGAATATACGAAATCATATTTCCTTCCTCATCAGCTGCAGCTAAATACACTGTGCCTCCTTTTGGAAGTTCATACGGTTCCGGATTACTTGCACATTCACCAATTACTTTTGCACGTTTCTCTGCGTATTCGTCAGACAATAAATATTCTGTGCTTACTGGCATAAACTCAGGTTCTGTAATGAAAGATTGACCATCTGTGAATGCAAGTTTCATCGCTTCGATTTGCTCATGAATGGTATGTGCACTTTGCCATTCTGGTTTAGAAAGTTGCTCAAAAACATTCAATGCCATAAGAGCTACCATACCCTGACCATTTGGTGGTATTTCCCATACGTCATAGCCACGATAATTTGCAGACACAGGGTTTACCCATTCAGGTTTATACGTTGTTAAATCCTCTTTCGATAAATAACCATCGTGTTTTTTCATGAAAGCATCTATTTTATCCGCAATTTCACCTTCATAAAAATCACGAGCATTCGTTTCTCCAATAGCACGCAATGTTTTAGCATGACCTGGTGATGACCAAACTTCTCCTATTTCAGGTGCTCTTCCGTTTGGAGCAAATGTTTCAAACCAAGCGGAAAACTCTTCTGAAGTGAAAGTTTCTTTGAATTTATTAAATGCAGATTTCCAATACTTACCGAGGATTGGAGTTAACGGATAACCTTCTTCTGCATAGCGAATCGCTGGAATGAGCACGTCTTTAAGTGGAAGCTTGCCGAATTTCTCTGACAATGCTGCCCATGCCGCTGGAACACCTGGTACAGTAACTGGTATCACACCGTGTACAGGCATTTTTTCATGTCCTTTTTCTCTAATCGCTTCTGCAGAAATCGACTTTGGTGCTGGTCCTGATGCATTTAAACCATGTATTTGGTCTTTTGTCCAAATAAGTGCAAAGGCGTCTCCGCCAATTCCGTTAGATGTGGGTTCTACCACTGTAAGTGCCGCTGCAGTTGCAATTGCTGCATCAATGGCATTTCCGCCTTTTTGCAGAATTTCTAATCCAGCTTGTGCTGCCAGTGGTTGCGATGTTGCAACCATGCCTTTTTTAGCAAAAACAGTATGACGTTTTGCTGCAAATGGGTGGTTTAAGTAATCCATGATGATCCCCCTCTAATTCTTATTAATGTTTTATATTTTCGTACCTGCAAAGTGACATGCTGCAAAATGTCCTTCTTCAATTTGCTCCCATGCCGGCTTTTGACTTTTACAAATATCTTGTACAATCGGACATCTCGTATGAAATGGACAGCCTGTTGGTGGATTTGCCGGATTAGGTAAATCTCCTTGTAGGCGAATTCGTTTTTTATTGGCATGAACAGATGGTCTTGGAATTGCCGATAAAAGTGCCTGTGTATACGGATGGATTGGATTTGCAAATAGATCTTTCACTGTCCCTAACTCCACTGTGTTACCTAAGTACATTACTAGCACACGATCACAGAAATAACGAACTACACCAAGATCATGTGAAATAAACAAATACGATAAATTATACTTTTCTTGCAATGTTTTTAGTAGTTTTAGAACTTGTGCTTGTACTGATACATCTAGGGCAGAAACCGCTTCATCACAAATAACAAATGAAGGATTTAACGCTATTGCCCGGGCAATACCGATACGTTGTCTTTGCCCACCACTAAATTCATGAGGGTAACGATCAAAATGCTCTTCTTTTAATCCCACTTCTTGCAACAAATCAATTACTGCTGAACGTTTTTCTTTTGCAGACATATTTGTGTGCATCGTAAAAACTTCCTCAAGTGCATTTCCGATTCGTTGTCTAGGATCTAAAGAAGCAAATGGATCTTGAAAAATCATTTGCATTTCTTTCACAAACTTCAACTTTTCTTTACGTTTTAAGTTTTGGATTTCCTCGTCACGGAAGTAAATTTTTCCTTCCGTTAACTCTTCAAGCCCTAAAATTGCACGTCCAAGTGTCGACTTACCACAGCCCGATTCTCCTACAACCCCTAAACTTTCACCTTCAAATAAATGAAGGGAAACATCTTCGACAGCTTTTACATGTCCTTGAACACGTTTTAATACGCCACCTTTAATAGGAAAATACTTTTTAACACCTTTTAATTCGAGGAGAATTTTCGGATCAGCTTTTGGCAATTGATTGACCATGGTTAACATCCTCCTCTGCATGTAACCAACAACTTACGATATGTTCTTGGCCTAAATCAAATACTGGTGGTGCTTCTTCACGACATTTATCCGTAGCAAATTTACAGCGTGGATGAAATCTACATCCTTGAATTTGTTCTTGTAAGCTTGGAAGAGAACCGGCTATTGGCTCTAATACAAAATCCGGGTCGTCTACGTTTGGCACTGAGTTTAGTAGTCCAATTGTGTAAGGATGTTTTGGATGATCAAAAATCTCCGCAACTGGTCCTTCTTCAATTTTCTTTCCAGCATACATGACCATTACTCGGTCTGCTACTTCAGCTACAACACCCATATCATGCGTAATTAACATTACTCCCATATTAAGCTTTTCTTTTAATTCATTGATCAAATCGAGAATTTGAGCTTGGATCGTTACATCAAGTGCAGTTGTTGGTTCATCCGCAATTAGCAATCCCGGATGACAAGCAAGAGCAATTGCAATCATGACACGTTGCCTCATCCCACCACTTAGTTCGTGTGGATACTGATTCATACGTTTTTCAGGGTACGGGATTCCTACCTGCTCCAACAATTCAATTCCTTGTTTAGTCGCTTCGCTTTTACTTAACCTATGGTGTAGAAGTAACGGTTCACGCAATTGATACCCTACTGTTAAAACTGGGTTTAAAGCAGTCATCGGTTCTTGAAAAATCATTGAAATTTTAGTTCCACGCATTTTTCTAATTTCTTCATGAGGTAAGTTATGAATGGCTTGCCCTTCATACTTCACTTCTCCACTTGCAATCTTTCCATTGCTCGGAAGTAAGCCAATGACCGATAGAGACGTTATACTTTTACCGCAGCCCGATTCTCCAACGATACATAATGTCTCTCCTTTCGCAATCGAAAAGGAGACATCTCGCACAGCTTGGACTGTTCCATCTGCTGTGCGAAATTCAGTTACTAAATTATTCACTTCAAGTAATGTCTCCTGCATCATCTAACCTACTCTCCAATAACGTTTTTTAAGTACCATTTGCCGTTTGGATCTAATTCTAGACCTTTATACGCTTTGTCTAATGCTGCTGTAACAATTCCGTGATACATAACGACAACTGCATTTTCTTCAATCATCATTTTATTTGCTTGATCTAATAATTCTAGACGTTTAGCTTGGTCTGTTGTTGTGCGAGACTGTACAACTAACTCATCAAAAGCTGGGTTGCTATATTGTGCACGGTTAGAAGAGCCAACATTATCGCTGTGGAAGTTTGGATATAATAACTCAGATCCATCTCCCGTTACATTCGACCAGCTTAAGAATGTAAGGTCATACTCACCTTGACGAGCTGTATCTAAAAACGTCGCCCACTCCATTGATTCGATTTCTACTTTAAATCCAGCTTCTGTTAATTGTGCTTGTGTAATTTCAGCCATCAAAATAAAGTTCGCTCTATTTGCTGTTAGTAATTTAATCGTACGATCACCATAGCCATTTTTCGCTACTAATTCTTTTGCTTTTTCTAAATCATACACAGTACCTGCTTTGTCTGCTGATGAATCATATCCAAATACTTTCGGACCAATAACGCTATCACTACGAACGCCAAGTCCATTTAATTTTGAAACAAATGCATCACGGTCCATCGCCGCTGCAACTGCTTCACGGAACTCAGGATCTTGATTCGTTTCTCTTAGATGGTTAAATGCTAAGTAATACACTGGTGAACCTTCGATTTCTTCAATGTTAATCGTATCAATAGATTCTAGTCGCTTAATTTGTTCTGTTGGTAAATTGTCAATAAATTGCACTTCACCTGTTTGAAGCATAGATATTGCCGTTGAGATTTCAGGAACTACTTTAAAAACTACTTTCTTAACTGCTGGTGCTCCATCCCAATATTCTTCATTCGCTTCTAAAGCAATTTGGTCGCCTGGTGTCCAACTAACAAACTTGAATGGGCCAGTTCCTACTGGATCTTTCATTAAATCTTGTTTTTGATCAGCTGTTGGGCTTACAATTGCTGCATTTGAATGCGATAAAGATGCTAAAAATGCACCGTAAGGATATTTTGTTTTGATTTCTACTGTGTTTTCATCAAGTACGTTAATAACATCAACTGGCTCCATTAAAGAGGCACGAGGTGCTGCAGTTGCTGGATCACGTAGTTTATCAAATGTGTACTTTACTGCTTCTGCGTTAAAAGGCGTTCCATCATGAAACTTAATACCTTCTTTTAGTTTAATAACCCATGTATTTTCATCTGGGTTTTCAAATGACTCTGCTAATTTAGGTTCAAATTCCATCGTTTCTACATTACGTGTAAATAATTGCTCATACACTTGTTCCGTTACATTCGCTGATGGTGAATCATTCATTAAAATTGGTGATAATCCAACTGCATCTGAAGTAGATGCGTAAGTGAATATTTTATCACTTGCTGTACTTCCGCCTTTATCTGTTTCTTTTGGTGCTGAAGCTGATTCTCCATTTGAACATGCTGCTGTTAATACTAGTAATGCACTGAATAGTATCGCTAACCAAAATTTCTTTTTCATTTTCGTTCCCCCTGTTTGTTTTAATGAATATCCATGTTTGGATCTAATGCATCTCTTAATCCATCTCCTACTACGTTAAAAGCAAAAACCGTTAACATAATTGCAATACCTGGAATAATCGTTAAATGCGGAGATGTCCACATAAAGTTTTGCCCTTGTGAAATCATCGCACCCCATTCTGGTGATGGTGGTTGTGCACCTAATCCTAAATAACTTAGTGAAGCGGTAGATAATATCGCAGTTCCCATTCTCATCGTCGCAAATACAATAATTGGTGCTGTTGCATTCGGTAATATATGTCGAATCATTATGCGAAGGTCTGATGCTCCTAGTGATTTTAACGCCATAATATACTCTTTTTGCTTAATCGACAAAACCGAGCCTCGAACAATACGCGCACAACTTGGAATGGACCAAATACTAATTGCAATTGCTACATTTATAAGACTAGTACCTAAAATCGCAATGATTAACATCGCCAATAAAATACCTGGAAATGAAAACAGTAAGTCTACAATCCGCATAATAATTCCATCTAGCTTCTTATAATAACCACCTAACAATCCAAGTACGATACCTCCGATAAGTCCAAGTGAAACTGCAGTAAACCCTACAAGTAATGAAATCCTTGCACCGTGTACAATTCGTGACCATACATCTCGTCCGTAGTTATCAGTGCCTAGCCAGTGACCTTCTGAAAACATTGGCAATTCACTTGCAACTAGGTTTTGCTTTATCGGATCGTGCGTTGCAATAAGTGGTGCAAACACCGCCATCCCAATCTGACAAAGGATTATGATAATACCTATGACTGCCAGCTTGTTTTTCAAAAGTCGTTTTAATGTTGTGACGTAGTTTTTTTCTTTTTTTCTCTTCACAGATGTTTTGACATCCGTTACTAAAACCGTGTTCGTCATAAGGAACCTCCTTCCATCAGTCGTAGCTAATTCGTGGATCAATAAATGTGTAGATTATATCTACAAGTAAGTTAACAACTACAAACAATGTCGCTACTAGTAACACGGAAGCTTGAACCATTGGGAAATCCCTCATTGCAATTGCATCGACCATTAGTCGACCTACCCCATTTATCGCAAAAACTTTTTCTGTAATAATCGTTCCACCAAGTAAAGCACCAAAGTTTAAACCAATGACTGTAATAACTGGAATCATCGCATTTTTTAATGTATGTACCCATATTACCGTGCCTTCTTTTACCCCTTTGGCTCTAGCCGTTCTTACATAGTCAGCTTTAATCACTTCTAAAATGGATGATCTTGTCATTCGAGCAATCATTGCAGCTGAGCCTGTTCCAAGAGTAATTGCCGGAAGTATTAATTGTTTAAAGCCCTCTGTTGTATAAAAGGGAGCTGATAACCCTCCGACTGGAAGCCATTGCAAATTGACGGAAAAGATTAAAATAAGTATCGCTCCTAACCAGAAGTTAGGAATTGAAATTCCTGCGAGTGCAAAAGTTGTCGATGTTACATCTAACCAGGAATTATGTTTCAAAGCTGATATTAATCCAGCTATTATTCCGATAATTATTGCCACAACCATACTTGCAATTGCGAGCTTTAATGTATTTGGAAAACGTATAGCAATAGCTTCAGATACAGATTGTTTCGACTGATACGAATAGCCAAAATCTCCTTGTACCGCATTTTTCACATATCGACCATATTGAACGAGGAAAGGATCATTCAAACCTAAGTTGTCTCGAATGGCTTCTAAATCCGATTCCGTCGCAGTAGGTCCACCGACCATAGTTGCTGGATCCCCCGGGGCTATGTACATCGATGAAAAGACAAGAAATGAAATACCAAGTAATAAAAATACAAGTTGTACGCCCCTTCGTACGATTAAAGCAATCATAATTTCCCCCACTTCCTTTCGAATGTTAACTATTTTTTCGTTTTTGGTTAACAAACGTTTGTTATTTGTTAATTGTGATTATAAAACAATTAAATACAAAAAGCTACATGAATATTCAAATTAATTTATATTTTTTGATTTTCATTACATTTAGAATATTTTAAATCCATTATCAATTACGTTTTGCATATAAAATGACCATTTTTTATACACTTTGTCCATATTCATCCTATAATTACTGAAACCGTTTTCAATCACTTCGAGTATAGAAGTAAATAAAATAAAAAAACCGGGCAAAATGACGCCCGATTCTTTAAAGGTAAAACATTTTAACGACACAATTTCCGGCTCGCTCCAGGCTTCACATTAGTCCATACGATGAACGGTTAAATTTTTAAAGCTTGTTGGAATTGGCTGCGCCGCTTCCAACAAGCTTTTTCATCGGTCATCGTATGGCAAATGTTCACCTTCCGCTCGCCAGAAACTTCAGAGCCAAGTAGTTAAATACTTTTGGCAAAAGAAGAAGCAAGTAACATTCTATATCTTTTGAAACCGCCAAAGATGCAATTTTGGCGGTTCTTGTATGTTTTTACAAAGTGACACTTCTACATTTGAACAGAAAGTGGAGAAGTAGATGACAAATTTACTTTGTACAAAAATTGTTGGTCTATTTATAACTAGAAGTGTTGATGAATTTCTTCTCTTCTTATATAAAATGGCTTAAGTAGAAGGTGCATGAATACATTTCCATATGCAGGAAGGATGTAGTGAAAAGCGGCGACACCAGTGGGAAAAGCGCGAGTTGAAAACCCTGGACTGAGTGGAGCGAAACTTTGTTTTGCGACTAGTAACCGCAGGAGCACAGGAAGCGGCTGAAGCCGTGCCCCACGGTACGCGTCCGCTTGTAACGAAATCCACTCCCTATCCTTTTTTATTCTTTCAAAAAAACCAAGACATTCTCTTATGGAATGTCTTGGTTTCTCTATTTTTATAACTTTAAGCCGCTTCTGCTTTTAAATCTTCTTAGCAAAATGTGACTCTCTACTCTAGTAATACCTTCCAATGCATAAAGCTCTTCATTGATAAACTTTTCCAGACTTACAAAATCATCTACCAGCACATGCATATGTAAGGTTGATGGTCCGGTCATTTGGTAACAACTTGAGACACTCGGATTATTCGAGAGTTTTTCAGCAACTTCAACAAGTGAAGATGGCTCACAATCTACTTCGAAAAAACCTGAAACCCCTTTTCCAACCTTTTCCGAATTAATAACAACAGTAAATCTCTCAATTACTCCATCCTCTTGTAATTGATGCACACGCTCTCGAACAGCAACCCTTGATAAGTTTAGCTCTTTGCCAATATCCACATAAGACAAACGTCCATTCGCGGTTAATAGCTCTAAGATACGTCTATCAGTAGCATCTAGCCTCATACAAATTACACCCACTTTCTCCCATGTAATGATATTATACGAGATACTCTTTCATATGGGAAGTACATTTAATAATTTGCCGACAATATGTAATCAATTTAATCGGAATATCCCCGATAGTAAGGTTTACATAAATTAATTTATAAAAATCGACCGATTATTCATGGGATTCAACCGATTTCCCCAGCTATTCGACCGATTCTACTTTTCTCCAACAAAAAAACACCATGAGTCCATGGTGTTTTCGCTTCACTTATTTTATTCAACTAAGCCCATTTCTGCTCTTACTACGTCAGCAATGCGATTCACATAGTTTTCGCAATCTTCTTCTGTAACTGCTTCTACCATGACACGCACAAGTGGCTCTGTACCAGAAGGGCGCACAAGCACACGGCCATTGCCAGCCATTTCTGCTTCTACTTCACTAATCATTGCAGCTACTTTATCATTTTGCGTTACGCCATTTTTATCTGTAACGCGGATATTAACTAGTCTTTGTGGGAAAATGGTCATTTCAGATGCTAGTTCTGAAAGTTTTTTCCCAGTAATTTTCATAATATTTACTAGTTGTAAACCTGTTAATAAGCCATCGCCAGTCGTATTATAGTCTAAGAATACGATATGTCCTGACTGTTCTCCACCTAGGTTAAAGCCATTCTTTTTCATCTCTTCTACCACATAACGATCACCAACTGCTGTTTTCACGCTTGTCATTGCATGCTCTTCTAACGCTTTATAGAAGCCCATGTTACTCATAACAGTCGAAACAACCGTATTATTGTTTAAACGACCTTCTGCGTTTAGATGCTTTGCACAAATATACATAATTTGGTCTCCATCTACGATCGTTCCCTTTTCATCTACTGCGATTAAGCGGTCTCCATCTCCATCAAATGCTAGTCCGACGTTTGCACCTTTTTCCAATACAAATTTCGCTAACCCTTCTGGATGTGTCGAGCCCACGCCTTCATTAATATTTAAACCATTTGGTGAAGCTCCCATTGTCGACAAGTCTGCTTCTAAATCTGCAAATAAATGTGTCGCAAGAGATGATGTTGCTCCATTTGCACAGTCTAATGCAACATGGATTCCATCGAATTCTTCATCAATTGATTGTTTCAAATACTGAATATATTTTTGTCCACCTTCAAAATAATCTGATACAGTTCCAACGCCTGCTCCTGTTGGACGTGGAAGCTCATCTACAGCAGCGTCTAATAGCTGCTCAAATTCCGCTTCTTGTTCGTCTGAAAGTTTAAACCCATCCGAGCCAAAAAACTTAATCCCGTTATCAGCTACTGGATTATGAGATGCTGAAATCATCACACCTGCTTCTGCACTCATCACTCTTGTTAAATAAGATACCCCTGGAGTACTAATAACACCAAGACGCATTACTTCCACACCAACAGAAAGAAGTCCTGCTACAAGAGCACCTTCTAGCATATGACCAGATATGCGTGTATCGCGACCAATTATAACTTTCGCACGATTTTCAGCATCCTTTGTTAAAATATACCCACCAACACGACCTAATTTGAATGCAAGCTCTGGTGTTAACTCTGAGTTTGCAACACCTCTAACACCGTCTGTACCAAAATATTTACCCATTCTTATCTTCTCTCCTTAAAAGCCAGTTGTACTTTACATTAAGCTTCTTTTATCGTTAGTTTCACTTCGGACTTAGACATTTCCAATTCTACGTCTGTGATGACATTCATTTTTATCGGAAATGTTTTTTCACCTATAGTAGCATCATTTGCATCTACATATAGAGCAATATCGCTCGTTTTAATCTTATCTAATGCTTCTGGTGTTCCTTTTGCTATTACTGTCACAATGCCATCTGTAGATGTTTCAAATTCACTTATTAGTTGCTCTGGGAGATTCCTTACTTCGACCGATATTTGATCAAATGTTTTCGTACTAAGACCTGAAACAGATTCTTCATCTATATCTGGTTCTTCAATAGGTGCAGGTGTCACATCCCCAATCACTTTTAACTTGTCTAAGGACATTTTCGTTACACCTTCCGGAAGTACTAGCTTCGTCTCAAACTCACCTGACTGCTCTAGCTTACTCACGTCAACCTCTACATTTAGCTGCTCCATTTTATCTAGTATTATGCGGGGACCAAATAGACGAATCTTTTCGACAGTTGTTGATAACTTGTTAATAACAACACCTTCTTTTGGGATCCCTTTTGCCGACAACACTACTGGAACTTCTTTACTATACTCTTCTACATTCACCTTCACTTGAACTGTTTTCGGTTCAATCGTGACATTTAACTTATTCAAATCTCGATCAAGCACTCGAATACTTGCCTCTTGTTCAAATGATTTCGAGATTCCTTTTTCTCCATTAATCGTTGCTTTTACGTAGCTTATGCTATCCACAACACTTTTTGCTCCAGTAATTGTTACTGTTCTTGGTTCCAATTCATACGATTTCACCACATAGTTTTCAGCAAGCAAGCCTTCATTCATATCTGGATCTATTTCTTTTTCTACTGTAATACGCTCCTCAATCACAATAGTTGCATAGCGTGGGTCAATCCGAACATTCAGCTTTTCTGAAAAATTCTCATGAGAAATTTCTACTCGATGCGTACCGATTGTCAACTTTCTCAAGTCTATGAACACTTTGTAGTCCTTCATTGCTCTTGCAGAAAATACTAATGTCGAAGGTCCTTCAATGTTTACTGTAACAGTTTCTGGTGCTCCCGTTACGATTAAATTATCATCATCATAATATACTTCTACTGGTACTTCTCTAAGCGTATCTATTTGCGTGCTGCTTTTATTTCCATTTGTATTTTCCATTTCATTTTTTACGGAAATGAATAACGATATCGCTAGCACTAGCGCAATTATTCGCAAAAACCAAGGATTTGACATCATTTTATCCATTTTGTTTCCCCCTCCATGACCATATAGAAGAAGTTACCTGCTCTGCCGTTGAACCAAACCAAAGGCGTCGTAAATGAGTTTCAAATTCTTCCATGGATAAATTTCTATGGAGATCACCATTAGATGTTAAGCTTACTGCTCCTGTTTCCTCTGACACAACAATTGTAATCGCATCCGTCACTTCACTCAAACCAATCGCAGCACGATGCCTCGTTCCAAGCTCTTTTGAAATAAAAGGACTTTCAGAAAGCGGCAAATAACATCCAGCAGCAGCGATATTATTTTTTTGTAAAATCACTGCTCCATCATGCAATGGTGTATTTGGGATAAAAATATTAATCATTAATTCTGATGTAATGTTTGCGTTCAAAGGAATTCCTGTTTCAATATAATCCGTCAATCCGGTTTCTCGTTCAATCGATATTAATGCACCGATTCGACGCTTCGCCATATAACTCACTGATTTGGTCATTGCCTCTATTAAACGGTTCTGTTCCTCTTCATCTTGCATTGAATTTCTTGAAAATAACGCTCCCCTACCGATTTGTTCAAGTGCTCTTCTAATTTCCGGCTGGAATATGATAATAATTGCTAAAAATCCAAAGTTAATAACTTGTTCCAACATCCATCCGAATGTATCCAAACCTAAAAAGTCTGTAACAACTCTAGCGATGACAATGACAAATATCCCCTTCAATAATTGGACTGCTTTCGTTCCTTTTATAAGGGTAATTATTTTATATATAACAAACCAAACAAATAAAACATCTAATATGTTTACAAGTACGTTTACTGGCATTAACTCGGAAAACTGTTCCATAAACGACATGTGGCATCCCCCACTTTTCATCACAAATCCATACAAGTAAAGTATATCATAGTTAAGGATTTCTTCCCTTTTTTAGACATAAAAAAGTCTACCCAATATCGGAATAGACTTTTTCTCACTTTTCAGTATCTTCTTTTTCAAAAAGGGACATAATTTCTTTTGCCCCATCTTTAATCGTGAACCAAAGCCAATCAAATACTTCGTTAATCTCTTCTGTTTTACCTGCAACTACCGCAGTAGAGGCCATATATTTGGAGCCGTTAATAATCGTTAAATTCCCTTTCAACTCGCCCTCGATACGGACATCTCCATTTTTCACAACTAAGTTACCTTCCACGACTTGTCCTGCTGGGATAATAACCGTTTCACCTTCCACTACGACATTGGCTTGTTTTGTAAATGAAAACTGCTGTTGTTCATTAAAGTTAGAAAATAACGCTCCACTCATCAATAAAAAGAATAAAGCCGCTGCAGTAACAATTGGATGACGACGCAACCATCTACTAACACCAGCATGTGATTTTTCTTTTGGTAGTCTTGCCATTACCGCTTTTGTGAAATTACTCGGTGCTTCTATATGAGCTGCTCCTTTTACGAAAGCAACAACTTCGCTTAACTCATGCATATGTTTTTGACAATCCGTACATGACTGCAAGTGAGATTTTAGTTCCAGCTCATGTTCACGGCTAATTCCGCCATCTAAATAATCATGCATAAAGTGAACAATTCGTTCTGGACACGCATTCATCGCGATTCCCTCCTACAACAAATTGGGCTGTTTACTTAGCTGTTTTCTAAGCGCTTCCCGCCCTCTATGGATTCTTGTTTTTACTGTTCCCAACGGTAATTCTAGTATCTCGCTAATTTCTTGTAAAGACAATTCGTCCATGTATTTTAGAACGATTGCTGTACGATATTTATCAGGCAGCCGACTTATTTCATATTGTATGCGATCTTGTAATTCAAGCTTCATCAGTTCTTCTTCCGGAAGTTCTTCTGCAGCTGCTATTTGTGAATACATATTAAGTCCTTCAGTTCCAGCAACTTCTGCATCTAGAAAATAATCTGGCTTTTTTTTACGAATGCGGTCAATACATAAATTCGTTGCGATTCGATAGAGCCAAGTTGAAAATTTTCTTTTTTGATCAAACGTGTGTATGTTTATAAAAGCTCGCACAAATGCTTCTTGGGCTATGTCCTCAGCTTCATGTCTATTCCCTAGCATGCGAAAGCACACTTGAAAAAGCCTTTGCTGATATACCTCGACAATCTCCGCGAATGCGTCCTGGTCACCTTTTAGAACCTGTTTTATTCGTTTGTTTATTAACGCATCCATCGTGTGATTCCCCTCCGCTCCATGCGGCTGTCTATCATATACGTATCAACTGGCAGACAGGTTTCATTTTTTCTATTATTTTTATTCTAACAAACATTTATCTACTTGTGTTGTTAAATTTAAACAAAAAAGCAGACGAAGCGTCTGCTTTATACTAAACTTTCACCAAATAGTGATCCCATCAGTGCAACGGCAACATCGGCCGTTTTATTTTTTTCATCTAAGATTGGATTTACTTCTACAAATTCAGCGGAAGTAATGAAACCTTCTGTATACAACATTTCCATCGCTAAATGACTTTCACGATAACTTATTCCACCTGGCACTGGTGTACCAACCCCTGGTGTATAAAGTGGATCTAATCCATCTAAATCCAATGATAAATGTACTCCATCTACTTTACGTTCTTTTAAATAAGCAATTGCTTGATCCATCACTTCTGTCATACCTAGCTTATCAATTTCATGCATTGTAAACACTTTAATACCTAGTTCTTTTATTAATTCGCGTTCACCTGGATCTACCGAACGTGCACCAATAATAATAACGTTTTCTGGTTTAATTTTTGGGGCATAACCACGAATATTCACTAAGTCTTTATGACCTAATCCTAAACTTGCAGCTAATGGCATACCATGAATATTCCCTGAAGGAGAAGTTTCCGCAGTATTTAAATCTGCATGTGCATCATACCAAATAACGCCAAGGTTTTCATAATGATCCGCTAATCCTGCAAGCGTTCCAATTGCAATACTATGATCCCCACCAAGCACTAACGGAAATTGACTTCCCTTTAATACTTCATGCACTTTGTCGCCAAGTTTCGTATTTCCCTCGATTACTTCTTCTAAATTACGTAAATGAGTATCCGTAGGTTGTTCTTTTCTTGTGTGACCTATTGCAATGTCACCTTCGTCTTTTACAGAATGACCTAATGCCTCTAAACGCTCCATTACCCCAGCATATCGAATAGCGCTCGGCCCCATATCTACACCGCGTCTATTCTGGCCAAGATCCATTGGTACACCTATGATCGAAATATTTAATTTATTCATTATTTTATACCCCCTTTTGTTTATACACTTATTGTAAACCCTAGAGTATCGTTGGCTCAACCCAACAAAATCATGAATATTTATTCATCAATTGAACAAGCATATTTTTAACATCCGGCCATTCACTCTCAATAATCGAGTATACGACTGCATTTCTTACCGTACCATTTGAACGTATACGCTCATTGCGTAAAACTCCTTCTTTTATACCGCCTATTCGCTCGATTGCACGTTGTGAGCTGACATTTAACTCATCTGTTTTAAATTGTACCCGAATCATTCCAAGCGTTTCAAAACTATATTCTAACAGCAAATATTTGCACGTCGTATTCACATGTGTTCGCTGAAACTTATTTCCATAAAAAGTTGATCCTATTTCACAGCTAAGATTTATTTCATCTATACCGTATATGCGCGTCGTCCCCATTATTTCTTTTGTATCTGTATGTTCCACTACAAAAGCAAAAGCAGTTTTGGCAATATTCATTTGTTGAATACCTACTTGTAACCACTTCTCCAACTGGTCATGGTCCTCTACTTTATTTAGCATAAATTCAAAAATCTTTGGATCGTAAAGTTCCCATAAACGCTGCACATCTGCTTGTTCTAGCGGACGTAACGTTACATCTCCATACACGATTGTATTTGCCAAATTTCAACACCTCACTTTTTTCTATTATCATAATAGAAAAAGTGAGGTGTTGAAAAGCATTATTTTAATGAACGGATTTTTCCTGTATACAACGACTGAGGGCGGAAAAGAATTTTATCCTCAACCTGTTCCATTACATGAGCTGTCCATCCAACCATTCGCGCTACGCTAAATGTTGGCGTAAACAAAGTTGCCGGCATTTCGATCGAACGCATAATGGCTGCCGCATAAAACTCCACATTCGTATAAAGCTTTCGACCAGGTTTATATTGCTCTAAAATAGCTATAATTTCTCTCTCAGCGGCCACAGCCAAATCTAACCATGCATCTGCGCCATGTAGCTGTAAACAAGCTTCTCGCAACAATACAGATCGAGGATCAGCTGTTTTATATATCCTATGCCCAAATCCCATGATTCTTTCTCCTTGTCTAACCTTTTCTTCTATAACAGATCTAATAAATGACTCTTCTTTTATTTCATCCAATAAATCGAGCACTCCAGCAGGTGCACCACCATGCAATGGACCTTTCATCGTCCCAATAGCGGAAGTAATTGCCGCTGGTAAGTCAGATTCGGTTGATACCGTTACTCTTGCCGCAAACGTCGAAGCATTTAATCCATGCTCCATTGTCAACTTTAAATACGTTTCTAGTGCTTTTACTTGTGTAGGAGTCGGTGCGACACCTGTTAACATCCACAAATAATTTTCCGTATGATTGAAACAATCATTTGCTTCGACTAAAGGAAGACTATTTTGATTTCTATAATGTCTAGCAATAATCGCTGGAAGTGCACCAGTTAAATGAATAGCTTGCTTGATCATATCCTGTTTTAAAAATTCTCCTGTAGCAAATGCAGAGATCGCCGTTCTCATCGCATCCATAATGGTAACCGTCGCTGGAAGTGCGTCTATTACATTGCAAATATGAAGTGGCAAATGTCTACCTACCTTCAACTGTTCTTCAAACTGCTGTCGTTCCATCTCAGACGGCAATTCGTCGTACCATAAAAAGTACGCCACTTGCTCAAATGAATAATTAGGTACCAACTCTTTTACATCTACACCACGGTATCTTAATATCCCCTGGTCACCATCAACTAAACCAATTCCCGTATGCACCGCGACAACATCTTTTAATCCTTTTTGAAACATTATAACTCCTCCTTCTTTTCTTTTAGTATAAGAAAGATATATAATTATGAAAATTAAATATGTTTGATGAAGTTGATTAAATTTTATAATCAATTGGAGGTCGATTTTATTGGAATACCAATGGCTCAAAACATTCATTGTTGCTGCCGAAACAAATAATTTTAGAAAAGCATCTGAAAAGTTAATGATTTCTCAACCCGGTGTCACAGTCCATATTAAATTGTTAGAAGAATATCTAGGAATACTTTTATTTAATCGTACAAATAAACGAGTAAGTTTGACGGATGCCGGAAAAGTATTTTATTTAGAAGCAATAGTGCTTGTAAAAGAATTCGAGGGTAGCATTGACCGATTACACGCTTATTCAGAAGGATATCGAAGAAAATGGAGTGTCGCCATTTCTCCCTTAATGGCTGAAACAATTTTACCGTACATATTGCGCTCGTTTATGGAAAAACATTCCGATTTAGAAGTATCTATAAGAGTAGAGGAATCTGCTTTTATCGAAGAGCTAGTAGCAAGCGGAGAAGTAAATATTGGAATTTCTGCTTTAAATGCGACACGAAAAGATATAGAAGCTATTGAACTGTATGAGGACCCTCTACTCTTCATCGTCCCTACAGATGGATATGAGGAAGAATCAGCCCCAATATTCGATACAGAACAGTATTTAAAACAAAACTACCTATTCACCCACCATCATCCGGTCGTATGGGATGGACTGCTCTTACAACTGCGCAAGCAAGTAAATACGATTAGAACTATGCGAGTGACCCAAGCACATATCGTAAAACGCTTTATACAGGAAGGACTAGGCGCTTCTTTTCTGCCACAGTCCATTATTAAAAGAGAATTAATCGAAGGACGTGTCATGAACATTCCATTTGATCTATTCCCACTTCCTAAAGTAAAAACGTTTTTATTGCTTAAAAACACAGGTGAGCTGGAACAGGAGTTTATCGAAAAAATTTCAAACTATTATTTTGGATAGAGGTGGACGTATGAATAAAAAAGTATTTATCATTAGACATTGCCAAGCAGAAGGACAAGAGGCACAAGCATGCCTCACTGAACTGGGACGCAAACAAGCAGAAGAACTCTCCAAATATTTAAGTAACACAGCAATTAGTCGAATTATTTCAAGCCCATTTTTACGCGCTCATCAATCCATCGAACCTTTCGCAACACCCAAACAACTAACGATAGAAATCGATCATCGCTTATCCGAGCGAATTCTATCTACTTGTTCTATGGATAACTGGCTTGTTAAGCTAGAAGAAACATTTGAAGACATCGAATTAAAACTAGAAGGTGGAGAGTCGAGCAAAGAAGCACAGAAGCGCATAGTAGAGGTGTTAGATGAAATCCTATCGAACGATAATGAAAGCACTGCAATTGTAACTCATGGAAACATTATGTCATTGCTATTAAACAACTACGATAAAAAATTCGATTTTGAGCAATGGAAAAACTTAAGCAATCCAGATGTCTTTCTATTACATTTCTCCGATGGTGGCTGCTCCATCGAACGTATCTGGCAAAATTAATGAAAATACAAAAAAGGTATCCCATTGTCATGGAATACCTTTTTTACGATTATTTTAAATTATGGAGCCTAGCGGGATCGAACCGCTGACCTCCTGCGTGCAAGGCAGGCGCTCTCCCAGCTGAGCTAAGGCCCCGAAAAAATTAGATGTAAATAAAAAATGGCTGGGGAACCTGGATTCGAACCAGGGCATGACGGAATCAAAATCCGTTGCCTTACCGCTTGGCTATACCCCATTAAACTGGTGGAGGGGGACGGATTCGAACCGCCGAACCCTAAGGAGCGGATTTACAGTCCGCCGCGTTTAGCCACTTCGCTACCCCTCCGAAATAACACAAGAATAATGGTGGAGGATGACGGGCTCGAACCGCCGACCCTCTGCTTGTAAGGCAGATGC
>NZ_JALDYF010000035.1:0-15702 GCF_032154225.1 Psychrobacillus sp.
ATGGTAGTTGGGGGTTTCCCCCTGCAAGAGTAGGACGTCGCTGGGCATTGAAAAAGTCGTTACCGAGTAATCGGTAGCGGCTTTTTTGTTAACAAAAAATTACTTACTGCTAATCTGGAATCGAATGTCTTGTGATTATTTAGATAAAGAAATATTGTATAAATAACAATATATAAAAAGGGGTGCAAAGAAAATGACAACGATTTATGATTTTAGTGTAAAAAGTTCAACAAATAAAGAAATTTCTTTAAGAGAATATGAGGGAAAACCTATGATTATAGTGAATACTGCGAGTCATTGTGGATTTACTCCACAATTTACAGAGCTTCAGAAACTATATGACGAATTTAAGGAAAAGGGCTTAGTAATATTAGGATTTCCTTGCAGCCAATTTCAAAACCAAGAATTTGAAGATATTAAAAGTACGATAGAATATTGCCAAATAAACCATGGGGTCACTTTTCCGATGTTTGCAAAGATAGATGTAAAAGGGGAAAATGCCCACCCATTGTTTCAATATTTAATTTCCCAGAAAAAAGGTTTATTGTCAGATTCAATTAAATGGAACTTCACAAAGTTTTTAATTGATAAAGAGGGAAATATAATCGAAAGATATGCACCACAAACGTCTCCTACGAAAATGGAAAAAGAAATTAAGAAAATATTATAATAGAAAAGTCGGAATAATTATATTATTTTTTGATTCTTGACACTCCGAGTGGGCGCTGATAACCTTGTAATAATATTCAATTATCGAAGGAGGAAATAAGAACAATGTGGGAATCTAAATTTCAAAAAGAAGGTTTAACATTTGACGATGTTCTTTTAGTTCCAGCTAAATCAGAAGTACTACCAAAGGATGTAAATCTTTCAATTCAACTTACTCCAAAGATTAAGTTAAATATCCCAATGATTAGTGCTGGTATGGATACAGTAACTGAAGCAAAAATGGCAATAGCTATGGCTCGTCAGGGTGGATTAGGCATCATTCATAAGAACATGAGTATCGAAGAGCAAGCAGAGCAAGTAGAAACGGTTAAACGTTCTGAAAATGGAGTTATTACAGATCCTTTCTTTTTAACTCCAAGTCATCAAGTATTTGATGCAGAACATTTAATGGGGAAATACAGAATATCGGGTGTGCCGATTGTAAACAATGAAGAAGAACAAAAATTAGTTGGTATTATTACAAATCGTGATTTACGTTTTATTCAAGATTACTCATTATCTATCGATGAAGTTATGACAAAAGAAAAATTGGTTACTGCTGCGGTAGGTACAACTTTAGAAGATGCAGAGAAAATTTTACAACAGTATAAAATAGAAAAGCTACCTATAGTTGATGAGCAAGGTATTCTAAAAGGATTAATAACAATAAAGGATATTGAAAAAGTTATTGAATTCCCTAATGCTGCTAAAGACCATCATGGTCGACTATTAGTAGGTGCAGCGGTTGGTGTTACGAAAGATACAATGTTCCGCATTGAGAAGCTTGTAAAGGCACAAGTAGATGTAATTGTAATTGACACTGCCCATGGGCATTCAGAAGGCGTTATTGATACTGTTAAGAGTATCAGTGAAGCATATCCTGAATTAGAGATTATCGCTGGAAATGTAGCAACTGCTGAAGCAACTCGTGCACTTTTTGAAGCAGGAGCAGATGTTGTAAAAGTTGGTATTGGACCAGGTTCGATTTGTACAACCCGAGTAGTAGCGGGTGTAGGTGTACCTCAAATTACTGCAGTATATGATTGTGCTACAGAGGCGCGTAAAGCAGGTAAAACGATTATTGCAGACGGAGGAATTAAATACTCTGGAGATATCGTGAAGGCTCTTGCGGCAGGTGGACATGTTGTAATGCTAGGTAGTTTACTTGCGGGAACAACGGAAAGCCCTGGAGAAACAGAAATCTTCCAAGGTAGACGTTTCAAAGTATATCGTGGAATGGGTTCTATCGGAGCGATGGAAAAAGGTTCTAAAGATCGTTATTTCCAAGAAGATGCGAAAAAGTTAGTTCCTGAAGGAATCGAAGGGCGTCTTCCTTATAAAGGGCCTCTAGCTGATACAATTCATCAGTTACTGGGCGGAGTTCGTGCTGGGATGGGTTACTGTGGTACAGGTAACTTACAAGACTTACGTGAGAATTCACAGTTTATCCGAATGACTGGTGCAGGATTACGTGAAAGTCATCCACATGATGTTCAAATTACAAAAGAAGCACCAAACTACTCAATTTCTTAAGATTTACGTATAAATCGAAACTTTAGCACCCATTTGTCGTCTATATGTAGGCAAAATGGGTGTTTTTTTGTTGGAAAGTGCTAATGGATAGGAAAGTGTGATAAAATGAGCAGTGAAAAAACTTATAGTGGAGGTACAGTAGTGAAGAAAGTTTGGATGTCATCAATGATTAAGTGGCTAGTACTTCCGATGTTTCTTATTTCAGTTATAATCGGAATACCGACTGCTACAAAAGCAGAGGAAAGTTTGAATTTATATGTCGATGGAGCAATATTAATCGATGCTGACACTGGAAAAATACTTTATGAACAAAATGCAGATGCACCATTAGGCATTGCAAGTATGACTAAAATGATGACCGAGTATTTGTTATTCGAAGCAATTGAAGATGGCAAAGTGACTTGGGATCAACAGTATTCAATAACTGATTATACATACAAAATTTCTCAAGACCGTAGATTAAGTAATGTTCCACTTCGTCAAGATGGAAGTTACTCTATTCATGAGCTTTATGAAGCAATGGCTATTTACTCTGCAAACGCAGCAACAATTGCGATTGCTGAAACAATCGCAGGTGCAGCAGGTATGGCACCTACAGAAGAAAATTTTGTTAAGTTAATGAATGAAAAAGCAAAAGAAATGGGCTTAGTAGGCTATAAATTTGTCAATTCTTCAGGCTTGAACAATGAAGACCTACAAGGAATGCATCCCGCAAGTACAGGTCCTTCAGATGAAAACGTAATGCCTGCAAAATCGGTAGCACGTCTTGCCTACTTACTAATGAAAGATTATCCGGAAGTACTAGAAACAACGAAAATAGAGAAAAAAGTATTCCGCGAAGGAACTTCCGATGCAATTGGGATGTCTAACTGGAACTTTATGTTGCCAGGATTAATTTACGGATATGAAGGCGTAGATGGATTAAAAACAGGTACGACAGAATTTGCAGGACATTCATTTACTGGGACAGCAACAAGAAATGGAATGCGTGTTATTTCCGTTGTGATGAAAGCAGTAGATGCTAATGGAGTTGGCTCATATGAAGCCCGATTTGATGCAACAAAAGCATTATTTGATTATGGATTTTCACAGTTTTCTAAAGAAGAATTAGTACCAGCAGGATATGTAATTCCTGAACATGAAACAATCGAAGTAGAAAAAGGAAAAGAAAAATCTGTTGCAATTGCAACAAAAGATCCTATTTCCATGGTTATTAAAACAAATGAAAAAGAACTGTACAAGCCTACATTTACTGCGAATAAAGAAACAGTAGAAGCAGCAGTAGAAAAAGGAACAGTCGTTGGTAAAGTACATTTAGAGAAAACAGAAGGAACAGATTATGGCTACATTTTAGACCAAGCGTCGGAAGTTGATGTTGTTACAACTGAATCTGTAGAACGTTCCAGTTGGATTAGTTTAATGTTCCAAGGAATAGGAAAGTTTTTCAGCAATATATGGAGTAGTACAACTGACTTTGTTGGCGGTTTATTTTAACAGTAAAACACCGTAGCCCTTAATGGGCTTACGGTGTTTTTGTAATTTCTAATGCTTTTATTAAAGCAGTAATAGAAGAAATAAGTTCCTCTGTTTTTATCCCTCCAAAGCCTAACAGGAGTTTAGGCTCCGTAAATACGGCTAGCTTCCCCGTCATATACTCTTGAACGCCATATACACGTATGCCTGCTTTTTTTGCTTGAAGCACAAGCTCTTCTTCTGTTTTATCACTTTGAATCGTTAATAAGAGATGCATACCTGCTTGTTCACCTGAAATAGTGACAAGAGGTTCATATTGCATAATCGTTTTCGTTATGATTTCTAACTTTCGTTTATAAATTTTCCGCATTTTGTTTAAATGCTTGGCAAAAGAACCTGTTTCCATAAACGTTGCTAGTAAATGCTGATCCATACGAGGAACTGTTGCGGCATAATATGAATATTTTTGTTTATATTGCAAAATAAGAGGTTTTGGCAATACAGCATATGCAATTCGTAAAGAAGGCATTAGTGACTTTGAAAATGTACTTAAATAAATAACCCGTTGATTTTGATCGATTCCTTGTAAAGAAGGAATTGGTTTTCCGGTATATCTAAATTCACTATCATAATCGTCTTCAATAATATACCTATATTCTTTTTGATAAGCCCAGGAAAGTAACTGACTTCGACGAGATGCAGAAAGAACGGCACCGGTTGGAAACTGATGAGATGGTGTTACGTACATTGCGGTTGCATTTGTTTTCTCTAATTCCGATACAATTACACCTTCAGCATCTACGGAAATAGGCACTGACTTTTGCTGATCATCTACTAGTAAATGATGAGTGAGTGGATAACCAGGATTCTCGACTCCGTAAATAGCATCTTTGCCTAGTAGGCGGATGATTAATGGCATAATTTGCTCTGTTCCTGATCCAAGAATGATTTGTTCTGGTGTACATTTAACACCTCGGGATTGATACAAATAAGAGGCTATTTGCTGTCTTAAAGCATAATCCCCTTGTGGATCGCCAAGAAGTAAAAAATCTTTATTTGTTTCACTAATAATGTCTTTTGCAAGTTTTCTCCAAACGGTAAACGGAAATGAATCAGTATCGATTTTCCCTGGTGAAAAATCGATGAGGTAGTCCACTTCTTTTTTTTCTTCCTGCACGTTTACGTACGATTCTTGTTTAATAAGTGCTAGTTCTTCTAAGTTTTGAACAAAAAATCCTTTTCTTGCTTCAGATGAAATAAATCCTTCTGCTACTAATTGGCTGTACGCAAATTCAATCGTTGTTTGGCTGACAGCTAGATAGTCTGCTAATTTTCTTTTGGCTGGAAGTTTTGCTCCCTCTTCAATTGTTCCATTAATAATAGCTTCTTTTATTTCTGTATAAAGCTGTTCATATAAAGGCATTTTCGCTTCTTTTTCAAGCTGAAACATTAAATAGTCCATACTCATCACCATCCTGACCACTTCGTTATATATGTTTCTGATACTTTTCAAATGGTCATCTTTTATTATACTAAACTTTATAAACATATGGGGGGATAAAATAATGACAAACAATCAAATTGGAACGGATAGAGTTAAACGGGGGATGGCAGAAATGCAAAAAGGTGGCGTTATTATGGACGTTATCAATGCTGAACAAGCACGTATTGCAGAAGCGGCAGGAGCAGTTGCAGTCATGGCACTTGAGCGAGTCCCTTCTGATATTCGTGCTGCTGGCGGGGTAGCTCGTATGGCAGATCCGCGCATTATGGAGGAAGTAATGGGAGCTGTAACGATTCCGGTCATGGCAAAAGCACGTATTGGGCATATTACAGAAGCTAGAATTTTAGAAGCAATGGGTGTTGACTATATTGACGAGTCAGAAGTACTTACACCGGCGGATGAAGAGTATCACTTGCGTAAAAGTGAATTTACAATACCATTTGTATGTGGGTGCAAAGATCTAGGAGAGGCAGCTCGTCGTATTGGAGAAGGGGCTTCTATGCTTCGTACTAAAGGAGAGCCTGGAACAGGGAATATTGTAGAGGCGGTTCGTCATTTACGAAAAGTGAACGCACAGGTTCGAAAGATTGTTCATATGAATGAAGACGAACTAATGACAGAAGCGAAAATTTTAGGAGCGCCATACGATGTTTTATTACAAATTAAACATAATGGAAAATTACCGGTTGTAAATTTTGCGGCGGGTGGAGTGGCGACACCAGCAGATGCTGCGTTGATGATGGAGCTAGGAGCAGATGGAGTATTTGTTGGATCGGGAATATTCAAATCAGAAAATCCTGAGAAATTTGCACGTGCGATTGTGGAAGCGACTACACATTATCAAGATTATAAATTGCTTGTAGAAATCTCAAAAGACTTAGGAATACCAATGAAGGGGATTGAAATTTCTCGTTTAGATGTTAAAGATCGCATGCAAGATAGAGGGTGGTAAGATGGTTAAAATAGGAGTTCTAGCACTTCAAGGAGCGGTTAGTGAGCATGTTCGTTCTATTGAAGCGTGTGGAGCAGAGGCTATCGCAGTAAAAAGTAGAAGTGATTTAGCTCTAGTTGATGGACTAATTCTTCCAGGTGGGGAAAGTACAACAATGAGAAAACTAATAGATCGCTTTGACATGCTTGTACATTTACAACAGTTTGCAGCCAAAGGAAAACCGATGTTTGGAACTTGTGCAGGTTTAATATTGCTTGCAAACAAATTGGTTGGGTATGAGTTTGCACATATTGCTGCACTGGATGCGACTGTAGAGAGAAACTCTTTTGGGCGCCAGGTAGACAGCTTCGAAACAACTATAGAAATAAAAAATGTAGCTGTCGACTTTCCAGCAGTTTTTATACGTGCTCCTCATATTGTTGAAGTTGGAGACAATGTGGAGGTACTTGCTAGTCATGGAGGACGAATTGTCATAGCAAGGCAAGAAAATATTCTTGGATGCTCTTTTCATCCAGAATTGACGGACGATCATCAAATTACTGCATATTTTATGGAAATGGTTAAGGAATCACTTGCTAAAAAAGCAAACGTATAGTAAAGTATGAGTAATTTCATGATCTAAAAACGATGATAGGAAGCAGTAACAAGCACGTTTTTTTTAGAGAGTCAGCGGTTGGTGGAAGCTGATAAAAACACTTGTGAATCCGTCCTTTGAGTTGCACGATTGAATATATAGTAAGTCGTGGCCGGTTGAAAAGCCGTTATTAAACAAGAGTGGGCTTAGCATATTGTTAAGTCAATCAGGGTGGCAACGCGGGTATGCTCTCGTCCCTTTTATTTGGGATGAGGGCTTTTTTTGTCGTTTTTTATTAAATTTAAGGAGGAATTACAGATGTTAGATGTAAAATTTGTTCGAGATAATTATGAAACAGTGAAAGCAAAGCTGGCAAAACGAGGTGAAGATATTTCTGAGTTAGATCAGTTTGAGCCATTAGATTTAAAACGTAGAGAATTAATAGCGAAAACAGAAGTTCTTAAAGCAGAAAGAAATGAGTTTTCTCAAAAAATTTCTGAAATGAAAAGAAATAAAGAAAATGCAGATGATATTATTGTTCGTATGCGCGAAGTTGGCGATCAAATTAAAGCTTTAGATGATGAGTTACGTGGTGTAGAAGAAAAGTTTGAATATATGATGTTACGTATTCCTAATATTCCACACGATACTGTTCCAGTCGGGGATTCTGAAGATGATAACGTAGAGATTCGTAAATGGGGAGAGGTTCCTTCATTCAATTTCGAAACAAAAGCGCATTGGGACATTGCTACGGACTTAAAAATAGTAGATTTTGAACGTGCTGCAAAAGTTACTGGTAGTCGTTTTGCTTTCTATCTTGGTCTAGGCGCAAGATTGGAGCGTTCATTGTTAAACTTCATGATGGACTTGCACTCTGAAGAGCATGGCTATAGAGAAATGTTAACACCATATTTGGCTAATAGAGCAAGTTTAACTGGTACTGGTCAACTTCCGAAGTTTGAGGAAGATGCATTTTTAATTGAGAAAGAAGATTATTTTTTAATTCCTACTGCTGAAGTACCGGTAACGAATTTTTATCGTGATGAGATTTTAGCTGGAGATCAACTTCCGCAAGCATTTACTGCTTATAGCGCTAGCTTCCGCTCAGAGGCTGGATCTGCTGGTCGTGATACCCGTGGGCTTATTCGTCAGCATCAATTTAACAAAGTAGAGTTAGTTCGTTTTGTTAAGCCAGAAGAGTCTTACGAGCAATTAGAATTATTGACAGGGCATGCTGAAAAAGTACTCCAATTACTTGGTTTACCATACCGTGTGCTTCATATGTGTACAGCTGATTTAGGATTTACTGCTGCGAAAAAGTATGATTTGGAAGTTTGGTTACCAAGTTACGGGGAATATAAAGAAATTTCTTCTTGCAGTAATTTTGAAGATTTCCAAGCCCGTCGTGCAGGCATTCGCTTTAGAAGAGAAGCAGGTGGAAAACCGGAGTATGTGCATACATTGAACGGAAGTGGACTTGCGATAGGTCGTACTGTAGCTGCTATTTTAGAAAATTATCAGCAAGCAGATGGTACTGTTATCGTGCCGGAAGTTTTAGTTCCATATATGGGTGGAAAAACGGTTATCAAATAATAGGGAAGAACTAGAAACGCTCATTATTGGCGTTTCTGGTTCTTTTTTTGTTCACGGAGATGTCGAAAAAATTGGGTGAGTAGGTTTCCACAGGTTTCAGCTAAAACACCTTCTGTTACTTCACACACATGATTGAATCTATTGTCATTCAATAAACGATATAAAGAATCAACGCAGCCAGCTTTCACATCTCTTGCACCATAAACAACTCGGGGTATGCGAGATTGTAAGATAGCTCCTGCGCACATAGGGCAAGGCTCTAATGTTACATATAGCGTTGTTTCTTCTAATCTCCAGCTACCTATTTTTTTGCAAGCTTCTTGAATAGCAAGTAGTTCTGCATGGGTTGTTGCATTTTGTGTTGTTTCCCTTAAGTTATAAGCACCTGCAATTACTTCACCTTTATATACAATAATGGCACCAATCGGAACTTCTCCAATGGCAGCAGCTTTTTTTGCTTCTTCTATAGCTAAGTTCATATAGTGTTCATCCAATTAGATTCAGCTCCTTTTGACTAGTGTAGCATGTTTTATTTCCCTCATGCATATTGTATTTTAAGGGAGTGATCGATTGATTTATGTGGTGAAAACGGGAGATAGTTTATATGCGATAGCGAAGCATTTCAGTACAAATGTAGCAACGCTTGTTTCTATAAATGAAATCCCAGATCCAGATGTGTTAGTTATAGGTCAAGCACTTGTTTTACCATCTACCCCAAGCCCCGATAGACCGATGATTGAAACTAATTTATTTGTGGAGTGGTATACAGATATTCCATCGCAAACTGTCGTTGATCAAGTAGAAAAAAATGCGGCCCAATTAACTTATATGATGCCTTTTGCCTTTGAAGTGACAAGAGACGGTTCATTGACTCCGATGAACTGGGGGAAATTGCCGGAAGTTGCAAAAACACATCAGGTAGAAACAGTTATTGTGCTTGTAAATCTTGAAGATGGTGCATTCAGCGATACGTTAGCTCATACGATTTTTACCGATGCAGAAGTGAAACAAAGAGTATTTAAACAAGCTGTAGATGAGGCAAATAAAAGAGGAACGAAGCATATTCATACTGACTTCGAATATATTGCAAAAGAAGATAGAGAAAACTATGTAACCTTTTTAAAAGAGTTTAAAGAGTACACTGATGGATTTATATTTTCCGCATCGCTTGCACCGAAAACAAGTGCCAATCAACCAGGGAAATGGTATGAGGGATTTGACTATAAAGCGATTGGTGAGGTAGTGGACTTTGTCATTATTATGACGTATGAATGGGGCTATAGTGGAGGCCCTCCAATGGCTGTATCTCCTATTGGTCCAGTTCGAAAAGTACTTGAATATGCTAAAACAGAGATTGATCCAGGCAAAATACTGATGGGGCAAAATTTATACGGTTATGATTGGACATTACCCTATAAACAAGGGAATTCATTTGCCAAGGCAGTAAGTCCCCAGCAAGCGATCCAAATAGCAAAGGGGCGTAATGCGGCAATAGAGTATGATCCAATTGCACAAGCTCCTTATTTCAATTATTGGCTTGATGGGAAGGAGCATGAAGTATGGTTTGAAGATGCAAGATCGATTCAAGCAAAGTTTAAGTTACTAAAGGAATTAAAGCTACGAGGGATATCTTATTGGCATAGCGGGTTCTCATTTCCGCAAAACTGGTATCTTCTTCAAGAGATGTTTCGTGTCAAGAAAAAATAGAGTGAATCTGCCTTTCTCTAACGGAAGGCAGATTTGCTCTATTTTTCATTATATGCCTGTGATAAAATAAGGGCTACGACTTCAAATAATAGAGTGAGGTAAACTTGTATGTCTATTCCATTTATAACAGTAGAGGGTCCAATAGGGGTTGGAAAAACTTCATTAGCCAAAGTAATTGCTGATACTTATCAATTTGAAGTGCTAAAAGAGATTGTAGATGAAAACCCTTTTTTAGATAAATTTTATGAAAATATTGCGGAGTGGAGCTTTCAAACCGAAATGTTTTTCCTTTGTAATCGATATAAACAATTAAGTGATATGAAAAGAAAGTATTTATCAAAAGAAACAGCGGTAGTAGCAGATTATCATATTTTCAAAAACTTGATTTTTGCAAAGCGCACGCTGAATGAAACTGAATATAAAAAGTATGAAGCAGTATATCAAATACTGACACAAGATATGCCTGTTCCAAATATGGTCATTTATTTGGATGCAAGTTTAGATGTGTTGATGAATCGTATAGATATGAGGGGAAGAGATTTTGAAAAGAAAATGGACCCAGAATATTTAAAGCAGTTATCGGAAGACTACCGTATGTTTATCGATGATTTTGAAAAAAAACACCCAGAAGTACCGGTTTTACGATTTAGCGGAGATGAAATAGATTTTGTTCAAAATGGACAAGACTTACAAATAATTTTAGAAAAAGTAGATGCAACATTGCATAGAAGGAGTTTTTAAGTATGAATTTAAGAGAAAAGTATGGCATTCCTCCTAATGCGGTTATAACAATTGCTGGAACTGTCGGAGTAGGGAAATCTACGATGACGAAGGCACTTGCGGAAGCTCTTCAATTTAATACGTCTTTTGAAAAGGTAGATTCTAATCCATATTTAGATCGTTTCTATGAAGATTTTTCTAAATGGAGCTTTCATTTACAAATTTACTTTTTAGCAGAGCGTTTTAAAGAGCAAAAAAGAATGTTTGAATACGGTGGAGGTTTTATTCAAGATCGTTCGATTTATGAAGATACAGGTATATTCGCTCAAATGCATAAAGAAAAAGGCACAATGGATCCAGTCGATCATGAAACGTATACAAGCTTATTCGAAGCAATGGTCATGACACCATATTTCCCGCATCCTAATTTGCTCATCTATTTAGAAGGAACGCTCGACGATATTATAGATCGGATTCATGATAGAGGCCGCCCAATGGAGCAGCAAACACCAATTTCTTATTGGGAAGAAATGCATGGACGTTATGAAAAATGGATTTATGGGTTTACTGGATGCCCGGTATTACGCTTGAATATTAATGACTATGATCTTATAGAAAACCCGGACGGCATAGAGAAAATCATTGAGGAAATTGGTCGGTCTATAGTGCAGACAGCCATACAACGTAATTAGTAAAAACCCTCCTACTTATTAAAAGTGGGAGGGTTTTTGGCAATAAAAAAAGAAGAGAACTGTAATAGTTACCTTCATAATATTCTGACGATAGCAGTTAAAGAAAAATTCGTTACCAGTGCAACGAATTCAATCTCACATTTATGCGTGTGTGTATTTAAAATGGAGGAGGAAGAGGGATTCGAACCCCCGCGCGGTATGACCCGCCTGTCGGTTTTCAAGACCGATCCCTTCAGCCGAACTTGGGTATTCCTCCGAAGTACAAGAATTAATTTATCATAGATAGAGAATGAAGTCAACACATTTATAAAAGTTTAGCGTGTGAAAAAGAAAAATTACACATTTGTTGATTTTTATGAATAAAATGCGTATACTAATTTATGCCGTGCTAGGTGGGAAGGTAGCGGTGTCTTGTAACTCGCAATCCGCTCTAGCGAGACTGAACTCCTTCTCTGAGGTTGAATACATGTAGGGTCTGGTATTTGCACGTGATGTTGACGTTTGGGTCCTGCGCAATGAGTGCCCATGAACCATGTCAGGTCCGGAAGGAAGCAGCATTAAGTGGTGCTTCTCATGTGCCGCGGGGCAGCCTAAGCAGAGTTAACGACAAGGGTGCCGCTTATGTGTTTCAAGCGAAGGAAGGTGCACGGCATTAATGTTAAATAGTAAACTCATTTGTCTTTTGGACGAATGGGTTTTTCTTTTGTTATAGAGAAAGTTAGATTTTATAAATAGGTGAAGTAAAGCATCTTTATGTTATAATAAAGTCATTAATCATAAATGAATTTACATCATTTTTTGCCAATCAAATACACTACAAAGGCAATGGTGATTTAATTTTAACGAGAGAGGGAGGGAACTTGTTGTCGTATCAAGCTTTTTACCGCGCGTATAGACCGCAATCGTTTGCGGAAATGTCAGGTCAAACACATATTAAACAAACCCTTCAAAATGCCCTCCTGTACAACAAAACTACACACGCGTATTTATTTTCAGGTCCCAGAGGAACAGGAAAAACGAGTGCCGCAAAAATATTTGCAAAAGCGTTAAACTGTGAAAATGGGCCGACAAAAGAACCGTGTAATACATGCGAAACATGTAAAAGTATTACAGAAGGTTCTAATACAGATGTGATTGAATTTGATGCGGCTTCCAATTCTCGTGTAGAAGAAATGCGAGACATTATTGAAAAGGTTCGATTTGCGCCATCAAATGCTCGATATAAAGTGTATATTATTGATGAGGTGCATATGTTGTCGACTAGTGCTTTTAATGCTTTATTAAAAACACTAGAAGAACCACCGTCTCATGTGGTATTCATCTTAGCAACAACAGAACCACATAAAATTCCGTTAACGATTATTTCTAGGTGCCAGCGATTTGACTTCAAACGAATAACGTCAATAGATATCGTTTTACGAATGAAAGAAGTTTTAACGGATGTTGGGATAGAATACGACGAAAATGTACTGAAAATTATTGCACAAGCAGCAGCGGGTGGTATGCGTGATGCATTAAGTATGCTTGATCAAGTTGTGTCGTTTAGCGGAGAAAAAATGACGTTAGATGATGCGCTGCTAGTAACAGGTTCAATTGGTCAGGATGTTTTCTATCGATTAGCGGATGCATTAATCCAGAAGGATGTAGCAAGTGCTTTAACTTGTGTGGAGCAGTTAGTTGAAGATGGGAAAGATCCGGTTCGTTTAACAGAGGATTTTATTACATTTTACCGCGATTTACTTGTTTTAATCGTAGCACCTGAGCAAATAGAATTACTTGAAATAGCAACAGGAGATGAGGCGTTTCGAGAGTTAGCTTCCAAGTTCCCTGTAGATACGTTGTATAAAAGTATTACTATTTTGACGAATACGCAACAAGAAATGCGTTTTTCGAATCACGCTAAGGTTTACTTGGAGACTGCAATCATCCGTTTGGCGCAGGTGCCGAGAGAAGCAATTGTGACGAATGAGAGTAATTCAGAACTGGAACAAAAAGTTATGATGCTTGAAAATCAATTACAGCAGTTGCAGCAGCAAATTAGTCAAGGAATTATTCCGCAGGTAAACGGCGCTGTTCAGGAACAGTCAAAACGTCAAAGAACGAGATCGCAGAGCGGTGTGAAAGTATCGAGTGGTCGTATTCATGAAATACTGAAAACAGCAACAAAGTCAGATATCCAAGCGATAAAATCCCAGTGGGCAAGCATTTTACAGCAGCTACAAAAATCGCATTCAGCACTTTTGAATGATGCAGAGCCAGTTGCAGCATCTTCAAGTGCATTTGTGTTAAAATTCAAATATGATATACATTGCCAAATGGCTATTGAGAATAAAACATTTTCTTCCTCTTTTCCGCAGTTAATTGCTAATTTAACAGGGACGATGTATGAAGTTTTATATGTTCCAGAGGAAAGTTGGTTGAAAATCCGAGAAGATTTTATTCAACAAAATGGCTTGAAGCAAGGAAACACAGAAGCTACTGAAGGAAGTTCTTTAGAGCAGAGTGAAGCAATTGAGCTTCTGCAAGGGGTAGAAGAGGTTTCGGAAGATCCATTAATTGTAGAAGCTGAAAAGTTATTTGGAAAAGAATTTGTAGAAGTACATGATGACTAAGGAGGAAAAAGATTATGCGTGGAATGGGTAATATGCAAGGTATGATGAAACAAATGCAAAAAATGCAAAAGCAAATGGCAGAAGCACAAGAGGAACTAGGAAACCAACGTTTTGAAGCTGTAGCTGGCGGTGGAATGGTGAAGGTAGTTGTTTCTGGACATAAAGAAGTATTAGAAGTAGAAATCGACCCATCTGTAATGGATCCGGAAGATGTAGAAATGCTTCAAGATTTAATTGTCATTGCAACTAATGATGCTATTAAAAAGGCTGAAGAAACATCGAACTCAACAATGGGTCAATTCACGAAAGGGTTGAACCTTCCTGGTATGTAATAGGAGGAAAAAATATGCATTATCCTGAACCAATATCGAAACTAATTGATAGTTTTATGAAATTGCCAGGAATCGGGCCGAAAACAGCGGCTCGACTGGCTTTTTTTGTTTTAACAATGAAAGAAGATACAGTGTTGGACTTTGCAAAAGCGTTAGTGGATGCTAAAAGAAACTTAACGTATTGTTCGGTTTGTGGGCATATAACAGACATTGATCCATGCCATATCTGTCAAGATACGCAGCGGGACCTATCTATGATATGTGTTGTTCAAGATACTAAAGATGTAATTGCAATGGAGAAAATGAGAGACTATAACGGTTTATATCATGTTCTGCATGGTGCAATTTCACCGATGGATGGGATAGGACCGGAAGATATTAATGTACCTACTTTATTGAAAAGATTACAAGATACTCAAATAGAGGAGTTAATACTTGCAACTAACCCTACAATAGAAGGAGAAGCTACAGCAATGTATATTTCCCGTTTAGTCAAACCTTCTGGTATTAAGACAACAAGAATCGCACATGGTTTACCAGTGGGTGGAGATTTAGAATATGCAGATGAAGTAACTCTATCGAAAGCATTAGAGGGTCGTCGTGAGTTGTAAGGGAGATGTTGTTGAAGATGTTTTTTCAAAAAGATAAGTTAAAGAAAGAATTTGATCAACAGTTTGTAAACCTTATAAAGTCGACAAAGGAAGATTGGCATCAAACACAATTAATAGAAGATTATTTAAATGACTATGATTTAGATGTGGTTGCGAAAAGAAAAGTTGCCGAGAGTATTCATTTCTTTTTATATAAAGAAGCAAAAATCCGTAATGTTATTTTAAAGTAAGCATGTTAGTAGTACTAGCTTCATATAGTAAGAGATAGTGATTTTATGAAGGGAGAAGGATTTCATGAAGTTAGTTATCATTGTATGTTCGCTAGTACTGCTGCTGTTGCTTTTTGTATTAAGAAAACCATTATCAGAAGTTATGGAAGGATTATCATTTTTTCTATTTAGAATAGGATTTGCGGTTTTTTTATTGTTTGGAGTGCATTTACTTTTAGGAATGTTTGGTTTTGTAGTTCCTATTAATTTGTTCACAGGTGCTGTAGTAGCGGTGTTGGGAGTGCCCGGAGTAGCATCCGTAATAGCTATTTCTATATTAATATAGATTTTTTATAAAAAGTGTTGACTTATGATAATCAAGAGAGTAATATTGTAGAAGTCGCCAAGAGATAAACAAAAAGGCAGACAACATGAACATTGAAAACTGAACATGCAAAACGTTAAGAAATATAGTTAGAAAG
>NZ_JALDYF010000002.1:0-358070 GCF_032154225.1 Psychrobacillus sp.
CAAGTTGGCTCATGCAAGGTGCGGCAAGCGCGGAGGCATAGTGACTATTTTTTAAAACACACTTTATGTAGAAAACGAATGGGGAAGTAAAGCAAGTCGAAAACAAGTGTTTTAGTATTAAAAGGTATTCGTTTTTTTCTATTAGCACAAATTTTCCGGAAATAGGAAAATCAACAGACGTGTTATTTTAACTAATCAACTAGACAGAGGCTATCTAAGAAGCCGACGCAACGTCGATTTCTTGGATAGCCTCTGTCTTTTTTTGTATAGGTACGCTCTAAGATGTCATTTTAACTCGTTTGTTCGTCGTAGTCCATTTACCCCTCGTTGGGCTAATGACTAAGTCATTAAAAGCAAGTACATTCAAATCGCGTTGAATGGTGCGAGGTGTGATGCCAAACTCATCAACTAAATCCTGTGTTGTAACTGTTCCATTATCTCGGATGAACATATACATATCTTTAATTCGATTTAGCATCCGATCAGTAGTAGGTTTCATAAGTAACCACTCCTTTATCATCATATCTCTTGACTAGACCAGCGGACGACATGGGTGAAAAGCAACAGAATAATTGCAATTTACAGCCCCTTTTCTATTGTGTTGGTCAGCTAAATGTTATCTGACAATTTAATTATAATAGATTTTTATTGAAATTTCTATAATAATCAATTATTTTACAAAAGCTTAATAAAAAATTTCGATAATTTAACAAAGACGACAGCGCTAAATAAGTGTAAAATGAGAGTATTAAGCTATTATTGGAGGTCTAAACAATGAATTGGTTAGCATTAGCTGAAGAGAAAAAAGAAATGATTATTAGTGAGTTACAAGCATTAATTCAAATACCAAGTGTTTTGCAAGAGGATCAAGCAACTGATGAGATGCCTTTTGGTCCAAAACCTTTAGAAGCACTTAACCATTTGTTAAGCGAAGGAGAAAAAGAAGGCTTCATTACAAAAAATGTTGATAATATGGCTGGGCATATTGAAATGGGAGAAGGCGAAGATATTTTAGGTATTCTTTGTCATGTGGACGTTGTACCAGAAGGAAAGGGTTGGACGTATCCACCATATGAAGGTGTTGTTGCAGACGGGAAATTATATGGTCGTGGATCAATAGATGATAAAGGTCCAACTATTGCTGCATGGATGGCGATGAAGTTAGTGAAGGAATCGGGTATTAAGCTTTCTAAAAAAGTTCGATTAATTATCGGAACGGATGAAGAAAGTGGTTTTCGTTGTGTAACTAGATATTTTGAAAAAGAGCAAATGCCACAATTAGGCTTTGCACCGGATGCGGATTTCCCTATTATTAATGCGGAAAAAGGCATCGCGAGCTTAATCTTTACACAAACTGGCTCTACCGAAACGGAAACAATTCAATTTTTCCAAGCAGGAAAGCGAACAAATATGGTGCCAGATGAAGCATTTGCATTTGTTTTTGGTGGGCTTATTACGATTAAAGAAAAGTTCGATGCTTTTGCTAGTGAGCATGGCATTACAGGGGAGGTTGCACCACAAGGTCCCACAGTGAAAGTATTAGTACACGGAAAATCTGCGCATGCAATGGAACCAGATGCAGGTGTAAATGCAGCGATTCATCTTGCGAAATTCTTACAAACAATTAACTTAACACCTCATTCAAAAGCGTTCGTCGACTTTTTAGTAGGAGGTTTTGGAGCTGAGAGTAGAGGACGTGCATTAGCTTTAAACTTTACAGATGAAGTTTCAGGAGATACTACATTAAACCCAGGTGTTATTCATTACGCACCAGAACAAGGATCTTGTACGCAAGTAAGTATGCGATATTCTGTTACGTATCCATTTGAAGAAAAGCTAGCTGCATGTAGAAAAGCCCTTCAAAATACGGGCATTACGTTAGATTTAGGCACTAATTCTAAGCCGCATTATGTCGATAAAGAGGATGTACTCATTAAAACGTTGCAAAAAGTGTATGAAAGACAAACTGGTGAAGAAGCAACACTTTTATCAATTGGTGGAGGAACGTATGCACGAGTATTAGAAAAAGGCGTTGCATTTGGTATGCTTTTCCCAGGCAGAGACGATTATGCTCATCAAGTGGATGAATATGTAGACATAGAAGATTTGATCAAAGCGACTGCAATTTATGCAGATGCAATAGTAGAGCTTGCAGGCACAACATCAGGAGAGGGTGAGTGAATATGGTGAAAATATTATGGAATGATCGAATTATAAATGAAGAAGATGTGAAAATTGGGTTTGAAGATAGAGGATACCAATTTGGCGACGGTGTTTATGAAGTGATTAAAATCTATAATGGCGATGTATTTACGGCTACCGAGCATATAGACCGTTTGTATGAAAGTGCAGATAAAATTCAATTAGTAATTCCATATACAAAAGACGTATTGCACAAAATGTTATATGAGTTAATCGAATTAAATGAAGTGAAAAATGGACAAATATATTTGCAAGTAACGCGTGGAACAAGCCCGAGACAGCATAACTTCCCGACTCCAGCAGTTGAATCTGTCCTGACTGCTTATACGAAAGAAACGAATCGTCCATTATCACAGTTGCAAACAGGAGTGAAAGCTTGCTTTGTGGAGGACATGAGATGGTTAAGATGTGATATTAAATCATTAAACTTGCTTGGAAATGTTCTTGCAAAACAAGAAGCAGTGAGTAAAGATTGTTTTGAAGCAATCTTACATAGAGGGGAAGTTATAACAGAAGGTTCTTCATCCAATATGTACGGTATTAAAAATGGCGTTTTATATACCCATCCTGCGAATAATTTAATTTTGAATGGCATTACGAGAAGAGTTATTTTCGCTTGCTGTGAAGAAATAGGAATGCCTGTTGTGGAAGAAGCATTTACGAAGCAACAAGCACTTGAAATGGATGAGTTTATCATGTCATCAACGAGCGCAGAAGTTATGCCGATCGTTTCGATAGATGATCAAATGATTGGAAGCGGTACACGTGGACAATGGACGGAAAAATTACAACAAGCTTTCGAGAAAAAAATCCCTGTATCTGTTGGTATATGAGCACGCATTATTTTATAGCTATCAAAATACCTGCGCATGTGGCGAGTGCTATTTTAGAAGCAAGAGCAAAAACAAATTTGCATGAAACACATAAAACATTGCCAGTAGCAGAAGATTTGCATATTACACTACATTATTTAGGGCATATGGAGCAGCATGTATTGGATCAGATGATTCAATCGTTGCAAGCGATCGACTCGGTTCCGTTTGAACTATGTACAAAGGCTTTGGCTCATTTTGGCAGCGATAGTACGCCAAGAGTTGTCTATGTAGCATTAGAGGAAAGTCATTCGCTTTCGTCATTGCAGAGGCAAGTGGTACAAGTAGTGTCAGACTTTCAAGAAGTCGTTCATTCGAAAGAATTCACTGCTCATATTACAATTGCGAAAAAATGGGCATCAAATGCTGTGTTGTTAACGGACGAATTTTCGTTGGCAACACAAGCTTTTCATGCAGAGAGTTTTACGATATATAAGATAAACCCGAATAGCACTCCTCGTTATGAAGAAGTGCGTTCAATACCACTAAGGAGGGTAAAATAATGGCCCAACTTGTAAAGCTTCAGGATTATATTTCTCGCTATCAAATTGATTTAAAAAGATATCCAACTCAATTTGTTCGTTTGAAAAAGCAACAATGGGAGCGCACAAAAGATGAATGGGAAAACGGTACGTTGGATTCGAAATGGATGCAAATGGAGGAAGAGGTAGAAGAACCAGAAAAGAAATCATTCTTCTCCAAATTTCTCAATCGCAATAAAGAAGAGTCTGTTTCAGAGGAACAGGATTGGCAAGAAACGGAGCTATTAGCGGAGGAAGATGCGATTCCTGAGGAAACAACGACACTCCATTTTGAACCAAATATCGTATATAAGCCGCAATCAAAAGAAGAGCTTAAACGAATGTATATGGATCAGCTTTTTCATTTTCAATTAAAATGGGCTAGCTCTACATTACGTGAAAAGTCTTATGTAGATCCAAAATATATGCGAGACACATTATTGCGTTTGTTTACGCAAGGACTCCCGGATAATTATTTTTTGTTTTATTATCCTATCTTAAAATTAAAAAAAGCGCCTATTGAGCTAGATATTATTCTTGTGTTGCCTACTGAAATAATTTGTATCGTAGCACTGGAAGCAGAAAAATTAGACGCTTTCATCGGAAATAGCGAACGTTTTTGGCTTCGCAAAAGTGGCAAACAAGAAATGAAAATATTAAGCCCGATTATTAGTTTGAATCGCATGGAATCCATTGTGACGCAAATTTTTCATAAAGAAGGTATTGAGCTGCCTATTCGAAAAGTAGTTCTTTCTAGAAATGGTTATATCGATTATCCAGGTTCTGCTTATAATGTTCAATTAGTCGATGCGAGAAAATTTCCAGAGTGGTTTGCAGCGATAAAAACGTCGCCATCTCCTATGAAGCATATGCAATTTAAGGCAGCGCAGTCGATTCTTGATTTAGTACAAACAACCTCTTATTCCAGAGCAGGTTGGGAAGTAGATAGCGAGGATTGACATGAATAAAGTGGTGTTTATAATTAATAAGCATGCTGGTAATGGGCGTGGAAATAAAATTTGGGAAGCATGGAAAGTTCATATTTCGTTTCCTTATGATTTCCACGTAACGGAAAGACAAGCACATGCAACTGAACTTGCGAAGCGATGTGCCGAAAGTAGCAAGGAACCGCTGCTGATCGTAGCAGTCGGTGGAGATGGAACGGTTCATGAAATAATTTCTGGAGTAATAGGATACGACCATGTTCGAGTTGGAGTTATTTCCGCAGGCAGTGGAAATGATTTTGGCCGAACATTTTCGGTTTTTAAAACAGTGGAACAATTGCATCAGTATGTGGAAAGCTCCTTTTTGTTGGAGCAGATGGATGTCGGGTTTTTACATGATAAGCAAAACGAGTATCCCTTTATTAATAATGCTGGATATGGATTTGATGCGAAAGTAGCTTATTCCTCCAACCATTCTAAGTGGAAAAAACGGTTAAATACATATGGTTTAGGGAAATTAACGTATATTTTATATTTGGTGAAAGAATTATTCATATTTAGACGGTTCTCCTTTTCCATTCAAACTGGAAATACAGTAGAAAATTTTCAAAATGTCTGGTTTTTATCTGTATGCAATCAGCCATTTTTTGGCGGTGGAATGAAAATTTCTCCTAGCTCCAAACCAAATGATCAATTAATCGAAATGACCGTAGTAAGTAATTTAGCAAGGTGGAAGTTATTATTAGTTTTTGGTACTGTATTTATGGGCAAGCACACAAAATTTAAAGAAGTGAGACAGTTCCAAGCAGAGCATTTTACGATTAAGATGAATGATCAAGTATACGGCCATGTAGATGGGGAGTTTTCTTGTATTACGAACGTAGATCAATCGTATTTATTTACAGTGAAGCCGACAGCTTGGAATCTAGCAAAACAACAGGAAAAAAGGAGTTAGTGTAATGAGGTTAAGACATAAACCGTGGGCAGAGGAATTTTTACAAGCTCACCCTGAAATAGTAATTTCCAATCCAGAAAGTTTAAAAGGAAAATGGGATACGGAGTTTAGCAATACGAATCCACTTCACATCGAAGTCGGTACAGGTAAAGGACAATTTGTAGTAGGTATGGCAAAGCAAAATCCGCACATCAACTATATTGGCATAGAATCGTATGATAGTGTGATCGTTTCAGCACTTGAAAATGCGTTAGAGGCGCAACCGCTTCCGAATTTGCGTTTACTTAAAGTAAATGGCGTACATTTAGAAAACTATTTTGCAAAAAATGATGTAGACAGAGTGTATTTAAACTTCTCTGATCCTTGGCCAAAAATTAGACATGCGAAAAGAAGATTAACGCATGAAGGGTTTTTAAAAATTTATGAATCCGTATTAGTAGATCAGGAAGAAATTCATTTTAAAACCGACAATCGCGGATTGTTTGAGTATTCATTAACGAGTATGTCAGCGTATGGTATGTTAATAAAAGACGTGTCACTTGATTTACACGCAAATATGCCAGAAGACAATATTATGACTGAATACGAAGAAAAGTTTTCTGCGAAGGGGCAACCGATATATAGAGTAGAAGCAAAGTTTCTATAAAGAAATGCGGAAGCGCCTATGTCTGCCCCGACAGGCACGTTCTTCTGCGACGAGTAACCGCAGGAGCACCTTTTCACATTTGACCCCTAGGGGCTAGGCGCTGTAGCTAGACAATGACTAAGTATGAAAGCGTATACTTTCTTATTTAGCTAGAAAAAGGGGGATGGGCGTATGGACAAGTTCCAATTTCACGAAATGTCTTTAACATGGCTTAAAGGCGGTATGACATTCATGGACGGGGGAGCCATGTTTGGTGTTGTGCCAAAACCTTTATGGGAGAAAAAATATCCTGTAAATGAAAAAAATCAAATTGAATTACCGACGGATCCTTTATTTATTCAATATAAAGGGAAAAATATTTTAATGGAGTCTGGTGTTGGCTTTGGCAAAATGTCTGAAAAACAGCTTCGAAACTATGGTGTTACGTATCAATCAGAAGTAGAAGATGATTTGGCGGCACTTGGAGTTTTACCAGAAGAAATTGATATGATTATTATGACACATATGCATTTTGACCATGCTTGTGGATTAACGAAGTGGAATGACGAGCAACTTGTTTCTGTTTTTCCAAATGCGCAAATTTATGTGTCAGATGTTGAGTGGAATGAAATGAGAAACCCTAATATTCGTTCTCGTAACACGTATTGGAAAGAAAATTGGGAGCCAATCGAATCTCAAGTTGTGACATTTACCGATTCTATCGAAGTGTTAGAAGGTATTGAAATGATTCATACAGGTGGACATAGCGATGGACATAGTATTGTTTTATTTAAGCAGAACGGGGAAACAATTATCCATTTAGCGGATATTATGCCAACCCATGCGCATCAAAATCCTTTATGGGTATTGGCGTATGATGATTATCCGATGACTTCTGTATATGCGAAAGAAAAATGGGTAAATGAAGCACTGCAAAATAAGTATTGGTTTAGTTTTTATCACGATGCTTTTTATCGTATGATCAGATGGTCAGAGGACGGGAAAGAAATTGTGGAAAAAGTAGAACGCACGCGTTAAAAAAATAAACCACCAAATCTGTTTCATTCGATTTGGTGGTTTTGTTTATAAGAATAACTTAGAAGAGGAGGTTGTTAACTTTGAATAAAATGAAAAATGGATCTGATCAAATTGTACTGGCCGCAATCGAAACGATTGAGGAAGTGGATTTTCTGCTCATATCAGAGTTGACAGTATGGTTTGTTCTTTCTGGTTATCTGGAAATTACGCGAAATAGTTCGGATATTTTGATTCGGACAGGCGATATTTTTGTTTTTAATAAAGGGGATATTGTTCGTGTGATTAGCAGTGAAGAGAATGCAACCCTCACGGTGAAAATTCTAACTAATGAGTATCAAGCGGAGTTTCCGCCATTTAAGCTTAATATTCCACTATCGATGGTGTACAAAAAAGATGGCTATGAGCATATGAAAAATAGTATGGCGTATTTGTACCTGGAAATGATTTATCCGAAAGATGGTTCTGATTATATAATCGAGGGATATTCAAAACATTTAATCGGATTGTTATACCGATATCTTGGCTCAGTAGATGAAAAGGAGCAAGCGGAGGCTGCTTCGGACAAAGTGAAAGAAATTATATCGTATATCAATGTCAATTATTCGGAGAAACTTAGCTTAGATGAGATTGCTGAAAAATTTTATAGCAGCAAATACTACTTGGCGCATTCCTTTAAAAAGCAGTTAGGAATTTCAATCGGAAACTATATCAAAGAGGTACGGTTGTTTCATAGCTTTCGAATGTTAGAAAGTACGAGTAACAAGATTGTTACGATTGCTCTAGCTAACGGCTTTCCCAATATCCGCTCATTTAACGAGGCATTTAAAATAAGATATAAACTAACACCTGCTAAATTTCGAGAAGAGAGTCAAATAGCGACGGTGCAAAATAGAACCAATGGAGCGCTGCCTCAAGATGTATTAGCTTTACTATCGCCATATGTGCCCTTAGGAGAATTACCGGGTGCTGTATCTATTGCGATGGATCGAATCGAGGTTCAAGTGGATTTACATAAAACGATTGGCCGATATTCAAAGGTCAATCATGTACTAAAAGTAAAAGGCGAACTAGTGGATAGCCGTTTACTCGAAGTGCGCGAGCGCCTTGGCGTGAAGTGGGTAGCAGTCATGCATATTTTCGAAAAGGTCGATGTGCAGTTGAACGAAGGCAAGCTTGTTTGTTCATTTAGAGAGTTGGATCGAATGTTGAAGCAGATTGTGTCTGCCGGTATGTTTCCCTATCTTCAATTTCAATCCACGGATTTTGATGTTTGGGAGCAACGAGGTTTTCATAATAACGAATCGTTTCAAACGGTGATCACTGAACTACATCTCCATCTGCAGCGAAATTATATGACAAACCAGGACTGGATGTATGAATTTCGCTGTTTCTATGAATTAGAAAATAGCGGAAAGTTATGTCTGCCGCTAGTTGATGCCATTCCAACTTTTGCAAGTTATAAGAACGTTATCGTTCATTTTCCTATGCTGCCGGAAGATGCGGTTTCGCTCGATAAGGACTGCAATAATGTAATTTATTGTATCGATGACAGGACACGAATGCGCAAGATTTCACTCGAAGCTGCGCTTAACCATCTATTCGATGAGGCCTACATTCGGGTCATTAGTAAGAATGCGAACATGAAAGCGCAGAACCTTATTTTGGACCGAATGTTAGTTTATGAACATGATGATTATCTACACGCCTATTCGGATTTAGCGCAAGCAAACGCAAGTATTTGGCAATACATAAGCTTAATGAATCAACATGAAATTGCAGGTCACTTTTTCCCTCCGCTGTCGCTCGACTCGGCTAAGCTGTTTGAGTATTTTCCAGAAGAGCTGGCGAGTAAGTTATCATTATGTACACTGGATGGGCGTTACAAGGACAATTGGTATGCTACTGAGTTTGTGAGTCGCTTATATGAAGAGCTTGTGTTCCAAAGTGATTCGTGTATCGTGACAAAGAGGCAAGAAAACTACCGTATCTTAACCGTTTATCCAGAAGAAGAGGTACATCAGATTATCAATCAAAAAAGTGAACAATTTGAATTAGATTGGCATAAGGCAAAAAGTCCATATATTTTTGTAAAGCTTGAACTAGAAAACCTGGAAGGGACATATCGATTGATCAAGCAACAATTGACGCCTGAGCAGGTAGATCAGCGATTGGATCTTGCTGAACTAAGGAAATGCGAAAAGTTGTCTTTTGATGATATTGCCTATTGGAATGCAATCAATCGACCTTCGAGAAGTAGTGAACATTTGAAGATAAAGGGACATTACACACTTGAATATGAGGTTCCGCTATTCGGAATCGTTATGATTGAACTAGAAAAAATCGATCTCTAATGGTAATTGTTGCTTTAGGGCTTTCGTAAAAAGTCGGGAAACCGCAATATTCAGCCTTTTTTTCGGCAAGTTCCACATAGTCTAAATGTAAGCGCTATATTAAGGTTAAAAGGACAGAAGAAAAACTGGAGGGTATTGGCATGTTAGACTATTTCAAAACCAAACAAGCACATAAAAATGAAATCGTACAAAAAGTGAAGGAAGCTAATGATCAGCTCCGAGAACGAAAACAGGAAATTAAGGCTATGCCGGAAGCGGAACGCAAAGCGGCGATCGAAACCGATAAACGTTTGCGAAAAGAACAGGAACGGCAAAGAAAAGAACAATTGAAATTATTGAGTGGTACAGATAGAAAAGTAGCGAAAAAAGAAGTGAAATTATACAAGAAAATTAAAAACAGACCGAGGCGTATTGTAGGTTGGTCGGTTGTTGCAGTACTATTACTAACGACTGGTTTAACTGTAGGACCAACCGTTACAAGCACACTCGAAACGATAACGGGTAAACATATTACAATTGACACAACAAGTACGGAGGCTATCAAGGCTAGAGAATCTGCCGATGTTATTGCGGAAGAAATTGCAAATGAAGGCGTCGTTTTATTGAAAAACGAAAACAATTCACTTCCATTAGCAGATAAAAAAGTAAACGTATTTGGTTCTACTGCATTTAGTTTTAAATACGGCGGGGGTGGTTCCGGTGCTTCAGACCAAACTCGTGCTATAAATTTATTTGATGCGCTTAAAGATGCAGGAATTAACTATAATCAGGAGTTATATGACTACTACGTGGGCTTACCAGAATTAAAAGGTGCATCAGGTAATTCTGAAACAGGTATTGTACAAGTCGTTAAAGGGATGTTAAGTGGCGATGATGCAGCTGGTGAACCAGATGTAACAGATACAGCGCTAGCTCAAGCGAAAGAGTACTCTGATAATGCGATGATTATTATTCAAAGTGAAGCTGTAGAAGCATCAGATGTGAGTAGTGATCAATTAAAGTTATCAGATGACATGCATGATCTAATTAAAAAAGTAGCGGAGAACTTTAGCAATGTTACGATTGTTGTAAATGCTGGGAACACTTTAGAATTAGGAGTAGTTGATGAGTATCCAAGTATTCAGTCGGTTCTTTGGGTTGGAACGCCTGGACCGTTTGGGACAAATTCACTTGCTAAAGTATTATCTGGTGAACTAAATCCTTCGGGGCGTATTACGGATACGTATGTCTATGACGTTTCCACTTCACCAGCGAGCGAGAATTTTGGGGATTATCAGTATGAGAATTTAGATAAAGCTTATATTAATTATGAAGAAGGAATTTATGTAGGGTATAGATTCTATGAAACATTCTATCAAGGAAATGAAGAAGGCTATAACCAAACCGTTCAATATCCGTTTGGTTCTGGTCTAAGTTATACAACATTTGATTGGAATGTCGTTGGTCAACAACTCAATAATGATTCTATTGAATTAAAAGTAGAAGTTAAAAATACCGATAAAGTAGCGGGTAAAGATGTCGTTCAAGTGTATTATTCTGCACCCTACACACCAGGCGGAATTGAGAAATCTGCAATTAACTTAGCGACTTTTGAAAAAACAAAATCACTAGAGCCAGGAGAGTCTGAAGTATTAACGATCAAGTTTGATACAAGAGATATGGCTTCTTATGATATGGTAAATGAAAACTACATTTTAGAAAAAGGAACATACCAAATTAAACTTGGTAAAAATGTTCATGAAATTGACAGTACATTGGACTTTGAATTACCAGGAGACATTGTATACGAAGTAGATGCTGATACAGGGACAACGTATACGAATCGTTTTACGCAATCAGAAAACGAATTAACAGTTCTTTCTCGTAACGATTGGGAAGGAACCTACCCAACAGATAAAGAGGACTCAAAAATTGCGTCAGCTAAAGTGATTGAAAGAGTTCAAGGAGATGGGTTCATTGACGATGTTGAAATGCCTACGACAGCTGCCAACAATGGACTTAAATTAGAAGACTTAAAAGGATTAGATTACGATGATCCTAAATGGGATGCATTCTTAGACCAGTTCACTGCAAAGCAAATGATTAATTATGTAACAAGAGGTGCTTATCATACAGAAGCAATTGACGATCTAGGTATTCCAAAAACAATTTTAATGGACGGACCTGCTGGATTTAGTTTCTTCTTCAAGAAATTTGAAGCGGGCGCTTATCCAACTGAAATCGTCATTGCATCGACTTGGAACAAAGAATTGGCGTACGAGATGGGAGAAGTCGTCGGAAAAGAAGCGAAAGCTTACGGAATTCACGGCTGGTACGCTCCGGGTCTTAACATACACCGTACAGCACTAGGTGGAAGAAACTTTGAGTATATGTCTGAGGATCCTGTATTAAATGGTGTGATCGGCGCAAATATGACGAAAGGTGCACAAGACCAAGACGTTACGGTATTCATGAAACACTTTGCGATGAATGACCAAGAAACAAATGCACGTTCAGGAATTCTCGTATGGGCTGATGAACAAACGATCCGTGAAATTTATTTGCGTCCTTTCGAAATGACTGTAAAAGAAGCTGGTGTAACAGGTGCAATGTCTAGTTTCTCTTATATTGATGGAAAATGGGCAAACCCAGAACTATTAAATGGCATTCTACGAGATGAGTGGGGCTTTGAGGGCGTCGTTTCTTCAGATGCAGTATTCGGATTTATGGAATCACAAAAAGCCATTATATCTGGGAATGATTTAATGTTGGATATTTTCTCAACTCCAAAAAATAAAAAACGTTTAGAAAAGGCATATAAAGAGCATCCGGAAGCAGTTACAGTAGGCCTACGAACTAGTATGCATAACACACTATATGCAACACTTAAAACGTACCTTTATAACTAACAAGTATTTTTGATATGTACTAGAAAGAAGGCGGACTATGTCCGCTTTCTTTCTATATAAATTGAACTTGTGATTTTCAATTGGGTATGAATTATTCGTTCAATAAATAAAGAAATAAAAAAATGGTGGTGCAAAATGAGATATAAAGAATTAATTAAACAAATGACATTGGAAGAAAAAGCTTCCCTCATGTCTGGAGAAAACTTTTGGAATACGAAAGCAATTAAACGTCTTGGAATTCCGTCTATAATGCTGACAGATGGACCGCATGGAGTGAGGAAGCAAGGAGGAAAGGCAGACCACTTAGGTTTAAATAAAAGTCTGCCCGCCACTTGTTTCCCAACAGCGGCAACGTTGGCTAATAGTTGGGACAGACAATTAATTTATGATGTCGGCCAAACGATCGGAAAAGAAGCAGCTATCGAAAAAGTGAGTGTGTTGCTTGGTCCTGGATTAAACATTAAGCGGAATCCGTTATGCGGACGCAACTTTGAATACTTTTCCGAGGATCCTTATTTAACGGGAGAATTAGCGAGCGAGATGGTCAAAGGCATTCAAGTGAATGGTATTTCTGCATGTCCAAAACATTTTGCGGTCAACAGCCAAGAGCATATGCGCATGACGATTAATGAGGTCGTAGATGAACGTTCGTTAAGAGAGCTGTATTTAGAAGGATTTAGACGTGTAGTAGAGAACAGTCAGCCGAAAAGCATCATGACCTCTTATAACAAAGTGAATGGCACGTTTGCCAATGAAAATACGAATTTGTTACAAGATATTCTGTATGAAGAATGGGAATTTGATGGCGTAGTCGTTACGGATTGGGGCGGTAATAATGACCGTGTTGCAGGGTTAAAAGCGGGCAATCAATTAGAAATGCCTTCAACCAATGGGATTACGGATCGAGAAATCGTGCAAGCTGTTGGAAATGGTGAACTTTCTGAAGAAGTGTTGGATGAATCCGTCAATCGTCTGTTGGAGCTAGTCTTTGCCACCCAACTAGACGATAGCGACACACGAAGTATTGATTATGAGGACCACCATAGTAAGGCAGTTGAAGCAGCCAAACGTTCGATTGTGTTATTGAAAAATGAAGATAATATTTTACCGCTTGGTCCGAATAAAAAAGTTGCGATTATTGGTGATTTTGCCAAATATCCTCGTTATCAAGGTGCTGGAAGCTCGCTTATTAATCCTGCCAAACTATCCAATGCCTGCGATGTATTGGGTCAATCTAGCTTGCCAATTGTTGGGTACGCAAAGGGTTTCAAACGGATGGGCGGAAATAATGATCAATTACTCAAGGAAGCTGTTACGTTAGCTAAGCAAGCGGATATCGTTCTGCTGTTCTTAGGGCTAGATGAAGGCAGCGAAGCGGAAGGTGTTGACCGTGAACACCTTGGCTTGCGCCAGAACCAGCTGGATTTGCTTCGTTCATTGACGAAAGTTAATTCTAATATTGTGGTGATTCTTGCTGGTGGTGGAGCCATTGAAATGCCGTTCGTGCATGATGTGAAAGCTATCGTTCATACCTATTTATCTGGACAAGGAAGCGCCGAAGCGTTAAGTAGTGTTTTACATGGGGAGTACAATCCTAGCGGTAAGCTTAGCGAAACGTTCCCGATCACATATAGCGATGTTTCTTCTGCTCCTTATTTTCCGGGTAAAGAGGCAACCGCTGAACATATTGAAGGTATTTTCATCGGTTACCGTTATTTTGATACCGCCGAAAAACCTGTGTTATTCCCGTTTGGCTATGGGTTGTCTTATACTACCTTTGCATATAGCGATTTAACGACTGATCAGTATAAGGCTTCCTTTACCATAACGAATACAGGAATGGTTGCGGGAGAAGAAGTTGCGCAGCTATACATCCAGAAGCATGATTCCACCATATTTAGGGCAAAACGAGAATTAAAAGGCTTTGAAAAGGTGTTCTTAGAGCCCGGTGAAAGCAAGCGTGTCACGATAGTGCTAGAGGAACGTGATTTTTCATACTATAATACGACGATTCATGATTGGGCAGTTGAACCTGGAGCTTACGATATTCAAATCGGAAGTTCGATACAGTCGATTCATTTGCATGAACAGATTACGCTCGAGGGCGATTCCGTTTTCAGTGACCATACGAAGGAGCGATTCCCGCATTATTTTAGCGGTCATGTTCATGAAGTAACAGCAGCTGAATATAATCAGCTATTGGGTTACGAACCGCCATCTCCTTATTGGGACCCGAAACAGGATTTGGGATTAAACGACACCATTGCTCAAGCTAAATACAAGAACGGATTGGGGAAAACAATCTATCACCTTGTACTTTTCTTTAACAAGTTTTTTAATAAAGTCAATAAACCCCTACTAGCGAATAATGTCTACTTTGTTTTGAATATGCCGTTTCGTCAAATCGACCGCTTTACCGGCGGAAAAATTAGCCGCAAGCAAATCTTGACGGTGTTGAAATGGGTAAATCGATAACGTTCAAATGAAGTTAAATAATGAAGTTCGTGAAGAATTAAAAATAGGAGCAGGAGATTTGTCTACGGACGAATCTCCTGCTTCTTTTTTGGTTTGGTAGGAATATAAAATTAATTTCACTTGATTACAATATGGTCTAGAAAAAAATAGACTTAATGAAGACTTCTACCAATACTAATTTGTGAAATGGAGAACCAAATTTAAAGCTCACTTAAATATCGTTTAATATATTAATAAACAAAAAATAAACAATTGTTTGAATTTAAAACAATTGTTTATTTTTTATTGACGCTACTTTAAATTGTTGCTATGATAAACCTGAATTTAATATAGAATTATGTCGTATAATATTGGGAATATGGCCCAAAAGTTTCTACCAAGCCGCCGTAAAGGGCTTGACTACGAGGTAAGTGTTAAATGAAAGAGAGAGACTCTTTCTTATTTACTCTTGTTATAGTCAAACGCTCCGGTCGATATCGGAGCGTTTTTTTATCGTTTAAGCAATATTTAATTCTAGATTTTATCATACTAAGCAAGAGCTTTGTTCGCTCTTAATGTGTCATAAAGTGTGATCCATTCGTAAAGCAATAAATACATTCAAAGTGAAAGGATTGAGAAAGAATGAAAAAGAAAATTTACTTCAATCATGATGGCGGTGTGGATGATCTTGTTTCACTATTTTTATTACTACAAATGGATAACATTGAACTTACTGGTGTCTCCGTCATTCCAGCTGATTGTTATTTAGAACCTGCTATGTTTGCAAGTCGAAAAATCATGGATCGTTTTGGAAAAGGCAGCAGTTTAGATGTAGCAGAGTCAAATTCTCGTGGAAAAAATCCTTTTCCTAAAGATTGGCGTTTACATGCTTTCACTGTGGATGCCTTGCCAATATTAAATGAATCTGGAAAGATTGTTACACCAGTAGCGGAGAAACCAGCGCATCTTCATATGATAGATGCAATTCACGCTTCAGACGAAAAAACTACTCTTTTATTCACCGGTCCACTTACGGATCTTGCCCGTGCACTAGATGAAGACCCTTCGATTGAAGAGAAAATTGATCGACTTGTATGGATGGGTGGCACATTTCGTGATGTAGGAAATGTAGAGGAGCCTGAACATGATGGAAGTGCAGAATGGAACGTATTTTGGGACCCAGAAGCAGCTGGACGAGTATGGGAAAGTAGTATAGAAATTGATTTAGTAGCGCTTGAAAGCACTAGCCAGGTTCCTCTTACAGTAGATATACGTAATCGTTGGGCATCTGAACGCAAACACGTTGGTGTTGATTTTATTGGCCAATGTTACGCGATGTGTCCGCCGTTAGTTCATTTTACAACGAACTCAACATATTTTTTATGGGATGTGTTAACAACAGCGTTTCTTGGTAATAGTGATCTTGTGAAAGTGAAAAAAGTTAATAGTATTGTGCATACAGATGGGCCGAGTCAAGGACGTACGGAAGAAAAAGAAAATGGTCGCCCAGTAAATGTAGTTTATGATGTAAATTCTAATGCTTTTTTCGATTATATTACGGATTTATCTAAAAAAGCTTAGGCTATAACATGAAAATATCAGGATTTTTTAAAATTTAGTTTGATCACAAAAGCAATGTTGGAGGAAAAAATGGCTATAAAATCACGACTTAAAATTATGATGTCTCTTCAGTTTTTTATTTGGGGATGTTGGCTTGTTACACTTGGCTCATATATGTTCAATACATTACAATTTTCTGGCACACAAGTTGGAAGTGTTTATAGCACAATAGGGCTTGCTTCTATTCTAATGCCAAGTCTTGTAGGGATTATTGCAGATCGTTGGATAAAGGCAAATAGATTATATGGAATTTGCCATTTCCTTGGAGCGATTTTCTTATTTTCAGCAGCAGGGATGTCAGATCCTAAGCTTATGTTTTGGGCGATGCTTTTTAACGCAATGGTTTACATGCCGACGATTTCTTTATCCTATACGATTTCCTATTTTTGCTTAGAAAAAGAAGGAATTGAGACAACGAAAGGCTTCCCTGCAGTTCGTGTTTTTGGAACAATGAGTTTTATCCTTGCAATGTGGGTAGTTAGCCTTGGTGGATTTGAATTGAGCAACATGCAGCTATATATAGCTGCGGGTGCTTCCTTATTACTTGCACTTTATTCATTAACACTGCCAGATTGTCCGACATCAAATGTTAAAAAGGATAGGTCATTAGTAAGTCTTTTAGGCCTAGATGCTTTTGTATTATTTAAGCACAAGAGAATGGCTATCTTTTTCCTTTTTGCTATGCTGTTAGGTGCTGCGTTACAAATTAACACAGCATTTGCTGACCCTTTTTTACATGATTTTGGGTCAAACAGTAACTATGAAGATAGTCTTGTTGTTAAATATCCAGCAATTTTGTTATCAATGGGACAAATTGCTGAAGTATTCTTTATTCTTGCGATTCCTTTTTTCTTACGTAAATTTGGAATTAAGACCGTAATGTTGTTGAGTATGGTAGCGTGGACATTACGCTTTGTTCTTTTTGCCTTTGGTGACCCATCTAATGTAGGAATCATTTTATTGCTATTATCAATGGTTGTATATGGTGCTGCATTTGATTTCTTTAATATTTCTGGATCTTTGTTTGTTGAAAGAGAAGTGGATCATCGAATTCGTGGAAGTGCACAAGGCTTATTCATGACAATGGTTAACGGCGTTGGTGCTTATGTAGGAGCTATTCTTAGTGGGAAACTGGTTGATTATTTCACTATTAACGGAGTGAAGGATTGGCAAAGTATCTGGTTAGTTTTTGCAGCATATACACTCGTCCTTGCAATTGTCTTTGCTTTAAGTTTTAAATACAAGAATGACCGTGATGCAATGAAGAATGTAAATAATGTTGCTTAATAGATATTCTTTATCATTTTGTTATAGAAGTATCAACCTCATTTGACTAGTTACGGTCTCAAAATAGAATAGAAACAAGCATATTCGAATCATACGAATATGCTTGTTTTTTATTTTTCAGATCATTAATAAAAATTTTAAATGAATGTATGTGTATACTTTTATACGTGCTTATTCGTTGTATAGGTGTAGGGAGGAAAAAAGATGAAAAAAGAAAATGAGCTAGCCTCCTATCTTATCTGTCTAGGAGAGGAAGTGTTCCACCTATTACTGGCGAAAGGTGCAAAAAAAGATGATGCGGAAGATATTATTCAAAATAGCTTTTACAAAGTTTATGTCCTGTTGGATGACCTGACAGAAAACAATATACGTCCGTGGTTTTTTAGGGTGTCACTCAATGAGTATATTGATTTGAAAAGGAAAAAGGATCAGCAAAATATTTACTTAACGGAGGAAATTTATTCAAAGCTACAACACACAGATCACGAGTTTGATACGATTTTAAATAAAGATGAGATTTTCTATTTATTAAAAGACATCAAAATAGAATATAAAGAAATTTTCTTTTTAAAGTATTACTATGATTTTTCATACGAAGAAATTGCTCTTATTTTAGGCATTCAAGTAGACAATGTAAAGCAAAAATTATATCGCGCACGTAAATTTATTCATTCAAAAGTAGGAGGAAAACAGTGATGGATAGTTCATTAAAAGGTGCTTTAAAAAAGGCTAAACGAAAACAACTACTAAAAATTATCATTACTTCAATTGTAGTCGTACTAATATTGTTACCAGTCGTTTATAAAACAGGTAACTACTTTGCAGCAAAAAATTCTACAAGACTTCACGAACAGCTTTTCTTACATAATGAAATTGCCCAACCTAATATTCAAATCAACTCACAAGTAACAAGTAATTCATCCATGTTTGGGGGCAATATTATTACGAATCGTTCTAAAAATATTAACGGATATCTAGTTCAATGGAGCACTCTCACAAGTTCGTACGATTGGATTCGCATTATGATTGATCACAACGAGTTAATTCCTGGATTTTATCGCTCTGATACAGGGTCCTATGAATATGATAAACAAACAAAAAATAAAGTTGCGACATTTTATCATCCATCTATTAAAGAATATTATGATGGTATACAAAACGAACTAAGTGAAGTTTCACAAATGGAAAATTACGTGGCTGAAGTTGGTATTTCTTTCGATCAGCCTTATACATTACAAGAAATACAAGCAAAAATTCCCGATAATTTAAACATCGTATGGCTGTACATGACCTCGCCAATTGTAGATGAAAGTAAAGGGCCTGCTGGTGTGCAGGTTTATGGATTTGATCCATCCGATTCACCGAAAGAAGCATACAATAGCTTTATTGGGGCACTTAAAAATTATGATGCTTATGGTAATAATGAAACAATCCAAGAGCTTATAAATTTAAATAAAAATAAACAGTTCGATGAAGTGAAAATTTCAGGGGTAATGCTTACTGGCCAAACTCAAAATTTTAAAGCTCTAGAAAATGAGGATTTTATTCGTGGTGCTTCAGTAGGAGCTACTGCTCGAATTGTCCCTTATATTAAACCCGAAAAATAACGAGTAATACACCAGGGTTACCTATTTATTCTGGAATAAATAAAACGAAGGCCGATTTTCTATACTCATAGAAAATCGGCCTTTATTTAAATTAAGAAAGTTATAAGAATTGGTGTGTAAGTTTGTTAAGATTTAATTAGTATTATATCCTTATACGAATCCTATAGGGGTGATCAGGTGAGCCTAAAGAGTTGAAGGAGTGAATGTAGTTGAACATATTGATTTGTGATGATGATAAAGAAATTGTAAGAGCGATTAGTATTTATTTAGAAAATGAGGGATATAAAGTATTCAAAGCTTACAATGGGCTAGAGGCAATCGAACTTATTGGAGATCACGCTATTCATCTAATTATTATGGATATTATGATGCCAAAAATGGATGGAATTACGGCGACGATAAAGATTCGGCAAGATAATATGATTCCGTTAATTATACTTTCTGCTAAGTCGGAGGATCATGATAAAATACTTGGATTAAATATCGGAGCAGATGATTACTTGGCTAAGCCATTTAATCCGCTAGAACTTATGGCCAGGGTGAAATCGCAGCTAAGAAGGTATACGACATTTGGGAGTCTTGAAGTGAGTAGTAATGTATTTCAAGTTGGTGGGCTCACGATTGATGATGAACAGAAAATCATTACGGTAGATAAAGAAGAAGTTTATTTGACACCAGTGCAATATAAAATTTTAAAGCTTCTCACAGCAAATGCTGGGAGAGTATTCACAATTGAAGAGATTTATGAAAAGGTATGGAATGAAAGAGCGGTTAATCCAGAAAATACGGTTTCGGTTCATATTCGAAAGATTCGAGAAAAAATTGAGATTAATCCGAAAGAGCCGAAGTATTTAAAAGTTGTATGGGGAGTTGGGTATAAAGTTGAGAAATATTAGTCATGCACTCATTACGAAAATGGTTGTGTTTCTGATTGCCGTCGTTTGTATAACAGGTACAGTGAGGGCAATTATTAATATGGAAGTAAATGAGGTTCATCTTAGTAGTATCAATCAAGAAAATTATTTTGAAAGCCAAGCATTTGCCGATGAAAGTTATGGCGTTATTGCACCCTTAGCGGAATTAATCAGTCAATACAAAAGTGAAGAACATATTTTAAGTGGGAAGACACTAACAGAGGAAGATAGTAGAAATATCGAAGAAAATTTATTTAATGATTTTCTTTATTCGTACAAATATAATCATGATTTGAATGAGGCAGAAAATCGTCGCATATTTAAAGAAACACATGCAGATGAGATACAACGTGAAAAAGACAAAAGCATGAATGCTCAAGTAAGAGATTTTTATCGATTACGTAGCACACTAGAAGCAAAAGAAGGTATCGTCTATTATGCGAGTAACGGTGAGCAAGAATTTTCCAATAGCATAGTCAATAAAAAAGAGCAATTTGAATCCTATGGTGCCTATATGCTATTTGAGGATTATCAACAAAAGCTTTATCCAAATGAAGCGAAAGAAAGTCATTACTTTGATAACCTTCCATACGTAGTTGATAAGTTGAATCCACAATCAGGCGTCATGTATGTAGCGTTTACAGAATCTTTCTTACAACAAAAAATAAAAGAGTGGGAAAAGGGAAAAGCGCTAGCTACAAATTTGCTTAATGAATTCATTGTATTTCTAGCAGTGTCTATTTTATCTTTTGTTTACTTAATCATTGTTATTGGAAGAAAGTCATTTAAAGATAAAGTGATTCATTTAAATGTCATTGACAAACTATATAATGATCTCAATATTGCAATTGTCGTTTCTTTAACAATGATGTGGATAGCGATGTTTATTGAAGTGTTCCGTGATATGAATATACTTCTCACGATACCTATTTTTGGCATTGCTTTACTGCTGATTTTATCGCTCATCAAGCATATGAAAAATAGGACAATACTTTCGCATACACTTATTTATCGACTACTTAAAAAGGCCTTTCTTGCAGTAAAAAATATCTTTGATAGCGGCAGTATAGGTGTAAAAACCACGTTACTTGTCATTGGTTATCCAGTAGTCGTTGCGGCAACGTTTTTCATGTTCCCGATTACGATTGGTCTAGCAGTTTGGTTTGCGATGAGAAAGGTAAAGTCATTTAACCGCATTAAAGAAGGCGTCGAGCATATTAAAAATGGAGACCTTCAGCATCGAATTGACGTAGATGGAAAAGGAGAGCTTAGCGGACTTGCAGCGAATATTAATCGTATTACCGATGGGTTAAAAAACTCTGTGGATAGTGAAATTAAGAGCGAGCGCTTAAAAACAGAGCTCATTACGAATGTTTCACATGATATCAGAACGCCTTTAACATCCATCATTACGTATGTCGATTTATTAAAAATAGAAAACGACCCTGAAAAAATTGCAGAATATATAGACGTGTTAGATCAAAAATCTAAAAGGCTGAAGCACTTAACGGATGATTTATTTGAAGCAGCTAAAGCGTCAAGTGGAAGTATACCTGTTCAGTTAGAACGAATTGATATCGTATCATTACTAACGCAAGGAATAGGAGAAATGGATGAAAAAATTGAAGCATCATCATTAGATTTTAAGTTAGCCTACCCAACAGAAAAGGTGTATGTGAAGGCGGATGGTAAACTTCTATGGCGCTCCATCGAAAACTTATTCTCGAATATTTTTAAATATGCACAGCCTACATCAAGGGTATATATTGATGTTGAAGATTTAGGAAATGAACTACTCGTAACATTTAAAAATATTTCAGCATATGAATTAAATATTTCAGTCGATGAGCTAATGGAACGCTTTAAACGAGGCGATGAATCGAGATCAAGTCAAGGTAGCGGATTGGGGTTGTCGATTGCCGAAAGCCTTATCCACATACAGCACGGAAAATTCTTAGTTCAAGTAGATGGCGATTTATTTAAGGCAATGATTTATTTACCGAAATTTTCAAATGAATAATGTGGAGAAGGAATAGGACATGTGAGTGTCCTATTCTTTTTCTGTGTGTATTTATTTGCATAAAAAAACGCTCTGTTGCAAGAGCGCATTTTTTCGGTCACCTTATATTTTCACTAACTCCACAACCGTACCAGTCTTTGCATCGGCAGCGAATTCATATTGTTCCAAATCGCCATTTTTCACACGGGAAATACCGCCTTTATACACATTAATGTGGATTGCTTCTTTTTGAAATGGTTCTGGACTCATATAAATCCATGAACCGTCTATTGGACCTTCTTGTTTAAAGGAGTTTTTAATATCTTTTAATACTAATTCCGCAGATCGATTTATATCCATTCTATTTGCAGCTTGGCTAGCAATTACACCAATTACAACACCTGTTCCAAGGCCCAACATATAGTCACGAATTTTCATTACGATTCCTCCTTACGTCTTTTATTTAGTTTATCATAAATTGCCAACGGATTAAATTTTTCGAGATGCGAAGTATTTAGGTGGTAAACTATTCAAACTTTTATTACAATAGAAGAGGATGTTTTTAGTAATATAATCGTATGCAGCTTTAGGAGGCTTTTATTTATGAATGAAGAAACGCGTTCACTATTTAAAACATTAACAGAATTACCAGGAGCTCCAGGAAATGAGCATGCTGTTCGTGCATTTATGCGCAGCGAGCTATCTAAATATTCAGATGAAATTATTCAAGATAATTTAGGTGGTATTTTTGGAGTTAAAAAAGGGGACGAAAATGGTCCTAGAATTTTAGTTGCTGGTCATATGGACGAAGTAGGTTTTATGGTGGCGGGAGTTACCGATAATGGGATGATCCGTTTTCAGCCGCTAGGTGGTTGGTGGAGTCAGGTTTTATTGGCACAGCGTGTTGAAATTGTTACGAATGAAAAAGTAATTCCGGGTGTTATTGGATCGATTCCTCCTCATTTATTAAGTGATGAGTTACGAAATAAACCAATGGATATTAAAAATATGCTGATCGATGTTGGCGCTGACGATAAAGAAGATGTGCTTCGAATGGGTATTAAACCAGGCGATCAAATTATTCCAGTTTGTCCGTTTACGCCAATGGCAAATGATAAAAAAATTATGGCGAAAGCATGGGATAACCGTTATGGCTGTGGACTTGCGATTGAATTATTAAAAGAAGTGCAAAATGATACATTGCCAAATATGTTGTATTCCGGTGCAAACGTAATGGAAGAGGTTGGGCTGAGAGGTGCACAAGCATCTACGAATATGATTAATCCTGATCTTTTCTTTGCTTTAGATGCAAGCCCTGCGAATGATGCTTCAGGCAATAAAAATGAATTTGGCCAGCTTGGAAAAGGGGCGCTTTTACGAATTTTTGACCGCACAATGATTACTCACCGTGGAATGAGAGAGTTTGTATTAGATACAGCAGAGACCCATAATATTCCGTATCAATATTTCATCTCTCAAGGTGGAACGGATGCAGGTCGTGTGCATACGATGCTTGAAGGTGTTCCAAGTGCAGTAATTGGAATTTGCTCACGTTATATTCATACATCTGCTTCCATTATCCATACGGATGATTATGCAGCTGCGAAAGAATTGATCGTGAAGTTAGTGAAATCTTGTGATCGAACAACGCTGGAAACGATTAAAGCAAACGTTTGATAATAGTTAGGAAAAAAAGATGCCCTTTAAGGCATCTTTTTTTAGAGAGAAGAATGGATTGCGCTTCATCATTCGTACTTTACATAAAGTGTGTCTTAACGAATAGCCACTATGCCTCCGCGCTTGCCGCACCTTACATGAGCCAACTTGTGCTGCGCCAAAGTGGGTCTCATACTTCGGCTCATGCGGCCCGGCGCGCTACGGCAATAAGTAATTGGCTATTTATATAGATTATTTTTCATGGAGATTTGGGCTTATCTATAAAAAGTGACGATGATTTTTCCTCATCTCAATGCTTTTACACTTCCATTTAGCTTCCCTCTATTTTAGTTGGAAAAATGGATGGTTTAGTTGGAAATGCATTCATTTGCTCTCTCTTTTTAAGAAATGGCTCCACCATTCTAACTAAGTAGCCAGCCCTAATGGATTGAAGCGAAAGGGGGGCGACTCCGGCGGGAACAGCGTTAGCCGAAGACCCTGGACTGAGCGCATGCGAAGGAAGCGGCTGAGGCAACGCCCGCGCAAAGCGTCCACCCCTGTAGCGAAAACCCCAGAGGAAACTATCATTAAGACGCACTTTATTTTAGAAAACGAACAAAAATATAAAATGGTTAATCAACAATCGTTACATAATATATCAAACTAAAAATAATAGGAGATCAAATGTATGAAAATATTAATAGGAACCAATAATAGAGCTAAAACAAAAGCAGTACAGGCAATCTCAAGTATTTATTATCCGCAAGCTGTTTTTGAAAATAAAGAAGTACCGTCTCTTGTTTCAGAGCAACCGATGAGCGATAAAGAAACACGACAAGGTGCGATTAACCGAGCACAGCAATTAATGATTCATTCCGACGCTTCTTTTGGAATAGGCTTAGAAGGTGGAGTAAATGACATAGATGGAGTGATGTATATTTGCAATTGGGGCGCCTTGGCTACAAATGACGGCAAGCTATTTACAGCTACTGGAGCAGGGATACCAATACCAGAAGAAGTGGCAAATCAGTTAAGAACTGGTGGGGAACTTGGCCCTGTTATGGACGTCTATACTAATAAGAAAGGCATAAGGCATGATGAAGGTGCAATAGGAGTATTTACGAACGGATTAGTAAAAAGAAGCGATATGTTTGAGCATATTATGCTCTTGTTGATCGGGCAATACGAATTGACTAAAAAAATGTGAAGCGCTTGTGGTTGCAAGAAAGCTGATTCATCGTTAAAATATATAGCAGTTATGCATTGAATGGAGGAAGAAAAATGACCCGAAAATGGCTGCGATTTTTTCTCGCGTCAATTGCTGTCATTTTATTAGTTGGTTGCTCTTCAATTGAGGAACAAGCAACAAATGGAATTGAAAATGCAAAATTAGTTTTTCAAGGTGATGCTGAAAAAACAAATCAGAAAGTAAATAATTTGAAGTTTTTTCTGCCAAGTGGTTTTTCTGTAGACGAAGGCTCAGATCAAAACAATGTTATTTTGTCTAAAGGAAAAGATGCGTACGTATTATTTATGAATCCAAATGAGCTACCTAGTAGTCAATTGTATTATGATCTAATGATGGTTGATACTAATATAAAAATAGTTGAAAAGAATACATTCGAACAAAATGGCCGTTTTGGCTTCGCAGCGATTTTAGAAAGTGATACGGACAACTTTGAACTAGTTACTAGTATCGGTGGTATTAAGCTTACAACTATATCAAAGCAGCAAAATATTGCATCTAATTTAGAGAACATGATGAAGATCGTTCGTTCGATTTCCATCAATTAAAGGAGGAACTACAATGGAAAATCTAACGTCAATGGAACAATTTGAGCAGCTTACGCAACAGGAAAAGGTCGTTTTTAAGTTTACAGCCGATTGGTGTCCTGACTGCCATTTCATCGATCCATTTATGGGCGAAGTAGAAGAGCAGTTTACTAACTTTCAATTTTTTTCAGTAGACCGAGATAAATTCATTGACCTTTGTGTCCAACTAGATATTTTTGGAATACCAAGTTTTATCGTTTTTGATAAAGGTGAGGAAAAAGGCCGCTTTGTTAGCAAAGATCGTAAAACAAGAGAAGAGATCGAATCATTTCTTCTTCAATTTAATTAATATCGCAACGGTTCACAAGTCGTGGGCCGTTTCCTTATGTTTATAGAAAGGTATGATGGGCTATGAAAGCGCAAGAACTAATACAGCTATTGAAAACGAAATTATCGGAAGAAAAGTACGACTATGATTTTAATCGGGAGACAAATATGCTCCGTTTAACACATAAAACAATTCAAAAAGGGATCGACATTTCCGTTCCTCCAATATTGGCGAAATACGAAATGAAAAAAGATCGTGTAATTGAAGAAGTAGTATATACAATTCATCAAACATTTGAAGCGATGGTGAAAGAACAAGCTGGTGAAATTGATCCAGCATCTTCTGTTTATCCAATTATTCGTTCTACCTCGTTTCCCTTAAAGTCGAATGAAGGCAATAAATTCATCACAAAAGATCATACAGCGGAAACAAGAATTTTTTATGCATTGGATCTTGGTAACACATACAGATTATTAGATGAAAAAATGCTAGAGGGCTGGAATATTCGAGAAACGGAAATACGTGAAAGAGCAATATTCCAAGTGAGAAATCTAGCAAATAATTATAAAAAAGATGAAGTGGCGGGAAACTTCTTTTATTTCTTTAATAATAATGATGGCTACGACGCAAGCCGTATGCTCAATGAATCATTATTAAGAGAGATGAAAAACATGATAGAAGGAGATATGACTGTTTCTGTACCCCATCAAGATGTTATGATAGTGGGAGATATAAGAAATGAAGTAGGTTACGATGTTTTAGCTCAAATGACGATGCACTTCTTTACAGTTGGAACCGTACCAATCACATCTTTATCATTTATTTATGAAAATGGAGATTTAGAGCCGATCTTTATTATGGCAAAAAATCGAGTAGTAGAGGAGAACGAAGAAAAATGAATATTTTTTACAACCGCGCAGGAATTGGTGATGTACTTTTAATCCAATTAACACCAGAAAAAATCGAAAAAGTTATAATGGAAGTAAAAGGCGATGTAACTTTAGTAAAAGACGAGCAATCAAAAGAAATAGTAGCGATTAATATTTTCGCGTTTAGTAAATACGCGACAATTGAAACAGCTGGAAATGTTACTTTAACAGGTGAGTTAGTAGTAACAGTACAACAAGCACTTCAAACAAATGGTGTGGAATATACACTGACTGTAGATTTGTCTCCGAAGTTTGTTGTTGGTTACGTGGAATCATTAGAGCAACATCCAAATGCGGATAAGTTAAAAGTTTGCCAAGTAAATGTTGGAGAAGCTACAGTACAAATTGTTTGTGGAGCACCAAACGTAGAAGCTGGGCAAAAAGTGGTCGTTGCAAAAGTAGGAGCAGTGATGCCATCTGGTATGCTTATTAAAGATGCAGAATTACGTGGAATTGCTTCTAGTGGTATGATTTGTTCCGCACGTGAACTAGCAATACCGGATGCTCCAGAAGTAAAAGGTATTTTAGTTTTAGAAGAACAAGCAGAGGTTGGAAGCCCATTTTTAGTTTAATAAATCGAAGCATACCTAAATGGTGTGCTTTTTTTATATGATTCTATAATATAATAAGGACGAAACCCGTTATTATTGGTAAAATAGAAGGTAACGACTAGAAAGAGTGATGAATTTGAATTGGTTTAAAAAATTATTTATGAACAATGATGATGAATATATAGAAGAATATGAAGTAAAAGAAGAAAAGCAACAACCGTTTGCTTCTTCGGCACGCTCCAAAACACCTTTTCGATTTCCGCTAATTTCGGATGAAGAAAAGCAGCAGCAGCAGCTGTATGGGCACCAAACTGCAAATAAGGAAGTAGAAGAGCCTTATTTCCAGCAAAAAATAGAAGAAGAACAATTTGTGAAGCCTTTATACACGCAGGAAAGATGGGCGCAAAGAGAAGTAAAGCCAGTTGTTCATCGTGCTGCGAAAAAAGAAGTAGAAGAAGCTCCACCGATCGTTAATAAACGAAAAAAAGCATTTACTCCAACTAATGTTCCATCTCCAGTTTACGGTTTTGCTAGAGATAAAAAGGAAGAGGAACTAGTAGAGACAGAGATAGCTATAGAAGAACCGATTATTCCAATTGCGGAAGAACCAATCATTCCAATTGTAGAAGAATCAAACGTAGTGGAGTTTATCGAAAAAGTAGAGGAAACTCCTTTAGTAGTAGAAGAAATAAAGCCAGTTGAAATTGCGCCTCCTGTTGTGGAAGCGCGAAAAGAAAGTATCAGGCCGTTTAATGTATTAATGCTTAAATCAGATAAAGAAAAAGTGAATAAAATAGAAGTAAAACCCGTGCTCGTTGAGCCAGTAAAAATGCCTGTACAAGAAGTGAGTGTTCCAAAAGAAGAGTTGCCACAAACGGATGAAATGGAGCAGGTTTCTAATTATGCAAAGCCTTCATTTAGTTATTTACTTCCTCCAGAGATGAAAAATGAAGATAAAGAGTGGATGGAAGAGCAGGCATTTAAGCTAATTGAAGCATTATCTCATTTTCAAGTAGCAGGAGAAATGGTACAGATGGTGCAAGGGCCAGCTGTTACGCAATTTGAAATAACGGTTGGAAACGGAACAAAAGTGAGCAAAATTCGTAATTTGGCGGATGATTTAAAGCTCGCACTTGCTGCAAAGGACATACGAATTCAAGCACCGATTCCCGGGAAAAGCTCGATTGGTATAGAAATACCGAACAGAAAATCTCGTGCTGTTCGATTATCCGAAGTCATTCATACAAATGTTTTTTTAGAGTCGGATTCGCCTTTAGAAGTAGCACTTGGATTAGACCTTACGGGTAAGCCAGTAACACTAGATTTGCGAAAAATGCCACATGGATTAATCGCAGGGGCAACAGGATCAGGCAAATCAGTTTTTATTAACTCATTGCTTATTAGTCTTTTATATAAAGCAACGCCAGAAGAAGTGAAGCTTTTGTTAATCGATCCTAAAATGGTAGAGCTTGCTCCTTTTAATCATATTCCGCATTTAGTAAGCCCGGTAATTACAGATGTTAAAGCCGCAACTGCTGCTTTGAAATGGGCTGTGGAGGAGATGGAAAGAAGGTATCAGTTATTTGCTCATATTGGTGTAAGAGATATTAGTAGATATAATACGCTTGCAACAGAGAAAAGACAGTTTGCGCAAAAGCTTCCTTATATCGTAATCGTCATTGATGAGTTAGCGGATTTGATGATGATGGCTCCTGCAGAAGTAGAGGATGCTATTTGTCGTATTGCTCAAAAGGCGAGAGCTTGTGGTATTCATTTGGCTTTAGCGACTCAACGTCCTTCTGTCGATGTTATTACAGGTCTTATTAAAGCAAATATCCCAACTCGAATTGCATTTTCTGTTTCTTCTCAAATCGACTCACGTACGATTTTAGATCAACAAGGTGCAGAGAGACTTTTAGGAAAAGGAGATATGCTTTATCAAGGGAATGGGATGTCCAGTCCAGTTCGAATTCAAGGAACATTTGTAACCGATGAAGAAATTGAGCAAGTAATTGAGTATGCGAGAAGTCAAGGAACTCCTAAATACCTGTTTGAACAAGAGGAATTACTAAAAAAAGCGGAAAATATAGCGGAGCAAGACGAATTATTTGAGGAAGCATGCCGTTTTATTGTGGAGCAGGGTTCTGCTTCGACGTCTTTATTGCAGCGTAAATTCCATTTGGGATATAACCGAGCGGCAAGATTAATAGATGCAATGTACGAAAATGGTTATATAACAGAGCAAAAAGGTAGTAAAGCAAGAGATGTATTACTTTCCGATGATAGCTTAGAAGAAATTTTTAGTTAATATAGATTATTAATATTCCGGAATAAATAATGATATAATGGGGAATACGTCTAATAGGACGAATGCTTATTACAAGAGATAAAAAACTATGTATTTGAGTGGGATATCCCAGGAGGTTTACAACGTATGACAAACTATCATTTTACAGGCATTAAAGGGTCTGGAATGAGTCCGTTAGCGCAAATTTTGCATGATATCGGACATGAAGTACAGGGTTCTGATATTGACAAGTATTTTTTTACGGAGAAGCCGTTACATGATCGAAACATAAATGTTCTATTATTTGATGAGAATAATATTAAAGAAGGTATGACGATTATTGCAGGTAATGCTTTCCCAGATACACATCCAGAAATAGTTAGAGCAAAAGAGCTTGGGCTTTCTGTCATTAGATATCATGATTTTCTAGGTGATTATATGGACCAGTTTACTTCTATTGCAGTAACTGGAGCACATGGGAAAACATCGACAACGGGGTTATTAGCACATGTATTAAGTGGCTATAGTCCAACGTCCTTTTTAATCGGAGATGGGACAGGAAAAGGGGAGGAAGATGCTGCTAATTTTGTATTTGAAGCATGTGAATACCGCAGACATTTCTTAGCTTATAGCCCTGATTATGCAATTATGACGAATGTCGATTTCGATCATCCTGATTATTTCCAAGATATTGAAGATGTATTTGATGCTTTTCAAACGATGGCAATGCAAGTGAAAAAAGGTATTTTTGCTTGTGGAGATGATCCATATTTACAAAAAATTCAAGCTCCAGTACCTGTTCTTTATTATGGATTTGAAGAGCATAATGATTTTGCAGCAAGGAATATAGAGAAAACGACAGAAGGTACTTCTTTTGATGTTTTTATCCGGAATGAGCTTTTCCATCGTTTTTCTATCCCTCTATTTGGCGATCATACCGTGTTGAATGCTTTGGGAGTTATTTCCCTTTGTCATTATGAAAAAGTGCCAGCAGATATTATTCAAAAAGGGCTGGAAACTTTTGAGGGTGTGAAGAGGCGCTTTACGGAAACAGTCATCGATGGTCGTATTATTATCGATGATTATGCGCATCACCCAACAGAAATAAAAGCAACGGTCCAATCCGCAAGACAAAAGTATCCAGCTAGAGAAGTGGTCGCTATTTTCCAACCACATACATTTACACGTACACAAAAGTTTTTGCAAGAATTTGGCGAAAGTTTAAGCCTTGCAGATCAAGTATATTTATGTGATATTTTTGGTTCAGCAAGAGAAAATGCTGGAGATTTAACGATTCAAACGCTTGCTGATATTATTGACAACAGTCATATTTTACAAGAAGATTCCGTTGATCAATTGCTAAAACATGAAAATGCTGTTTATTTATTCATGGGCGCAGGAGATGTTCAAAAGTATCAAGAAGCATTTGAGCGAAAACTTAAATAAATGAAAAAAGCATAATCCGTAAGTTGGATTATGCTTTTTTTAAAGGATTTTTCAAAGAAAAGTAGTATAGTATATAGGTAGTAGTTTAATTTTGCTTATTTAGGGTAAAATATTGTAGGAAACTGGAGGAGGATGCGTCATGGTAAATCTCTTATACATAGCTGCTATTATAGCTGCAATTGCATTTTTAGTACTTTGTATAAGTCTTGCAGTTACTTTGTTTTCAGTGAAGAAAACATTGAATAATGTTGCAAGCACACTGGAAGGTTTAGATGTACATGTACAAAATGTAACGAAAGAAACTGCGGAACTTCTTCATAAAACAAACGACTTAGCAGCAGACATTCAAGAAAAGTCGGAAAAGCTAAATACGGTTGTAGACGCAGTGAAAAATGTAGGTACTTCTGTTACTGGATTTAATGAATCTATCCAACGAATTACAACGTCTGTAACTTCGGAAGTAGAGAAAAATGAAGAGAAAATTGCACAGGTTATTCAATGGAGCAACGTGTTGTTAGAAGTTCGCAGCAAGTGGAAAGAACGTAAAGCAGTAGAAGAAGCGGAGCATTATTCGTACGATTCAAAAAAATAATTAATTTTTGGAGGAATTCAGATGAGTAATTATGAAAACAATAAACCAAATTATAATGAATCGAAGTATAATAATGAGTATTATGCGAATCAAGCATCATACGCTAGACAAATGGAGCCAATGTATCCACCATCTCCGTACTACAATGAGAGTAGAGATGATAATGATGTAAATGGAAAAGACTTCATCATCGGTGCTCTTATTGGTGGAATTATTGGTGCTGTAACTGCATTATTATTAGCTCCAAAGTCAGGTACAGAGCTACGTGGCAATATTTCTACTCAAGCTGTTCAATTGAAGGATAAAACGAAAGATTTGTCTTCAACTGCGAAAGAAAAGACAACTCAATTGTCGAAGCAATTGCAAGAGCAGTCAGGTCAAATTGTTGATAAAGTGAAGTCTATTAAAGCAAAGCCAGTTTCTCCGTTAGATGATGGTACTGTTTCTTCTGAAGGTGAAGAGCCGATTGATTATATGGAAACTATTTCTCATACATCAGAAGAAGTGGCTGTTGAGGAAGAGACAACTTCTGTTTCGGAAGCGTTGAAAGATGCAGTAGTAGAAGTTATGGAAGATAATAAATCAAATAGTTAAAACGAAAACGAGTTAGTGGGACATGCCTTCTAACTCGTTTTTTTTATGGAAAGTATATAAAGTGGTGACATGGATGCCGTTCCAAGCGGACGTGTTCAACCGCTTCCTGTGGTCCTGCGGTTACTCGTCGAAAAGAGATTACAAAGAGACGCCAAAATTGTATCTTTGGCGTCCTGCAAAGTATATAGAATATCACATGCTTCTCCTATTACCAAAAGCATTTTGCTACTTGGACCTGAAGTTTCTGGCGAGAGGAAAGCGGACATTTGCCATACAATGAACGAAGAAAAAGCTTGTTGGAGGCGGCGCAGCCACTTCCAACAAGCTTTTAAAATTTTACCGTTCATCGTATAGCCTAATGTGACGCCTGGAGCGAGCCAGAAACTATTTTATCAATTAAAAAATCTTAATTCGTAAAAATAATCTCCAATTGATCTCCACCAAAAATGTCTTCGTTGAATCCGGAAGCTTGCCCGTTTTTAATTATTTGAAAAGATCGAGTGGAATTTGGTAATGTCCAGTCTGAAAATCGAAACACATCTTGGAATATCCAAGGAGACGAATTGACCTCTTGCCAATTAAGGCTTGTCCCGTTTGTGATTAAATCTTCTGGAAGAAGGCTTTTTTCACCAATGGATACATGCGCACATTCTTTAATAAGCTCGACATCTTGTTGTTGGAAAGTAACTTTAATTTGGTCTACTAATTTTCGTTCTAGCTGATCAGCCACTTGTTGCAAAGTAGGTGTGCTAGCTGCATTTATTTGGATTACATCATCGTCTTGCACGGGATACTGCAATTTTATAGGACTATTATTTAATAATAGAGTAGTTGAAAATTCTGGAATGTAATGATTCTTTTTATTGATTTGGATTGTAAAAGGTTTTAGTTTAGATAAATAGCTTTCTTTTTGAAGAGAATGCAAGATTTGCTCCACTGTTTGTGGCGTTTCTACTGTAATTTTATCTCGTTCTTTTAAAGGTGTATCAAGTGGAACTTTTACATCATTTACTTTCACTGTAGGCTCGACGATATGCATCACGCCTTGGAATGTGACCGTTTTGGTAGAGGCATCATCGAGTAAATCACGAACGGTTGCTTGTCCAGGTTTTCCGTCTTGACCTTCTAAAAGCTCAATTTTATCTTTATTTTTAATGAGCGTTTTTGTATTTGCAGCTTGTCCGTTTACTTGGATTACTGCAGGTTTTCCATGCTCACCTGGTATATGTATATCTCTACCATTTACTTGCACGGAAAGAGCTGCCCCAGGTTTTCCATATAGTTTTCGAGCTGAAATATTCGCAGCTAGAAATGCATCGCCAACGTTCATTTCTTTTAGTTCGAATAATCGAATGACTTGCTGATTTACTTCAACTGACATATATTGTACTGGCGCGCGTTTTGCAGCAATTGCGATTCCAATTGGAGTAACGAGCTCGGGTGAAATCGGAATATGTTCTTCTTTTGTTAAGTTTTGAATTGCGTCTATTCCACGCACTGCTACTCTATTTTCAGGAAGGTTTAACTTTTCAGCTAAAATTTTCGTTAAGGATGGCGTTAAACTGCCCCCTCCCACGAGCATGACTGCTTTTGGTGACTGGTTATTATTGAGTCGAAGTATCTCTGCTGAAATAGAGGTAGCTAATTCCTCTGTCGCTGGTCGAATAGCTTTAATTATTTCTTCTTTTGGAATATCTTGATCAAATCCTAAAATATCTTGGATTTGGATAAACTCTTGATTGTTAATAGCTCGCTTCGCATTTTCTGCTAATGGGAAGTCGAGTAAATAATGATCGCTTAAAGCTTCTGTAATCTCGTCTCCAGCGTTCGGAACCATTCCATAGGCAATAACTGTCCCATAATCTGTAATCGCGATATCGGATGTTCCTGCACCGATATCAACGAGCGCTACATTTAATCGCCTCATCGTTGGGGGGATTAAAACATTAATAGCGGCAATTGGTTCTAATGTTAAAGCTTCCATTTCTAAATTAGCGCGTTTGAGTGCTGATAATAAAGATTCTACGACTACTCTAGGTAGGAAAGTGGCAATTACTTCGATAGATGCTTCTATGCCTTGTTGGTCTACTAGGCTTCCAATTTCTTCACCGTCTAATCGGTAGTATAATACACTATATCCAACACAGTAGTAGTGACTAGTTTGTTTTGCTGTTTCATGTGTAAGCAAATTAGATTGCGCTTTTTGCACGGCTGAAAGCTCTAATCGGCTTATATCATCGTCAGAGAATATAGGTCTATTTTTAATATCCATATGAACAATCGCTTGCTCTGTTTTTAATGCACGACCAGCCGCGGCCACACTTACTTTTTCAAGAAGTCCATGCTTTGCTTCTAATTGTGTTTTGATGGACTGAATTGCTTCAGCGACTTTTAGTACATTATGTATTTGACCATCGACCATTGCGCGTTCTTTATGTTCTTCGACTAAAATGTCGACTACATGAAAAGCTTGCTCACGTTCTTCAAGTATAATTCCTACAACAGATCTTGTTCCAATATCAAGTGCAAATAATTTAGATGACAATTTCCCACGTCCTTTTTCTCCAATAAACACTTTAGCGAGTTGAAGCGCTAAAATTAATGCGTGACATTTTTAAAAGCATTGGCTATAATATGATTTATATCTAAAATGTATCATAATTTTCAGTCGATATAAAGTATCGTTGAAGAAGAGGGAGGAGAATTATCTATGAGTCAAGTCGATTTAGAAGGTTTAAGAACGCGTGTAGATGAAATCAACGTAGAAATTTTACAGTTGATCAATGAAAGAGCAGGGGTAGTACAAGAAATTGGGCGAGTTAAAGAAAAACAAGGTGTAAATAGATATGATCCTCTTCGTGAAAGACATATGCTTGATCATTTAAAAGAAAATAATTCTGGGCCACTACCACAATCAACAGTTGAACATATTTTTAAAGAAATATTCAAAACTGCTTTAGAACTTCAAGTGGATGATCAAAAGAAAGCACTTCTTGTTTCTCGTAAAAAGAAAGCAGAAGATACGATTGTTGAAATCAATGGCGAAAAAATCGGAAATGGTATTCCATCATTTGTATTTGGACCATGTGCTGTTGAATCATACGCGCAAGTAGCAGAAGTTGCTGCAGCTATTCAAGGCAAAGGGTTAAAACTAATAAGAGGTGGGGCTTACAAGCCACGTACATCTCCATATGATTTCCAAGGGCTTGGATTAGAGGGATTAAAAATTCTAAAACAAATTTCTCAAGAATTTGGTTTAGGTGTTGTTTCTGAAATCGTGACACCTGGTCATTTAGAAGAGGCGCTTGATTATATTGACGTTGTGCAAGTAGGCGCTCGTAATATGCAAAACTTTGAATTATTAAAAGCTGTAGGTTCTATCAATAAGCCAGTATTATTGAAACGTGGAATTGCAGCTACATTAGATGAATTTATTCATGCAGCAGAATACATTATGTCTCAAGGAAATGATCAAATCATCCTTTGTGAGCGTGGAATTCGTACGTATGAAAGAGCTACTCGAAATACATTAGATATTTCAGCAGTTCCAATTTTAAAACAAGAAACGCATTTACCTGTATTTGTAGACGTAACGCATTCTACAGGGCGTAGAGATATTTTATTGCCTGCTGCGAAAGCTGCAATTGCAATTGGTGCAGACGGCGTAATGGCTGAAGTTCATCCAGATCCAGCAGTAGCATTATCGGATGCAGCTCAACAAATGAATTTACAACAATTTGATGAGTTTTACAGTTCTTTACAAAAATTCATGAAAACGCATGAAGTACACGCGTAATTGATTTTGCCAGACATAAAATAATCACAAAACCGACTCTTTAATAGGGTCGGTTTTACTATTTGATTGAAAATTAGTGCATGTATCAAGTATTATTTATTTATAGTATAATTATTCATAAAAGTGAAGGAGGGGAAAGCGTTGACTATTACAATATATGATGTGGCTAGGGAAGCAAATGTGTCGATGGCAACTGTTTCACGAGTAGTGAATGGTAACCAAAATGTAAAACCCGCAACTCGTCAAAAAGTGTTAGCAGTAATAGAAAGATTAGATTATAGACCAAATGCAGTTGCAAGAGGTTTGGCAAGTAAAAAAACAAAAACAGTTGGGGTAATTATCCCCGATATTTCAAATGTATTTTATGCGGAACTTGTTCGTGGTATTGAAGATATTGCGACGATGTACAGATATAATATTATTTTGACGAATTCAGATCAACAAGAAGAAAAGGAAGTACAATTGCTTTCTACCTTATTTAGTAAGCAAGTGGATGGTGTTGTGATGATGAGTGATCATGTCACACCAGAAATGCTACATGAGATGGAAAGATCGCAAGTACCGATTGTATTAGCAGGTACGATTGAAACTTCTAATTCATTCCCCTCTGTAAATATTGAATATCATGAGGCGGCTGTGGACGCTGTAAATCGCTTGCTTCAAAATGGTCATAAGCGTATTGCTTTCGTTTCAGGCTCGATGTCTTCAGCAATCAATCGGGTACATAAATTATCAGGGTATGAGAAGGCACTAGATGCTGCTGGCATTGAAATCGATTCAGATTTAATCGTAGGCGTTGATAATACATATGACGACGGTTTAGTCGCTTGGGAGCAACTTCGTAAGTTAAAAGACCCTCCTACTGCGTTTTTTGCAGGGAACGATGAAATTGCTATTGGTTTAATCCACGGTGCGCAAGATAATGGGTTAAGGGTACCAGAGGACATTGAAGTTATTAGTTTTGAAAACTCAAAACTTGCTCGAATGGTAAGACCGCAGTTAACAAGTGTAGTGTTGCCTTTGTATGATATTGGAGCAGTATCTATGCGTTTATTAACGAAGTTTATGAATAAAGAAAAAATAGATGAGCAAACAGTTATTCTTCCTTACCGTATTGAGGAAAGAGATTCTGTTAAATAATCTAAAACCACCAGCGGCTTGGAGCTACTGGTGGTTTCTTTATTTATTTCGAATCATATATAAACATTTATCGAGCATTTGTTTATTTTTCTCTGTAATTTCTGCCTTGCGTGGAATCGGCTCATACAGTGGATTGGGATCATGCCAAGTAGGTATAAAAGGCACTGGAGATTCATTTCCCCAACGGTCCAGCCAAGCTTTTGGTAAATTGCCTACAGGAGCCTTCATATTATTCATCTCCATCCAAAGAAGCGACCAAGCACGAGGTACTACCCGCCAAATATCATATCCACCGCCACCAACAGCAATCCATCGCCCGTCGCAAAATTCATGTGCAAGTTCATGTGCCAGTTTCGGAATTTCTTCATATATTTTCATCGTTCCATATAAATGAGTTAATGGATCAAAATAATGGGCGTCTGCACCATTTTGGCTTAATATAACATCGGGTTTAAAATGCTCCACGATTTCACGAAAAGCAGTTCGATACACTTCTAAAAAAGATTCGTCTTCTGTAAAAGCATCTATTGGAAAATTAAAAGAAGTACCATATCCTTCGCCAGATCCTCGTTCCGTTATATTGCCTGTTCCGGGAAAGAGATATCGTCCTGTTTCATGAATCGAAATCGTACATACATTAGGATCGTCGTAAAAACTCCACTGCACACCGTCTCCATGATGAGCATCTGTATCTATGTATAAAACTCGTGCATTGTATTTTTCCTGCATATATTTAATCGCAACAGAGCTATCATTGTAAATACAAAAACCAGATGCTTTCCCTTTGAACCCGTGATGAAGCCCACCGCCTAAATTTAAGGCGTGAGATGCTTTTCCCTCCATCACATAGTCAACCGCAGTAAGTGTTCCACCAACAAGGCTTGCACTTGCCTCGTGCATATGTGGAAAGGTTGGCGTATCTTCCGTTCCAATACCGTATGCTTCATATATATTTGTTTGACCTGTTTCTAAACTAGCTTTCTTAACAATTTCAATATAGTTTGCATCATGCACTAAGCGCAACTCTTCATCTGTTGCAATTCTCGGAGCAACAATATCCGATGATGATAATGCTTGTATCTCTTTTAATAAATCCGCAGTCAATGTTAGGCGTTTCTGATTAAATGGATGGGTATCTGAAAACTTATATCCTAGTTGATCTTCTGAAAAGATAAATACAGCATCTTTTTTCATATATCTATTCCCGGATGGTTTGGCCAAAGAACTTCAAAGCCCTCTGCTCTCACCGCATCTATTAGTTTTAGCGGATTCATTGTTTTTACGCGCAATACTAATATTTTATACCCTTCATCTTCCTTATCAGGGTAGACAAGCACACTTAGCACATTTACTTTTTGTGTGTAAAAAACTTTTGATATCTCAAACAAAACGCCGGGTTTATTTGGCACACGCACTTCAATTTGTGAACCGGGTTGATGAACACCTGTTAGTTCAATAAATTTGTACAATAAATCGGACTCGGTAATCATGCCAACAAGTTTTCCTTTGCTAACTATTGGTAAGCAGCCGATTCGATTATCATAAAAAATAGAAGCGGATTCTTCTACAAAATCTAATGGATGGCCCGTTATTGGATTTTTCGTCATGATTTCAGATAAAGGGCGCTCAAAAACTTCTGGAATTCGTGCGTTCAGAAGAGAGGAGGGGGTCGCTTCTTTTAAATCTCGATCTGTAACAACACCAACTACTTCATATTGATCATTGATGATTGGCAGATGGCGTATTCTATTCTCTTTTAAAATTAGTAATGCATCATTAATCGTATGAGCAGGTGTAAGTGTAGGTACGGAAGTATTCATTATTTCTTCTATAATCATTCGAATAAACTCCTTTTTTCATAGAATGGTAATTAATACATAAAACGATTCATGAAACGCAATTGGTCAAATTGTTGAATGGAGTCAGGGTCGACTCGACTGCCGATCTTTGCCATTAAACAATTTGCAGGATGTGAACTAATTTCGGGATCATCCGTTGCGAAATATTCTAATCCACCAGCTTGCATCATTTTCTCCATTACTTTTCGATATTCCCAAACATTTAATCCCGTTCCTTTTAAATCCCAATGCCAATAATATTCTGTCGTGATTGTAATATAATCCTCCATAGCATCATCCATCATGGAGACACGGAGCAATGTTTTCCCGACACCTGTGCCACGAAACTTTGGAATTACTTCAATGGCTCCTAATTCAATTAGGTTTTTCATCTGACCTTTTGACCATCTTTCAAGAGGATCCGGATAAAGGAATGTGCAATAGCCAACTATTGTATTTTGATCTCTTACAATAATAATTCGACCTTCTGGTAAGTTAGCAATTTCGGTAACCGCTTTATGTTGTTGAGCCGGTGCTCGAAAGGCTACTAGGTCCTCATGAAATACTAAGTTAGCAATTTCTTCAGATGGAATTGGTCCTTCGATTGTAACGATGCCATGCTTTGTTTCTAGTTCCTCCGCGTAATACGTTTTTTTGTATACCAAGAACTCACCACCTATAAAATAATTGCATTTTAAAGCTATTATACATGATTTTAACAGGAGAAAGCGATTACTCAAGCAATATGATGAATAAAATTCAAAAGAGTAAAAATATTAGCAATAATAGAAAAGAATGTTGTAGAATATAATAGTAATGTTATTGAAAGGGTGAATAAGATGAAGGTTGAAACATTAGATGTTGTGCAAGGAAACCATCTGTTAAAGGATTATGATGAAACTGCCAAATCGTTTCAGTGGGAAGAAGCAGAAAAAGCTTTTTCATGGTATGAAACTGGCAAAGTAAATATGGCCTATGAAGCAATTGATAGACATGCAGAGTCGGATCGCAAAGATAAAGTGGCATTACTTTATCAAGATGCAGATCGTAAAGAATCATATACATTTACAGATATGAAAAATATGAGTAATAAAGCTGCAAATGTTTTAAAGCAACATTCTACTCTAGTAAAAGGGGATCGCTTATTCATTTTTATGCCGAGATCTCCTGAACTATATTTTGCACTCCTTGGGGCAATTAAGGCAGGTGTAATCGTAGGTCCACTTTTTGAAGCATTTATGGAAGGGGCAGTTTATGATCGCTTGCTAGATAGTGAAGCAAAAGCAATTGTGACAACACCAGAGTTACTTAAACGAATTCCGCTTGATAAATTGACGCATCTTGAAACTGTTTTTTTAATTGGAACAGGAATAGATGAGTCAGCGAAGTTTATCGACTTTAATAAAGCATTGGAGTCAGCTTCGGATTCTTTTGAAATGGAATGGGTTGATAAGGAAGACGGTCTAATTTTACACTATACATCTGGTTCAACTGGAAAGCCAAAAGGAATTTTACATGTTCATTATGCGATGGTTCAACAGTATCAGTCGATGAAATGGGTAATGGATATTAGAGATGACGATATTTATTGGTGTACGGCAGATCCAGGATGGGTTACAGGAACTTCATATGGTATTTTTGGTCCTTGGTTAACAGGGACGACATCGCTTGTACTCGGGGGAAGATTCTCACCAGAAGCTTGGTACAAAGCTATTGAAGATTATAAAGTAACCGTTTGGTATAGTGCACCAACTGCATTCCGTATGTTAATGGGAGCAGGGGATACGGCTGTGAAACAACATGATTTATCTTCTTTACGTCATGTACTTTCTGTCGGAGAGCCTTTGAATCCAGAAGTGATTAAGTGGGGAATGCAAGTATTTAATAAGCGAATTCATGATACTTGGTGGATGACAGAAACTGGTGCACATATGATTTGTAACTATGCAAGCATGCCGATTAAACTTGGGTCTATGGGGAAACCTTTACCAGGCTTATCAGCAGCGATTATTGATAATCAAGGAAATATAGTACCGCCGTATACGATGGGGAACTTAGCGATTAAAAAAGGTTGGCCATCTATGATGCGTCAAATTTGGAACAATAAAGAAAAATATGAGTCTTGCTTTATGAATGATGAGTGGTATTTTTCTGGAGACTCCGCTTATATGGATGAAGATGGCTACTATTGGTTCCAAGGGCGTGTAGACGATGTTATTATGACATCTGGAGAGCGAGTAGGGCCGTTTGAGGTAGAAAGTAAATTACTTGAACATCCAGCTGTTTTAGAAGCTGGAGTTATTGGTAAACCAGATCCGATTCGTGGAGAAATTATTAAAGCGTTTATTGCTTTAAATGAAGGATATGAGCCTTCAGAAGAATTAACAGCAGAAATTCAGCAGTTTGTGAAACAAGGACTCGCAGCGCATGCAGCTCCTAGAGAAATTGAATTTAAAGATAAGTTACCAAAAACACGAAGCGGTAAAATTATGCGCCGTGTATTGAAAGCATGGGAGCTTAAATTACCAACTGGTGATTTATCTACAATGGAAGATTAATAAAAGCCACAACGATTTGATATCAGGTCGTTGTGGCTTTTTAGTTTCTTATAGAAAATATATAAAAATGTCCTATGAACAAAGGGTTTACAGTATAAATAGAGAGTAAGAAAGTATAGGAATGGATGGAGTGGATTTCGTTACAAGCGGACGCTTACCACGGGTATTGCCTCAGCCTCCTGGGTCGCTAGCACTCCACTGCGGGGTCTTCGACTAACGCTTATCCCTTTGGTGTCGCCGCTATTCACTACATCTACTCTGCTTATGGGAGTGTATTTCATGTTCTTTCTACTTAAGCCCTTTCATGTAAGAGGAAGAGAAAAAAGTTCATCAACACTTCTAATTAGAAATAGACCGACAATTTTCGTATGAAGTAAATTTGTCCTTTACTTCTCCATTTTATGTCCAAATGTAGAAGTCTCTCTTTCTAAAAAACCACAAACAGCTGCCAAAATTGAATCTTTGGCGGCCTTCAAGGTATATAGAATCGACTCGCTTCTCCTATTGCCAAAATTATTTAACTACTCGGCACTGAAGTTTCTGGCGAGCGGAAGGCGAACATTTGCCATACGATGAACGACGAAAAAGCTTGTTGGAAGCGGCGCAGCCACTTCCAACAAGCTTTTTAAATTTTACCGTTCATCGTATAGCCCAGTGTGAAGCCTAGAGCGAGCCGGAAACAGCGTCACTAAGATGTTCTTACGGTGTTGTTATGTCTCCACTATCGGGTGGAGTTATTTCTCCTCCTCCATCAACAGGAGGTATCGGTTCACCAGTTCCACCGTTATCGCTCCCGCCACCATCAGGAAGTAATGGTGGAACTACGGGTTCAACTGGTGGTTCAGGCTGCTCTTCTTCAATCGAAACGATATTAGAAGCACCTGATTGTAATCCAGTAATATCGACAGATACGACAATGTATTGACCATGTCCATTAATAGAATAGCTATAATTTTCCGCTTCTAGCTTAGAAGCAACCGGAACTCGCTCTCCATTAACAACTTGGAATATTCTATACCCAACAACGTCTGGAGAGGACGATTTAGTCCATGTTAATGTTGTCCCAGATAAAGTTGCAGTAACTGCTGCTGGTGGACTACCGTCTGCCTCGAAAACTTCCTCGGAAACGACACTTCCAGCAAATGCGGAGTTTTCAGGGAAAAGCTTACTAGCATTTCCTCCAAACTTTCCGAGCATTCGTTTGATAAACTCTTCATTAACACCGTATCCACCTTTTACAACAAATTCAATTGGAGTGGAGTCTAATGCACGGTATTTATTTTCGTTCATAACAACATAAGATGATGAGATAAGGCTATCATCAGCGCTTGTTGGAAGCATTGCAGCTGCGTTAAACAAATCTGATTTAACTAATCCAGCTTGTGAACATGCATCGGAAGCTGCTAAACCAGAAATTCCACAAAATGATTTAGAAACGACTCCTTTTGGAGCTTTAAAGTCATTAGGTGCATCAACGAGTTCCGGATTAATATCATACATAGCATTCATCATATTAGACCAAAGCATATTTACACGCACACTTGGATGATTGTATCGATTATTCATATAGAAAAGTGTCTCGTTATAATCGTAGCCTAGCCAAACGCCTAGCGATACATTAGGGTTATAGCCAACGAGCCAAGAGTCATTATGATCTTGTGTTGTTCCTGTTTTGGCAGCAAAATCTGATTTGAATTTCAAACGAGAGTTAGCTACAGTCGCAGTACCTTCTTTTAGTACATCTCGCAGCATATCTGTAATTATATAAGCAGTTGCTGGGCTGAACACTTGGACTGGCTCAATTTCATGCTCAAAAATGGTTTTACCATTTGCATCTACAATTTTTTCGATCATATATGCATCAATAAATTGACCATCATTTGCAAAAGTACCAAATGCATTTGTGTTTTCTTCCACAGTTGCACCATTTGTCATACCACCGATTGATAATGCATGGTTAGCATATTCGCCAGGTTCAAGGTGAGTGAATCCCATTTTTATTAAAAAGTCAGTTGGTTTTTTATCCATTATTAAATCATATAAACGGATAGTTGTTAAGTTTTGAGATGTTTTTAAAGCATCTCGAGCAGAAATAATTCCTTTTTCTTGAAGTGGGCTGTAATTGGAAGGTGATTTTGTCCAAGTTGTACTGCCTAGATTATCTAGTTTAATATCGACAACCGGACTTCCAGCACCAATGACACCATATTCAATAGCAGGAGCATAGACAAGCAAAGGTTTCATCGTAGAACCAATCGGCCTAATTGCTTGTGTCGCGTGATTTAGTTTTTCTAATTCAAAATCTCGTCCACCAAGAAAGGACAAAATTTTGCCAGTTCCATTTTCAATTAACATACTTCCTACTTGAACGGGATAGTCTTGCTCTATTACTTCTCCGGTATTAGGATCTTTTATTTCTTTTTTGTACGTATGTCCATAAAACTCAAATTCGTCCCGGACTTTTAACATGGTTTCATACATTTCTTTATTGATTGTTGTATGAATACGATAGCCGCCAGTACTAATAGCGCGTTTTGCTAAAATATCATACTTTTCATATAGTTTAGATTCGTGTTTTAAGCGCTCAGGATCGATATTATCCCTAATGGCAAACTGCTTTCTGAAAATTTCTTTCACTCTATTTTCAATCTCAGTTGTTAGCCAAGGATATCTTTCCTCTGGTAAATCTTCTGGTTCTCTAAAATCTTTTGTAATGTCGTAATCTTTTGTTGCCTCGTATTCCTCTTTCGTAATATATCCAGTTTCCTTCATACGAAATAATACTGTTTTCATCCGATCAATACCAGGCTGTAAGGCAGCTGCTTCTTTTAGTACGCCACCTTGTCTAAACGGGGTATAAGCAAAAGGAGCTTGCGGTATTCCAGCAATATAGGCAGCTTGTGGTAAAGTTAAATCTTTTGCTTTTACATTAAATATTCCTTGTGCCGCCGTTTCAATACCAGCGATATTTCTGCCGTTCGCATTTCGGCCATAAGGAATAATGTTCAAATAAGCTTGTAATATTTCATCTTTTGTCATAAATCTTTCAAGACGCATAGCTAAAAGGATTTCTTTTGCCTTTCGCTCATAAGATACTTCATTCGTTAATATTTGGTTTTTGATTAATTGTTGCGTTAAAGTAGATCCACCTGTTTGTGTATCCGAGTTTGTTACGTCTTGAAGTAAACCGCGGAAGATTGCTTTAGGTACAATTCCATTATGTACTTCAAAATATTCATCTTCTGTAGCTAATACGGCATCAATTACGTAAGGGGAAACAGCGGACAGTTTGGTTTCCGTTCGCTCAAGATCCGTTCGTAATTTGCCAAGATAAACATCGCCACCAAAATATATTTCGGACGTTTCTTCGTAGTTGAAAATCTCCGAACGCATTTCATCTTTTCCGCGTAACGGTTCATCTTTTACTAGTGAAGCAAAATAACCCGCTCCAACTGATGCGGCAAATATTCCAAATGAAAGACCTATTATTATAAATAGTAAACATAAGTTCCATATAACGCTTGAAGATATACGTAGACCTTTTGCCCATTTGGTTGCATGCCATGAATCTAATTTTTCTTTATAAAACTGGATTTTCTCCATCCATTTATTCATAAGTAGTTCAACCTCCAAATCTTGAATTATTATACCATAATCGCTTATAGTTAGACGATAGTTATTGACATACGTTTCATATTAGGTAAAATAGGTATATATTTTAACGAAGAAGAGTCCGAAGTAGTATTTGTATATACTGTTTAGAGAGCTAGCGGTTGGTGAAAGCTAGTCAGTGTACAAAAATGAATTACAGGCTTGGAGTTAGACGTTGTCACAGCGATAGTGTGATTAAAGCGGAAGGATAATTCCTTCAAGCTGGGTGGTACCGCGCTAATTGTTTAAGCGTCCCTGCATGATTTATTTCATGTAGGGACTTTTTTTATTCATTCTGAGGAGGAGATTTAAATGACAAATGCATTATTAGAAGATTTAACGTGGAGAGGTCTAATTTATCAGCAAACGGATGCAGATGGATTAAAAAATGTCTTAAATAATGAAAAGATTTCTTTATATTGTGGAGTTGATCCAACCGCAGATAGTATGCATATTGGACATATCGTTCCATTATTAACACTTCGTCGTTTCCAGTTACATGGGCATCGTCCGATTCTGTTAGTTGGTGGAGCAACAGGGATGGTTGGAGATCCTTCTGGACGTTCAGAAGAGCGAGTATTACAAACAACGGAACAAATTGATGTAAACGTTCGTGGTATTAAAACGCAAATGGAGCGAATTTTTGATTTTAATACAGAAAACGGTGCCCAAATGGTTAACAACCATGATTGGATTGGGCCAATGTCCACTATTGAGTTTTTACGTGATTTCGGGAAGCTTGTGAATATTAATTACTTATTAGGGAAAGATTCAATTGCTTCTCGTTTAGATTCGGGGCTTTCTTTTACAGAATTTGCGTATACATTAATTCAAGGAATTGACTTTAATCATTTATTTAACACATACAACTGTAAAGTCCAAATTGGTGGATCTGATCAGTGGGGGAATATTACGACTGGTTTGGAAGTAATTCGTAAAACACATGAAGAAGAAGTGAAAGCATTCGGAATCACGATTCCACTTGTAACAAAAGCAGATGGTACGAAATTCGGGAAATCAGCATCTGGCTCTGTTTGGTTAGATGCAAAAAAGACATCTCCATACGAGTTTTACCAATTTTGGATTAACACAGCTGACGCAGATGTAGTGAAATACATGAAAATTTTCACTTTCTTGGAGCGCAATGAAATTGAAGAATTCGCAGAAACGATCGAAAAAGAACCACATCTACGTAAGGGGCAAATGGCGCTTGCGGAAGAAATGACTCGATTAGTCCATGGTCAAGAAGCTTTGGACCAAGCGATTCGTATTTCTCAAGCTTTATTTAGCGGAAATTTAAAAGAATTAACGGCGGAAGAAATGAAAGATGCATTTAAAGATGTACCTTCTGTTGAAATGTCTAAGGAAGAAAAAAGCATTGTAGATTTTATCGTAGAAGCTACTGTGTCTCCTTCGAAAAGACAAGCACGTGAAGATGTAACAAATGGTGCAATCTCGATTAACGGTGAGAAAGTAACAGATGTTGCATATGTAGTAGGGCAAGCGGATCGTTTAGAAGATGAATTTATGATTGTTCGTAGAGGAAAGAAAAATTATAAAATGATTAAGTTTCTATAATAAAACAAGCTACTTCCTATGCGTGGAGTAGCTTGTTTATATTCTATTTTTGCTTACTTAATTTCCACCACGTTCATCGACATGATGATTGTGTTGCCCGTCTTTTACACGAAGAGCTTTCTTTTCCGTTTCTGTTAAGGTAGGTGGTTCAGTAAATTTCTCGCTTACACTAGACGAATTTTTTTTCATCGTTCGATTCGTATTTTTTTGATTGTTTTTCAATAACTTCTCCTCCTTTTATGCAATTGCATTTAATAGTATTTACTATGATTGAATAAATAGTCATTTGTTTGACATATAAATAAATATTTATGGAAAAACAGATGAAAGTTGAGCGTAAGATAGTATAATAATAAATAGAGGAAATTTTACATAATTTCAAACAATTAATTACATAATTTGGTTGATGTTAATTATTTAGGTCAAGGAGCTGTTTATGTGGATTCAAATAAGTACGTTTTAGATCACTTTGATGATTTTTTTGTTGTACTTTTCGAAAAAAATAACAAAGTGAACAAATTAGTCATTTTGAAAGAAAAGTTTACGATTGATGCAAAAGAAGGAGACCTTCTAGAAATTCAAATAAATGCTGGTAAATCCGGTTATGATTTTAAAATCATACAAGATGAGGTAGATGAAACGAAGCAAAGAGTACTCGATTTGATTGAAGGTTTGAAGAGAAAGTAATACGCAGTTTCAGGCTCGCTTCAGGCTTCACATTGGGCAATACGATGAAAGATAAAATTTTTATAGCTTGTTGAAAGTGGCGCAGCCACTATCAACAAGCTTTTTCGTCGGTCATCGTATGGCAAATGTTCGTCCTCCGCTCTCCAAAAATTTCAGTGCTAAGTGATTAAATGCTTTTAGCAATAGAAGAAGCAAGTCGGTTCTATTTACTTTAAGGTCCCCCGAAGATACAATTTTTCGGCTCTTTGTAGTTTTTTACAAAGAGACACTTCTATTATTTTTATATAAAGTGGAGAAATAAAGGACGAATTTACTTCATACGAAAATTGTCGGTCTATTTCTAACTAGAAGTGGTGATGTTTTTTTCTTTTCCTCTTACATGAAAGGGCTTAAGTAGAAAGAACATGAATATACACCCATAAGCAGGAGGGATGTAGTGAAAAGCGGCGACTCGGGCGGGAGTAGCGGATGTTTTCTGCGACGAGGAGTTTGAAGTCGTGCCGGCAGAACGCGTCCGCTTGTAACGAAATCGTGTGTAACGAAATCCACTCCACTTCCGCCCGTAAACTCTGTGTTCATGTAATATTATAAAAAAAGCCCCAAAACCCTGTAAAACAGGATTTTGAAGGCTTTTAATACTATTGTATGCTGAGTATCTCGATTAACGAGAGTAGAACTCAACGATAAGTGCTTCATTAATTTCAGCAGATAATTCGCTACGTTCTGGACGACGAACGAAAGTACCAACTTTAGTGTCTGCATCGAAAGTTAAGTATTCAGGAACAAAGTTGCTAACTTCCATAGCTTCATTTACAGCAACAAGGTTTTGTGATTTTTCACGAAGAGAAATTACTTGACCTGCTTTTACGCTGAATGATGGAATGTCAACGCGTTTTCCGTCTACCATAACGTGACCATGGTTTACTAATTGACGAGCTCCACGACGAGTACGAGCAAGACCTAAACGGTAAACAACGTTATCAAGGCGAGTTTCAAGAAGGATCATGAAGTTTTCACCGTGTTTACCTGCCATTTTACCAGCTTTGTCAAATAGAGTACGGAATTGACGTTCGTTTACACCGTAAGTGTGACGAAGTTTTTGTTTTTCTTGTAATTGTAAACCGTATTCTGTTAATTTTTTACGTTGGTTAGGACCGTGTTGTCCTGGTGCGTAAGGGCGTTTTTCTAATTCTTTACCAGTACCGCTTAGTGAGATACCAAGACGACGTGATAATTTCCATGCTGGACCTGTATAACGAGCCATGAGAGACTCCTCCTTTTAAGTTGGTTTTATTTTGTTGTAAAATAATACCAGATGCATTCAGATTAGTAGTCATTTTATTTTCATGTATCATCGCCCTAGCAGCCAAGGGTTACGGGATACACCATCTATATAGAGGAACAAAATGAGCAAGCTAGTCCATACAACTGCTGCATTTATTTTACACAAATTTCATTGTATCTTTTACCATTGTAAAAGTCAAACGAAATTCTTATTTCGAAATCTATGCAATTAATAAAAAGTGAAAAGGAAAACAATTGACAAGTTTATGAATTTATAGTCAAATGGAATTATGAGATATTGTGAGAAAAGTCGCATAATTGATTTGCGGCATTGTGAGGTGTAAGGATGACAAAAGTCGGTATGATGACTGAGTTTAAGAGTGCTATTTTAGATATATGGAGCGAAAATGTTTTTGTACATGAATCGAATACTAAGTGGTTTGATAATTTGAAGTTTATTTTATCGGATTATTTCGATGTTTCTGTTGCAAATTATTTTGTATTCGGAACAGATTCATTTGTACGTTTACAGCAAAGTAATAATTATATGTACCAATTAGATGAGATTAAATGGACGGAAATCGAAACTTATTTTTACGATAGTGACTTTGCCGACGTTCCTTTAATCCAAGCTAGCAGTTCTGAAAACGAGATTGTTTCCATTTTGTTAAGAGATTCCAATCAGGAGCCTATGGGACTACTTACAATGGATTCAACAGATAAATGGAAACTTTTCTCACAAACGGATGAAGTAGATGTATTTATTGAAATAACTAAAAGTTTAGTACAAACGATTAAACAGTCGATTTATCTTGTGCAACAGGAAAATCAATATCGAAATTTGTTTAATGTAACAAAAATGTTTCATTCCACTTTGGATGTCGGTCAAATATTAGAGGGAACATTAATTTCCATGCGTGATGCGTTGCCCGAACTTCAAATAACTTTAATATTATCAAACGACCAGGATCGAAAGACTGCTGCGCCTTATAAATTATTCGATTATACGTCAGAAAGGTCAGCAACTGTAGAGGCATATGTTTCTGGAGAGATTACGACAGAGGAAGCAATTGATTTAGGTGTTCGTTTATCTAACATACCGATTAAAGGGAAGCAAGGTATTTACGGTATTATTCAAATTGCTGCTCCGCTAGATTATATATTTTCAGTTAGACAAAAAGAATTTGCATTTTTATTGGCAGCGGCAGCTGGAAATGCATTAGAAAATGCGAAGTTATATATTCAATCTCACCGTCTTGTATCTGATTTACAGTTAATAAACGAAACATCTCACAAACTAAATACAAATTTGTCATTAGATGAGATGTTAGCCTTTTTAAGGAATCAATTAACAAAATCATGTAACCCAGATCATACTTGCTTTGTCATGATAGAAAATGATGAATACGTCATTTCTTCCGCAAGTACAGAGTTATTTCAAACAATAGATGGTCAATTATATATTCAGTATGTAGCAAATCATTTTAAAAAATTGAAAGATCCGCTTTTTATTGCAGATTTCAATCGTCTTGCGGATTTAAAATACGAATATCGCTCATTAATTGCTATTCCGTTAAAAGAGCAAAATAATATAACTGGATTTAGCATTGTTTTGCATAAAGATCCATACTTCTTTTCTTTTGATAGTTTTAAATTAATGCAGTCATTAATCCAGCACTCATCTCTTGCGATAAGCAACTCTGCATTACGTCACCAGCTTCAAGAAATGGTGAATCGAGATCATCTGACAAATCTTTTTGCTCGAAAATATTTAGATAAGTCTGTGGAAAATTCCATGTGTCATGATGAATATGGCGTTTTCATCTTAATGGATATTGATAATTTTAAACGAGTAAATGATACACATGGCCATCAAGTCGGAGATGGAATATTAAAGCAAATTGCTGGGATTATTCAAAGTGAAGCAGATGGAATTGGCATTGGGGCAAGATGGGGTGGAGAGGAATTAGCTTTGTATTTACCGCAAATGTCCATTGTAGAAGGTTTTGAAATAGGTGAAGAGCTTGTCAAACAAATCCCTCTTCGAACAAATCCAAGTGTAACTATTTCTGTCGGAATATGTAGTTGGGAAAAGGAAAATAAAGATACTTTTCATAATTTATTCCACAATGCAGATACTGCATTGTATGAGGCGAAAAATAATGGGAAAAACCAAATACGCGTTTTTGAGGCATCTCATCTAAAATAAGATGAGTGTCTTTTCTTTTTGTTTCAATCCGTGTAAACTGTATGTAAGCGTTTACAAAATGGGGGTTTTGGAAATGAAAAAAGGGAATTATCAAAAAGAAACGTTATTAGTGCATGAAGGATACGATTCTGGACAGCATCATGATAGTTTAACGGTACCTCTTTATCAAACGTCCACGTTTGCATTTGAAACGGCTGAACAAGGTGCAAGACGATTTGTTGGGGAAGAATCAGGAGGTATTTATTCGCGGCTCGGAAATCCAACGGTTCGCGTCTTAGAGGAGCGAATGGCTGCTATGGAGTATGGAGCGAGTGCGCTTGCTTTTGGTTCTGGAATGGCAGCGGTTAGCGCAATTTTAGTACATTTAACAAAAGCGGGAGATCATATTCTTTGTACGCGAGGAATATATGGTTGTACATTTGGCTTATTGAATATTATGAAGAAAAAATACAATATTACGCATGATTTGGCAGCATTAGCAACGGAAGAAGAAATAGAAGCTGTCATAAAACCAAATACGGTTTGTATTTATGTAGAGACTCCTATTAATCCAACGATGGAAATTGTAGATATTGAGTTAATAACGAAAGTTGCGAAGAAACATGGAATTCAAGTAGTTGTAGACAATACATTTTCGTCCCCTTATTTACAAAATCCGCTGCAACTAGGAGCAAACTTTGTTTTGCACAGTGCAACTAAATATATTAATGGACATGGCGATGTTATAGCAGGAATATTAGTTGGGTCGGATAAAGAGGAGATGGATGTTATACGTGGAACGGTGCAAAAGGATTTTGGTGGTATTATTTCCCCGTTTGATGCTTGGTTGTTAATTCGAGGTTTGAAAACGATGCATGTACGAATGGAACGGCATACGAAAAATGCAGAAGAGATTGTTGCTTTTTTAAAGGCTTCGGATCATGTGGAAAACTTATATTATCCTTTTGATGAAAATAATCCTCAGTATGAAATTGCGAAGAAGCAGATGACTGCTGGTGGAGGGCTTATTTCATTTACTGTAAAGGGCGGCATGAAAAATGCGCAGAAGTTTATGAATGAATTAGCATTAATCAAAATTGCGGTGAGTTTAGGAGATGCGGAAACGCTTATTCAGCATCCAACGACGATGACTCATTCGGGTGTCCCTGAAAAGGAGAGACTGGAGATGGGAATTACGGATGGATTATTGCGTCTTTCTGTTGGGTTAGAGAACGCTAGTGATTTGATAGAAGATATGAAGCAAGCATTTGCTGAATTATAAAATAGATTTCGTTCTAAGCGGAAGGCGAACATTTGCCATACGATGATCGAAGGAAAAGCTTGTTGAAAGTGGCGTAGCCGCTTCCGACAAGCTTTAAAATTTTACCGTTCATCGTACTTATAGCTTAATGTGAAGCCGGATGTGAGCAAGAAACTAAGTTGCCCTTGGCTTTTCTTAAATATGTTTTATCAGTACTTGCACAAATTGTTCTAAGCCTGTTGCGTCTTGCTCTGAGAAGCGTTCCTTGATTGGGCTATCGATATCAAGCACACCTAACAATTTCCCCTCTTTTACAATAGGGACAACGATTTCTGATTGAGAAGCCGCATCACAAGCAATATGACCAGGAAATGCGTGCACATCCGGAACAATAATAGTTTGTTCAGTAGAAGCCGAAGTACCACAAACTCCTCGTCCTAAAGAAATTCTTACACAAGCAGGTAATCCTTGAAAAGGCCCCAAAACCAATTCTCCTTCTTCCATCAAATAAAACCCAACCCAATTAATTTGATCAAAATACTGATTTAATAAAGCAGATGCATTACTTAAATTAGCAATCGCATTCGTTTCTCCATCTAAAAGAGCATCTAATTGCTTTGCTAACATTGTGTAATTGGCAGTTAAATCTTCTGAGTACGCTGTTTTAATAAACATATTTATTCTCCATTCTGTAATGAAATAGTAATGTCCTTATAAAATTGATGTAACTCCTCTACTTGATGTGCATCCGATCCGAATACTAATTGTACACCTAACTGCTTAGCTAAATCGATATAGCGTGGAGGTGGATAGCTTTCTAAACAATAAGGTTTAGCGAGTCCAGCACTATTTACATCAAGCTGAAGCCCTTGTTTTTTCATTTCGTCTAATATAGCTAAAATATTTTCATGATCATCTACTTTTTCATCGAGAGCATGCTGAAATTTATGGACTAGCGTAATATGTCCGATTCGATTTGGCTTAAAACGACCTAAATTACTAGTTATTGAGTCCATTAATGTTGTATAATACAATGTATACATAGCTTGTGCGTTCCCAATTTGCCCAATAAAATCTAAATAAGTAGATTTGGAAAAGTCGATACATGTGTAACGCTGTTGAAACTGTAAAAAATGGACAGATAAAATAGAGTCATCTAAATAAGGACCATAAGTGTCTAGAAAGGAAGTTGTTTCTTCCTCAAAGCCAGAAATAAAATCTATTTCTAAACCTGCTGAAATAACAATATCTTTTTTATATTGTTTTTTCAAATCATGCAAATTAGAAAAATATGCTTCTAATTGTTTTATATCCATTCCACTGTCTTTTTCGGGAGTTGGATCGATAAAATTTTGTGGAAGCGGTGCGTGCTCGGTAAAGGAAATTTCATCGAATCCATTTTGAATAGCTTTTTCAATATATAAATGGAACGAATCAGGTGTGCCATGAGGACAATATGGTGTATGAATATGACCATCTTTTTTCAAAAAACTAGCCTCCTAATGGTTAAAATACAATTTTTTCAAAGAATTGATTGCTTTTCTATTGATTTATGAAACAATAACATAATAAGCATGGTAGAATATATAGTAAGATTTGAATTAGAACTTTTTGATTTCGGAACAGGGGGCTTACGATGAAGTATATCATCCCAGCGGTCATTATACTTTTAGTTATTGCAATTATTGCATTCATTATAAGGCGAAAACACAGTACAGAAATTGATCGATTAGAATATGAAAAACATCAAATTCAAAATAAGCCTATATTAGAAGAAATGACGAAGGTAAAGCAATTGAATATGAACGGTCAAACGGAAGAAATGTTCGAGAGATGGAGAAACACATGGACAGAAGTAATGGATGTTCATATGCCTAAAATCGATAGCTTGTTGTTTGATGCAGAAGAAAATAGAGATAGATTCATATTCGGAAAAGCTACTAAAGTGGAGAAAGAAATCCAAACACTGATTTCTTCCTGTGATGATAAAATGACAGGTATATTAAAAGAGCTAGAAGAGCTAATTGGCAGTGAGGAAAAGAATCGAATTGAAATGGAGCAGTTGAAAGATCAGCATCGTTCTGCAAGAAAGACATTACTTGCGCATCTTCATTCATTCGGTGACGCAGTGCCAGCCTTAGAGTCAAAGCTGGAGTCATTTAACCCTCAGTTTGATGAATTTGATCAGCTAACAGAAACAGGAAATTACTTAAGTGCGCGTGAGCTTGTTATATCTGTTCAAGATGAAGGTCAAAAGTTTTTTCATAAACTGCATGATATTCCATCGTTACTTTCGGAAATTCAACATAAAATTCCTGCTAGTATCCACGAATTAAGAAATGGGCAAAAAGAAATGGAGGAAGACTCCTACTATTTGCAACATCTTGAAATGACAAAAAAGTTGGATGCACTAGAAGAAGAACTAAGCGAATTAAAAGTCGCTGTTGTTGATTTGCAAGTGAATAAGACGATGGCAAGAGTTGAAGAGATCAAAGATGAAATTGAAACTTTTTATGATTTATTGGAAAAAGAAGTTTTAGCAAAAAAATACGTAGATCAGCATAAAAACCAAACTGCGACTCGTTTAAAAGAAGTAACAACAGTCACACGTGCAACTAGTGAAGAAGCAGCGTATGTTCAACAAAGCTATCGTTTGCCTGAAAAAGAAGCAGAAATTCCACAAAGCTGTTTAAAAGAGCTAGAGGAATTAGAAAAGAAATTTGACCTGCTATCTACCCGTGTGGAAGAAGAGCAATCAGCATATTCGAGTTTGCAGGAAGAGTTAAATGGCATTGCAGAGGAAATAGATCGTCTTTACGAGGAACAAGATCGATTTGCAAATCGTTTAAAAAATCTTCGCATAGATGAAAATAAAGCAAGAGAAAAACTAGACGACTTAAAAAGCTTATTACATGAAACGGACCGTATGCTTCAAAAAGCGAATATCCCTGGAATTCCAGAAGAAATGGATGCTCGATTAGAAGAAGCAGAAGAACATATTTATGTAGCAATGCAAAGCCTTCAAGAAGTTCCACTGAATATGACGTTAGTAGATAATTATTTATCTAAAGCGGAAGCATGTATGGAAGAAGTGCATCATAAAGCAAAAGAGATGCTTGAAAATGTGCAGCTAACCGAAAAAATTATTCAGTATGGCAATCGTTATCGAGCAAGTCACCCGAATGTCCATATGAAGCTACTGGAAGCAGAAGAAGCATTTAGGCAGCTTAGATACGCAAAAGCTTTGGAAGATGCTGCAACTGCGGTAGAAGAAGTAGAACCAGGTGCCTTAAAGAAAATTGAAGTATTAGTTAAAGAAGACGCTTGGCGTACATAACTAACTAGACAATGTAAATGATTTTGTATACGAATGTGAACCGCCTCACTTTTCATGTGGAGGTGGTTTTTTTCCGAAATGGAGTGGAGATATATGATTTATTTTGATAATAGTTCTACAACAAAAGCACATAAAGAAATATTGGATACATTTATGGCAGTAAATGAAAAGTTTTGGGCAAATCCTGCATCCATACATGAATTTGGCCATCAAACAAATGAGTTATTACAATCAGCAAGATCACAAATAGCCGAAATTTTGAAAACTTCTAGTAAGAAAATTTACTTTACTTCTGGAGGAACCGAATCAAATAATTTAGCTATCTTTGGATTGGCAAATCAATACAAGCATCGCGGGAACCATATACTCGTATCTGCTATCGAACATCCATCTGTAATAGAAGCTGCTAAAAAGTTACAGTCGCAAGGATTTGATGTGGAATATATTCCGGTGGAAAAAAACGGAATTGTGTCATCTGAAGAAATCGAAAAACTTATCCGCCCAACGACAGTTTTAGTAAGCATTATGCATGTAAATAATGAAACTGGTGCCATTCAACCAATTAATGAGCTTGCTACGATCATTAAAAAGAGAAGTAGAGCGTTAATCCATATGGATGCTGTGCAAAGCTTCGGTAAAATAAAAGTTAACTTTGAAGAACTACATGTGGATGCTATTACGATTTCGTCCCATAAAATTCATGGATTAAAAGGTTCAGGATTACTTGCATTAAAAGAGTTTATAGATGTAGATCCTATTCTTTTTGGTGGTGGTCAAGAAGATGGAGTACGAAGTGGTACAACGGCTGTCCCACTAGCGGTATGTACAGCTAAAGCGATTCGGCTTGCAAATGACCAATTAGCAACACATTCGGAAAGACTTCTTAACATGACGGATGATATACTTACATTTTTAAAAAGCTATTCCTATATTAAAATTATTTCCCCGGCAATAAAAGCACCTCATATTGTTAGCTTTTCAGTAAAAGGTGTAAAAGGAGAAGTATTTATTAATGCTTTGCAAAAAGAAGGTATCATTGTTTCAACTAGCAGCGCTTGTTCTTCTAAACAAACAAAAACAAGTCATGTATTAACGGCAATGAATATAGAAGATGACTATATAAAAGGAGTATTAAGGTTAAGCTTGTCTTATTCGAATACAGAAGAAGAAGTAAAGCAATTCAAAAAAGTATTTATGAACGTATTACATATTATTAAAGGAGATTTAAACGTATGAAATGGGAAAAAATATTAGTGAGATACGGTGAATTATCAACGAAAGGAAGAAATAGGAAAGAGTTTATATCACATCTGCGAAACAATATTAGATTTTCATTTGTAGATTTACCGAATATAAAAGTAATTGCAGAGAGAGATCGTATGTTTTTAACGTCAACAGATGATTCTGAAATTCAAGAACTGATTAAACGATTGCCAAAAATATTTGGTATTCAATCTTTTAGCCCAGTAGCAGCTTGCACGCAAGAATTAGAAGATATACAAGCAACGGCGTTAAAGATTATCGAAGGCTTAGACTATGAAGGAAAAACGTTCCGAGTAACAGTGAAGCGAACAGATAAAAGATTTCCCATGGATACGTATGAATTACAACGTGCTGTCGCAAATCATGTATTAAGACAATTTTCAGGTTTAAAAGTACAACTGAAGCAGCCTGAAATTGAGTTGCGTGTGGAAGTGTTAGCAGATGCAGTATACATGACGGCACAAGTAATACCTGGCGCAGGAGGAATGCCACTTGGCTCAAATGGCCGTTCATTGCTAATGCTTTCAGGAGGAATTGATAGCCCAGTAGCGGGATACATGTTTTTAAAGCGTGGAGTACGATTAGATGCGATCCATTTTCATAGTCCGCCATTTACAAGTGAACGCTCGAAAGAAAAAGTAATGGATTTAGCAAATCAACTAAGTCATTTTGGCGCAACTGTTAGACTGCATGTTATTCCATTTACAGATATTCAGCAAAGCATCCAAGCGCAAATACCTGATAATGTATCTATGACAACAACAAGACGAATGATGATGAAAATAGCTGATTTAGTTCGAGAAGAAATTGGCGCGTTGGGAATCGTAACAGGAGAAAGCTTAGGGCAAGTCGCTAGCCAAACATTAGAAAGCTTAACTGCGATTAATGCAGTAACGACAACACCAATTTTTAGACCACTTATTTCTTTTGATAAGCTAGATATTATCGACATCGCACAAAAAATCGGTACGTATGAAACGTCGATACTACCATATGAAGACTGTTGTACAATCTTCACACCGTCTTGTCCGAAAACAAAGCCAAAGCTTGAAAAAGTGGAATACTATGAAAGCTTCAAGGATTTTGATGATTTAATAAAAGAAGCAGTTGAAAATAGAGAAGTAATTTCATTCCCAACTAAAAAGAAAAATGAGTTCGAAAACCTGCTTTAAAAATTGGCAAGATATACCTCCAAGCATTTGTGCATGATTTGAATGAAAAAGACCATTCTAATTTCACAAGGAGGTGAGAAACATGCCAAACAACAATCAACTTGTCGTTCCAGGTGTAAAACAAGCGATCGATCAAATGAAATATGAAATTGCTCAAGAATTTGGAGTCCAACTTGGACCTGATGCATCATCGCGTGCCAACGGTTCCGTCGGCGGAGAAATTACAAAGCGATTAGTGCAACAAGCCCAACAACAATTAAACGGTTATAGCAAGTAATGTAATCGAGAACCGGTAGCTTATGCTACCGGTTTTTTAAATTATACAAATGGTAAGAAACGTACGATTAGCTTTTACAAAAATAAGCAATTAACACTAAAAGTGTCCGAAAATTAAAAAAAGATTTAAAAATCCGACTATTTAAACTATAATTTCATATGTAGTGAAAGGGGGATTTCAAATGATCAAACAAGATTTAATTGCACCATATGAGTACAATTTGGTTTCTGAATTCGAAAAATATAGCAAAGATGAAGAAAAACTTGCGCTTATTTGGGAATCAGAATCTGGCGAGACAAAAACAAGTACATATAAAAAGTTAATCCAACAAGCAAATAAAATTGCGAATGTTTTTATTCGAAAAGGACTGAAAAAAGGTGATGTCGTATTAGTAATGGTTCCACGCCTAGTAGAAGCATATGAAGTGTATATTGCAGCGTTAAAAGCTGGCTTAGTCGTTATACCGAGTTCTGAAATGCTTCGAGCAAAGGATATTGACTACCGTTTGGAGCATAGTGGTGCTAAAACAATTATTGCATATGAGCCATTTTTAGAGCAATTTAACGACGTAAGAAATTTAGAAGATAACATACTTCTAGTGATCGGTGAAAATCATGGGAATTGGATTTCACTTTCGGATGAGTTAGAAAAAGAATCCGATCAATTTGAAGCAGTACACACTGTAAGAGATGATATGGCATTTTTATCGTATACGAGTGGAACGACAGGGAATCCTAAAGGTGCTGTCCACACACATGGTTGGGCATATGCGCATTTACGCACATCAGCTCCAAACTGGCTCGGTATTCTAGAAGGTGATATTGTCTGGGCAACAGCAAGTCCAGGCTGGCAAAAATGGATTTGGAGCCCGTTCGTAGCAACACTTGGTAGTGGTGCGACAGGTTATGTTTATAACGGTAAGTTTGAACCGAATACGTATTTGAAAAATATGCAAGAGAAAAAAGTAAATGTGCTTTGCTGTACACCTACAGAATATCGCATTATGGCAAAAGCAGAAGGGTTGGAAAAATATGATCTATCTTCTCTTCATAGTGCTGTATCAGCTGGAGAGCCATTAAACAGAGAAGTGATCGACACATTTGTTCGGGTGTTTGGGATAGAAGTGCGCGACGGCTATGGTCAAACAGAAAACACATTGTTAGTTGGGACAATGAAAGGAATGGAATCTCGCCCAGGCTCAATGGGGAAACCAACTCCGGGAAATACGGTTGAGATTATTAATGAATTTGGTGCAATTTGCGCTCCAGGAGAAGTAGGAGATATTGCGGTACATGTCGATACACCTGCGCTTTTTAAAGAATATTTAAAAGATCCAGAAAGAACTGCTATGCAATTTAGAGGAGATTATTATATAACTGGTGATCAGGCGAAAAAAGATGAAGATGGCTACTTCTGGTTTGAAGGTAGAGGAGATGATATTATTATTAGCTCTGGATACACAATCGGACCGTTTGAGGTAGAAGATGCATTAACGAAACATCCAGCTGTTCAAGAATGCGCCGTTATTGGTAGTCCACATGAAATTCGAGGATCAATTGTAAAAGCCTTTGTTGTTTTACGAAATCCATCAGCGCAGGGCTCAGACGAATTAATAAAAGAGTTACAAGATCACGTAAAAGCATTAACTGCACCATATAAATATCCACGTGAAATAGAGTTTATTAAAGAATTACCGAAAACAGCGTCGGGTAAAATTAGAAGAGTTGAATTAAGGCAACAAGAGCAATTGAAAAAGTAAATACAAAAACTACGGGAACGAACATTTTCCGTAGTTTTTTATGTTTACTTTACTTGGGTAAAGGAATATACTAATGCTAATATTTCGGGTTACAAAATAATGAGGTGAAGTTTTGCAAACAGAAGAAAAAAATGGTGTAATCATAGTAGTCGTTGCATATGTTTTATGGGGATTCATGCCGATATACTGGAAGTTATTAGCGGATGTATCAAGTGATGAAATTCTTATTAGCCGAGTCATTTGGTCTTTCGTATTTACGTTATTTGTAGTACTAGTAGGAAGAAATTTTAAAGTATTAATAAGCGACTTGAAAGATTTATGGAACAATCAAAAAGCTTTTTGGAGCCTTTTCCTAGCTGCTTATTTAGTAACAGGAAACTGGTTTACATACATATATGCAGTAAATTCGGGATATATTGTACAAACCAGTTTAGGCTACTATATTAACCCGTTAATTTCCGTCTTATTAGGAATTATATTTTTAAAAGAAAGATTGTCTAAGGCGCAAAAATTGGCAGTACTAATCGCTGCAATAGGAGTAATTATATTAACAATCTCTTACGGGGAAATTCCTTGGATATCCTTGATACTTGCTTTAACATTTGCATTTTATGGTCTAATTAAAAAAAGTTTAACCATTGATGCATTACGAGGCTTAACAATTGAAACGTTGTTTGTATTTCCTGTTGCACTTATATATTTTGGTTATTTAGCTTGGGCGGATAAAGCGGCTTTCTTTCATTCAGATACTGTGATTGTGTTATTATTAATTTTTACTGGTGTAGCAACAGCGGTTCCTCTTGTTTTATTCGCTAAAGGAACGAAGGCGATGCCTTTGTATATGTCGGGATTTTTTCAATACATAGCCCCAACACTTATGCTGCTAATTGGTATTTTTATGTATGGAGAACAGTTTAGTAAAATAGAGTTTATTTCGTTTTCATTAATTTGGTTGGCGCTTATTTTATTTACCGTTTCTAAAATTATGGAAGTAAGAAAAAATAGGTAGCCTGCTTTAGGCTACCTATCTCTTTATAAAAATGATCGTTTTACTTTTTCCCAGTAGCTATTGTTTTTTAACTTCACTGTTTTTATAATTCGATCACTCAGTTTGATAGAAACGGAGTTAACATGCTGGATGCTTAGTGCTTCGTTGTCTGTGCTCATCGAAGGATAGTCATTCCAGTCTTTATGTAAATTTAGCTCAAGTGATCTGCTACCGCTAAGGATAAAGGGAGAGCCTAATGTTCGAAACTCATTACTATTAACAGAAGCAATTTCAGTCACTTGAATACATGGAAGTAATGGGTCGACGACAGCACCATTTAACGATTTATTATAAGCGGAACTTCCGGTTGGTGTAGATATAACCATTCCGTCGCCTCTAAACGTCTCAAAATGCTTATTGTCGATAATAATATCAAGTACGAATGTTTTAATAATGTTCGAGCGAATCGTAAATTCATTTAAACAATAAAATTTGGGATTATTATTAACCGATATTTCCATTAGTGGATATTTGCGAACTTCAATTTCATCATTTAAAATAGTATCAACCATTGCTTTTATGTCTTCAATTAAAAAATCACAGTACATACTTAAGGTGCCAGTTGTAGTAATTCCAGCGTATAAGCAATCTTGGCGAAATCCAGTTTTTCGAACTGCTTGTAAAAAAGTACCGTCTGTACCTATACTTACGATAATCGAAGCTTGTTGATCATTATCTACTACAAGAAATCCATATTGCTTAATAGCTTGGGCTAAAGCATCTTTTTTTTGCAATGATTCTGTATCATTTTTCGTATAAAGATAAATAGTGTTTCGCGAGATCATAAGCATACCCCTTTTTTAGAAGATGAGAACTGATAACTTTTTTCTTCGTAATATATTTATTTTAACATTTCATGAAACATTTAGACATTCTTTTCGTATGTAAAGAGGAGATTAAAAGGAGGAACAAAATATATGAACACAAAACGTTGGCTTGCTATTTTAGGAGCATCTGTATTATTAGGTGTTTCGATTTTTGTAAACACATTATCAACTGCTTTTTCTACAGACTGGACATCTATAATAGATGAATTCGCTTCTATAACTAATTCAGAGTTTTACGAAACAGTATTAGAGGAAGGGGACTTGAATGATAGAATTGCTGTATTGACGGTTGATGGAGTAATTCAAGATACAGGAGGCACCACTTCGCTTTTCGGAGCGGCAACTTACAATCACCAATTCTTTTTACAACAATTAGAGCAAGTAAAACAAGATGAATCTGTGAAAGGAATTGTTTTACAAGTAAATTCACCAGGTGGTGGAGTGGTGGAATCTGCACAAATTTACAAAGAAATTAAACAACTGCAAGAAGAAACTGCTAAACCAATCTATGTATCTATGGGCAGTATGGCAGCTTCTGGTGGCTATTATATTTCGGCGCCGGCGGATAAAATCTTCGTCAATAAAGAAACAATGACAGGGTCCATCGGTGTAATTATGCAAAGCATGAACTACGGAAAACTAGCAGAAAAATATGGTGTGGAATTTGTTACGATTAAGTCTGGTCCATATAAAGATATTATGAGTCCAACACGAGAAATGACAGAGGAAGAAAGAAATATGCTGCAAGAAATGTTGAATGATTCATATGAGGATTTTGTCGATATTATTGAAGAAGGCCGCAATATGACTGAAGCGGACGTGAAAAAAGTAGCAGATGGTCGAATTATGAATGGTCGTCAAGCGGTTGAATCTGGACTTGCGGACGAAATTGGATTTTTAGAAGACGCAGTGCAAGCGATTAAAACAGATTATAACTTAGAAAATGCAGAAGTATTTGAGTACGGCTACTCGCAAGACCTCTCTTCATTATTTGCTATGAAAGCACAGTCTTTCTTTGGGGTAGATATGGAGTCCAAGTTAATAGCAAAACTGATCGCGGATAATAGTGCACCGAGAATGATGTACTTATACGGTGAAAGATAAGGAGGGTAAATGATGAGTGAAATTGTACAATCTGGACAACAACATGTGCAGGATAATGAATCACTAACCCAGAATGTTGTCATTAAGCGTACAGAGCAATATACGCCGAAAGCAGCAGGCTTTTGGATACGATTTTGGGCATATACAGTAGATATTCTCATTTTATCTTCTATTGGCATGCTGCTTATTAAGCCTGTGTTTCGTTTATTTTCATTGGAACTAAATAATCCCGTTTGGTACGCACCATTTACTTTACTAACAGCGATTCTTTTTTACGCGTATTTCATCGTGTTAACAAAGTTTTTTGGCCAAACGATTGGCAAAATGATTTTCGGCATCCGAGTTGTAGCGAAAAATGGGGAGAAGCTAACATGGGAAACCGTGCTATTTAGAGAATGGATTGGTCGACTATTATCTATTATTCCATTTAATATCCCATATATTGCAGTTGCATTTACACCGAAAAAACAAGCGGTTCACGATTTTATCGCAGATACTTTAGTTGTGCACGAAATGGTGTATGATAAAATGGAAATAATAGTTCAAGAACAACCTGTTATTGCAAAAGAGTTGCAAGAGCAGAACGGATTCTAGTAAGATAAAGATAATGAAAAGGGAGGTTACATATTATGGCTCAAGTAACATTTAAAAATAATCCAGTAACTTTAGTTGGCAATGAAGTAAAAGTAGGAGACAAAGCACCAAATTTTACAGTGCTAGCAAATGATTTATCTCCAGTAACACTTCAAGACTCTGCAGGTAAAGTTCGTTTAATTAGTGTAGTTCCTTCATTAGATACAGGAGTTTGTTCGATTCAAACAAATAAATTCAATGAAAATGCTGCAAGTCTAGGTGAAAATGTAGTTATTCTAACCGTTTCTTGTGATTTACCATTTGCACAAAAACGTTGGTGTGGTGCGAATGCAGCAGATGCAATTCAAACAGTATCTGATCATCGTGACCTTTCATTCGGGGAAGCTTATGGTGTAGTTATGCAAGAATTACGTTTGCTTGCACGTTCCATTTTCGTTGTAGATCAAAATGATGTTGTCACTTACGTTGAATATGTAGGCGAAGGTACGGATCATCCAGACTACGAAAAAGCTTTAGAAGCAGTAAAAGCACTTACGAACTAATAAATAAAAAACAAAAAACCCACTCGAAATGAAGAGTGGGTTTTAATTTGAGGGATTATATATGCATACAAACGTAGAACAAATCTTTTCGTTCATTGATACGGAAAGTACTTTTATCGAAGAACAGCAATCCGGTACTTATTTAGAAGGTGTTGTTTATGCACTTGAACTATGGATAACGAACAAAAAAGTTCCGACCATACAAGAGGCAGAAAAAGAGCAAATTAGAAAAGCAGTTCAGCTAGCTATTTTAAAAGGTATGAAAAAGTCGGTTCAAGTGAATCATCAAATGACTCCTGATGCAATTGGATTATTAGTAGGTTATTTTGTAAAAGAAATGGCGAAAGACAAAAAAGAGCTAGCGATTTTAGATCCAGCACTTGGAACAGGTAATTTACTCTATACAATTATGAATATATTACCGACAGAAAATCATGCATTCGGTGTTGAAATTGATGAGTTATTAATTCAGTTATCTGCTCAAACAGCAGAACTTCTTGCATGTGATATTCAATTATTTAGACAAGATGCACTGAAGCCATTATTAATAGATCCGGTGGATATAGTGGTGAGTGATTTACCTGTTGGATATTATCCAGACGAAGAAACAGCAAAAGATTATTTTTTGCATAGTGAAGAAGAAATGTCTTATGCACATCATTTATTCATGGAACAATCGATGAAACATGTGAAACCAGGAGGTTATTTATACTTTTTAGTTCCTGATACTATTTTCGAATCGAAGCAAGCACCAAAATTGCATAAGTTTATAAAAGAAAATGGTTGGATACAGGCTGTTATTCAGTTCCCATCTACTATTTTCAAAACGAAAGGACAAGAAAAGAGTTTATTAATTCTTCAAAAGAAAAGTGAAGAGTTGAATGCGCCTAGAGAAGTCCTTTTAGCAAAAGTACCAAATATGTCAAATAAAGAAGCAATGGAACTATTTTTTCAGAAAATTGATATTTGGCAAGAACAAAACGCAAAATGAATGTTGCTCGCTCCTCTTACGAACGGTACAATAACAGTATCAGTTCAAAGAAGGAGCGTTTTATTATGCCAAATATTTTAGCTATAAATGCCGGGAGCTCTTCTTTAAAGTTTCAATTATTAAAAATGCCCGAAGAGGAAGTTATTGCAAAAGGGTTGATCGAGCGTATTGGTTTAAGTGAATCTATTTTTACGATGTCGACAAGTACCGAAAGGCTCCATTTGATGGAGACGATTAAAAATCATGAACAAGCCGTTAAGTTATTAATCCATATGTTAATAGAAAAAGAGATTATTCAATCTTTGGATGATATTCAAGGAGTCGGTCATCGGGTGGTGCACGGTGGGGAACTATATAGTGAATCCGTATTGGTAACGGAAGAAGTGCTCGAAACATTAGACAAATTATCTGAGCTTGCACCTTTGCATAATCCTGCAAATGTGACAGGAATACGTGAAGTGTTAAAAGTGTTACCGAATGTACCTTCAACAGCTGTTTTTGATACAGCATTTCATCAAACGATGCCAGAAAGTTCATATTTGTATTCTATTCCTTATGACTATTACGAAAAATACGGTATTAGGAAATATGGTTTTCATGGAACTTCTCATAAATACGTTACACAACGAGCGGCAGAGCTACTAAATCGTCCTTTAGAAACGACTCGATTTATATCATGCCATCTCGGAAATGGTGCCAGTATTGCAGCTATTGACCGAGGTAAGTCGATCGATACATCGATGGGCTTTACTCCGCTTGCTGGAGTTACAATGGGGACAAGGTCAGGAAATATCGACCCTGCACTAATTCCGTTTCTAATGGAGAAAACGGGAAAAACTGCGGAAGGTATTTTAGATGTATTAAATAAAAAATCAGGTATGCTAGGCGTTTCAGGTTTTTCAAGTGACTTGCGAGATATAGTTATTGAGGCTTCGAAAGGCAATGATCGAGCACAGCTAGCGTTAGATGTGTTCGCTGATCGAATTCATAAATACATTGGTTCGTATGCTGCACGCATGAATGGCGTTGACGCTATCATTTTCACTGCTGGAATTGGTGAAAATAGCGACGTTATTCGTCAAAAAGTGTTAAGCGGCTTGCAATTCATGGGAGTGTATATGGACCCTGATTTGAACAAGCTCAACGGAAAAGAAGGATTTATTAATTATCCACATTCGCCTGTAAAGGTAATAGTAATCCCGACAAATGAAGAAATAATGATTGCAAGAGATACGATGCGACTTGCAGCACTTATGTAAAGATAAATAAAAGAGGTTGCCCCGATTAGGAGCAACCTCTTTTGATATTCTTATTCAGCTGTTTCTTCTGTACGAACTACTAATACGTCGCAAGCCGCTGAGCGAACGATATATTCTGAAACACTACCAATTAAAAATCTTTCTACTGCATTCAAACCAGTTGCTCCACAGATAATTAGATCTGCTTCGATTTTTTTCGCAATGTCTTTAGAAATCATTGTTTTAGGTGAACCGTAATCAACGATGACGTTAACGTTTTCAACCCCACCAGCAAGTGCTTCTTTTTGGTAGCCAGCTAACAAATCTTCTGCAAATACTTGAGCTCTTTCAGCGATAGAACGGTCATATGCTTCGATAGCAGCAAATGATCTTGTATCAATTACGTTGATCAAATTAAGCGTTGCATGGTTTCTTGCAGCGATAGAAACTGATTTTTTAAATGCAAGCTCGGCTTCTTTTGAACCATCCACAGCGACTAGTATTTGTTTGTATTTTAATGTCATGATAAAACGCCTCCTGTTTTGTGAGTTTATACTATATTATGAGTATACTAGTTAACTTCGAGATTAATTCTTTAAATCCTTCTTTCTTTTCGAATAAAATAAGAACAAACTGTGAATTATTATGAAAGTGAACCTTAATTACGTATTATTAAATTTTTTCGAGCAATTTAAAAATATATCTGCTAAAATGAATTTGGTATAAGTAAATCATATTATACCTATAGGTGGGAGAAAAATAACTGTACATAGGAGGACTATACATGCGTATTGGAGTTCCAAAAGAAACAAAAAACAATGAAAACCGTGTCGCTATGACACCTGCTGGGGTAGTTAGCTTAAAACATTTCAAACATGAAGTGTTTATTGAAACAAATGCAGGCTTAGGTTCTAGCTTTACAGATGAAGATTATATTGCTGCAGGTGCTACAATTGTTCCAACTGCACAAGAAGCATGGAACCAAGAAATGGTTATGAAAGTGAAGGAACCAACGGAAGCAGAATTTTCGCTTATTCGTGAAGAATCTATTCTATTCACATACTTACATTTAGCGCCTGAAGAAGCTTTAACAAAAGTACTTTTAGATAAAAAAGTTACAGCAATTGCATATGAAACAGTGCAATTACCAAATAATACATTACCTCTATTAACTCCGATGAGTGAAGTTGCTGGTCGTATGGCTACTCAGCTTGGTGCTCAATATTTAGAAAAAATCAATGGTGGTAAAGGTATTTTACTTGGAGGAGTTCCAGGAGTTTCTCGTGGTAAAGTTACTATAGTAGGTGGAGGTATTGCTGGTACAAACGCTGCACGTGTTGCAATCGGTATGGGTGCACATGTAACGATTATCGACTTGAGTCCAGATCGTCTTCGTCAATTAGAAGAATTGTTCGGAAGCAGTGTTCAAACATTGATCTCGAATCCTTACAATATTGCAGAAGCAGTAAAAGAAGCAGATTTAGTAGTTGGAGCTGTTCTTATTCCAGGTGCTAAAGCTCCTAAACTTGTATCAGAAGAAATGATCAAATCAATGTCTCCGGGATCTGTTGTCATTGATATTGCAATTGACCAAGGTGGTATTTTTGAAACATCGGATCGTATTACAACGCATGATAACCCAACGTATGAAAAACATGGCGTTGTGCATTATGCCGTTGCTAACATGCCAGGAGCAGTGCCAAGAACATCTACAATGGCATTAACAAATGCGACAGTTCCTTATGCGGTGCAAATTGCTAATAAAGGATATAGACAAGCTTGTTTAGATAATCTTGCATTACAAAAAGGTATTAATACGCTTGCTGGACATATTACATTTAAAGCAGTTGCTGATGCACAAGGACTTCCTTATGTAGATGCTGCTACTCTATTAAGCTAATAATATATTACGTTCAAGCACCCAAAGCTATTTATAACTTTGGGTGTTTTCTATTGGATGGAGATGAGATGAATGATCTTTTTATATATTGGCATTGCTGGAGCATTAGGAGCTCTTTGTCGCTATCTTATTGGACTAATTCTTTTTACATACGCAGTATTTCCATTTTCTACACTTGCTGTGAATTTAATTGGTTGTTATACGCTCGCTTTCTTGAGTTCATCTCTGTTTCAAAAAAGTAAGCTTTCCTCCGAAATGAAGTCAGCGATAGCGTCAGGTTTTCTAGGCTCTTTTACAACATTTTCAGCTTTTAGCTTAGAAACGATGCAGTTATATCAGAGTGGGGAAGTTTTATATGCATGCATATATAGCGCATTTAGCATGATCGGCGGGATTATGATGAGTAATTTGGGCTGGAAGAATGAGGTGAAGGCATGAGTATTACCTATGTAGTAGCAGTATGTATCGGAGGTTATTTAGGTGCAATCTCTAGGTATTCTATTGCTCAAAAGTTGAATCAGCGAGTGAATGATTCAATACCTTATGGCACTCTTGCAGTAAATCTAATTGGTTCATTTTTTCTCGGATTTATTGTAAGTATTGGCTTGGATAAAATGTATATCATGTTATTAGGAACAGGATTTTTAGGAGCTTTTACAACATTTTCAACATTTAATAATGAACTGCGCAAGCTTCAGCAGTATAAGAAAAAGTGGCTGTTGTATTTTACCTTTACGTATGTCGGAGGACTATGTTGTGTATTTTTCGGTTTTTTTATTGGTTCCCGAATTATATAAAAAGGATAGATAAGGCGTATCACCATTATCTATCCTTTATTGTAATTAAATAATAATCAATTCTTTCGGGAATTTAGTAAGCACTTCGACACCAGTTTCCGTCACTACTACATCATCTTCAATTCGAACGCCAGCTACGGCTGGGTTATAAATTCCAGGCTCTATCGTAAATACCATGCCCGCTTTAAGTTTCATATCATTCACACCAGTTATTGAAGGGAATTCATGGACAGAAATTCCAAGACCGTGACCTAGACGATGTGTGAAATACTCACCGTAGCCAGCTTCGGTAATAATATCTCTCGCAATTTTGTCTAATTCCATTGCTGTAACACCTGGTTTTACAGCGTTTACAGCTGCTTCTTCCGCACGGCGAACTGTTTCATACACATCTTTTTGTGCAGCAGTTGGTTCTCCAAAAGCTACAGTTCTCGTAATATCTGAGCAATAGCCGTTATAAACTACACCAAGATCCATTAATACAAAATCACCTTTTTGAATTTTACGATCTCCTGGAGTACCATGGGGTGAAGCTGATTTAGGGCCACTTAGTACTGTCGTATTAAATGCCATTTGCGTAACACCTTTATCTTTCAGTGCAAGTTCAATAGCAGCTATTAATTCTAATTCCGTTTTTCCTTCTGCAATTTCCTTGCAACCTACTTCGATAGCGTAGTCAGCTAGTTCTCCAGCTTTACGCAGATTGACTAGCTCTTCTTCTGATTTAATAACACGTAAATCATTTATTTTTTCATCTATTCTAGAAATATTAATAGAAGAAAGACGTTCTAAAATAGCTTCATGACGCTCGATAGTTAAGTGAGCTTTTTCAAGCGCTAATGAATGAATTGCCCCAACTTTTTCCTCAATCATTCGAACGAAAACATCCCACGCATTTTCAGTATCTTGGTGACCAACAATATCACCAGTCCAACCTGCCGCTAAAGCATCCGGAATTTCCATTTGTGGACAAATGATAAATGGAGTTTTATCCTTTGGTATTAACACACCAAGTAAACGTTCATGCGGATTACTTTTAAATCCTGTAAAGTAAAAAACATTGTCTGGAGTTGTAATGAAAGCCGCATCAATATTATTAGATTGTAAAAAACTTTGAATTTTTTTAACTTTTTGCATCTAGACACCTCTTTTAGTTTTATACTATAAGAATAGCAGAATAATTAATTTATAACAGCTAAGCTGAAGGAAGAAATATAAAAAAATTAGAGGAGAGTGTGTAAAAATGCAAATTAGTTACCATGGTCATTCAGTAGTAAAAGTGAAAACAAATACCCATACGATTTTAATCGATCCATTTATTAACGGAAATAGCTTAACTGACTTACATGTGTCAGAGGAAAAACCAGATGTTATTTTATTGACACATGGGCACAATGATCATGTTGGAGACACAGTGGAAATTGCGAAACAAAGTGGAGCTTTAGTTGTTGCGGTTTTTGAGCTTGCAAATTATATTAGCTCGCAAGGAGTTTCTGCACATGGAATGGGATTAGGTGGTTCCTATACTTTTGATTTTGGTGTTGTGAAGTTTACACAAGCTTTTCATAGTTCCTCGTATACGACAGCGGAAAATGACGTTATTTACACTGGAATGCCAGCAGGAATATTATTCACTGCGGAAAATAAAACCATTTATCATGCAGGGGATACAGCTCTTTTTGGAGATATGAAACTAATCGGTGATAGAAATGATATTGATGTCGCATTTTTACCGATTGGTGATAATTTTACAATGGGGCCAGTTGATGCAGCATATGCTGCGGAGTTATTGAAACCGAAAGTAGTTGTTCCGATTCATTACGATACGTTCCCACCGATTAAACAAGATCCTATAGATTTTAAGAAAATCGTACAAACTTGTGAAGTTCAAGTACTAAAAGCAGGGGAAAGTGTGCAGTTTTAACAAGTCAGTAAAGACGGAAGTAGTACAGACTGTGGTACAATAAACGCATTACAATCGTTTGGATGTGACTACATGACAACAAAACACGAACAGATTTTAGCCTATATCGAAAAACTTCCTGTAGGAGATAAAATATCCGTTCGCCAAATTGCAAAAGACTTAACAGTGAGTGAAGGAACTGCTTACCGTGCGATAAAAGAAGCAGAAACAAGAAGACTTGTTAGCACAATCGAACGAGTTGGTACAATCCGAATCGAACTAAAGAAAAAAGAGCATTTTGAGCGACTAACTTTTGCGGAAGTTGTAAATATTGTTGATGGACAAGTTCTGGGCGGAAAAACAGGATTGTATAAAACATTGAATAAGTTCGTTATTGGTGCAATGCAATTAGAAGATATGATGCGTTATGTCGAACCAGGAAATTTACTGATTGTTGGTAATAGACTGAAAGTGCATGAGCATACTTTACGAGCAGGTGCAGCAGTTTTAGTAACGGGTGGTTTTGATGTTCTAGATAAAACAAAAAGATTAGCAGATGAGTTAGAATTACCAATCATCTCTACAAGCTACGATACATTTACAGTAGCTACAATGATTAATCGAGCAATTGATGACCAACTCATTAAAAAAGATGTATTACTTATAGAAGATATTCACACCCCCTTACAAAATACAGCATTTCTTAAATCAAGCGACAAAGTATTGAGATATAGTGAATTAAATGAATTAACAAATCACGGAGGATATCCCGTAGTAGATGTATCCAATAAAGTAGTCGGAATCGTTACTGCGAGAGATGTAATTGATCGAGATAGTCATGAGCAAATAGACAAAGTGATGACGAAAAATCCTATTTCGATTACGATGAAAACGAGCGTAGCAGCTGCCAGTCATCGCATGATTTGGGAAGGTATCGACTTAATGCCTGTTCTTGGAGAAAACAGTAGTTTAAAAGGGGTAGTGAGTAGGCAGGATGTTTTAAAAGCATTGCAAGCTGCTTCTAGACAACCGCAAAATGGTGAAACAATAGATGATATTGTTAAGCAGCAAATGAAAACCATTTCTACAGAAGATTTTATTTTTGAATGTGTTGTAACTCCGCAAATGACCGATCATTTTGGCGCAATGTCGTACGGTGCTTTTACGATCCTTTTGACGGAAACAGGGTCACAAACTGTAAAAATTAGAAAGCGCGGAGAAAGCGTCGTAGAAAATATGACGATTTATTTCACGAAACCAATTCAATTGGAAAGTATACTACGTGTGCATGTTCGCGTCTTAGAGATGAGTAGAAAAGTTGCGAAAATGGATTTAGAAGTGTTTAACGATAAACAATTAGTAGGCAAAGCAATGATTACGTATCAACTTTTAGAAAGATAATAGGATACAACACCGTTGATTTCAGCTACGGCGGACGCTTGGAACGAAATCCTTGTAAAAAGGTTCATGATTACTAAGTTCATCACATGCTAATTTTATGTACTTGTGTATCAAAAAAAATGATGCAGCGAAATCGCTGCATCACTTATTTAAACTAAGTTCTTCATCAACAAACTGACCATAATGTTTGAATGCTTTATAATTATGATACATAAAATAACTACCAAGAATGACAAACAGTGCTGAAACAGCATACGTAAGTCCAGATGGGTATACAATTAAATAATTAAAACCAAAAAATACTAATAATGCACCTAAACAAAGAGATGCTTTAGCAGCATACCATTTTTTTCGAATAGGAAAAGAAGTCCGAAGCTGCTTTGTTTTAAAATAAAAATACCATACAAACGAAACGATAATACCCAATACTAATATTCCATTAAGAATCATAATGAACCTCCAATAAAAGATAAGCTTTCATTATTGTAAAGGGAATTTTATAAAAATGCGAATAGTAAACTTTAAAAGTGAGGGAATATAAATTGAAAAGACAAATCATAGACACAATCGAAAGTTATGAAAAAATAATTATACATCGTCATGTAAGACCAGATCCAGACGCATACGGTTCACAAATTGGACTGAAAGAACTGATTGAACTTAACTATCCAACGAAAAAAGTATTGGCAGCTGGAAGCCATGAACATACACTAGATTTTTTAGCACGACCAGACGAAGTAACAGATGAAGATTTTCAAGATGCTTTAATTATCGTGACGGATACTGCAAATACTGATCGAATCGATGACAGTCGCTATAACTTAGGAAGCTATGTTATTAAAATTGATCACCATCCAAATGATGATGCATATGGAGATTTACTTTGGGTAGATACAAATGCCAGCTCAGTTAGCGAACTAATTTGTGAATTATTTGAAGAAGGTCAATCGTATAAAGGCTGGAAAATGAATGACAGTATTGCAAGGATACTTTTTGCTGGTATTGTCGGGGACACTGGAAGATTCATGTTCCAAAGCACAACACTTCAAACGATGACTTTCGCAGGGAAGTTACTATCTTATGGCTTTGATCGTACCGAACTTTTTAATGGCATGTACGAAGTAGACCGAAATTTACTTCAATTAAAAGGCTATGTGTATGCAAACTTTCAAATGGACGAAAATGGTGTTGGGTTTGTTAAACTAACAAGAGAAATACTACGAAAATACGATGTGGCAGAATCTGAAGCTTCTTTATTAGTAAGTGCTTTAGCGGATGTTAAAGGAATGAAATGTTGGGTATTTTTCATAGAAGATGCAGATGCAATACGTGTGCGACTTCGTTCAAAAGGTCCAGTCATTAATGGAATTGCTAAAAAGTATAATGGTGGAGGACATCCACTCGCTTCTGGAGCAACTGTAAGTACGTGGGAAGAAACTGAATTAGTTATTGAGGATTTAAAAAAAGCTGTAATTTGAGGTGTTGTATATGAAAACGGTATATCCACAAATTGTCACATCAGCGGATATGCTGAAAAGTACAATTCAATTGGAGCAGTTAATCCAAAAGCTGAAAAATAATCATGCAAAGGCAGCGGCTATTACAAACAGTAGATTGTATGGCGTGTTGCCTTTTTGGCATGAACTACAAAAAAATGATATTCATCCAGTTATTGGACTATCCATTAAAGTGCAGCTTGATAATGAAATCGTTTCTTTAATTGTCTATGCGAAAAATAATAATGGCTATGAAAATATTGTTAAAATATCAAGTGGCTTAGAAATAAAAGAATTAGATGAGCTTCCTAAAAAGTGGCTACAAGCGTATAAAAACGGCGTAATTGCTCTATGTAAAGCCGATCAAAATGTTTCGAAAGAAGCATTAGTTGAGCTGCAAGAAGTATTTGGGAGCTCCCATTTGTATATTGGAATGGAACGCCCAAATGGTGTAAAACAAGCGATGGAACAGGAAATAATGGAAATCGCATACAACTTATCCATACCGATTTCTGTTTTTCATATGAGTAGATATATAGAAAAGGAAGACGCTTTTGCTTTTGAAGTGCTAAATGCAATGGATCAATCGCTCAAAATGGCTGATTTTAATCGCTTAAAGCCATCTGATGAATCTCTTCATATACGAAATGAAGAAGAGTGGCAGAAAATTTTTTCGGATGTTCCCGTATGGCTTGAAAATACAGCCGAAATGTTAGAAAGATGTCAGCTTTCTTTCGAAAATAGAGCACATCATATGCCGAAGTTTCCGTTAGCAGAATCGAGATTATCGAAGGGTTATTTGAGAGAACTTTGCGAAGATGGCTTAAAAAAACGTGTATCTTCTGTTACAGAAGCATATAAAAAACGTTTAAATTATGAGCTTCAAATTATTAATGAAATGAATTATGAAGATTATTTTTTAATCGTGCAAGATTTTATGAAGTTTGCAAAGCAATCCCACATATTAACCGGACCTGGTCGAGGATCTTCGGCGAGTTCCCTCGTTGCATATTCCCTTTTTATAACCGATGTAGATCCGTTAGTTTATGGCCTTTTATTTGAACGATTTTTAAATCCTGAACGTATTTCATTGCCAGATATAGACATTGATTTTGCTGATTCACGAAGAATGGAAGTAATTCAGTATGTCGCCGAAAAGTATGGGAAAAACCATGTCTCGCAAATCATTACATTCGGTACATTGTCTGCTAAAGCAGTTGCACGCGAAGTTGCGAGAGTGTTTGGTTTTGAATCTTCCACACTAGAAGCGATTTCTTCGTTTATACCATCCAAGCCAGGAATTTCATTAAAAGAAGCGTATGAACAATCTCAAAAATTGCGGGAGTTCATTCAAACCGAAGAAGTTAGAAAGAAATGGTTCCAGGTAGCGCTAGCATTAGAAGGACTACCAAGAAATGCATCAACACATGCTGCTGGAGTCGTACTTTCTCCAGTTCCATTAGTAGATTTAGTGCCCATTCAAGTTGGGCATGACGATTTGTTCTTAACGCAATGGCCGATGAAAGAAGTAGAACAAATTGGCTTATTAAAAATGGACTTTCTTGGACTAAGAAACTTAACAATTATTGAGCGTATTTTAAAATTCATTCAATACAGTCAAACAACGAGCATCGCTTTGGATGCAATACCATTACATGATGAGCGGACTTTTCGATTATTACAAAACGGCGATACAACGGGTGTTTTCCAGCTAGAATCACCTGGAATGCGCAACGCTTTAAAGCAAATAAAACCAACGAAATTTGAAGATATTGTCGCTGTAAATGCCCTTTATAGACCAGGTCCGATGGATAGTATACCTTTGTATGCAAGTCGAAAGCATGGACAGCAAGCAGTTACGTATGAGCATCCAGTGTTGGAGCCTATTTTAAAAGAAACGTATGGAATTATCGTATACCAAGAACAAATAATGCAAATTGCTTCACAGATGGCAGGATTTACTTTTGGAGAAGCGGATTTACTTCGCAGGGCAGTAAGTAAAAAAAATAGAGAAGTTTTGCAAAAAGAGAGAACTCATTTTGTGCAAAAAGCAATTCACCATGGACATACTGATGAAGCTGCATCTTCCGTATATGATTTAATCGTCCGTTTTGCTGATTATGGATTTCCGAAAAGTCATGCCGTTGCATATAGTATTATTTCGTACCAAATGGCTTATTTGAAAGCACATTTTCCAACACAATTTTACTGTGCATTATTAACTACATCTGCAGGAAACCAAGATAAAGTAAATCAATTTTTAATGGAAATGAAACAAAAAGGAATGGCTATTTTGCCACCATCCGTCCATAAAAGTTATGCTTATTTTTCTGTAGAAAATGGTGGGGTTAGATTCGGTTTGCAAGCGGTGAAAGGTGTTTCTCATTCTTTTATTCAGAAGCTAATGCAATTACGGAGCAACGGATCAGCTAAGTGGAGCGATATTTTTGAACTTGCTTCCGATTTAACGGCGATTCACTTTACTCGAAAAAATGTAGAGCCACTTATAAAAGCAGGAGCATTAGATGAATTTAATGTGGAACGCTCCACGCTTCTTGCGACATTGGATGCAGCGGTAAAATACGCAGAGCTAGTGAGCCCTACGGAAGAATCGGACTTATTTAATGGAAGTATTTCTTCATTTGGGAAATCCAAATATATTCACATGGAAACTTTACCGTTGATGATGAAGCTCCAATTCGAAAAAGAAGTGCTTGGTCAATATTTTTCAGAGCATCCTACAGTTTCGATGAAAAAAAATAGCTCAGATAAAATAGATCGTATATGGGATATTCAACAATCATTAAAGGAAGCGAAAGTAAAAATTATTGGATTAATAGAAGAAATAAAACGAATTCGCACGAAAAAAGGTGAAATGATGGCATTTGTCACTTTGCAAGATGAGACAGGGAATGTGTCGGTTACATTGTTTCCGGAAGATTATGCGAAGTTTGAAGGGATGCTGGAAGAGCACTCCATCGTTCGTGTAGAAGGAAAATCAGAGCGTAGAAACGGAAGAACCCAAATAATCGGGAAAATCGTTTTAAACTGTTAAATAAGATCGAGTGGAAAAACTGTACATTTTTTTGTGCAGTTTTTTCTTTACGTTTTATTAAATATTTTGTATGCTAGTAACATTGAGTGGTCAGACCACTTTGTAATTAATGGAAGAGTGATGATGGAATGAACCCACAAAAGAGTTCAAGCAAGATGTTTTTGGAAATAGTAAAGCAATTGAGACAGCTTATTCAGGATGAAGGTGTTCGAGTAGGTGAAAAATTACCATCCGAACGCGAATTAGCCGAACGACTTCAAGTAGGTAGGTCAACGGTGAGAGAAGCACTCAGAAGCTTAGAGTTACTTGGATTGATCGAAACAAGAAGAGGAGAGGGAACTTTTCTTTCGGATTTTCGTAAACATCAATTAGTGGAATTATTATCTACATTTATACTACAGGAATCGAAATCTAAAGAAGATGTTCACTTAACGAGGGAAACCTTGGAAAAAGAAGCGATTCGCACTATTTGTCAATCTGAACAACATCAAAAACATTTTATTTGGGAAGCGTTCCTCGTAAAATTACAACAAGAGCCTGTCATTCGTGAGGACATTATTCGTGAAATTATTATTATATCTGGCAATCGACTTTCTTTAAAAGTATGGTTTTTGTTAAAGCAATTTGCAGGAGAACCGTACCAGAGTGAAATGAATGTAGAAGAAAAAACGATTTGGATGCAACTATTAAACAGCTTACAAAATGGAAAAGAGCAATTATCTATATCACTTTATCATGAATGGCTTTTCTTAATGGACAGGAGAGAAAAAAATGGTTCGAGATCTATTTAGAAAAAATAATAAAAATAAAAAGTACGCAACAATTCCGACTGAAAAAGCAAAAAATGATGTACCAGAAGGAATAATGATGAAATGCCCAGAGTGCAGAAAAAATGTATTTACAAAAGATTTGATGAAAAATTTAAAAGTATGTCCTTCTTGCGATCATCATATGAAAATGACTGCTTATGAGCGCGTAGAAATATTTTTAGATGAGAATACTTTTGAGTCAATGGATGATCATTTGCAAACAGATAATCCATTAAATTTTCCAAGCTATTCGGAAAAGATAAAATCAGATGCAAAAAAAACAGGCTTAAACGAGGCTGTATTAACTGGTACTGGAGAAATAGATGAACAAAAAGTAGTCGTTGCTATCATGGACTCTCATTTTAGAATGGGGTCGATGGGCTCTGTAGTTGGAGAGAAAATTACTCGAGCAGTTGAAAAAGCAACGGAACTGCAAGTGCCTTTCATTATTTTCACGGCTAGTGGTGGAGCGAGAATGCAAGAAGGGGTTCTTTCTTTAATGCAAATGGCTAAAACAAGTGTTGCATTAAGAAGACATAGTGACAACGGCCTCTTATATATTTCTATTTTGACACATCCAACGACTGGTGGCGTATCTGCAAGTTTTGCTTCCGTTGGAGATATTAACCTTGCAGAACCAAAAGCATTAATAGGTTTTGCTGGTCGAAGAGTTATTGAACAGACGGTTAGAGAAAAGCTTCCTAAGGATTTTCAAACAGCAGAGTTTCTATTGGATCACGGTCAATTAGACGCAGTGATTGAACGAAAAGATATGAAAGAAACCGTTTCTTCTTTAGTGAAGATGCATGAACGCAAGGAGGTAACAACATGGTAAAAACATTACCTTTTGAGGAGCCAGTTGTTCAACTGAAAAGTAAAATTGAAGAGTTGAAAGAGTATACGACAAAAGCAGAAGTAGATATGACCGTAGAAATTTCAAATTTAGAAGATAGACTAAAAAAGCTAGAGCAAGAAATTTATGAAAATATGCAGCCTTGGGATCGTGTGCAAGTAGCACGCCATCCAAATCGTCCTACTACAAAGGACTATATTCAATTATTATGTACAAATTTTATCGAGCTGCACGGAGATCGTTTATATGGTGACGATGCTGCAATTATTGGAGGAATTGCCTTATTAGAAGGAAATCCGATTACGATTATTGGGCATCAACGTGGGCTTGATACGAAAGAAAATATTAAACGCAATTTCGGTATGCCACATCCAGAAGGATATCGAAAAGCACTTCGTTTGATGAAGCAGGCTGAGAAGTTTAATCGACCAATCATTTGTTTTATCGATACAAAAGGTGCGTATCCAGGTAAAGCGGCAGAAGAACGTGGTCAAAGTGAAGCAATTGCTAGAAACTTAGTTGAGATGGCAGGCTTGAAAGTGCCAGTTATTAGTGTAGTAATTGGAGAAGGTGGAAGTGGAGGCGCGCTTGGATTAGGTGTGAGTAATCATATTCATATGCTTGAAAACTCTACTTATTCGGTTATTTCACCTGAAGGAGCAGCAACTATTTTATGGAAAGATTCTTCTTTGTCAAAGCAAGCGGCGGAAGCGATGAAAATTACTGCGCCTGATTTAAAGAAGATGAATATTATTGATGAAGTGATTAAGGAAGTGTACGGTGGGGCGCATAGAGATTTACAAGCACAGGCATCATATATGAAAGAAACGCTTCTTCGCTCGCTTCAAACATTGAGTAAACTATCGGAAGACGAGCTTATTGCGGACCGATACGATAAGTTTAGAGCTATTGGAGAGTTTATCGAGTAAGAAAGTAAGTATGGAATGAAGTGGATTTCGTTACAAGCGGGCGCTTTCCGTGGGGTGCGGCTTCTAAGTCTCCTCGTCGCTGCAAAGACAACATATGCTCCTGCAGTTACTCGTCGCAAAAGAGATTACAAAGAGCCGCCAAAATTGTATCTTTGGCGGCCATCAAAGAGTATAGAAAGCGACTTGCTTCTCCTATTACCACTACTAGGCACGGAAGTTTCTAGCGAGCGAAAGGCGAACATTTGCCATATGATGACCGACGAAAAAGCTTGTTGAAAGAGGCGTAGCCTCTTTCAACAAGCTTAAAATTTCCCCGTTTATCGTATAGACTAATGGGAAGCCCGTAGTGAGCTTGAAACTGTAGTCGTAATATATTCTTATCTCAAAAGAATTTGGCATCCTTTTGTCTGATTTTCTTATCTGATAATTCGTGATAAACTAAGTCTATTAAATACATAGATAGATGGAGGGGTAATTGTGAAACGTATAGGTGTATTAACAAGTGGTGGAGACGCCCCAGGTATGAATGCTGCAATTCGTGCAGTTGTCAGGAAAGCAATTTACGAAGGACTAGAAGTAATGGGGATTTTTCATGGTTATCAAGGGTTAATTGAAGGAAACATGGAAGTTTTAACACTTGGATCAGTTGGGGACATTATACAAAGAGGCGGAACGAAGCTTTATTCGGCAAGATGCCCTGAATTTAGAACGGAAGAAGGTCGCCAAAAAGCGATTGAACAACTAAAGGCAAATGGAATCGAAGCATTAGTTGTAATTGGTGGAGATGGTTCTTACAGAGGTTCGATGACATTAACGGAAAGTGGTTTCCCCTGTGTCGGTATTCCAGGAACAATCGATAATGATATTCCAGGAACAGATTATACACTAGGTTTTGATACAGCTTTAAATACAGTCATTGATTGCATCGATAAAATTAGAGATACCGCAACATCGCATGATCGCACATTCATCATTGAAGTGATGGGAAGAGATGCAGGGGATCTTGCATTGTGGGCAGGTGTTGCAGGTGGAGCAGAAACAATTATTATTCCTGAAGTTGAAAATAATATTGATGAAGTAGTAGAACGTCTAAAAAGCGGTACTACCCGAGGTAAAAAGCATAGTATAATTGTAGTTGCTGAAGGTGTTATGAGTGGGACAGCATTTGCCGAACAATTATTTGAGCGTGCAAATATTGAAACCAAAGTATCTGTTTTAGGGCATATTCAACGAGGTGGATCACCGACCGGGCGAGATCGTGTACTTGCAAGTATGTTTGGTGCAAGAGCTGTAGAAGTATTATTAGCAGGAAACGGTGGACGAGCGGTTGGCATACAGAATCATCAAGTGGTAGACTATGATATGAACGAAGCATTTAAAAAGAGTGAAGTGTTTGATTCGAAAATGTATCAACTTTCGAAAGAATTATCGATTTAACTTGATTCAGCAGAAGTCCCCCATTTCTATAAGTCGTGGGATAAATACCAGAAAAAAATTTAAATGAGAGAGAGTTCAAACTCTCTGCTGATTCAAGTTAAGCCTCCGGCGGATGTCAGGGATTTTGAAAGGAGTGGATGGAGCAAGCTCCATTCAAAATCCCGACGCAATCACGCCGAGGCGTGATTGATCAGAATGAGAATTTCTTTTAAAAAGAAGGGGTAAGAAAATGAGAAAAACTAAAATAGTTTGTACAATAGGACCAGCAAGTGAATCAGCAGAAATGTTACAAAGCCTTATTAATGCAGGGATGAACGTTGCTCGATTAAACTTTTCACATGGCAGTCATGAAGAGCATGCTGCAAGAATTCAAACAATACGAGAAGTAGCGAACAAAGCAGGGAAAATTGTAGGGATTTTGCTAGATACAAAAGGACCTGAAATTCGTACACATAAAATGGAAAACGATGCGATTGACCTAGTAGCTGGTCAAACGATCGAAATTTCTATGACGGAAGTAGTAGGAAACGACAAACGTTTTTCTATTTCATACGACAAATTAATTGAAGACGTACATGTAGGCTCCGTTATTTTACTAGATGATGGATTAATCGAATTAATCGTTACTAGCATCAATGTGAGCGAAGGAACTTTAACGACATTCGTTCAAAATGCAGGAACATTGAAAAATAATAAAGGTGTAAATGTACCGGGTGTTTCGGTGCAACTACCTGGAATAACAGAAAAAGATGCGAAAGATATTTTGTTTGGTATTGAACAAGGTGTTGATTTCATCGCAGCATCTTTTGTGCGAAGAGCAAAAGATGTACTTGAAATTCGTGAACTATTAGAAAAAAATAATGGCGCTCATATTCAAATTATCCCTAAAATTGAAAACCAAGAAGGCGTGGATAATATCGATGAAATTATCCAAGTGTCGGATGGTTTAATGGTGGCAAGGGGCGACCTTGGCGTTGAAATTCCATCGGAAGAAGTTCCATTAGTACAGAAGAGTCTTATCCGAAAATGTAATTTTGCAGGTAAACCTGTCATTACAGCTACTCAAATGTTAGACTCTATGCAACGTTATCCTAGACCTACACGTGCGGAAGCAAGCGATGTAGCGAATGCTATTTTAGATGGTACAGATGCAATCATGCTTTCTGGAGAAACAGCTGCTGGATTATATCCAGTTGAAGCTGTTCAAACAATGGATAAAATTGCAAAAACGACAGAAGATGCAGTGGACTATCGTTCAATTGTAACGAAATTAAGTAAATCTAGAGAAGTTAATTTAACAGATGCTATTGGACAAGCGGTAGCACATACAGCGATTAACTTAAAAGTAAAAGCGGTTATTGCACCAACAGAAAGTGGTCATACTGCTAAAATGATTTCAAAATTCAGACCTGGTGTGCCAATTATTGCTGTTACGTCTTCTGACCAACCATCAAGAAAGTTAACACTTGTGTGGGGCGTGTATCCAATCGTCGGGAAAAAAGCATTTTCAACGGATGAAGTATTAGAAATCGCTGTAGAAGAAAGCATTCTTCATCAATATGTAACTCACGGAGATTTAGTTGTCATTACGGCTGGTGTTCCAGTTGGTGAAGCAGGTACGACTAACTTGATGAAAGTTCATGTAATCGGCGACATTGTTTCAAAAGGTCAAGGGATTGGCAAACAAACGGCTTTCGGTAGAGCAGTAGTTGTACAAAATGCGAAAGAAGTTCTTGCACAAGATACAACAGATTGCATTATTGTAACAGTTGGTTCTGATCGTGATATGATTCCTGCGATTGAAAAATGCAAAGGGCTAATTACGGAAGAAGGCGGGCTAACTAGCCATGCAGCAGTTGTAGGATTGAGCTTAGGTATTCCTGTTATTGTTGGTGTAAGCAATGCAACCAAGCTTATTAAAAATGGTCAAGAACTAACGATAGATGCTGAAAGTGGCGTAATTTATCATGGTCATGCTAAAATAATTTAAGAGTAATTAAAAAATTGCCTCACCAATATTTGGTGGGGCAATTAGTATATGGAGGTGTTTGCGTGAAATGGTTGATTGGATTTTTTATTGTTATTCCAGCAATTGAGCTGTATATATTGCTTTTATCTGGAAAAATGATTGGAGCAGGAAGCACATTTTTACTCATTTTAGCAACTGGAGTTTTAGGTGCTTATTTTGCTAAACGCCAAGGATTGAAAGCATTTCGCCAAGTTTCAGAGGATCTTAAAAACTCGATCGCCCCAGCGGAATCTGCAATCGATGGAATATGTGTGTTTGTTGGCTCGATATTAGTAATTTTGCCTGGGTTTGTATCAGATGTTTTAGGGTTTCTTCTGTTATTTAGCCCTACGAGAAAATTATTTAAACCGCTTATTTATAGATGGATTCGCAAAAAGATGAAAAACGGTAACTTAATCGTTATGTAGAAGGCTTCGTAAAGTCGGTCCATTTATTTGCTAATAAATAAATAAAAGGACTAAATAATATGCCGATAAAACCAAATATTAAAATGGCTGCCGCGCTTAGAAAAAAGATGTGGACAGCCTTTATTTGCATAGAGGATGACCAAAGCATGGATTCTACAATATGTCTGCTTAATTGGATGAAAATATACAATAGTAAAATAATAATTCCTACTGTCAATTCATCTAATAGGAAAAAATAAATGCTAAGTGGGATTAAAATAATTCCCGTCCCTAAAAAAGGAATGCTATCAACTAGAGAAATGAGAAGAGCGTATTTAATAGGTTGTTCGAATCCTAGTATCATAAGTCCAATGGATAAAAGAAAAAATGTTAAAAAAAATAATTTTAGCTCTACGGAAATGAATTTATTGATGACCTCTGTTATTTTGAATAATCCTTTTTGGCAAGCAATTCGTGCATTTTTGGGGAAATAAACAAGAAACCACACACGATCTTTCATCGATTCATGCAATGAAAAAAATAATCCAATCGAAAAAAGTAGTAGCTCAAAAAAATAAGAAGGCAAATGAGTTAGGTAAACTAAAGCGTCACTCATTAATAAACTTAATATTTTTTGAAATTCTCCTTCGAATAAAAGGAAAATCGGATGTTTTTGAAGCTCTCCTACTGGCAACAAAATAATATGCTCATGAATAACTGGAATAAGCTCCATAAGTGTTTGTACTAGAAAAAATAAAAAGAATAAAAAAAATGAAATAACAACAATTTCTGTAAAAACGACACTAAGAAAAAGTGGCATTTTTATTTTTTTGTAAAAAAAATTAGTTATGGGAAATAAAAAATATGCGCTAATAATAGCTAGGGATAGGGGGTAAGCAATAAATGCTAGAAAGATGATTATAACAACGGGTACCCACTGCATTAATAGTTCTTTTTTCGTTTTTATATGACCGATAACATTCACCCATTCTATGCAAAGATGCAAGTAAAATAAAACTTTTTTAAAATAATTATTGCGTAATCATTCACAAAATCGCCAAAATTGATTATAATGAGAAAGTACGCACAAATGATACATATTATATGCAGAGTAAACTTTCATCTACTAGCATTGTAGAAGAGCGTTTTTCTGATAAAGGGGAGATTTAGAAATGACAGCAACTCGTGGTTTAGAAGGAATCGTAGCTACACAGTCTGCCATCAGTTCTATTATTGATGACACACTTACATATGTAGGCTATGATATTGACGATTTAGCGAATAATGCAACTTTTGAAGAGGTAGTCTACTTACTTTGGCACAAACGCCTTCCAAAAGCAGATGAGTTAGCAGTGTTAAAACAACAACTGGCTGACAATATGTCTGTCCCTCAAGAAGTATTAAACCATTTCAAAACATATCCAATTACAAAAGTACATCCAATGACAGCTCTTAGAACAGCTATCTCTATGCTAGGATTATATGATGACGCTGCAGAAGATATGTCCAACGAAGCGAACTACTTAAAAGCAATTCAACTACAAGCAAAAGTTTCTACATTAGTAACTGCTTTCTCTCGTGTACGTAAAGGATTAGAACCAGTTGCTCCTAAAACAGATTTAGGATATGCTGCAAACTTCTTGTACATGCTATATGGAGAAATGCCAGAAGCAATCGAAATTGAAGCATTTGATAAAGCGTTAGTACTTCATGCAGACCATGAGCTAAACGCGTCTACATTTACTGCACGCGTTTGTGTAGCAACACTTTCAGATATTTATTCTGGTGTTGTAGCAGCAATTGGAGCATTAAAAGGACCACTTCATGGTGGTGCAAACGAGCAAGTAATGAAAATGTTAACTGAAATTGGTTCACTTGATAATGTGGATGCATACATTAACGAAAAACTTGCAAATAAAGTGAAAATTATGGGCTTCGGTCATCGTGTTTATAGTAAAGGTGATCCACGTGCGAAACATTTACGTGAAATGTCTCAAAAACTTACAACTCTTCGTGGAGAGTCTAAATTGTATGATATGTCCGTTCGAATTGCAGAAATCGTTACTGGTCAAAAGAATTTACCACCAAACGTAGATTTCTATTCAGCTTCTGTTTATCATTCATTAAATATCGATCACGATCTATTTACACCAATCTTTGCTGTGTCACGTATGTCTGGTTGGACAGCGCATATTTTAGAACAATATTCAGATAATCGTTTAATCCGTCCTCGTGCAGAATATATTGGACCTGGTATGCAAAAATATATTCCAATCGAAGAGCGCTAAATATAAACATTAAATAGATTAGGGCTGAAGCATATTTGTGCTTATGGCCCTATGATTATGATAATTGGAGGAAATATAAATGACAAACGTTGGTAAAATTACTGTAGAAAATGGTGTACTTAACGTACCAAATACAGCTGTAATTCCTTTCATCGAAGGTGACGGAACTGGTCCAGATATCTGGGCTGCAGCATCACGCGTATTAGAAGCATCAGTAGAAAAAGCTTATAACGGCGAAAAGAAAATAGAATGGAAAGAAGTTCTTGCAGGACAAAAAGCATTCGACAAAACTGGCGAATGGTTACCACAAGAAACTCTTGACGTAATCGATGAGTATTTGATTGCTATTAAAGGTCCACTTACTACACCAATCGGTGGAGGTATCCGTTCTTTAAACGTAGCTCTACGTCAAGAACTTGACCTGTATACTTGCCTACGTCCAGTTCGTTATTTCACAGGTGTTCCATCACCAGTTAAACGTCCAGAAGATACTGACATGGTAATCTTCCGTGAAAACACAGAAGATATTTATGCAGGTATTGAATATGCAAAAGGTACAGACGAAGCGAAAAAATTAATCGAATTCTTACAAAAAGAATTTGCAGTTAAAAACATCCGCTTCCCTGAAACTTCTGGTATCGGTATTAAGCCAATTTCTGAAGAAGGAACAAAACGTTTAGTACGTGCTGCTCTTAACTATATTATTAAAGAAGGTCGCGAATCTTTAACACTTGTTCATAAAGGAAACATCATGAAGTTCACTGAAGGAGCTTTCAAAACTTGGGGTTACGAAGTAGCTGAACAAGAATTCGGTGATAAAACATTCACTTGGAACCAATATGACAAGATTAAAGAAGAGCAAGGTACAGAAGCTGCTGATAAAGCACAAGCTGATGCATTAGCAGAAGGTAAAATCTTAGTAAAAGATTCTATCGCTGATATCTTCTTACAACAAATCTTAACTCGTCCAAAAGAGTTCGATGTAGTTGCTACAATGAACTTAAACGGAGATTATATTTCTGATGCACTAGCTGCACAAGTTGGTGGTATTGGTATCGCTCCTGGAGCAAACATTAACTATGTAACTGGACATGCTATTTTTGAAGCTACTCACGGTACAGCTCCTAAATATGCTGGATTAGACAAAGTTAACCCATCTTCAGTAATCCTTTCAGGTGTATTAATGCTTGAACACCTTGGTTGGAACGAAGCTGCGAAACTAATCATGGATTCAATGGAGAAATCTATTGCTTCTAAAGTAGTAACATATGACTTTGCTCGTCTAATGGACGGAGCTACTGAAGTGAAATGTTCAGAGTTCGCTGACGAATTAATCAAAAACATGTAAATATTATTAATCGAGCAGGGTGAAACCTGCTCGATTTTTTTTGTACTTATTGATAAGATAGAAGTAGTTCGTGAATAGGGGGATGAAGTATTGATACTAGGCAAAACACGTAAAGTAGGTAGAACAATTGAAAATTTGTCTGTAGGTGAAAAATTAATGATTACGGAAAAAATCGAAGATAAAGATTTACTTCTTTATTTAGGTTTAACAAACGATAATAATCCTATATATATCCAGCATGACTTTGCATCGAAAACAGTATATGAAAAGCCAATTGTTCCGCCTATTATGTTAACGGGTATTATTACTTCCGCAATATCTAAGCATTTACCTGGTCCAGGTTCGTATTTAATGAAACAAACTTTATCTTTCCCGATACCTGCTTATCATTATTCTGTTATTGAATTTATTTTCGAAGTAAAAGAGATTCACGTACATTCCAATGAAGTAGTAATTCATGTTGCAGCAAAAAATGAAGATAACCAAATAATAGTGGATGGCATATTTCATGTCACACCACCACTCCTAGAAAATAGATAATCAGAAGGTAATGGATGGATTACTATTAGGGTGATTTGGAATGGGGGTTTCAAATCAACTTGGAGGCGAAAAAGATGAAAAAAGTATTAGTTGTAGATGATGAAAGCTCAATCGTAACATTATTGAAATACAATCTAGAAGAAGCTGGGTTTGAAGTTATTACAGCTAATGATGGTTTGGAAGGGTTAAGTTTAGCACTAAATGAAAATCCGGATGTTATTTTATTAGATTGGATGCTACCTCATATGGATGGAATGGAAGTGTGCAAAGAGCTTCGCATTAAAAAAATTCCGACTCCTATTATTATGCTTACAGCAAAAGATGAGGAATTCGATAAAGTGCTTGGCCTTGAGTTAGGTGCAGATGATTATATGACAAAGCCGTTTAGTCCAAGAGAAGTTACTGCTCGTGTAAAAGCGATGATAAGGCGTTCCGATATGTCATCGGAAGCACAAAAGGATCAGCCAAAATCATATAGTTTTGGATCTCTTGAAGTACACCCAGATAGATTCGAAGTGTTATTAAATAATGAAGTGATTGAGTTTACGCCAAAAGAGTTTGAATTACTCGTGTATTTAATTGAAAACAAAAATAGAGTATTAACGCGAGATCAGTTGTTAAGTGCTGTATGGAATTATGATTTTGCCGGTGATACAAGAATTGTAGATGTACATATAAGCCATTTGCGAGATAAAATTGAAGAAAATAGTAGAAAACCAATATTTATAAAAACAATACGTGGTCTTGGTTACAAATTTGAGGAGCCAAAGCATGTATGAAATCGTTTCAATCTAGAATTCTTAGAACGTATTCTATACTAATCAGTTTAATATTAGTTGGATTAGGTATTGTTCTTGGCCAGACTTTCCCTATTTTTGTAGAGCGTGAAACGGATGAAGTTATGCGTTCACAGGTTGAAATGGTAGAGGAATACTTATTTACAACGGAACTTACAGAACAACAGCAGCATGCTATTACGCAACAGTTAAATGACAATCTTCAAGGCTTAGATGCAACAACCGGTCAATGGTCTATTTGGTTATTTTTATTTGCTTTAATGCTCATCACTTTTTTAGTCGCTTTTTTTATAGGGTCGAATATATTTAAAAAGTATGCGCAGCCAGTCGAACATTTGACCGAAACAGCGATGGAGCTTGCTCGAGGAAACTATCGAATTAGAGCATTTGAAGATGAATTTTCCGGCATGTCGAAGTTAAGTAATTCGATTAATATTCTAGCGAGAAATTTACATGATATTTCGGTTATGCGTGAAAATGAAAAAGAGAGATTAAAAACATTAATTGAAAATATGGGCAGTGCTTTAATAATGATTGATCGAAATGGTATTGTAACTATCGTGAACCGATCGTTTTTAGAGCAGTTGCAAATAATGGCAAAACAAGTGGAAGGGCAACCATTTCGAGAACTTGGACTATCAGAGGAACTTGAAAAATTTATCGATCGCTTGTTTTTAACGGAATCTTTAAGTCGTGAGCAAATGGAACTCCATAGAAATTTACATACTTATTACATGGATGCATATGGTGCACCTGTAATAGGAGAGCATGGGAGATGGCTCGGTATTGTTGTCGTGATGCACGATATAACAGAACTAAAAAAATTAGAGCAAGTTCGCAAAGACTTTGTTGCGAATGTTTCGCATGAATTAAAAACGCCCATTACTTCTATTAAAGGCTTCTCAGAAACATTATTGTATGGTGCATATAAAAACGAAGAAACACTTCTTTCCTTTTTAGAAATAATGTATAAGGAAAGCAATCGGATGCAGATGCTAATAAATGATTTATTAGATTTATCAAAAGTGGAGCAGATAGGCTTTGAAGTTGCATTAAATGAAGTGAAGTTAAGTGAAGTTTTACATCGTGGAATAGAAATGACTTCCCATTTAGTTGAAGGAAAAAATATGGCCATTGAAAAAACAGTCGATGATCAAGTTATTGTTCTTGGCGATATGAATCGTCTTATACAAATTATGATGAATTTATTGACTAATGCACTAACGTATTCACCCGAAAATACAACCATTCATATACGTATTTTTCAAAATAAAAAATACGGTGTGTTTCAAATTCAAGATGAAGGAATTGGCATAAGTGGCCATGAAATTGATCGGATATTTGAACGGTTTTATCGGGTAGATCGAGCAAGAAGCAGAAATTCAGGAGGCACAGGTCTTGGTCTGGCAATTGTAAAGCATCTTGTGGAAGCGCATCACGGATTAATAAAGGTAGAAAGTGAAGTAGGGAAAGGTACAATATTTACAGTATCTATTCCAATTGCAAAAAGTTAACGGAGGATTATATGAATAACCAACCTTTTATCCCAATTATTATTGGGACTGATATAAATGCCTATAATATGGCGATTTCGTTTCACGAGGAATACAATATTAAACCAATTTTAGTAGGAAAAGAAGCAATGTCTTTTACAAAGCTGAGCACGATTATTGAGCATATTGAAATCCATTCTAATCTATGGGATAAAAATGCTTTTGTGGCTGTTTTGACTGAAGTTGCTAAAAAGTATAGTGTAGAGGGTAAGCAGCTATTATTAATAGGAACGAATGATTTTTATGTTCGTTTAATAATCGAACATGCAGAAGCATTAAAGGAAATGTATGTTTTTAACTATATGTCGGAAGATCTTATGAATAATCTTCTCGTAAAGTCTAATTTTTATAAACTTTGTGAAGAACATGGCATTGATGCTCCTAAAACGTATTATTATTCATGTGAGAAAAAGGCTGCTTTCACAGAAGATGTTTTATACCCATTAATTATTAAACCGAGTAACGGTGTGGAATATTATAAAAATAAATTCGCGGGCCAACAAAAAGTGTACCGAGTAGAGAATCAAGAACAATTAAATGATGTTATCAGTAAAGTGAATGCTAGCGGCTACGAGGAAGATTTAATCATCCAAGATTATATTCCTGGTGACGACACGTATATGTGGGATTCTGTATTTTATATGAGTTCTAATGGGAAAGCGCAGTTGGGTACGTATGCACAAGTTGTGCTACAAGAGCATACGGTGACAGCAATAGGGAATTATACTGCACTAATTACGAGATATGATGAAGAAATGATGAAAAAACTGCAAGGATTTTTAGAAGCAGTTGGCTATGTTGGGTTTGCTAATTTCGATTTAAAATACGATGAACGTGATGGCAAATATAAAGTGTTCGAAGTGAATATTCGACAAGGACGTTCAAGTTATTATACGACGGCACTTGGTCATAATATGGCGAGATATTTTGTAGATGATGTGATTTATAAGAAAGAAAAACCACTTACTTTGTTAAATGAACATTATTTGTTTACGGTTGTTCCTAAGATTGTATTGAAGAAGTTTGTGGAGAATGTGGAGATTCAAAAAGAGGTTCGTCAGCTTTTGCATGAAGGCAAATGGGGAAATCCACTTTTTTATAAGAAGGATACTCATTTTAAGCGCAAGTTGTATTTGCTTGCTCGTCAGTTTAATTATTATAAGAAGTATAAAAATAATAATTGGTAAGGGAATATTTACAAAGAATTCATAGTAGGTTTACAATTGTTTGTTATATTTAATTAGACCCCTTTTCCAAATGATTCATAAAAAAGCTAGCACTTGCTAGCTTTTTTTGTTTTGAAGAAAAAAATAAAGACAGATTCCGTTCGCTTTTTAGACAGAATGCGTCTTAGTGTTTTCGGCCGCTGGGATTTGCGCTACAGGGAGGACGCTTTCCATGGGGTGGGCAGTGAGCCTCCACGGTCGTTCGCGCTCCACTGCGGGGTCTCACCTGTCCCGCTTAATCCCACCGTAGTCGCATCCCTTTCGCTCCAATCCAATGGAGTTTGCTCCTGCGGTTACTCGTCGCAAAAAAGAATGCTACGTATTTAGAATGGAAGCGCTATTTCTTAGAAAAGCGAACGAATGAATGATTGTCCAACTAAGTGTTTTAAAATTCTAACTAAATAAGCAAAGCCGCAAATGAGAAGCTAAATTGTTTAACAAGTATAAATTGTAAATTTTTCCTTCCATTCTATAGATCAGTTGCCATGATTAATAACCTATTTAAACAGCGAAATACTTTATGCCATAGCGCGTCGGGCCGCATGAGCCGAAGTATGAGACCCACTTGGGGGCAGCACAAGTTGGCTCATGCAAGGTGCGGCAAGCGCGAAGGTATAGTGGCTATCCACTAAGACGCGCTATATGTAAAGTCTGTAAAAGATGTTTAAGGTTTTATTGAATACTTTGAAACTTATTAACTTGTTAACACGTAGAAAGATATATACATAGAAAGGGGCGGTGGCATGAGTGCAAAAAGATTAATATCTATTCTAGCAGTTGCGATAATCGGAATTATTTTATTATCGGCAGTTTTTACATCATGGTACACAGTTGACGAATCAGAACAAGCAATAGTTATAACATTTGGGAAAGCGGGTGACCCAATTACGGAATCGGGTTTGAAATTTAAAATGCCTTGGCCGATTCAAAAAGTGGAAAAATTATCAAAAGAAACATTTAGTTTGCGATTTGGATTCAAACAAACCGCAGATGGAGAAATTGATTCTTTTGACAAAGATACAAAAATGATTACGGGTGACGATAATATTGTACTTACGGATTTAGTTGTTCAATGGAAAATTACAGAACCTAAGGCATATTTGTTTTATTCGGAAAACCCTCAAGAAATGCTACATGATGCGACGTCTGCTTCCATCCGTTCGGTTATTGGGAATTCCAAAATTGACGATGCTTTGACTTCTGGAAAAGCGCAAATTGAAGCAGATACACTAGATTTACTTTCTTCATTAATCGAGAAATATGATATAGGGATTTCAGTTCTTACGGTTAAATTACAAGATGTAGAGCTTCCAAATGCTGAAGTTCGTTCTGCATTTATGGCGGTTACTGATGCGGAAGAAACAAAAAATACGAAAGTGAACCAAGCGAGGAAATATGAAAACCAAAAAATGAGTGAAGCAATTGGTGAAAAAGATGCGATTATTTCCAATGCTACTGGTTTAAAAACCTCTCGTATTGAACAAGCAAAAGGAGATATTGCATTATTTGATAAGCTTTATGCGGAATATCAAAACAATAAAGAGATTACGAAACAGCGGCTTATTATGGAAACACTTGATGCAGTTTTACCAGGTGCGCAAATTTATATTATGAATGATGAAGGCGGGACGATGAAATATTTGCCACTTCAAGCAATGGATCAAAATAAACAAGCGACTCCTCCTACAACGACAGATACGGAAACAAAAACAGAAGAAGGGAGTGGTAAGTAATGACGGATAACAATAACCCTTTTTCTAATTTAGAAGAAAATAATAAAACAGCTTCGAAAAAGCCTAAAAAAGAGAAAGTACCTGTAGATTATAAAAAGTATTTTAAATCTTTTGTTGGTATATTAGTTGCCTTTGTAGTGTTTGTCATCGCACTAGCTAATGTTTATGTTGTGAAAGAAGGCGAATTCAAGGTCATTCGTCAATTTGGAGAAATAAAAGATGTAAAAGAAACACCTGGATTGCATATAAAAATTCCATTTGTTCAAAGTGTTACTACTGTCCCTAAATATCAAATGAACTATAAATTATCAGAGGCAGAAATTAATACAAGAGATAAACGCCGTATTATTATTGATAATTATGCAGTTTGGCGAGTGGTCAATGCGAAAGAAATGATTTCAAGCGCAGGGAGTTTAGTTAATGCTGGCTCTCGTATGGAGGAATTTATTTATTCGGTTGTTCGTTCAGAGCTTGGTCAATTAGACTACAATGAAATAATTAATGATGAAAATTCCTCGCGTGGTAGCTTAAATGATCAAGTAACAAAACATGTGAATGAACTACTGAAAAAGGATAATTACGGAGTTGAAGTTGTAGACGTTCGCATTAAGCGTACAGATTTGCCAGAAGAAAACGAACAATCGGTCTACAATGAAATGATTTCGGAAAGACAAAGTATTGCGCAAAAGTTCTTGTCTACAGGAGATGCAGATAAGAGGAGAATAGAAGCAGAAACGGATCGAGAAGTAAGAGAAATGCTTGCAACTGCTAAAAAAGAAGCTTCTATTATTGAAGCGGAAGGTGAAGCAGAGGCGGCGAGAATTTATAACCAATCGTTCTCCAAAGATCCAGAGTTTTATTCGCTTTACCGAACGCTTGAATCATACAAAAAAACAATTGGAGAAGATACGATGATCATTATTCCATCGAATTCTCCATATGCTAAGTTGCTTTCTGGTTATCTAGAATAATTAAGAGCCGCCATTTTCCTTTGTATCTGCCATCATGGTAAGATAGAGGAAATGGCGGTTTTATTTAACTTAATTCAGCGAATTTGATTATGAGGAGTGAATTTTTATGACATCCGAAAAAGTTCTTTTATTGGACGGGAATAGTCTTGCATATCGTGCTTTTTTTGCTTTACCTTTATTAACAAATGAAAATGGGATTCATACGAATGCAGTTTACGGTTTTACGTTAATGCTTCAAAAAATAATGGAGGAAGAAAATCCGACTCATATGCTTGTTGCATTTGATGCTGGAAAAACGACTTTCCGACACACTACTTTTGGAGAATATAAAGGTGGGAGACAGAAAACACCACCGGAATTATCGGAGCAATTTCCGTACATACGTAAGCTAATTGATGCTTACGGTATTAAGCGTTACGAGCTGGATATGTATGAAGCGGATGATATTATTGGGACGTTAAGTAAGCAAGCGGATGCAGCTGGACAAAAGGTTGTTATTGTATCGGGAGATAAAGATTTAACGCAGCTTGCAACGGACAATACAACTGTATACATTACTAGAAAAGGGATTACGGATATTGAAAAGTACTCACCTGCTCATATAGAAGAAAAGTATGGACTAACCCCTCTTCAAATTATTGATATGAAGGGGCTTATGGGAGATGCATCGGATAATATTCCTGGAGTTCCTGGAGTAGGAGAAAAGACGGCGATCAAGCTATTAAAAGAGCATGGTTCTGTAGAAAATCTTTATCAGGCATTAGATACGGTTAGTGGTGTGAAGTTAAAAGAAAAGCTAGTTGCAAATGAAGAGCAAGCTAAAATGAGTAAAGTACTTGCTACAATTGAGATCCATGCACCGATTGAAGTATCGGTTGCTGATTTAGTGTATAGTGGGCCAGACATGGAAAATGTAACGGCTGTTTGGAAAGAGCTTTCTTTTAAAACGCTTTTGGAGAAGTCGGAATATGTTGCAGAAGAGCAAACGACTTCGGAAATGAAGTTTGAAATGCTTGAAAAAATTCAAACATCTATTTTAAAAGACGAGATGGCTGTTCACTTGGAAATGTATGATGAGCAATATCATACGAGTGAATTATTAGGAATTGCTTTATCTGATGGTGAGCATTCGTATTTTATTCCAGGCTCGATTGCTTTTGGGTCAAAGGAATTTTGTGCGTGGTTGGAAGATGAAACGAAGAAAAAATATTTAGTAGATACAAAAGCTGCTCAAGCGGTTAGCAGAAAGCATAATGTAAGCTTGGCTGGCGCGGATTTTGACTTGCTTTTAGCTGCCTATATTGTTAATCCTTCTATTTCTTCACCTGATGTTTCGACGATGGCGAAAGAATTTGGCTATTATAATGTGTTAACAGATGAAAATGTATATGGAAAAGGTGCGAAAAAAGCGACTCCTGAAATGGAGAAACTTGCAGAGCATGCTAGTAGAAAAGCGCAAGCAGTATGGATTTTAAAGCCGACGCTTGAAGAAAAACTAGAAGAAAATGAGCAATACAGATTGTATAAAGAGTTAGAAGTACCACTTGCGTTGATTCTTGGCACGATGGAATCAGACGGAGTGAAAGTAGATGAGCAAGTTTTAAAAGATATGGGACAAGATTTAGAGCAGAAGCTTCTCGTTATTGAAAAAGAAATTTACGCATTAGCTGGGGAAGAATTTAATATTAATTCGCCTAAGCAGTTAGGTGTTATTTTGTTTGAAAAAATTGGACTAACTCCGTTGAAGAAAACGAAAACGGGTTATTCGACAGCTGCGGATGTATTAGAAAAGCTTGCAAGTGAGCATGAAATTATTGAACAAATTCTTCATTATCGTCAATTAGGTAAATTGCAATCGACGTATATTGAAGGGTTGTTGAAGGAAATTCATGAATCAGACGGGAAAATCCATACACGTTACCAGCAAGCACTCACTTCAACTGGTCGATTAAGTTCTATTAATCCTAACTTGCAAAACATTCCTGTTCGTTTAGAGGAAGGTAGAAAAATTAGAAAGGCTTTCGTACCTTCCCATCCAAACTGGGTAATGTTTGCGGCCGATTACTCGCAAATCGAGCTTAGAGTGCTGGCACATATGTCGGAAGATGAAAAATTAGTGGAAGCTTTCAATCAAAACATGGACATTCATACGAAAACAGCAATGGACGTATTCCATGTGGAAAAAGAAGAAGTGACATCTGATATGAGACGCGCTGCTAAGGCTGTTAACTTTGGAATTGTTTATGGGATTAGTGACTATGGCTTATCTCAAAACTTAAATATTACACGAAAAGATGCTGCAACATTTATTGATCAATATTTAAGCAGTTTCCCGGGTGTAAAAGGGTATATGGATGATATTGTGCAAGAAGCAAAACAAAAAGGGTATGTCACAACTATTTTGAATAGAAGAAGATACTTACCTGAAATTACGAGCTCTAATTTTAATTTACGTAGTTTTGCAGAGCGTACTGCGATGAATACGCCGATTCAAGGAAGCGCTGCTGACATTATTAAAAAGGCAATGATTGATATGGCACAGCGTTTAATCGATGAAAAGATGCAAACAAAAATGTTATTGCAAGTGCATGATGAATTGATTTTTGAAGCGCCAATAGAAGAAATTCCTCTACTTGAAAAAATTGTGCCAGAAGTAATGGAATCTGCCATCCGATTAAATGTTCCGTTAAAAGTGGAGTATGCATACGGTTCATCATGGTACGAAACGAAGTAAGGAGTGTATGAAATGCCTGAATTACCAGAGGTGGAAGGTCTTGTACAATCATTAAAACCAATTGTTACTGGACGAACGATTCAATCTGTCGACATTTCAGAGACGATTATTACTTCGAAAGCGATTGGAAAAGAAGCGATTTTAAAAGGGATGGACGTAGATAGTTTTTGTGAAGCAATACCGCAAATGACTATTGACCGAATTGAGAGACGTTCGAAATATATTTATTTTCATTTGTTGAAAGATGGAGTTCCATATTTGCTTGTTTCTCATCTCGGTATGTCAGGTGCTTGGTTTTATGTGCGGGATTTACATGATATTTTAGAGGAAAAGTTTAGGAAACATTCGCATATTATTTTACATTTAGATAATGGAGATTTGCTCGTATATGCAGATATTCGTCGTTTTGGAGAGCTTCGTTTATTAATAAGCGAAGTGGATCACCCTCCTTTATTGCTAATGGCACCGGAGCCTTTTGATGTAGGAGCTTTAGAGCATTATTTAGAGAAGAGTGTATTGCCTAAATATGAAAATAAAGCGATTAAAGAGTTCATAATGGATGGGCATATAGTTTCCGGTTGTGGAAATATATATGCGACCGAATCATTGTTTCGCATGAGGATGCATCCAGGTCGAAAAGTGAAACGCATTAGTAAGGAAAGAAAAATTCAGTTATTCAATGAAATCGTTGTCGTGCTGTTAGACAGTATTCATAATGGGGGCAGTACAATTTCCGATTACCGTTCGATTAATGGTGAGTCAGGAAATATGCAAAATAGACTTCAAATGTATGGTAAAAAGAATTGTCCTATTTGTGATGCAATAACAAAGCAGCAAACAATAGGAGGAAGAACCTCCACTTATTGTGCGACTTGTCAAAAGTAATGGAGGGGTTATATGATTATTGGTTTAACGGGAAGTATAGCTAGTGGAAAAAGTACGGTTTCGAATATGCTTAAAGCATTGGAGTATCCCATTATTGATGCCGATTTAGTTGCTCGCGTTGTTGTCGAAAAAGGAACGAAAACGCTTGAGGTGATCAAGGAAGCCTTCGGGGAAGAAGTAATCATGCAAGATGGTTCACTTCATCGTGAAAAATTAGGAGATATTATTTTTTCTAATCCATTAAAGCGAAAACAATTAAATGATATTATTCATCCGGCTATTCGAGCAGAGATGTTGCGTCAAAAAGATGAATTGCTCGCGGTGGGTCATCGTCATATTGTGATGGATATTCCTTTGTTATTTGAAAGTAAGCTCCAGCATTATGTAGATAAAATATTAGTGGTGACTGTCACGGAAGAGATTCAACTTGCTAGGCTGATAGCTAGAAATAATTATACGCTGGAGGAAGCGAAATCACGCATTCAATCTCAGTTGCCGCTTTCGATTAAAGAGCAAGGTGCGGATGCTGTCATTTACAATAATGGAACGGTTGCGTATACAGAAGAACAGTTGAAGAAAATATTGGCTGTGTGGGAAAATTAGTTTGATGAATAGGCTATTGTAAGTGACTAAGTCGCTTGCAATAGCCTATTTTATGTTTACGATCATATCCTATTTCTTGAAAATGTGTGCTAAATAGTGCGTCATAGTGAATAGTCCCTATGCCTTCGCGCTTGCCGCACCTTGCATGAGCCAACTTGTGCTGCGCTCAAGTGGGTCTCATACTTCGGCTCATGCGGCCCGACGCGCTACGGCATTCAGTAAATCTCTATTTATATAGGTTTGTAATCATATAGCTTAACGATAAAATGGGACAATCCATTTTCTATTTTCATTTACTTTCCCATCTTGCACTCTACGTTTTAGTTAGAAAAAAAGCAGGTTTAGTTGGAAAAGTCTTATAGAGGGGTAGTCTGAAAGTTCCTGACATGTTCCATTGGATTGGAGCGAAAGAGGTGGCGACACCAGCGGGGAAAGCAGATGTTTTCTGCGACGAGTAACCGCAGGAGCACTGAGCTGAAGACCCTGGACTGAACGAAGTGAAGGAAGCTGCTAAAGCCGTGCCCGCGGTAAGCGTCCGCCTCTGTAGCGCAAATCCCTACCGAAACCACTAAATTGAATAAAGTGGTTAATCAACACGCGTGGTTTACGATTATTATTATTATCTGAATAAAAGAATTTTTTTAGAATACGGAATTGAGGCTACATGATATCGAATATGTGTTATACTAATTGTGGATAAACAAATATAAAGTATCACACAGTCACAGGAGGACTTTTTCACATGACAGCTTCTATCGCAATAAACGGTTTTGGACGAATTGGACGAATGGTATTTCGCCAAGCAATTTTACAAGATGACTTGAATATTGTAGCAATAAATGCAAGATATCCGTTGGAAACGTTAGCGCATTTGATCAAATATGATTCAACTCACGGAGTTTTTCCAGGAGAAGTTTCAATAGAAGAAAATGCACTAATTGTAAATGGTAAGCGTGTACAAATCGTTAATGATCGCGATCCATTAAACTTACCTTGGAAAGAATTGAACATCGATATTGTAATCGAATCAACAGGGAAATTTAATGATGGTGAAAAAGCAGCTGCTCATTTACAAGCTGGAGCTAAAAAAGTAATTATTACTGCTCCTGCGAAAAATGAGGATATAACAATTGTGATGGGTGTTAATGATGACAAATTAGATATCGCAAATCATCATATTATTTCGAATGCAAGCTGTACAACAAACTGTTTAGCTCCTGTTGCGAAAGTGTTACATGACACATTTGGGATTGAAAATGGATTAATGACGACAGTTCATGCATATACGAATGATCAAAATAATTTAGATAATCCACATAAGGATTTAAGACGTGCTCGTTCTTGTGCACAATCGATTATTCCAACTTCTACTGGAGCTGCGAAAGCCCTTACATTAGTAATGCCTGAATTACAAGGGAAATTGCATGGTATGGCTTTACGTGTGCCTACGCCGAATGTTTCATTAGTCGATTTAGTAGTCGATTTACAAAAGGATGTTACGGTAGAAGAAGTAAATGCAGCATTTATTAAAGCTTCCGAAGGGTCTATGGAAGGCGTTCTTAAATTTTCGATGGAGCCACTTGTATCGATTGACTTTAATACAACGGCTTATTCAGCGACGGTTGATGGCTTAACGACAATGGTAATTGGGGATCGTAAAGTGAAAGTACTTGCTTGGTATGATAACGAGTGGGGCTATTCGGCGCGCGTTATAGACTTAGCGAAAAAAGTAGCAACTGGTCTTTAAATTGCTTGAATCCTCTTCCTTTTAAAGGAGGGGGATTTATTATATGTTGCATAATGAAGTAAAACATCCTATAATGAAAATCGTGTACTTAACATACACAGACTACTTAAAGGGTTGGGACCTCTTTGGACTAACTTTCCCCCGTGGTAGTCAACTTTGATTTTTAAATTTTTAAACCAAAATTTATCAAAGGGGGAAACGGACATTGGAAACGATGGGACGTCACATTATTGCAGAACTATGGGAATGCGATTTCGATAAACTTAACGACATGCAATTTATCGAGCAAACATTTGTTGATGCTGCATTAAAATCTGGTGCAGAAGTCAGAGAAGTTGCATTTCATAAATTTGCGCCTCAAGGTGTAAGTGGAGTCGTTATTATTTCAGAATCGCATTTAACGATTCACAGCTTTCCAGAGCATGGTTATGCAAGCATCGATGTGTATACTTGTGGAGACTTAGATCCATCAATTGCTGCTAACTATATTGCAGATGCTCTTAATGCTGGAACACGCGAAACGATTGAAATGCCTCGTGGTATGGGTCCAGTAAGTGTACCTAAATCACGCACGACAGTTCAAGCGTAATACTTTAGCCTAACTGAGTGAGCAGAGGATATATTCCTCTGCTTTTTCGATTTTTATGAAGAATATTGCTATAATAGATATATAAATTAACGTATGGAATTAGGAGAGGTCAATATGAGATGCCCGGCTTGTCAGTATAATGGCACAAAGGTTGTAGATTCACGTCCAGTGGATGACAGTAAGGCGATAAGAAGAAGACGGGAATGTGAAGACTGTAGTTTCCGATTTACTACATTTGAAAAAGTAGAAGAAACTCCATTAATCGTTGTGAAAAAAGATGGTTCCCGTGAAGAATTTAGCAGAGAAAAAGTACTAAGAGGTTTAATACGTGCATGCGAAAAACGCCCAGTTGCTTTAGATCAATTAGAAGATATCGTATTTTCTATTGAAAAAGAGCTTCGAAGAACTGGAAACGCAGAAGTGCGGACAGAAGAAGTTGGAGAAAAAGTGATGGATAAGCTTTCAGAAGTAGATGAAGTTGCTTATGTTCGTTTTGCTTCTGTTTATCGTCAATTCAAAGATATTAATGTTTTTATCGATGAACTGAAAGAGATTTTAAAGAAAAACCCAACATTATAAGAAGTAGAGAGGAGTAGGTGCAGTTGTCGATGTTATATAAGGAGCTTCAACCAGCAGACATGTATATGATTCGCCTGCCGTATTCTTTTTCAGATTATGACCGTCAATTATTAACATTGTTTTATCAACCACTAATTGGTGCTGAAAGTGTCAGTTTATATTTAACATTATGGGCAAACGGAGAGCTAAAGAAGGACGAGCAATGGGCTCATTATCATCTGATGAATGTTCTTGGTACATCTATAGGGAAAATATTTCAAGCTAGAATTACACTGGAGGCAATTGGTCTACTGCGTACATGGCAAAAAACAACTGATAGTGGGCGCACTTTCTATTATGAGCTTTCGGCTCCTTTGGATGCAGACTCCTTTTTAAAAGACCCGCTATTATCGATGTTTTTGCTCAATAAAGTCGGAGAAAATGCATATAAGCAATTAAGAGCTCGCTTTATCCAAAATGCTAATTGGAAAGATGAATTTAGAGATGTTTCTCGAACATTTATGGATGTATTTAAACCGTCAACTCAAACAGGGATTCCTGTTTCTCATGAGGAGCAGTTTGAATCAAAGGAACGGAATTCGGATCTTCCTTTCTATTTCGAGTCGTTTAATTTTTCTTTATTGGAAGAAGGATTGTCTGAACAACTTGTGCCAAAGTCGGCGATGACGATTGAAGCGAAAGAAGTTATTTCAAAGCTTTCATTTTTATATAATTTGAATCCGATAGAAATGCAAAAAGTCGTTATTCTTGCACTAGATGATGAGTTGCAATTGTCCGATGCTCGATTGAAAAAAGCATGTGCGGATTATTATAAGTTAACGATATCGAAAGTTGCTCCGGTTATTCAAAAAGTAGTGGAGCCTAAAAAGGTGCAACAAGTAAGTGACAATCCTTTAACAAAAGAAGAGGAGCTTATTCACTACTTAGAAACATCTTCACCAGTAACTGTGTTAAAGGATATTGCAAATGGAAAAGAACCGATTCTTGCGGATGTACAGTTAGCTAACCAATTAGTTACACATTATAAAATTCCAGTTGGTGTCGTAAATGTTTTACTTCAGTATGTTTTGTTGCGTACGGATATGAAACTGACGAAAAGCTATGCGGAAAAAATAGCTTCACATTGGATGAGAAAAGATGTGAAGACAGCAAAAGAAGCGATGGAGCTTGCTAGAAATGAACATGAGCAGTACATAAAGTGGAAAAATGAAGGATCAAAGCAAAAAACGTATGCTAAAAAGCCAACAAGAGAAGAAAAAGTACCTGACTGGTTTTATAAAAAAGATGGGGAAACGAAGTTATCGGGAGCAGAAACGAATGGTATTCAAAATATAGATGAAGAACGACAAAAACTAATAGCTGAACTCGGTATGACTAAAAGGTAGGTGACGGAAATGGAACGGATAAATGAAACATTAAAAAGAGTTATAACTCCTGAATTTACAACAAGACTAGATGATATGAAAGCAGAAGTGCTGGAAGATCCAGGAATAAAAAAGTTTCTAGAAGAAAATGCTGCTACTATTACACCAAAAGTAGTGGATCGAAGCCTGAGCAAATTATATGAATATAAGACTTCATCGCATAATTGCGAATCATGTCCTTCTTTAGAGCAATGCATAAATAATTTAAAAGGATTCGAGCCAAAGCTTGTTTTAGATCGTAATTTCATCGATTCTGCATTTGTACGCTGTAAACGTGGCGTGATAGAAGATGAACGGAAAAAAGTAACTTCTATGATAGATAGCATTCATATGTCCAAAGAAGTAATGGAAGCGACTCTTGCAACTGTTGATTTAAAAGATGACAGCCGTGTAGTAGCCGTTAGTGCAGCGAACGCCTTTTTAAATGAGTGGAAGCGTACGAATACGTTGCCAAAGAAAGGGCTGTACATTTACGGTCCGTTTGGTGTAGGGAAATCGTATTTATTAGGTGCTTTAGCAAATGAACTGGCAGCTCTACATGTTCATTCTGTCGTCGTATACGTGCCTGAGTTTTTAAGAGAAATGAAACAAGCGATACAAGATCAGTCGTTGGCTGAAAAAATCGAATTTGTGAAACGAGCACCTGTACTTATGCTAGATGACTTAGGTGCCGAAGTAATGTCCAGTTGGACGAGAGATGAGATTTTAGGCACTATTCTACATTATAGAATGTCGGAGCAATTGCCGACGTTTATATCATCTAACTTCAATTACGAGGATTTACAGGATAATTTATCCTTCACGCAGCGCGGGGAAAAGGAAGTCGTGAAAGCAGGAAGAATTATGGAACGAATTCGTACACTGACTATCCCGATTGCACTTCATGGAAAGAACTGGCGAGAAAATAAATAACAACTTGCAAAAGACTTTTCGGTAAAGTATAATCATTTTCATAAGAATAAACATATGCGTTGATGAGAACAACAATCAGTTTGTACGACTTTATAGAGAGAGAAGCCCTGGCTGAAAGCTTCTTAAGAACCGACAATCGATTTACCACCTCGGAGCAGTAACTGTAAATTTATATAGCAGTTGCCGGTCACCGGTCCGTTAACCGATGCAGAGCTTCGTCTATTTTTTATTGAATGGACAGAAGAAGGGTGGAACCACGATTTAACCTCGTCCCTTTTTAGGGATGGGGTTTTTTATTTTGTCTAAAAATGATTATATGTTCTCTCGACTATATTCAAAACTAAAAGGAGTGTTCAAAATGGCAGAAATGATTCAATTGAAATTTCCAGATGGAGCAGTGAAGGAATTTCCAATGTCTACAACAACAGAAGAAATTGCTCAGTCCATTAGTCCAGGGTTACGTAAGAAAGCATTAGCAGGTAAATTAAGCGGACAGCTAATTGACTTGAAATCACCTATTACAAAAGATGGTGATATTGCAATTGTTACTCCTGAATCAGACGAAGGATTAGAAATTTTACGTCATAGTTCAGCACATGTACTTGCACAAGCAGTTAAACGCCTGTTCAAAGATGTGAAGCTAGGTATTGGACCAGTTATTGAAAACGGATTTTATTATGATATCGATTCTCCAGAACCAATTACAGCAGATGATTTGGCGTTAATCGAAAAAGAAATGAAAAAAATTATCAATGAAAATATAGAAGTGGTGCGTCATGATGTATCTCGTGAAGATGCATTTGAAAAGTTTAAAGACGATGAGTATAAAGTAGAATTACTTGAAGCAATTCCAGCAGGAGAACAAGTTTCTATTTACGAGCAAGGCGACTTTTTCGACCTTTGCCGCGGAGTGCATGTGCCTTCAACAGGAAAACTGAAAGAGTTCAAATTATTAAGCATTGCTGGAGCTTACTGGCGCGGAAATAGTGACAATAAAATGCTTCAACGTATTTACGGAACTGCATTTTTCAAAAAAGAAGATCTTCAAGCACATTTACAAATGTTAGAAGAAGCAAAAGAACGTGATCACCGTAAAATCGGAAAAGAATTAGCGTTATTTACAAACTCTTTAAAAGTTGGTCAAGGTTTGCCGCTATGGTTGCCAAATGGTGCAACAATTCGCCGTGTAATCGAGCGTTATATCGTAGATAAAGAACTTAAACTTGGCTATAAGCATGTGTATACGCCAGTGCTTGGCTCAAAAGAGCTTTATGAAACATCAGGACACTGGGATCATTACCAAGATTCTATGTTCCCTCCAATGGTAATGGACAACGAAACATTAGTATTACGTCCGATGAACTGCCCTCATCATATGATGATTTTCAAAAATGGCATGCATTCATACCGTAATCTACCTTTACGTATTGCTGAACTTGGTACAATGCATCGTTATGAAATGTCTGGAGCGGTTTCTGGTTTACAGCGTGTGCGAGGAATGACATTGAATGATGCGCATCTTTTCGTAAGACCTGATCAAATTAAGGCAGAGTTCAAAAAAGTAGTGGAGTTAATCATTTCTGTTTATAAGGACTTTGATTTAAAAGACTATTCTTTCCGCGTGTCTTATCGTGACCCAGCAGATAAAGAAAAATATTTTGATGACGATGCTATGTGGGAAAAAGCACAAAGCATGTTAAAAGAAGCGATGGATGAGTTAGGCTTAGATTATTTCGAGGCTGAAGGAGAAGCAGCATTCTACGGCCCGAAATTAGATGTTCAAGTGAAAACGGCTATTGGTAAAGAAGAAACATTATCAACTGTTCAACTTGATTTCTTATTGCCAGAACGCTTTGATCTTTCTTATGTTGGAGAAGATGGGAAACCTCATCGTCCAGTTGTCATTCACCGCGGAGTCGTCTCGACAATGGAACGTTTTGTTGCATTTCTAATCGAAGAATATAAAGGTGCATTCCCAACTTGGTTAGCTCCAGTTCAAGTAGAAATTATTCCAGTATCGAATGAAGTGCATTTCGAATTTGCCAAACAAATCGAGGAGCAATTAGTTGCTGCTGGTTTACGAGTAGAAATGGATGACCGTGAAGAAAAACTTGGCTATAAAATTCGTGAAGCGCAAATGCAAAAAGTTCCGTATATGCTCGTTCTAGGCGATAAAGAATTAGAATCTGGTAATGTAAATGTGCGTAAATACGGAGAACAGCAATCAGAAAGTATTCCATTTGCTGAATTCCTAGAGCGTATTTTGCAAGAAACCCAACATTAATCATTTAAAGTGTTGACATGTTTTAAAGTAGATGATATAGTAAATAAGGTTATTGAATACAAGTTTGTGGTATAAGAAGAGGCTGCCCGCTTCTCACCTGTTTGACACATTAAGTTGTTGACTGGTAGACACACGATCGAATGTAACATGTAGTTAGCTACATGTACTCATATCGGCGGGCAGACATAAAACTTATGTCTGTTCGCTTTTTTTATTGGTCGAACCAGGCGTAAGTAGTTCGCTACTACAGAATTTATGCCCAAACCATGTATTCGCGACACTATCAGGAGGTGGATTGTTATTAGCAAAGACATGTATGTAAACGACGGCATTAGAGCACGCGAAATACGAGTTATCGACCAAAATGGCGATCAATTAGGATTAAAAACGCGTAATGAAGCACTTGAAATTGCCGGCCGTGTTAATTTGGATCTTGTCCTTGTGGCTCCTCAGGCCAAGCCGCCGGTCGCTCGTATCATGGACTATGGTAAATTCAAATTTGAGCAGCAGAAGAAAGATCGTGAAGTTCGTAAAAATCAAAAAATCATCGTGATGAAAGAGGTTCGTTTGAGCCCAACAATCGATGAGCATGATTTCCAAACGAAATTGAAAAACGCGATCAAGTTCCTTGAAAAAGGAGATAAAGTGAAAGCATCTATTCGCTTTAAAGGTCGTGCCATCACTCATAAAGAGATCGGACAACGAGTTTTAGATAGATTTGCAGAAGCTTGTACGGAAGTATCCACTATCGAGTCAAAACCGAAAATGGATGGCCGTAGTATGTTCTTAGTGCTTGCACCAAAGAATGAAAAACAGTAATAGAGTACAATTGTTTAGGAGGAATTCGACATGCCGAAAATGAAAACTCACCGTGGAGCTGCAAAGCGTTTCAAAAAAACCGGGACTGGAAAATTAAAACATGACCGTGCTTTTGGAAGCCACTTATTCGCTAACAAATCTACTAAAGCAAAACGTAAACTACGTAAAACTAAAGTAGCATCTTCAGGCGATTACAAACGTATCAAAACTTTATTAACTTACATGAAATAATAACAGAAATTCAATCATTCGAAAGAATAGCAGGAGGTAATGAATCATGCCACGCGTAAAAAGCACACCAGTAACTAAACGTCGTCGTAAAAAAGTATTAAAATTAGCTAAAGGTTATTACGGTTCTAAACATACATTATACAAAGTTGCTAACCAACAAGTAATGAAATCATTCATGTATGCATACCGTGACCGTCGCAACAAAAAACGTGATTTCCGTAGACTATGGATTACACGTATCAATGCGGCAGCACGTATGAACGGACTTTCTTATAGCCGTTTAATGCACGGATTGAAATTAGCTGAAATCGAAGTTAACCGTAAAATGTTAGCTGACCTAGCTGTGACAGATGCTCAAGCATTCACACAATTAGCAGATGCAGCAAAAAAAGCAATCGCTAAGTAATTTTAATATAAAACGCTCATAAGGGATTCTTCCTTTTATGAGCGTTTTTTTATTTGAAGTTGTACGTGACGAAAATATTCGGTCGTAGCTACTCCGTATGTTAAAATAGAAAGAGATTTCTACTATAGTAGTTTAAAGGAGCTAATCATGGAACAAATGTTGCTTTTATTTATATTAATCATGTCTGTTATAGCTTTCGGTGTAATGGGCTATGATAAATCACAGGCCAAAAAACGTGGGCAACGTGTATCGGAGCGCACTTTATGGACATTAGCGGTATGTGGAGGCGGAATCGGTGCTTATCTAGGCATGCAAATGTTTCGTCATAAAACAAAGCATACGAATTTCCGCGTCGGATTTCTCATGCTGATGATTTTATATGCATTTTTAATTTTTTGGATAGTAAAAGCGAACAACCCTGTGATTGCATAGGCTGTTCGCTTTTTTATTCATATAATTTTGAGGCACTTCGAGATTTTGTGAGATACTCAAAGATTATCTGAGTATCTCAAAATCAGCCGCTTACTTATACTTCGTCTTTCATTAACTGTTCGATTGGGCTTTTCCAATTTATATTCGCAGATGGGTAATTCATGCGTATTTCATTTTGCAAGAAACGAAAATCTTCCTTTGTAAGACCTTGAAGTTCAGAATAATTTTTTGTCCAGATGAAAATAGATACTATTTCAAATGATTGATCAGTTGTGCCCAAATACTTTTCACCTTCAAATAAGGCTCCTTTATACGTAATGAAAAAGTTTTTGCGAACATTTTTTATATCATCATAAAAATAGTACTGTTCTTTTTCATATGCTTCATCTAATTTTCTTTTCGGATCAAACAAATAACGAAGAATCTTATAAAAAGCATATATAATAAGGGTTATAATTAGTAGTCGAAGTATGAAAATCATGTTAAATGTCCTCCTTGTAAAATACCTAGTACCTGCTATACGATAGAAGAGGTAGTTTGGTTTCAAAATAAATAATTTTTTTTTGGAGGAACATATGAATTTAGAAAAACTATTTACGATGCAGCAGGCATTAGACGAATATATTCAATCAAATAAGCAAGTAGATGAAGATGTTTTTATAAAAAAAGGATTGGCACTCTTAGTCGAGCTTTCAGAACTTGCAAATGAAACAAGATGCTTTAAGTTCTGGACAAATAAAGGGCCATCTGAACGAGCGATTATTTTAGAAGAGTATGTAGACTCTATTCATTTTTTATTGTCATTAGGCATTGAAAAAGACTTGCAGCATATAAAATCTTGGCCAACGGAAGAAAGAGCTGGGGATTTAACAAAACTATTTATATCTACATCGAAAGCAAATCATGATTTTCTAGATAATCCTACAATGGAGCTGTATAAAGAAGTGTGGATTCAATACGGTGCAATTGCAAAATTACTCGGTTTTTCAAATGAGGAAGTAATAAATGCTTATATTAGTAAAAATGAAAAAAATTATGAGCGTCAGCGTACAGGGTATTAATAATATTTTGTAAATGCTTTCATAATACTTTATAATAAATTTGAAGCAGTTATTTAGGAGGGCGAAATAATGACAAAGCTAGATGCAACATTAACAATGCTAAAGGATTTAACGGATGCAAAAGCAATTCCAGGAAATGAACGTGAAGCGCGTGAAGTAATGGAAAGATATATAACACCTTACGCAGATAAAATAGAATATGACAATCTAGGTAGCATCATCGCAGAAAAAGTTGGCGATGCAAATGGCCCGAAAATTATGGTTGCAGGCCACTTAGATGAAGTTGGATTTATGATTTCTAAAATTGATGATAAAGGGTTTTTAAGCTTCCAAACAGTAGGCGGCTGGTGGTCACAAGTAATGTTGGCACAACGCGTTACAATTGTAACTCGTAAAGGGGACAATATTACAGGAGTTATTGGTTCAAAACCACCACATATTTTGACACCAGAAGCTCGCAATAAACCAGTTGATATTAAAGATATGTTTATTGATATCGGTGCTTCATCGAAAGAAGAAGCAATGGAGTGGGGCGTATTACCAGGAGATATGGTAGTTCCTTATTTCGAATTTACTGTTATGAACAATGACAAGCTATTGTTAGCGAAAGCATGGGATAACCGTATCGGTTGTGCGATTGCAATTGATGTATTAAAAGGCTTAAAAGATGAAAAACATCCGAATACCGTATATGGAGTAGGTACTGTGCAAGAAGAAGTTGGACTTCGCGGAGCAAAAACTGCTACTGTAAAAGTACAACCGGATATTGGATTTGCAGTTGATGTAGGTATTGCAGGAGATACACCTGGAATTACACCAAAGGAATCGACAAGTAAAATGGGTGCGGGTCCACAAATCGTGTTATTCGATGCATCGATGGTTTCTCATAAAGGGTTGCGCAATTTTGTTGTAGATACAGCAGAAGAAAACAATATTCCTTATCAATTTGAAATGATTCCTGGTGGTGGGACGGATGCAGGCTCTATGCATATTTCTTTAAACGGTGTTCCAGCACTTTCTATTGGAGTTGCAACACGTTATATTCATTCACATGCAGGCATTCTTCATCGTGATGATTATGAAAATACAGTGAAGCTTATTGTCGAAGTGATTAAAAAATTAGACCGTGATGCGATAAATGAATTAACTTTTAGCTAAGATAAGGGTGAAGTACAAGTAGGGGAAAGAACGGATGGAGAACCATTTACTCTAATTCCCCTAAAATTTCCGAATAAAAATTAGATATTAACATTAGTAGAAAAGAACTTGAAAGAAAAAACATTTATTAATTCTAATGGTGAAATGGATGAAGGCAAAATTAAAAATGAGTTCGGTGCGGTAACGAACTCATTTTTACCAAGCTGCCTAATCAAATAACAGTGTTTAACTTTTAGGGGTCACTTCAATATATCAGTCTTTTTCTCACTTCTAGAAGTTATCTAATTCTTCCTGTAACATCAGTATTTCGTAGTTGATTATTAATTATTCTTATTAAGTTTCCATTTGCTATTTTTTGCAAAATTCTTGTTTCTATCTCTGCTTCAGAATCAAGTATAGTGCCGCGAAGGTATTCATTTCGACCATACTCGTTATTATACAAATCCATATCTCTTTCTATACCGCTGGTAATATTCTCATGAGCATCTCCCCACTGTTTGGCCATTACTGTTCCAAATTTTTTACTCATGAATGCATTCCAACTTGCATGTTTAAATGCATTCGCATTACCATTGTCTGCAACTGGATTAGCAAAAAAGTATGCAGTCCTAGCTGTAGCAAGCTCTGAAGCAGCAAATGCAAGCACGGCATTATAAGGATATTGCCGCGCTAATTCTATTTCCTTACTATTCAAATTTGGACCGGTTGGTAAACCAGAATCATGTGAATCAATCTTGCTTTCAGCAATTTCAGTTAATACTAAAGACGCTTGCTTGTTCTTTTCTTCCTCACTTAATTCTGAAAAACCCTCAATTTCAGAAAGTATTGCATCAGCCTTAACAAAGTCTTTGTAAGTTAAAGATTCTAATACTGAGTCTGTTATTAAAGGTTCTGCACCTTCATTTGCTTTAGCATAACTTGCACCATTGAACATAAGGACTGAGAAAAAGAACGCTACTAAAACAGTTAGCTTTTTCATTCTACGATCACTCTCCATTCTATTTTTTGGTAAAATAATTCCTTAATCTACCTAAATTCACAATATCACTTAAAATATCATATTTAAATATAATATTTGGAATTTAATGAAAATTACACTTGGTGTTAATATACATAACGTGTTATAATTTTACAAATAAAAATATTATGACGATAATAGTATGTTTAAGGGAGGTTGAAGAAATAAAGAACAAAATAGTTCTATTTAGTGTGTTAGGGCTCGCTCTTTTACTGATATTAGCCTTGTCTTTCTTACAGGAGCCTGATGAGTATAAAGGTTATGAAGAAGGCATTACAATAGTGGTAAATAATTTAAGTGGAAGTAATATAGAAAGCCTAAATTTTTCATACGGTTTTGCGGAAGATCCACATTATAAAGAAATAGACATTATAGAAAATTTAATCCCAGGAGATACCTCTACTATAAAAATAAAAAAAGCTAAAGAATTAAAAAGTGAAACAAGAGATACTAGTATTTACATGAACTATAAGCTTTTAAGTGATTTTGAAGTAAATGAGAATTTGATATACTTTACTCCTCCTCAACCAGATAAAATAGTTGTTATAATTGATATTGAGCAAATAGATAGCGATGGAAATGTAAAGTATAATATAAAGGGATTTGATGGTGCGAGGTCATTTTAAATCTTATAAAGGTTATTTAATGAGTGCTTAATAAAAGCTTTTGAATATCATCGTTATAGCATTCTAAAGCATCTGGTGAAAATTGAAATGTCTATCAAATTGTAAGTTAATTCGATAGACATTTTTTGTAATTAATGTAATTTTCATGAATAACGTTATACAACGAATAACAATTGGATTGCACTGCACTGCACTGCACTGAATGAATAAGCTTCAAACGTCTAGAAAAGCGTAAATCCACGTTTTTCTAGACGTTTTTTTATGTGTAATTATGTATAACAATTCATTTGACTTTATAATTATTCATGTTTATAATTAGGGTTACATAAATATACGTAAAAAGGAGTTTTTATTAATGAAATTACTTGAATGGGTGAACTTAAAGGTTGTAGATAGCATAAAAGGCAAAGATTTATTAACTCTTCTTGATTATACAAAAGAAGAAGTGGAAGAATTAATTCAGCTTGCGGTAGATTTGAAAACACTAACGAAAGCAGGGAAGTGCCCGCCTTTATTGGAAGGGAAAACATTAGGGATGATTTTTGAAAAGCATTCGACACGTACTAGAATTTCGTTTGAGGTTGGTATGAAACAACTTGGAGGAAACGGTATGTTTATGAATGCACGTGACCTTCAAATCGGCCGTGGTGAATCTGTATACGATACAGGGCATGTATTGTCTGGTTATTTAGATGGCATAATGATTCGTGCGAATTCACATGAAATGGTCAAGGAGTTAGCGGAGCATGCGAGTATTCCAGTCATTAATGGGCTAACTGATATTTATCATCCGTGCCAAGCATTGGCAGACATATTGACTGTGCATGAAGTAAAAGGATATACACAAGGCTTGAAAATTGCTTATATTGGGGACGGAAACAATGTTGCGCATTCATTAGTTGTCGCTGCTGCATACATGGGTATGCATATAGCAGTTGCTACTCCAGAAGGGTACGAAGCAGATACTGAAATTATACAAAAAGCGAAAGAAATTGCACTTCAAAATGGCGGGTCTTTATTTGTGTCGAATGATCCAATTGAAGCAGCTGTGAATGCGGATGTTATTTATACGGATGTTTGGACTTCTATGGGGCAAGAAGAGGAAGCGGAAAAACGATTGGCAGATTTTAAAAATTTTCAAATTAACGATGCGTTGGTCGCAAATGCGAAATCAGATTATATGTTTTTACATTGCTTACCCGCACATCGTGAAGAAGAGGTTGCTACTTCAGTAATTGACGGACCAAATTCTTATATTTTCCAACAAGCAGAAAATCGTTTGCATGCCCAAAAAGCAGTACTTGCTTCTTTGATGGCATAATCAATCAATTGAACAACTAGCTGTAAAGATAGGGTTTATCTTGCGGTTAGGTAAATATACGCGATGTCGATTGTCAAGATGGATGGCTTCATCGCTACATAGGAAGAGTGATTCGGGAGACGCTGAATCACTCTTTATTACATAAATAAAATCCGTGAAGAAGGAATTCTCCTCCACGGATTTTATTATTTTGCAAATGCAGTTGATAATTCGTTGAGGACAGCTTCTCTATTTGCATCGTTTGTTATATTCCACCATTTCTCAAAAAAAACACCGAGCCCTGGCAATAAATGCTCTTCTCCACGTTTAATCGCATCTTCCACAACACCTCGTATTTCCGATGCCGAGTGTCCAACCATGTTTGCGGTAATTGCTTCTCTAATTTGAAAGTCCATTTTTCATCACTCCTCGCAATTATGTTCCCCAAACTCTCGCAAGCTATACATGAATTTGTTACACTAATAATAAAAAAGGCGGTTACATATAAATGAAACGAATTGAATCATCCCAAAATTCTCTTGTAAAGCATTGGAAAAAACTTTTAAGTGTTCGCAAAGAACGAGATAAAACAGGCGAATTTATTATGGAAGGCTATCATTTGGTTGAAGAAGCTATTAAGCAAAAAGAAAATGTATTAACGATTATGATAAGTGACAGCAGTGAAATTCCTGCTAATTGGGATGTAGATCAAATCGAAATAGTGGAAATTAATGATGCGATTAAAAATGAACTTGCAGAAACCGAGCATACACAAGGAATTTTTGCACATTGTAAACAAAAGACGTTGGATGAAGTAGAGCAAACGAAATGGAGCCGTCTGTTATTAATAGATGCCGTACAAGATCCGGGCAATATTGGCACAATGATTCGAACAGCAGATGCAGCAGGAATTGATGCAGTTATACTTGGAAAAGGTTCTGCAGATGCATATAACTCCAAGACATTGCGATCTGCACAAGGTTCACATTTTCATATACCAGTTGTAAAAGGTGATTTATATAGATGGGTAGACGACTTAAAGGAACGATCTGTTCCTGTTTTCGGTACAGCTTTTGAAAACTCGACTCCATTTAATGAAGTGAAAAAAGGGGATTCATTTGCATTGATCGTTGGAAATGAAGGAAGTGGCATTCATCCAGAGCTTCTTCAAAAAACGGATCAGAATATTATTGTGCCACTAGTAGGACAAGCTGAATCGCTAAATGTGGCTGTGGCAACAGGAATTCTTTTGTACGGCTTATCACTAAAATAAATGGAACTTGAAGTAATACGAAAAACTCAGTATAATAAAATATAATTACATAAATAAAAGCTGTCATCGGGAAAAGTATATATGACGATTCGAATGAAGGGATTTTACACCTTGACTGAAAGTGTAAATGGAGAATGCGTATAGAAGTTCACCCCGTTAGCTGCCACCGGGACCAGCATTTGCTGTAAAGGTGCGCCGGTGTAGAGCCGTTAGTCGAATTGAGTGATTGCACGGATTTTTGTGCAGTAATCAGGGTGGTACCGCGAAATTAGTCCTCGTCCCTTTTATTGGGGCGGGGTTTTTATTTTGTCTAAATTTTGGCTAACTTCAGCACCTTGGGCATTTTTAAAAAGGAGGATTTTAAACATGGAAGCACAACTTCAACAGTTGAAAGAAGAAGCATTACAAAAAATTGCAGCTTCAGGAAACGTCAAAGAACTTAATGACGTGCGTGTTGCATATTTAGGGAAAAAAGGACCTATAACGGATTTGTTAAAAGGAATGGGTAAATTACCTGCCGAAGAACGTCCGAAAATGGGGGCATTAGTAAACGTAGTGCGTGAAGAAGTAACGGAAGTTCTAGAAACTCGTATGACACTACTTCAAGATCAAGCAATTAGCGAACAATTGGCGAAAGAATCAATCGACGTAACATTGCCGGGTCGTCCGGTGAAAACGGGAAATCATCACCCACTTACTCGTGTAGTAGAGGAAATTGAAGATTTGTTTATTAGCATGGGTTATGAAATTGCAGAGGGTCCTGAAGTTGAAAAAGATTATTACAACTTCGAAGCATTAAACTTACCAAAAGGACATCCAGCTCGTGATATGCAAGATTCCTTCTATATATCTGAAGATACGCTACTTCGTACACAGACTTCTCCAGTTCAAGCTCGAACAATGGAAGCAAAAGAAGGACAGCCGATTAAAATTATTTGTCCAGGTAAAGTATACCGCCGTGACAATGATGATGCGACGCATTCACACCAATTCACACAAATCGAAGGACTTGTTATTGGAGAAAACATTCGCATGAGTGATTTAAAAGGAACGCTATCTCTATTTGCGAAGAAGATGTTTGGAGACGATCGTGAAATTCGTTTACGTCCAAGCTTCTTCCCTTTTACAGAGCCATCTGTTGAAATGGATATTTCTTGCTTTAAATGTGGTGGATCAGGCTGTAACATCTGTAAGAAAACAGGTTGGATTGAGATTTTAGGTGCAGGAATGGTTCATCCTAACGTTTTAGAAATGTCAGGATACGATTCGAAAAAAGTTTCTGGTTTTGCCTTTGGTATGGGTCCAGAGCGAATTGCAATGTTGAAATATGGAGTGGAAGATATTCGTCATTTCTATACAAATGATGTGCGTTTCTTATCGCAATTCCACCGAACAGAAGCGTAAGGAGGAAATGACATGTTAGTTTCGACGAAATGGTTAGCGGAATATGTGAATACACAAGGGCTTGATCCGAAAGAGTTAGGGGAAAAAATCACTCGTTCAGGTATTGAAGTCGATGCAGTAATAGATCGTTCTCATGGAATGACAAATGTAGTTGTTGGATATGTGAAGGAATGTGTCAAACATCCAGAAGCAGACAAATTAAATATTTGCCAAGTAGACGTAGGAGAAGAAGTAACACAAATTATTTGTGGTGCTCCAAACGTTGCAGCAGGCCAAAAAGTTATTGTAGCTCGTCCAGGAGCAGTATTACCAGGCGGTTTAAAAATTAAAAAAGCAAAACTTCGCGGAGAAGAATCGAACGGAATGATTTGTTCTCTACAAGAATTAGGTATCGAAGGTCGTCTTGTTCCTAAGGCATATGCTGAAGGAATTTATGTACTTCCAGAAACAGCAGTAGCTGGAGAAAGCGCTATTCCACTACTTGGACTTGATGATACAATTTTAGAACTAGGCTTAACGCCAAACCGTTCAGACGCTCTAAGTATGCTTGGGGTTGCTTACGAAGTAGGGGCAATTCTTTCAGAAGATATGAAGTATCCAGAAGCTTCATACACAGAAAGCAGTGAAAAAGCTTCTGATTACTTAAGCTTACGAGTAGATGCGCTTAATGCAAATCCGATGTATGTTGCAAAAGTGATTAAAAATGTACAAATTAAAGAGTCGCCACTATGGTTGCAACATCGCCTAATGGCAGCGGGTGTTCGTCCACATAATAACGTTGTTGATATTACAAACTATGTGTTAATGGAATACGGCCAAGCGCTTCATGCATTTGACTACGACCGTTTGGAAACGAAAGAAATTGTCGTGCGCTTTGCAAATGAAGGAGAAAAAATTGTTACGCTTGATGACCAAGAACGTACATTAAAAGCGCATCATTTAGTTATTACAAATGGTACGGAGCCGGTTGCTCTTGCTGGAGTAATGGGTGGAGCAAATTCAGAAGTACATGATGGTACAACAACAGTCGTTTTAGAGTCTGCTTATTTTACAGCTGGATTTGTTCGTCAAACATCAAAAGACCATAACTTACGCAGTGATGCGAGTGCTCGCTTTGAAAAAGGCGTTGATCCGAATCGTGTTATTTTAGCAGCTGAACGTGCGGCAAGTCTTCTTGCGGAGCTTGCAGGTGGGGAAGTATTAGCTGGTTCTGTTATCGTAGACGAATTAGACAAAACACCTGCGGAAGTAGTTGTATCTCCTGACTTTATTAACAATCGTTTGGGAATGAAAATCTCTTTAGAAGAAATGTCTTCGATTTTAACGAGATTAAAATTTGATTTTGAAGCGGCAAATGGTGTGTTGCATATTAAAGCACCAACTCGTCGCCAAGATATTAAAATTGAAGAAGATATCGTAGAAGAAATTGCTCGTATGTATGGATATGATGAAATTCCAATGACGTTGCCAGTAGGCGAATCAAAACCTGGTGGATTAACATCTTACCAAGCGAAACGTCGTCAAGTACGTGCGTTTTTAGAAGGTGCTGGTCTGTATCAGGCTATCACGTATTCTTTAACTTCTAAAGAAATGGCTCAAAAATTTGCTTTAGAAACTGCTCCAGTGACGGAATTATTAATGCCGATGAGTGAAGAACGCAGCACACTTCGTCAAAGCTTAATCCCTCATTTACTGGAAGCAGTAACATACAATACTGCACGCCAAGCAGACACAGTAGCACTATATGAGATAGGTTCAGTATTCTTAGGTGAAACGGAAGAAGGATTACCTCATGAGCAAGAACATTTGGCAGCTGTAATTGCTGGTAAATGGGTAGATCATAGCTGGCAAGGTGAAAATAAAGCAGTAGATTTCTTTGTATTAAAAGGAATTGTTGAAGGGTTAATGGATGTACTTGGTCTTTCAAAAGAACTTACTTTTGAACGCACAGAAGTAGATGGATTACATCCGGGACGCACAGCTTCTATCAAGCTTGCTGGAGTAGAAATCGGCCTTATCGGTCAGTTGCACCCATCAGAGCAAAAGATGCGTGATTTAAAAGAAACATATGTAGTAGAGATAAACCTTGCGAACGTATTAAACAAAGAAGTCGAAACATTATATTATACGCCTGTTTCTAAATTCCCATCGATCACTCGTGATATTGCATTAGTAGTAGACAGCGAAAAAGCTACTGGCGAACTACAAGCAATCATTCAGTTATCGGGTGGTAAATTGTTAAAAGGTGTACATCTGTTTGACTTGTACGAAGGAGAAAAAATGGAGCCAGGCAAAAAATCGGTTGCATTCTCTCTAACATACTTCGATCCAGAACGTACATTGGTAGACGAAGAAGTAGTAAATGCACATAATAAAGTTTTAAAAGCACTTGCTGAACAAGCAGGAGCAGAGTTAAGAGGATAATGAAATGTAGCAGCACCTATAAACGGTGTTGCTTTTTCGTTATTGTTTGACCTTCTGTTTTCCATATGTCATAAATCTCCATACTTTTTCTAATGGACCCATAGTAAAGAATTTGAACCAGACCACACTAAAAATTATCTGAATGCCATAAATCATGAGCGCGATATAAATAATGTCTTTTGATGAAACGACTTCTATTCCCATAATTGAAATGATTGCCGTTCCTATAAAGCTTTGTGCAACATAATTTGTAAACGCCATTTGTCCTACTAGTGAAATTGGTTTCAGTATTTTCACGATGCGCTTATTTTCTAACAGTATAAAAAATGTTGATAAGTAAAATAACGTTGTAGGTATTGCTCCTAATGCAATAAGTTCATCTATGTTCTTGCCCTCGTTTTGTGAAGCATTCCAAATCCAAAGAGAGAAAATTATGGACAAGAGTAATGTAATCATCTGTATCCATTTAATTTTTTTTGACAACGAATGAATCTGTAAAAGCCATTTTGCCTTAGCAGTTAAAAATCCAGCTAAAAACATGATAAAGATTAGTATCATATCACTATAAAAGAAATTTATATAAGGGTAGATAGTTTCGATTGATGGTAAAAAAATCTTTAGCAAAAGAGAAGTTAAATAAATGGTTGTTATGCCACCGAGCCACTTTTTAAGAGTTGAAACATTTGTTTTATAAAAAGGAATTAAAAGTAACCCGATGATAGAATATACTAATAGTATGGACCCCCAAAAAATAAATACATGAATGATTCCAAGAATCAAGAGAGCGAGTAAACGTCTTCCCATTCGCCATTTAGGTTTATCGCCGCGACTTTCAGCTCTGGAAGCAAAAATGTATAATCCTATTCCAAAAAGGAAAGAAAAAATAGAGAAAAATTTCTTTTGCACAAAGATTTCTATGAATGTATGAATGATTCCATTAATGCCACTATAGTCCGGCATGGGACCCCCTTCTATTATAATTTGATAAGCTCCCACATTAATAAGTAGTATGCCAAAAAGAGCAAATCCACGGATAATATCCAATGACATTATTCTTTCTTTTTGTGTAATCGATGGGTTCATTATATTTCTCCTTTCAGGATTTATTAATATTTGTATAAGGCTAAGAATACTTCATAAACCTTACATTATATTAATACCAACCTTACAAAAACCTTAAGTTTATTGAATAAGGCAGACCTTTAGAAGTTAATCCTGTAGAATAAGAGAACTTAATTTTTATCAATAGGACAAGGGGGTAGACAAAATGGTTACATATACAGCACCAATTGTAAGTGCAAGTATTGTCTTCGTAATTTTAGCAATTTTTCTTTTTGTACCATGGCTTATTTACACGTATCGTAAATATGGATATTTAACTATTTCCACAATGATTGTTACTTTTTCATTTATTTTTTATTTTTTATCTGCATTATTTCTTGTACTACTTCCTCTTCCGGCCACACGCGACACTTGTTCTATGCAGCCACCGGATACGGCTTACTATTCACTTGTACCTTTTACGTTTGTAAAAAATACATTTGAAAATAGCGGTATAGTATTTTCTCAACCAAGCACCTATGCACTAATTTTGAAGCAACCATCTTTTTTCCAGGCACTCTTTAACTTTTTATTATTGCTGCCGTTTGGGGTTTACTTACGTTATTTCTTACAATCGAAACGGTATTGGAAAAAAGCCTTTGTTTATGGCTTTGCTTTAACGCTTTTTTATGAAATCACGCAGGTGACAGGAATTTATGGTATTTATAATTGTCCATACCGCATTTTTGATGTAGATGATTTGCTTTTAAATAGTACGGGGGCACTTGTAGGATTTTTCTTGGCACCAATTGCCTTGTCTATATTTCCATCAAAACAAAGTGTCCAACAGAAAGCCATTCAATTGGCAGCATTGGATGAAACTCGTCCACTGACACAGTTATTCGCCATACTAGTTGACGTCCTCCTTATCAAAGTTAGTTGGTCATTTACATTTGGTTTGTTTATAACGAATGGAGTCCTCGAATTTTTATATAAATCGGTTCTCTTATTTGCCATCTTCTTTGTTCTTCCTACTATTTGGAGTGGTAATACTATAGGCACCCGATTTATGCGTTTTCGAATTGTAAGCAATGGTAGAAAGAATAAAAGCATGTTTAAGCGGTTTGTGGCAATATATGTAACCTATTTTGTATACAGTGTATTTGATACTCTTAATAAAGTAAATTTAGATATTGACTCTCCTTATTATGTTTTTAAAGTGTCTATTAGTTTAGGTTCATTTATGATTATGGTTGGGATTACTTTGATGTTAATCATCCATATACTAATAGTAGTGTTAAGCAAAGGAAAGCGAAGATTCTATTTTGACGAAGTAGCAGACGTATATGCTACGAAAAAATAATTGGACTTGAAACTGTAGAAAGAAATTCTTTCTACAGTTTTTTTTTGGACAAGAAACACGGCAGGTTATTAGGTACAATACGATGAGCTATTCTTAAGGATTTTGTAAGGTTTACACAAAAATAATGTAAGGATGACCTCTTATAGTTAATAACAAGCAAGATATCAATAGAAGAGGTGAACAATAATGGAACCATTATTAAAAGTAACAAATGTTAGCAAGATATATGGAAAATCATCCAACTTAATTACTGCGTTGCAATCTATTTCATTTAATATATATGCAGGAGAATTTGTCGGTATTATGGGCCCTTCTGGTGCTGGAAAGTCAACATTGTTAAATTTGCTCGCAACAATTGATATGCCTACAAAAGGAACAATTGAAGTTAGCGATCAACAGTTAGATAAGTTAAAAGAAAGTGATCTCGCAACATTTCGCAGGGATAATTTGGGTTTTATATTCCAAGATTATCATTTACTCGACTCTTTAACTGTAAAAGAAAATATACTGCTGCCACTAGCTATTGCAAAAATACCTTCAGCAGAAATTGAACAACGTGTGCAGAGAATGGTTACATTATTTGGAATTGAGCCTTTAATAAATCAATATCCATATCAAATTTCAGGAGGGCAAAAGCAACGAACAGCAGCGGCTCGAGCATTAATTGCGAATCCTAAGCTCGTTTTAGCGGATGAACCAACTGGGGCACTTGATTCGAAATCGGCAACTAGCTTATTGGAAACCTTAAGTATTTTAAACGAGCAGCACGAAGCAACAATTATGATGGTAACGCATGATTCATATGCCGCTAGCTTTTGTCAGCGGATTCTTTTTATTAACGATGGGGAGCTATCGCATGAAATACGGAGGGCTAATAAGACGAGAAAACAATTCTTCCAGGAGATATTAAATATTCTCTCTTCTTTCGGAGGTGGTGTACATGACACTATTTAGTTTGGCAAAAAAAAATATGTTTCGTAATTTCTCCCAGTATTTTTTATATATGGCATCGATGGTTTTCTGTATTGTTATTTATTTTACCTTCGTCACGTTGAAATATAACGATACGATGGAGGAGTTATCAAGCTCTTCGTTGAAGCTGGATGCTTTAATGAGTGGAGCAGCATTTGTTTTATTGTTTTTTGTTACGATTTTCATTGCGTATTCCAATTCCTTCTTTATGAGAAAGCGTAAAAAAGAAGTTGCACTATATTCACTTTTAGGAGTTCGAAAAAAACAAATTGGTTGGATGTTATTTTTTGAAAACTTTTTAATAGGATTTTTCGCACTAGTTGTTGGGATTGTACTTGGATTTTTATTATCAAAAATATTTTTGACGATTTTAATTCAAATGATGGGCTTTGATACGTTTGCAAGATTTACATTTTCAATTGAAGCGGCAATAGACACAACAATTGTCTTTTTAACTTTATTTTTAATTACATCTTTTCAAGGTTATCGTTTAATTTATCAATTCAAATTAATTGATTTGTTTCATGCTGCCAAAAAAGGAGAAGGTATTCCAAAAGCATCCTTTTTAATGGTCATTGTTGGAGTGGGCCTAATTAGCTTTGCCTATTGGTTAGCGTTACAAGACTTATTTACATCCGAGGTGTGGAGGAAAATAGGTATGCTGATAGCACCGTTACTTATTATTGGAGCGGTCATCTTGGGATCCTACTTGTTATTCCATAGTGTAACTGTCTTTTTATTGGCAGGGATGAAGAAAAATGTTCGATGGCTGTGGAGAGGATTAAATGTGATGACGGTTTCTCAGCTGCTTTATCGTATTCGTGGGAACGCAAAAACATTAACAGTCATTGCGATATTAAGTGCAACAACGATTACTGCCGGTGGTTCGGTATATGGACTTTACTACAATATAGAATCAAGCATTCAAAAAGGCGATCCGAATACGTTCATGTATCAAGAAACAGACGAAGCATGGGTGAAAGAGGTAGAAGGATTACTGGAGAAAGAAAATTATGTTTATAAAGAGAAATTAACTGTAATTACGGTGGAAGCGGAGGAAATAGAAGGATCGGATAGGAAGATGATGTATACCGTTTTGTCGGATAAACATTTTAATCAACTTGCAAAGCTACAGAATAGTCCAGACCAATTGGACTTGGATAATAAGCAGACTGTTATATTAGATGCTTTATACGATGAACGTTTTACACCAAATTATTCAGGTAAGGATATTATTGTAAATGGTCGAGAAAAACTAACGATTAATAACTTCAAACCATACAATGTCCTGAATGTCGGCGTTTCTGGGCCAACGCTTGTTGTCAGCGAAGTAATGTTTGAACAGCTACAAAAGGTAGATAATGTGATGACGCTCGTTGCTTATGGATTCAAACAAAGTAAAGAACAATTAGAGATCTCTTCTCAAATTGAAGAGATATTACCAGCTGAAGTATTGTTCAGTAGTTTACCAAAAGACTTTAAATCAAGTATAGAATCTGTCGGATCCCTTTTATTTATAGGTAGCTTTTTAGGATTAGTCTTTTTAGCTGCAACAGGTAGCATCATATACTTCAAAGTTTTAACTGAAGCAGAGGAAGATAAAGAAAAATATAAAGTATTACACAAAATTGGTGTTAGTCAAAGAGACATATTGAAAACTATTGCAACGCAAGTATTTTCTATTTTTATGGCTCCATTAGTAGTTGGGATTTTGCATAGCGCGATTGCTTTAATCGCATTTTCTCAATTATTATCGATGGACTTAACAAAGCCAGTTACCTTATGGATAATCGCGTACACCGTAATCTATGGCGTTTACTATGTTATGACGGTATTTTCGTTTAATCGAACCGTCCAACAAAATTATATGAATGAGGGATAATGATGAAAAAATTAATTATCGGTTTACTGGTTACAATCATTTTACTAGGTGGTGCATTCTTTTTACTCACGACTGTTAACTTTAATCGTTTGAATACAGATCATTATTATGTACAGATTACTAATGATGGTGTAATGACAAAAAATAAAGTATCTACAGGAGAAGTTTTTGAACAATACGAATATACATTGGATGCTTACAATGAAGAGGGGAATACTGACACATTAGATTTTACAGCAATAAAACAACTCCGAAAAAATGCTTATTTAAAACTCTTTGTTAACGATGAGAAAAATGTAAAGTCCTATCAAGAAGTTATGTGGGAAGAAATACCGAAAAAAGCTCAATTAAAATTTGAAAGAAAATAAAGAGAAACACTAAAAAGGATTGTCTCAGATCGTATTTTATCGATGAATGGGACAATCCTTTTTACTTAAAATTATAATTTAATTTCTATAGTCGTACCTTGATCTTCTTTACTCTTCAAGTAAACCTCGCCCTTATGTGCTGTAATAATGTCGCGTGCAATGGCCATGCCAAGCCCTGTTCCATACACATGATTCGTATTTGTACCACGGTAATAGCGTTCAAATACTTGTGACAAGTCCTCTTGCCTGATACCTTTACCATTATCTTGAATTAGAATATAGATCCGTTCTGAATGGTATATTCGAATAGAAACTTCGACGTGTATATCATTATGTACAAGGGCATTGTAAATAAAGTTTAGTAGCGCACGTTTCATTAATTGTTGATCTATCATATGCTCGATAATTTCATCATCTGCTTCAAAGGAGATGTGCCTAACACTAAATTGCGGATCATTTAATAAATCAATAGTCATTTCTCGTAATAAGGTTGTTAAATTAGTTTTCTGGATGTTTAAAGATAATTGTTGATTTTGCAATCGAGTAGTTAAATTTAAATCATCTAATAACTCTTTCATAAAAATAGCTTTCTTTTCAATAATGGTTGTATATGCTTGCATTTCTTCCGCTGTCAGTTCACTAATACTTTCCTTCATAAGCTCTGCGTAACCTTGAATCGATGCAAGGGGAGTTTTCATGTCATGAGACACGTTACTAATCCATTCCTCGCGCATTTGATCGAGCCTTCTGCGATCCTGTTCATGCTGCTCAAGTGTTAAGGAGACCTCATTTAGATTTTGAAAAACCTCTTTATACATACCATTTGGAATGGACACCTTTTTAAATTTTCGTTGCCTTAGTTTTTGGATATCATTTATAAGCAAATATAAGGGCTTTGTCAATTTACGGCTAAATAGAAGCCCTATGATAATGGCAATTAACAAATCAAATAAGAAAAATAATAAAACAAATAGGTTGAGCATTTCGAGAAAATTGTCGATACGATAGTTTATAATATACTTCGTAATATTTCGATCTTGTATACCAATGAAGTAACTTATAGAATCTTTTTGCCCGATAAATACTGTAGTGTCACCATCTACTTCTTTATATTTGTACATTTGAATAATATCGATAGGAGAGTAGTGCTCCTTTAGGTTTTCTGGCGTTCGGAAGCTTGCAACTTCATTTCCCATTTCATCTAAAAATTGAACCCATGCTTTTCGTTTTTCCAAAGCCTCTACTCCCTCAGTACTGACAGAGATTTTTTCATTTGTGATCTCAACATACTGTTCAAAGCTTCTTGTGAAATCTTCTTCAGAAGCAGCAGAAGAACCGAGGAGAGTGTTGTTTCTCTGAAGTATAAAAAGGCTAACTATAATGATTGTATTGATAAAAATAACAATAGTAACAATGGCAACAACTGACAACAGGAAACGTAATGTTAGCTTCCACTTCATCAGGTGTCCCTTTTGAGGACAAGCTTGTAGCCTAATCCTTTAATTGTTGTTAAAAATATAGGGTTAGAGGGATCATCTTCCATTTTTTCGCGTAGTCGCCGAATATGGACCATTACTGTATTTTCAGAGCCAAAAAAATCTTCTCCCCACACTCTCTGAAAAAGAGTTTCCTTACTAATAATTTGATTTGGATTATGTAGAAAACAGCGCATTAGCCCAAGTTCCTTTGCTGTTAACGACAAAAGACTATCATTTTTCTTTACTTCTGTCTCGTCTGCATTTAACTGGAAAGGACCGACCTTTACTACTGATTGAACATTTTTCTTTTCAGCGTAGCCAGCTCGTCTTAGTTGGGCTTTAACGCGATAAGCTACTTCTTTAGGACTGAAAGGTTTGGTTATATAATCGTCACCGCCAATTGCAAGACCTAAAAGCTTATCGATTTCTTCTGTTTTTGCAGACATGAATAGTATCGGCACATTTGAAATTGCACGAACTTGCTTACACAAATCATATCCTTCACCATCTGGAAGCATAATGTCTAAAAGTATCAAATCGGGCTCCCATTGTAAAAATTTTTCTAAGCCTTCTTTCAAAGTAGAAGCGGTCTCTATCTGTGATAAACCTTCTTTTTTTAGTACAGCAGTCATTAAACTAGCAAGTTCATCTTCATCATCGACTACTAATATCCGCGGTTGCTTCATTAAGGTTCCTCCTTTTTACATTTAGTATAGTACATGTATAGCTTAAATACTTTGCCTACTTAGAAAAAATAATTTGGGGTGCCAGATGTGAGCCTGGAATCCTATCAATGCACTCGTACTAATATATCTAAATCTAGAACATACACTGACAGGTGAAGAAGTTGTAAACACATATAAAAATTTACTATCATTTGCTGAACAATCAGAAGTCAGCAGAAGCCATAGTACCAACCAACTCGAGAAGGATGGGAAGGGCTGAACAATAGAGAGAACAACATCTTGGCATTCAGTTAACTGCGCTGAACACAGATAACCGATAAGGCATACTTGATGGAAGAAATGGTGAATTCCATTGCGGCCTTCAAGAAGGTGTAGCAGAACTGGCATAAAAAGAAATGTTGTTGTTCACGGAAAGAGGACATAACGAATGTTAATGGAACAGATTTTGTCACGCGGAAATCTTATCACTGCTTTAAAAAGAGTGGAAAAGAATAAAGGGAGCCATTGTGTAGACGGAATGTCCTCTCAAGACCTGAGATTTCATGTCTATAAAGAATGGGAGGCTATGAAAATAGCACTCCTTAAGGGGATTTATGAACCACAACCTGTCCGTAGGGTAGAAATCCCGACACCTGATGGCGGTGTGCGTTTATTAGGAATACCTACCGTAATCGATCGTTTCATTCAACAAGTTATTGCACAAATTCTTTCACCAATCTATGACGCTACGTTTTCTGAAGCTAGTTATGGATTTCGTCCAAATCGAAATGCACAGTATATTTATGAAACGTTTGAACAAGCTGCCGGAATAAGGAATTGACTCACGTTCGTCCCATTTTTCTGGGACGTATTTTTTGAATACAAAAAATGTTAAAAAGAAACTGTGTACCTAGATATTAAGGTGATTTAAAAACCTAAGTGTCACCTTATCGAAGACGGTTACAATCACAATTCCTATTGTGTATCGAATCAAATCCACAATTAGAAAACCTTTATCGAGAATTAAAGCCCCGAGCATTGTCCCCCGAATTTGATTGGCCCAGTCTTCCTGATAGAGCTGACTAAATTCAATACCGAAGCAAAATAAAAAACTGAGCAAGAGAGCTATGTCTGGATTCTTACGAATGAATAAAAATCGAAACCGGAAATAAACCATCATAGCCCAAAGTGTATCGCCTATATTCTCCGCTATAACTGCATGCAGTAGAAGGCTATATTTTCTTGAGATAAGCTCTAAAAAACGGTGACAAGAACGACAATAAAGTAAGTTATCCTCATATTATGACTATCTCCTTTTGCCCGAGCTTTAAATCTTTCTAGACCAATATACGACTGGAATTAGCAATAATGCGAGAAAGCCTCCAGCTAGTGATAATGTGGCATAGCTTGCTTGTGCAACAACCAATCCTGAAAGAGCTCCTCCTGAAGCTCCAGCTAGAGCGATTGAGACATCGACAGTCCCTTGCGTCTTTGCTCGTGTCATCGGGGTAGTAGAATCGATGATAAGTGCAGTTCCACTTATTAAACCAAAGTTCCAGCCGAGTCCGAGAAGAGCTAGCGCTGTAATCATGAAAAACATAGAATCGCCGGGTGCAAAGGTTGCTACGACTCCGGAGAGAAGTAGTGTAGCTCCTGCAGCAATAGCCATCGTTGTGCGTCCCAACTTATCCACTAAGATTCCAGTAATTAAGGATGGCAAGAACATAGCACTAACATGGATGCTAATAACTAGTCCGATTGCATCTAAGTCATGTCCGTAGTGTTTCATATGAATAGGTGTCATCGTCATAATGCCGACCATGACAATTTGAGTTATGACCATGATAGTAGCTCCGACCGCAATTCCACGTTTGTTGATGGCAGGGCTATCTGTGTCACTGCTTGAAAGGTTCTTATCACTTTCTGCCTGTGCCGCAGCAATCTCTTGGGCAATAATCAGTGGGTCGGGACGTAAGAAAATGAATAGTACAAGTCCTGCAAGGATAAATGCCGCAGCCGCTAAAATGAATGGTCCAGCGAGTGCAGGTACGCCAATTGATGTGGCGAAACTTCCCATTACACCAATGAGATTAGGTCCAGCTACTGCACCGAAAGTTGTCGATACCATGGCGATACTAACAGCAGTGGCCCTTTGTTTGCTGTTTGCTAAATCTGTACCTGCATAGCGTGCTTGTAAGTTAGTTGCAGTTCCAGCACCGTAAATCAATAAAAATGCTAATAGTAAAAAGATATTATTCGTAATGGCCGCAACGACGACTCCAATTGCGCCGATTCCACCTAACCAAAAACCTGTTGTTAATCCGATTCGGCGACCAAAACGTTGAGAAAGTCGCCCTACAAGTAGAGCAGCTCCTGCAGAACCAAATGTAAACATCGCAGCAGGAACACCTGCGAAGCTGTCTGATCCAATCATCTCTTGAGCGAGAAGGGCACCAACTGTAATACCAGCTGCAAGTCCCGCACCTCCGAGAATTTGCGACAAGACAATAATGATTAGTGTTCGTTTATAGAGTTGTTGCTGTTTTTCATATGTATTTATTTTCATGCTTTCCTCCAATAACTTCGCATTTTTTGATAGATACGGATATTGCTAGAGAACGAATAGACTTAAGTTTATATAGTTTTGTTTTTTCAGTCAAATCAATAAGCTCCCTGTGGTACAAACAAATTCGACGCAATTCTGAATTATTTATAAGTTGTGTCTGACGCAGGGAACAGAAAAATCATACAGGATTTTAGTACGACGACGATACAATATCGTGGTATTATAAAACTAATCTAAAGATTGTGTGAGGTAAAGATTCATATGAAACCCCAAAACTTATTAAAGAGCTTTAATTTTTTGTATTTCGGTATGCTTGCTATATTTATTCCATTCTTACCAATCTACTTTGCTGAACAAGGCCTAACACCTGGGCAAATTGGTTTTATAATGGGTACAGGTGGTTTTGTTGTCATAGTTGCTCAGCCGTTATGGGGAATGATTAGTGACAAAACAAGAACGATACGTAAAGTACTTTTAGTATTAATTTTATGTTCAAGTGTCATTGGTTATTTATTGTATGACGCTAGTAGTTATTTTCAGCTCATACTATTTGCCATGTTGCTATATTTCTTTTTAATGCCAATTGATCCTCTTGCAGAAAGTCTTAATTTTACTACAGCGGAATCGTTGAAAATAAGTTACGGATCTATTCGCACATATGGTGCTTTGGGCTACGCGGTTGTTTCGTTGCTCACTGGTTATGTCATGTCCTATTTTGGTGCACATAGTTTGGCGGTCCTCTTTGCAGGTCTTGGGGTAGTTAGCTTTGTTGTTTGTTGGAAGATGCCTGATGCACCAGTTTCAGGAAAGCCCGTCACCTTAGGTAGCCTGAAGCATTTCTTTCGCAATAAAGAGACACTTCTATTTCTATTACTTGTCTTTATTTGTTCTGTTCCTGCTCGAATGAATGACACATTTCTTGGGGTATATATTCGTGAACTTGGTGGAGGCGCAGAGTTACTAGGGCAAGCGTGGTTTTTAGCGGCAGGTAGTGAAATTGTCGTGTTTGCGCTAAGTTATTGGTGGTTACGTAAAGGTAAAGAATTGATTATTATTTCGATTGCAGCTGGTTTCTATTTCATCCGATTTTTTCTCGCGGCATGGATTACAGATCCTCATATGCTCGCTTATTTGCAAGTTTTGCAAATGCTTACTTTCCCGATCTTTTATTCGGCTGCTATTCAGTATCTGTATCGTATCGTTCCAGTGGAATGGCGTGCAACAGGTCAGACCGTGTTAGCCTTATTATTCTTTGGTGTTTCTGGCATTTTTGCGTCGTATATAGGTGGAGCTCTTTATGGGGCATTTGGCGGTCAGATTCTTTATTTTTCTATTTCAGTAATGTCGTTTTCTGGCTTGATTTTTGGCCTTGTGCTTTATCGAATTTATGGAAGAAGAGCGGTAAGCGAATAAAAATCCATTATAAGAAGCCCCTCAAAGAATGCTCTTTTGGGGGCTTCATGCATTAAAATCCCATCAAATCTCTCACATGCTCTGTATTTTCTCTAGATGTAAGCATTTCGAGTAAAAGGAATGCAACATCAAAAGCGGTGCCTGGATTAGAAGATGTAACAATATGTTGGTCGCGTACAATACGTTCATTAACAACATTAGCACCAAAATCCTGTAATTGTTTTAAACGTTTGCTCGTTGGGTGATTATACGTCGTTGCATTGCGATTAGCTAAAATTCCACTATTTGCAAGTGTTAAAGAAGCAACACAAATCGTCGCAATAGGCTGCTGTTTTGCATCAAAATGCCGAATCACTTGTTGAAATGATTCGCTATATGCATCCTCATAAAATCCAGCCTCTTCAAACCCACCAGGTATAGCTAGTGCATCAAAATCTTCTAGAACTATTTCATGTAGCAGTTTTTCAGGCGTTACGGAAAAATTCCAAGTACATTGCAACTGTGGGTGTAATCCAACTGTGACAACCTCCGTTGAACCATCACCTTCCCATTTATTCCACCCTAACACATCCGTAAATACACTTGCTTCAACTGCCTCAAAGCCATTTGCTAGTAATAATAATGTTTTTGTCATGTTGTAAGCCTCCTCTAGTACTTATCATAATAAAAAGAAGTGTGTAAAAACATAATATGAGAAAGGGAATATGATTATTTTTGTTTATTAATAAAGGAAAATAGCGTAATGTTATTTATAAAAAAAGGTGGATAATATGGATCGAATTGATTATGAAATACTTCATCAATTACAAAGTAATGCAAAAATGTCTATGAAGGATTTGGCAGTAACAGTACATTTATCTGCACCAGCGGTTATTGAACGCGTCAAGAAATTAGAAGAGCAAGGTGCAATTGAGGGGTATCAGGCGAAAGTGAATTTAAAAAAATTAAATCGTTCAATCGTGGCATTGGTTTTATTTAAATCTGTCGATTGTAAAAGTTTAGCGCATTTTTGTAATTCTCATCCTGATGTGCTCGAATGTTACCGAGTTGCTGGAGAAATTAGCTACATCGCTAAAATCGCAACATATTCTGTAGAAACACTTGAACAATTCATTGATAAAGCAATGCCGTATGGCACGCCATCAACGAATATTGTTTTATCGTCCAATGAAAAAGCTGTTGTTTTACCTTATTCAATAGAGGGGGTTTAAAAGTGCTAAAAAGAAAGTACGGGGATCGTTCAGGATGGAAGAGAATTATTGAACGAAAGTATTCGCAAACCTATATGGAATCAAGAGAATTTATTGGACATATAACACTTTTACATTTAGTTCAAGTTTCTGAGCCATTATGGGTTAATTACGGAGAGAAAAATATTTGTATTGTTGATAACGGCTATATGTGGTTGCAACATTATCCTATTGGAAAAAACTATTCTGTCACGTCAATGTTTGATGCTAGTGGAGAAATAGTGCAGTGGTATATAGATATTTGCTATGAAATTGGAATTGAACATAATGTTCCTTGGTTGGATGATTTGTTTTTAGATATTGTTGTACTAGCAAATGGAGAGATTATTTTGTTAGATGAAGATGAACTGGAAGAGGCTCTTGAAAATGGAAGTATTGATAAAGCAATGTATAACTTAGCCTGGGATGAAGCAAATCGCATTACTGATTTAATCAAGGAAAAAACATTCAAGTTACTCCCAATTTCTCAGATTCATAAGAAAACTTTAGAAGAACAACTTCGGTAGTGGTGGAGGGCATAGATGAGAAAAGTAGAAAAATTAAAGGGTTTATAAAATAGATAAAGAATATTTTTAAATAAGTACTATGCTAGACTTTTATCCATGATAAAATCGGAGGGCAAATATTTGAAAAATGAATTTACAAATCGACTAAACCTAGACTACCCGATCATTCAAGCTCCAATGGCAGGAGGAATTACCACCTCTCGATTAGTTTCTGCTGTTTCTAATAACGGAGCTCTCGGCATGATTGGAGCGGGTTATATGAGTCCGATTCAGTTAAGGGAACAAATTAAAGAAGTGAAGCTGTTTACATCGAATAATTTTGGTGTGAATTTATTTGTTCCAAACGATTTTGAAATAAATGAACAAGAAGTTGAAGCAGCGACTAGTTTATTGAAGCCTTATCGTGAAGTATTACAAATACAAGACGAGGTAATATCTTGGCCAAATACTTCTGATGCTATAAAAATATTTGATGAGCAAATACAAGTTATTATAGAAGAAAAAGTGCCGATTTGTTCCTTCACATTTGGAATTCCGTCCGTTGATGTAATCCAACGGTTAAAGCATCAGGGCATCGTAATAATCGGTACAGCTACAACTGTAATTGAGGCAATTGCAATTGAAAAAATCGGAATGGATGCAGTAGTTGTGCAAGGATGTGAAGCAGGTGGACATAGAGGGAATTTTATAAGCGCACATGAAGAGAGCTTAATTAGCTTGATGTCCCTAATCCCGCAAGTAGTGGATTATGTTCGCATTCCAGTAATTGCAGCAGGTGGAATTATGGATAATGGAGGACTAATGGCTTCGTTACATTTAGGAGCAAGTGCCGTTCAAATGGGAACTGCATTTTTGACATGTGAAGAAAGCGGGGCGCATCCAGTACATAAGGAAGCAATTATTCATGCAAAGGACGGGGACACGACATTCACTCGTGCGTTTTCAGGTAAGTGGGCAAGAGGGATCTCCAATCAATTTATGCATGAAATGAAAGATTATGAACAGCATCTACCGGAATTTCCAATTCAAAACACATTAACACAATCAATAAGAAAAGCGGCTGCCGCACAAAACAATAAAGAATTTATGTCGCTTTGGTCAGGTCAAAATTCCACGCTTGCTAAAAGAGAAACAGTTGAAGAACTTATTCAAAGAGTGATGAATTATGGTAACCTTTTTTTGATGAGAGACGGTGAGTAGGTGAATATCCAATCAAGTACAAGTAATTATATTAGAGTGCTAAAACAAGACGAATTAAAAAAAGGTTTACCTGATGAATTATTTTTAGATAAAGCAAAAAAGAGAAATGCGAAAGCAAAGTATGAAATTAAAACTGAAAATGGTTACATCAGGCATTATGTTACAAAGTTGAATGGTGACAGAGTGATGGTAAAAGAAGTGAAGCTACGAAAAGGACAGGAAGATAAAAACAGTAGCGGAGAATTAGTTGATGTCGTTCGAGATGCATTAATGACCCAACTAACGCAGCAATTAGATAAGCAAAATACAGAGAAGTTTTCTCAAACTGGCTGGGGTGGTCAGAAGGAAAAGCAATTGGAGAAATACCAAACGGGTATTTAATCGGAACGCGTAATAATTGTAAAAGAGTCTTGCTACAATGGCCTATAGCAAGACTCTTATTTTATTTAGGTTTTATTAATAATTTCTTTAAACAGTAAACTCATAATAAGGCTCCTCTTGCTCGGTGTCATCAAACCATTTCATCTCTTTGAATATAAAGCCGATGTTTTCTAATATTTTTAAGGAACCTATATTTTCTGGACTAGCTGAAGCAGTCACAAGTTGAACTTTCCCGTGATTTTTAGCCAACTCTATGCAAGCAAGTGCTGCTTCTGTTGCAAACCCTTTCCCCCAAGAATTTTTACTAAAATGATAAATTAATTCAACTTCGCTTATTGCACCTGTAATATTGAAGCCAGCTGCTCCAATAATTTCTCCAGTTTCCTTTTCTTTTACAGCATATACAGATAAACGATTTACTTCATGACATGTTCGATATGCAGCAATTACTTTAAATAAAACCTCATGGGAAGTAGCACCATCACATAACTTCATAACCTCTTCGTCGCCCCAAAATTGTTTGACATACTCTATATGTTTGTCATCAAATACATGTAATTCTAAGCGTTCTGTTTCAAATGCCATTTCCATTTAAATCACCTCTATTGATTAAGATCTTCTTTTATTCGCAAGCTTCATCGCTTTTTGTGTATTGGCAAAATGCCATTTTGTAATGGATTTGAGAAAAGTTTCTCCGTGTTTTAAATAAATTTTTGCCGCGATTTCATCCACTTTTGCGCTTGCTCCTTTAGGAATGGTCGTATTTGCTATGTTGCTTAAGCGGTCCATTTCTTTTAAAAATGCATATCTTGCAATAATAGAAGCAGCGGCAACCGATACGTGAATTTGCTCTGCTTTTGTAGAAAACAATACATTTTCTTTGATGATTTCTTTTTCGGCTTTAATGTGATTATAGTAAATTCCGCGCTCGGCAAACTGGTCGATTAAAATATATGCAGGCTTCTCAGGAACCATCTTTTTTAATACATGCTTAAGTGCTTGATTATGCATTAATGCTTTTATTTTTCCTTGAGACGAACCTCGCCCTTGGATATCATTGTACTTTTCATTTTTTAATATTAAAACACTATGTGTCAATGTAGCCATTAACTCGGGAGCCATTATGCGCATACTATCATCTGTAAGCATCTTAGAATCTTTTACACCGAGCTCTTTCACGAGTTCTATTTGATCTTCTCGAACGAAACAAGCTGCAACCGTGATTGGTCCGAAGTAATCACCAGTTCCCGTTTCGTCTGATCCGATAACAGATAAATTGGCGAAATTCGGTGGCAATAAATCGCCTTTTGTGTTGACACTAGTAGCTTTCGGAGTAACTTTATCAGCTGTGCCCCATAAAGATGCTTCTCTGGATGCACCATTTCCTTGGAACATTACTTTCCCAGATTTATAAATTGTCACTGTTGTATCTGATAGTTTCGCAGCAAAAACTACTCCAGGAGCGGATCTTTCTACTTTAAACTTTGTGTAATGGGCTTTCACTTTTTCTATTTGACTTGCTTCTAGCAATAGTACTACATTAGACATTTGTACGTTCCTTTCTTCACATCGTAATCTATTTCGTGTTATTATTATAAATAGGATTTTCTGGGGAGGGCATGACTTTGTCAGAACAACATAAAACACGTATTACTGTCGATATATATGGGCAGAATTATAAAATGGTAGGTTCAGAAACTTCTGGCCATATGAGACTGGTTGCCTCTATGGTAGATGATAAAATGAGAGAGATTCATTCCCATAATGGTAAATTAGACACTGCCAAGCTTGCAGTGCTTACCGCAGTCAATGCTGTGAATGACTACATAAAAGTAAAAGAGCAACTAGAGTTAATGGAAGAAGAATTGAAAAGGCTAAAGGACTGACAAAATGCTAGATATACTTATATTAATATTACTTGTTGCTGGTTTAGTAACAGGTGCAAAAAGAGGGTTAATCGTTCAACTGATCCATATGACTGGTTTTATTATCGCATTGATCGTTGCGTATACTTATTATAAACCACTTGCGGATAAATTTGTTTTATGGATTCCATTTCCAGCAGTAACAGCAGGTTCTAAACTTACGATTGCAGTAGATAGTTTAGACTTAGATCAAACATTTTATCGAATTATTGCATTTGCACTTATTTTTATTACGATTAAATTCGCGTTACAGTTATTAGCTTCTATGTTCGATTTCCTAAAGTACTTACCTGTACTTGGTTTTATAAGCAATGCTTTTGGAGCTGTTTTAGGATTTGTCGAGTTTTACTTTTTATCATTTGTTTTATTGTATGTTTTTGCGTTATTACCAATCGATTTTATACAAAACTTAATATCCAATTCTATGTTGACAGGCTGGATGCTAGAGCATACGCCTATCTTATCGGAAACTATGAAAAATTTGTGGTACATCTATATTGAAAAGTAACTTCTCTCAAATAGAGAGAAGTTTTTTTTGAAAGAATAAGAAAGTATAGGGATGAATGGAGTGGATTTCGTTACAAGTGAACGCTTACCACTATATCCAATTTGTAATGAAGAACTTGCGAGTAGCGAAAATGCGCTAAAAGTTGGCTGTTTTTTGAAATTCATTTTCAATATTTTATAAATCGCAAGCAACGGTCTTTTTTTTCGACGATTTTTCTTGAATGAAGGGAGCTATTCCAATGGATAAAAAAACGATTATTAATACATTAGAAAAAATTGCATTATATATGGAATTACAAGGAGAAAATCCTTTTAAAGTATCTGCTTTTCGAAAAGCAGCACAAGTACTAGAGCTAGATGCACGCAGTCTTACTGAAATGGATAATATATTAACGCTAAAAGGTATTGGAAGTACGACAGGCAAAGTAATTGAAGAATTATTGGAGAATGGTGAATCTTCCTTGCTAATAGAGTTACAAAGTATTGTACCTAAAGGGTTATTGCCGATGTTGAAAATTCCTGGACTTGGCGGGAAGAAAATCGCAAAGCTTTATAAAGAACTACAAATCGATTCGATTGATGCTTTAAAAGAAGCTTGTGAGGCTAAAAAAGTACAGACGTTAGCTGGGTTTGCAGCAAAAACAGAAGAGAAAATTTTAGCTGAGATTGACAATTTACAATCAAAGCCTGAGCGAACTGCAATATGGAAATTAGAACCGATTGTAGAAATGATTGAGAGCAAGCTAGCGGCAATCGAGCAGATTGAGAAATTTTCAGTTGCGGGATCATACCGTAGGGTGAAAGAAGCAAGTAAAGATATTGACTTCATCATTACAACAAGTTCGCCGCAACAAGTAAGGGAAGAACTTCTGCAAGTGCTTCCAGTGCTAAAGGTAATTGCAGCCGGTGATACAAAAGTTTCTGTTACACTTGATTTGGACGATGAAGTGGATGTAGATTTCCGATTAGTAGAAGCTCACCAATATGCGTCTGCACTTAACCATTTCACAGGTTCGAAGGATCATAATATTAAGATGCGACAAATTGCAAAAGAGCAAGGGAAGAAAATTAGTGAATATGGCGTTGAGTTAGAAGACGGCACAATGCAGCATTTTAACTCAGAGCAAGAGTTTTACGCATATTTTGACTTGCCTTTCATTCCTCCGACTGTTCGAGAAGATGGATCAGAGTTTGCAAAGCTCGATCAATTATCTGCACTGGTCACTTTGGATGATATAAAAGGTGATTTTCATATGCACTCCACTTGGTCTGATGGGGCTCACTCTATCGAAGAAATGGTGGAGGCAAGTCGTGCGAAAGGTTATTCGTATATTGTTATTACTGATCACTCTGACTATTTAAAAGTTGCGAATGGACTTTCAAAGGAAAGATTAGTGCAACAAATAGAAGTGATTAAAGAGTTAAATGCAAAATATACGGACATTGAAGTTTTTGCTGGAACAGAAATGGATATCCTTCCTGATGGATCGCTCGATTTTGATGATGAGCTTTTAAAGCAATTAGATTTTGTCATTGCTTCGATTCATTCGAGCTTCAGCCAGCCTCAAGAAAAGATAATGGAGCGATTATTCAATGCGGTGACAAATCCATATGTGCATATGATCGCTCATCCGACTGGAAGAATTGTCGAGCAAAGAAATGGTTATAATCCAGTTGTACCAACTTTAATAGAGTGGGCAAAAGAACATGGGAAAATACTTGAACTGAATGCTAATCCATATCGCTTAGATTTGAATACGGAGCATTTAAAATTGGCGCAACAAGCTTCTGTGCCGATTGCTATAAATACAGATGCACATCATATGGATCAGCTAAAATATATGGATCTTGGGGTTCGTTATGCTCAAAAAGCATGGCTACCAAAAGAAAGTATCGTAAATACTTGGACACTTGAACAGTTTAAGCAATTCATTTAGAAATAATTAGGAGGTGCTACAGTGATTGCTGAAAGAGCACTAAAAACACTGGAATATTATAAAATTCGAGATGAAGTATCAAACTATTGTACTTCTTCTGTAGGGAAAACTCATATAGATCAGTTGGTTCCTTCTGTTGATTACGCAGAAGTAACGAAATTGTTGGAAGAAATGGATGAAGGGTTAGCGGTACTTCGCTTAAAAGGGAATGTGCCAATGGGCGGAATTACAGACATTCGTCCGCATGCAAAACGAGCACAAATCGGTGGGATGTTAAGTCCAATGGAATTAATGGAAACTGCTAGTACGATTAGAGCAAGTCGTATTTTACGCCAGTTTTTTGAAAGTGTAGCAGAAACCGAAGATGTGCAAATTCCTCATTTTATGGAGAAAAAGAACGCAATGCCAATTTTAACCGCATTAGAGCATGAAATAAATGATTGCATCGATGAAAACGGAGCGGTATTAGATAGTGCAAGTACGACTTTACGATCGATTCGTCAGCAATTACGGATGCAAGTAAGTAGAGTTCGTGAAAAACTAGAAAGCTATACAAGGGGTGCGAATGCATCTAAAATGCTTTCAGATTCGATTATTACGATTCGAAATGATCGCTATGTTATTCCAGTGAAATCGGAATATCGAAGTCATTACGGAGGAATTATCCACGATCAATCATCTTCTGGCCAAACATTATTTATTGAACCATCAGCAGTTGTTCAATTAAATAATGATATACGGGGATTGAAAGTGAAAGAGCAGGAAGAAATCGACCGAATTTTGATCAAGTTAACTGCAGAAGTGGAAATTGTAGGACATGATATTTTTCTTTTAGTGAGTATTCTTGGAAATATTGACGTGATTTTAGCGAAGTCTAAATATGGACAAGCAGAAAAATGTACGATGCCGGTTATTAATAATGATGGCTATATTCGTCTTGTGAAGGCAAGGCACCCACTTATTCCAGTTGAACAAGCAGTGGCAAATACGATTGAATTTGGAAAAGATATTACGTCTATTGTTATTACTGGACCAAATACGGGTGGTAAAACAGTTACGCTAAAAACAGTCGGTTTATGTACATTAATGGCTCAAAGTGGAATACCAATTCCAGCACTTGATGGTTCGGAAGTTGCGCTTTTTGAATCGGTTTTTGCCGATATTGGTGACGAACAATCAATTGAACAAAGCTTAAGTACATTTTCTTCTCATATGGTGAATATTGTTGATATTTTGAAAAAATATGATGAGAGATCACTTATTTTATTCGATGAATTAGGAGCAGGGACAGATCCTCAAGAAGGAGCGGCTCTTGCGATTTCGATTTTAGATGCAGTGCATGGAACAGGGTCTCGTGTAATGGCAACGACGCATTATCCAGAGTTGAAAGCATATAGCTATAATCGACCTGGGGTAACGAATGCGAGTGTGGAGTTTGATGTGGAAACACTTAGTCCAACATACAAATTATTAATTGGTGTACCAGGGCGAAGTAATGCATTCGAAATTTCAGAACGACTAGGTTTACCGTCTTCTATTATTGCACAAGCCCAGTCATTCACTGGAACAGATCGTGGAGAAGTAAACTCGATGATCGCTTCTTTGGAAGATAGCCGTAGACAGGCAGAAAAAGATGCGGAAGAAACAGAAGAAAAATTAGTTGAAGCATCTCAAGTAAAAGAAGATTTAGAGCAAAAGCTAGCTCAACTAGAGTTAAAACGTGAGCAGCTGGAGAGTAAAGCGAAAGAAAAAGCGAAAAAAATTGTGGATGATGCAAGACGCGAAGCAGATGAAATTATAAGTGAACTTCGTAAAATGCAAGCAAACACACATCTTCTTATAAAAGAGCACGAATTGATTGATGCGAAAAAACGTTTAGATGCGGCATTACCAAGCAATCCTGTGCTTAAAAAGCAAAAGAGATTGAATGAGCTATCTAAAGAACTCAAGTCGGGCGATGAAGTCAAGGTGCTAAGCTTCGGTCAAAAAGGTACATTACTCGCAAAATTATCAAAAACAGAATGGTCTGTTCAAATTGGTATGCTTAAAATGAAATTAGACGAGTCGGATTTAGAGTTTATTAAACCAGAAAAAGAAAAACAAACAGTGTCGGTAAATGCAGTTCGTGGCAGAGACACGCATGTGAAGTTAGAGCTCGATCTGCGCGGGGAACGTTATGAAGATGCAATTATCCGCACTGAAAAGTATTTAGATGATGCGATTCTATCGAATTATCCTAGAATTTCAATTATTCATGGAAAAGGCACAGGTGTATTAAGACAAGCAATCCAGCAATATTTAAAAAATCATTCTCGTGTGAAAAGCTATCGTTTCGGTGAAGCGGGAGAGGGTGGACATGGAGTGACGGTCGTTGAGCTGAAATAAGGTAGATGATAAATTTTTGAAACCTTTTGTCGCTTTAAACGTAAAGTAAGAAAAATTCAAAGGGGTTTATAAGATGATTCTTTCTAGTTTTTGGTCTAATCCACTTGTAGAATCTGCAGGTTATTTTAGTGTAGTTGTTTTATGTTTAATCGTTTCGATGGTTATTTTCGAAATTGTCACGAAGTATAAAAACTGGGAAGAAATCAAAAAGGGTAATGTAGCGGTGGCGATGGCAACAGGAGGAAAAATATTTGGTGTTTGTAATATTTTTAGATATTCAATAGAGCAGCATAGTTCGCTTTTTGAAATGATTGGCTGGGGCTTGTTTGGCTTTTCATTATTGATCATTGCTTATTGGCTTTTTGAATTTTTCACACCAAGCTTTAACGTAGATAAAGAAATTGAAAATGATAATCGATCTGTAGGTTTCATATCTCTTATTATTTCAGTTGGACTGTCGTATGTAATTGGGGCAAGTATTTCATAGGAGAGATAGCGTTGGAAAAATTATCGAAAGTATTAATTGGTGTAAGCATATGTTTCGTACTTGTTGGAATAGTATATTTAGTAATGAATTAGAATGAGTTTGCACCTCATTCTTTTTTTCTACAAGTAATTGAATTGTCATTCATTTTTCTTTATAATTAAAAATAGGAATATTCACGCTATTATAAAATAAAGGGGATGTTGTTATGACAGACAAAAGATGGCTTGCTCATTATCCGCCGGAAGTACCGCATACGCTGAACTATGAAGCTATTCCAGTTCAAGAGTATTTAACTCGCGCGTATAAAAAATTCCCATCGAAAATTGCGATCCATTTTATGGGGAAAGATGTATCGTACAAAGAATTATATGAGTCATCGTTGAAGTTTGCGAATTACTTGCAATCTATCGGTATTAAAAAAGGAGATAGAGTAGCGATTATGCTACCAAACTGTCCACAAGGGGTTATCGGATATTACGGAGCATTGTACGCTGGTGCAATTGTCGTGCAAACGAATCCGCTATATACGGAGCGAGAAATTTCCTACCAAATGAAAGATTCAGGAGCAAAAGTAATTTTAGCGTTGGATATATTATTCCCAAGGATTTCTAAAGTGTTGAAAGAAACAGAGATAGAAAATATTATATTAACGGGCATTAAAGATTATTTGCCATTTCCGAAAAATCTTATCTATCCTTTCATTCAAAAGAAGCAATACGGCTTTACTGTAAATGTCGAACACCGTGGCATGAATCATTTATTTCCTGAAATAATGAAAGTAGCGAAGGCAACCCCGATTGAATTATCTTTTGATTTTGAAGAAGATGTTGCACTTTTACAGTATACTGGTGGAACTACTGGTTTTCCAAAAGGAGTTATGCTTACACATAAAAACTTAATTTCGAATGCGACAATGTGTAATGCTTGGCTATATAAATGTAAAGAAGGCGAAGAAAGTATATTAGGAATTCTGCCATTCTTCCATGTATATGGTATGACGACAGTATTGATATTATCGGTTATGCTAGGTAATAAAATGATTCTTTTACCGAAGTTTGATGCAGGTACTGCGCTGAAAACGATTGATAAGCAAAAACCTACTTTATTCCCAGGTGCACCGACGATTTATATTGGCATATTAAATCATCCAGATATTAAAAAATATGATTTGTCTTCGATTACTGCTTGTTTAAGTGGTTCTGCTGCGCTTCCAATAGAAGTACAAGAAAAATTTGAACAAGTAACTGGCGGTAAATTAGTAGAAGGGTATGGCTTAACAGAAACATCTCCTGTTACGCATGTAAATTTAATTTATAGCGATGAACGGATAAAAGGTTCAATAGGACTTCCGTGGCCAGATACGGATTCAGCGATATTTGAAATTGATTCGGCAACGCCTTTAGCTCCAGGGGAAATTGGAGAACTTGCAGTAAAAGGGCCACAAGTCATGAAAGGCTACTGGAATCGTCCAGAAGAAACGGAAATGACGTTCCGAGATGGATGGCTATTAACAGGCGATATTGGTTATATGGATGAAAGCGGTTACTTCTATGTAGTAGATCGTAAAAAAGATATAATTATTGCAGGTGGATTTAATATTTATCCTCGTGATGTAGAAGAAGTGTTATACGAACATCCTGCAATACAAGAATGTGTGGTCGCAGGTGTACCCGATGCGTATCGTGGGGAAACTGTGAAAGCATTTATTGTATTAAAAGAAGGGGCTCATGTAACAGAAGAACAATTGAACACATACTGTCGTGAAAACTTGGCAGCATTCAAAGTGCCTAGAATGTATGAGTTTAGAACGGAGCTTCCGAAAACAGCGGTTGGAAAAATTTTAAGAAGAACTTTAATAGATGAAGAGAAAGAGAAATTAAAACAAGCAGTAGAGAGTTAAAAGTTTGTTGACATTATTCATAATAAAATATAGAATAAAAATATGAATGAATCATCATTCATATTTTTTATTTTTGGTGGTGATTTCATTGAAGAAGGATAAACCGAAATATAAGCAGATTATCGACGCCGCGATTGTTGTTATTGCTGAAAATGGCTATCATCAATCACAGGTTTCCAAAATTGCAAAGCAAGCAGGCGTTGCAGACGGAACGATCTATTTATATTTTAAAAACAAAGAAGATATTTTAATATCGGTATTTGAAGAAAAGATGGAAATGTTTGCGGATAATTTAAAGCCGATTGTTTTAGAAAACATATCTGCATCTGAAAAATTATTTAAAATGATTAAAAATCATTTTACTGTGCTAGCAGATAACCACCATTTGGCTACTGTAACACAGTTAGAACTGCGCCAATCCAATCTAGCACTACGATTAAAAATTAATGCCATCTTAAAAAATTATCTAATTTTACTCGATTCTATTATAAAAGAAGGAATTGAAAATGGAGAATTTGAAAAAACGATGGATATACGCTTAGCAAGACAAATGGTTTTTGGTACAATTGATGAGACGACTACTACTTGGGTAATGAACGAGCATAAATATGATTTAGTTGATCTAACAAGTAAAGTACATCGTCTATTGTTAAATGGTGTAAAAGTTTAACCAAGGGGGAGTGGGGAAATGGAATTTCTGTCATGGAATATTGAAGATGGTGTAGCTACAGTAACACTAAATCGTCCACCAGCAAACGCTTTGGCAAGAGGGGTTATATTAGAAGTCAATGAGTTATTAGATGCAGTGGAACATGATGATGCAGTTCGAGTAATCTTGCTAAAAGGAGAAGGAAGATTTTTCTCCGCAGGAGCAGATATAAAAGAATTTACCTCGATTACATCTGGAGCAGCATTCTCTGAGCTTGCTGCAAGTGGGCAAACAATTTTCGAAAGAGTGGAAACTTTCTCGAAACCCGTTATTGCTGCAATTCATGGTGCTGCACTTGGCGGAGGTCTTGAACTTGCGATGAGTTGTCATATCCGACTAGTTTCAGAAAATGCAAAGCTTGGGTTACCTGAATTACAACTAGGACTAATACCAGGGTTTGCTGGCACACAACGTTTACCCCGTTATGTAGGGTTTGCAAAAGCAGCAGAAATGTTGTTAACAAGTGATCCTATTAGTGGGAAAGAAGCGGCTCAGTTAGGACTTGCTAATCATGCTTATGCGGAAGAAGAATTATTTGATCATGCCAAAAAGCTTGCAATCAAGATTGCTAAGAAAAGTCCAATTGCGGTTAAAAATGCATTAGAAATGCTTCAGTACGCTAAACCAGCTTCCTATCATGAAGGTGTTAAAGCAGAAGCAAATGCTTTTGGAACTGTATTTGTTTCAGAGGATGCAAAAGAAGGTATTTCTGCATTTATTGAAAAAAGAGAACCAATATTTAAAGGTAAATAATATTTTACATTGGGAGGATATCTAAATGAACATTTATGTATTAGTAAAACGTACATTTGATACAGAAGAGAAAATCGTAGTAAGCGGGGGTAAAATTCAAGAAGATGGTGCAGAATTCATCATTAATCCATACGATGAGTATGCAATAGAAGAGGCAATACAAGTTCGTGACGCACAAGGTGGAGAAGTAACAGTTCTCACGATGGGTGGAGAAGATGCTGAGAAGCAACTTCGAACTGCACTAGCAATGGGTGCAGATAAAGCGGTACTTATTAATATAGAAGATGATGTAGAAGAGTTAGATCAGTTTACAGCCGCACATATTATCTCTGAGTACTTAAAAGATAAAAATCCGGATTTAATATTAGCAGGTAACGTAGCGATTGATGGTGGATCCGGACAAGTTGGGCCACGAGTTGCTGAGAGCTTAGGCATTAACTATGTAACTACTATTACAAACTTAGAGATTGATGGAACTACAGTAACAATTAAACGTGATGTTGAAGGAGATACAGAAGTATTAGAAACTTCATTGCCATTATTGGTTACTGCTCAGCAAGGTCTAAATGAACCACGCTATCCATCTCTTCCAGGGATTATGAAGGCAAAGAAAAAGCCTTTAGAAGAAGTTGAATTAGATGATTTAGATATAGATGAAGATGATGTAGAAGCAAAAACAGAAACAATCGAAATTTATTTACCTCCTAAAAAGGAAGCTGGAAAAGTATTAGAAGGCGAACTAGCTGACCAAGTGAAAGAGTTAGTTCATTTACTTCATTCGGAAGCAAAAGTTATTTAACTTCATTCAATCCAAGTTAACATTCAAATTAGGGGGAATAAATCATGTCTAAAAAAGTATTAGTTTTAGGAGAAGCACGTGAAGGTGCTCTACGAAACGTATCATATGAAGCAATCGCTGCTGCAAAAACGATCTCTGGTGGCGGGGAAGTAGTTAGTGTGTTATTAGGGGATGCTGTAAAAGATATCGCTGGAGAATTAGTGAAATTTGGTGCGGATCGAGTAATTACAGTAGAACATCCACATTTGAAACAATATACATCAGATGGATACGGTCAAGCGATTCTTGCGGTAATCGAACAAGAAAACCCACAAGCAATTGTATTTGGACATACAGCACTTGGAAAAGATTTATCGCCAAAAATTGCAAGTAAATTGCAAATTGGGTTAGTATCAGATGTTACGGCTATTGAAGGAGAAGGCGATGCAGCTGTTTACATTCGCCCGATCTATTCTGGTAAAGCATTTGAAAAAGTAAAAGTGAAAGACGGAATTGAATTTATTACGATTCGTCCAAATAATATTGCTCCACTTGCAAAAGATGACAGCAAAACTGGTGATGTTTCATCGTTATCTGTAGATATTACAAACCTTCGTACAATTATTAAAGAAGTAGTTCGTAAATCTGCAGAAGGCGTAGATTTATCTGAAGCGAAAGTTGTTATTGCTGGTGGTCGTGGCGTGAAGAGTGAAGAAGGATTTGCACCTTTAAAAGAACTTGCTGATTTACTTGGAGGCGCAGTTGGTGCTTCTCGTGGAGCATGTGACGCAGACTACTGTGATTATTCTTTACAAATTGGGCAAACAGGTAAAGTAGTAACACCAGATCTTTATATCGCTGCTGGTATTTCGGGCGCGATTCAACATTTAGCTGGTATGTCTAACTCGAAAATTATTGTAGCGATCAATAAAGATCCAGAAGCAAATATTTTCAAAGTAGCTGATTACGGTATTGTTGGAGATTTATTCGAAGTAATTCCAATGCTTACAGAAGAGTTTAAAAAACTTAAAGTAAACGCTTAATAATGTGCTCGATTCTTTCAGGAGAATCGAGCTTTATTTTATTGTGAGCTAAATGGTAGATGTAGCTATTTTAGTCTGATATAATAAATTTATTGTTGTACGAAGGAGGAATTTTTAATGGCAATTGTTCATGGAACAGACCAAAGCTTTTCACAAGAAATAGAAGAAGGATTAGTATTAGTAGATTTTTGGGCAACGTGGTGCGGGCCTTGTAAAATGATCGCTCCTGTACTAGAAGAACTTGACGCTGAAATGAGCGATAAAGTGAAAATCGTTAAAGTAGATGTAGATGAAAACCAAGCGACTGCAAGTCAATTCGGTATTATGTCTATCCCAACTTTACTATTATTTAAAGATGGTCAACCGGTTGATAAAGCTGTTGGTTACCAACCAAAAGAAGCATTAGTTCAATTAGTAGAAAAAAACGCATAATCGAAAGCCGGGTCCTCTAAGGGGGATCCGGTTTTTTGAATAAGTTTTATGAAAATCTACCATGAACACCGGGTTTAGGTTACTAGGGAAGAAAGTTACATAAATAGATGGAGTGGATTCCGTTACAAGCGGACGCTTTCCGCGGGCACGGCTTCAATCTCCTCGTCGCTGCGCTCCTGCGGGGCTTTCAGTTCGTGCTGTTCCCGCTGGAGTCGCCGCTTTTCACTACATCCATCCAGTTTATGAGCATGAATTCATTTTCTTTCTATTTTATCTCTTTCATGTAAGATGAAGAAAAAAGTTCATCCGCACTTATAGTTAGAAATAGATTGACGATTATCGTATGAAGTAAATTTGTCATCTACTTCTCCACTTTATGTCCAAATGTAGAAGTGACTCTTTCTAAAAATGTACAAAGAGTACAGAATGTCACTTGCTTCTTCTATTTCTAAATGTATTTAATAATTTGGCACCGAAGTGAGCGGAAGACGAACATTTGCCATACGATAATCGACGAAAAAGCAAGATTAGCATAAAAAAATATATATATTAAAGGGGAGATAGCGTATGTCATTAGCAAATTACACTGTGGTCTCGAGTGGATGATGGAAAACTAACAAAAGTGCGTGAGTTAAAAGCTGGAGATGAGTTCCGAGTTTACCGTTATATTGACCAAGACAGAGGATTATATGGAGTGGGTTCTGGAATGTTTGTTCAAAAGGACTCTACTAAAATAGTGTACGAAACTCCTTCTAAAAAGAACTTGCGTTTGATCAAAATCATGCATGGGGAGGAATATGGTTTGACGAACCAATAAGTTTGAATAATTTCTAATTTATCGTGGAAAACTCCATTTGATTGTTTTATTTGTGCAGGGAAATCTTTGAGATGTACAATGTCTCAAAGATTTTTGCTGTTTAGTGGATATCAGAAGTCCATTAAGGTAAATTTAATATAGGTGATGAATAATGAATAATTTAATTCAACAAAAATGTGAGATCTTACCTGAACAACCTGGCTGTTATTTAATGAAAGACAGGCAAGGGACGATTATATATGTTGGGAAAGCAAAAATATTAAAAAATAGAGTTCGCTCTTATTTTACTGGCTCGCATGATGGCAAAACACAAAGACTTGTACAAGAAATAGTAGACTTTGAATACATCGTGACATCGTCCGATTTAGAAGCGCTTATCTTAGAGCTAAATCTTATTAAAAAGCATGATCCAAAATATAATATTATGCTGAAGGACGACAAAACGTATCCATATATTAAAATTACGAATGAAAAAAATCCAAGATTAATCACAACTAGACAAGTAAAGAAAGACAAAGGGAAATACTTTGGCCCATACCCGAATGTTCATGCAGCAAATGAAACAAAAAAGCTATTAGACCGACTCTACCCTTTACGAAAATGTGTGAAGTTACCCGATCGTGTTTGCTTATATTATCATTTGGGTCAATGTCTTGCTCCGTGTATTAAGCCAGTAGAAGAAACAACATACAAAGAAATGATCCAAGAAATTACAAGCTTCTTAAACGGCGGATATACGCATGTAAAAAAAGAATTAATGGAGAAAATGCTTGAAGCAGCTGAAAGTTTAGAGTTTGAGCGTGCGAAAGAGTATCGGGATCAAATTACACATATTGAAATGGTCATGGAAAAACAGAAAATAACGATGAGTGATCATACCAATCGAGATATATTTGGTTATACAGTCGACAAAGGATGGATGTGTGTACAAGTGTTTTTTGTGCGCCAAGGTAAATTGATTGAAAGGGATGTTTCTTTATTTCCATTGTACCGAGATCCCGAAGAAGAGTTTTTAACGTATTTAGGTCAATTTTATTCGAAACTGGAGCATATTAAACCGAATGAAATACTAGTTCCGAATGACGTTGATAGTGAATTAGCGGCAGAACTTTTACAAGTGAAGGTGCTTATTCCGCAAAAAGGAATGAAAAAAGAATTAGTAGAGCTAGCCAAGAAAAATGCTAGTTTAGCATTAAGTGAAAAATTTCATCTGCTCGAAAGACAAGAGGAACGAACGATTGGAGCGGTAGATGAGCTTGGACAGCTTATGGGGATAGCTACGCCTAATCGAATAGAGGCTTTCGATAACTCTCATATTCATGGAACAGATGCGGTATCTGCCATGGTTGTATTTGTTGATGGTCGCGCGTATAAAAAAGATTATCGAAAATATAAAACAAAAACAGCTGCGAAGCATGATGATTATGGTGCGATGCGAGAAGTAGTGCGCAGAAGGTATATTCGTGTATTAAAAGATCAATTGCCACTTCCGGATTTAATCGTTATTGATGGAGGAAAAGGGCAAGTTGAAGCGGCTAGAGAAATAATTGAAGACGAATTAGGATTATCTATACCAATTGCTGGGCTTGCAAAGGACGGTAAGCATCAAACTTCACAACTTTTGTATGGTGATCCAATTAATATAATTCCGATGAAAAGAACGAGTGAAGCATTTTATTTATTGCAGCGTATTCAAGATGAAGTGCATCGTTTTGCTATTACATTTCATCGTCAGCAACGTGGAAAGCATACGATTTCATCTTCCCTTGACGGTATAGAGGGCATTGGAACAAAACGTAAAAATATGCTGTTAAAGCATTTTGGTTCATTGAAAAAAATGCAAGAGGCAACGAAAGAACAGTATATGGAAGCGGGGCTATCGGCAAAGTTAGCAGACGTTATGCTGGAGCATTTTCAAAAAAAGTAATTGTTTTCTAATAATACGTATGATATGGTTATAACAATTTAATATTCACTTTCAAAGTGAAGATAGAGGTGCGAATAGACAATAGTACTCAACAGGAGGATGAAAAGATCTTGTAATTGTTGAGGAAAGGGGTGTTCGCCGAAATATAGAAAAGCTTTTCCTTTTCTATGTTGGTTCTGCATTTAATAGATGTAGAATTGTCAGAATTACGATATTCTGGAGGGCTATCTCAAATGGACAATTCTTTTGACCGTATATGAGACAATGCTTTTCACAATATGTGAAAGGCATTTTTTTTAGCTTGCCGAAGAAAAGGGAGAAGATGTTCATGAGTAAGATAGTGATGAAGTTTGGTGGTAGTTCGGTTGCCACTACAGAAAAAATTCAACATATTGCAACGCGCATAAATCATGAAAAAGTAAATGGAAATGACGTGGTAGTAGTCGTGTCGGCAATGGGAAAAACGACGGACAATCTTTTAGGGTTAGCGATGGAGCTATCAGAAAATCCAACCAAACGTGAAATGGATACCCTTCTTTCAACAGGAGAACAAATCACAATGGCTTTGCTCGCAATTCAATTGAACGAAATAGGCTTTGATACTGTTTCGCTTACAGGTTGGCAAGCAAATTTACAAACAGATAATGTACATAGAAATGCAAGAATCGAAAATCTAGATGCAACGAGGATCTTGGATTTATTAGCTGAAAATAAAATTGTTGTAGTTGCAGGCTTCCAAGGAGTTTCAGGTGAAGGAGATATTACCACTTTAGGTAGAGGTGGGTCTGATACGACTGCTGTTGCAATAGCGGCGGCAATTGAAGCGGATATTTGTGATATTTACACCGATGTGGACGGTATTTATACGTCCGATCCTCGATTTGTGCAGAACGCGCGTAAGTTGGAACAATTGGAATATGATGAAATGCTGGAGCTTGCTAATCTGGGGGCAGGAGTATTGCATCCAAGAGCAGTCGAGTTTGCTAAAAATTATAAAATACCTTTACGAGTACGCTCAAGTTATAACGAAGATGTAGGAACAATATTAAAGGAGGAAGTCGATGTGGAAAATAATTTAGTAGTGCGTGGGGTTGCTTTTGAAGCAGATATCGTTCGGTTAACAATAGAATATGAAGTTCCATTTAATGGTTCACTTGCTTCGATTTTTACTACGCTAGCGGCAAATCATATTAATGTAGACATTATTGTTCAGTCGATTGTAGATGGTAAAAAACCAACTGTTTCATTTTCGATTAAAAAGGAATCACTTGCTGAAGCAATTACAGTTTTAGAGTCAAATAAAGAAGCGCTTGGCTTTATATTTGCAGATTTTGAAGTAGGGCTAGCAAAAGTATCGATTGTAGGCTCTGGTATGGTGTCCAATCCTGGAGTAGCTGCGCAAATGTTTGATCGTTTAAGAAAAGAAAATATTCCAGTGAAAATGGTTAGTACTTCAGAGATAAAAGTTTCTGTTGTTGTTCCTCAAAATGACATGATTCCCGCAGCTAATGCGTTGCATGATGAATTTGACTTAGCACTTGTTTAAGTGAAAAATGGAATCGGTCGAATAGTAACCAGAATCGATCGATCGCGTCGACTTGAAATAGTGTGTCTTGTAAAAGAAAAAGCAATGTACGACTATTTACGTCGTACATTGCTTATTTTATTGACTTCAAGTCCCATTTGATTTGGAAATGGACGACTCCATTTTTTTTCACTTGTTCATCGTAGCATTCCGTTAAAAAACCACCGACTTTTTGCTGCTGTTCTGCAAGAAAGCCAGCCTCTAATCGATGACTTCTACTAGCTCCACTGCTAGGCAAATTAACTGTTTGCAATGAATAAAAAGCAGAATCCTTTGTCGTCTTATCTAATACTAAACTACCCCAGCCGGCTTCTGAGAAAAAAGAAGAAGCTTCATCCATTGAATAGAGAGGAAATTTACGAGCTAGTTCTTTACCAGCCCAATATAAAATATCTTTTTCATGTTTTCCAAGAATAGAAGTAAGCACGTGATCTCTAATTAGTTCATATCCAAAGGAAGTTACATGTGAATGGTCTTTTTCATCCAAGTAGCAACCCTTCTTTCTAAATGTAATCACCCTATTTTAGCATAAAAAGACTTTTCAGTATAAGGATAGATTGTGAAATAATCAGCAAATCATTATACAAAAGTGAAAGATTTGGGAAAAACCTTTAGATGCCTTGACGCTCTAAAATGATGAGAGTACAATGGATATGTCATAAATTCGTAACATGATGATGTGAACAGAATATGAACTCTATTATTTTTCTGAAATAGTAAATCTATTCTGAACATTGTAAATCTGAGGGGGGTAACTATTTTGTCGAAAGATCGCGAATTTTATTGGCGTCGATTACATTCATTATTAGGAATTATTCCAGTTGGTCTGTTTTTGACGCAACATTTAGTAGTTAACCATTTTGCTACTAGAGGAGAAGATGCATTTAATAGCGCATCACACTTTATGGAGAGTCTTCCATTCCGTTACATGCTGGAGATTTTCGTAATATTCTTGCCGCTAATGTATCATGCATTTTATGGTTTGTACATTGCGTTTACAGCAAAAAATAACCCGAAAAACTTTGGTACTCTTCGTAACTATTTATTCATTTTACAACGTTTCACTGGTGTGTTCCTTGTTGTATTTATCGTTTGGCATGTATTTGAAACAAGATTCCAAGCGGCAATTGGAGCGAAAGAAGTTAATTTTAACATGATGGCAGAGATTTTATCAAATCCATGGATGTTAGGCTTCTATATTGTAGGAGTAATATCTGCTACATTCCATTTTGCAAACGGTATTTGGTCATTCTTAGTAAGCTGGGGAATTACACAATCTCCTCAATCGCAAAAAATCGCTACATATATTACATTAGTAATCTTCTTAGCATTATCTGTAGTTGGTGTACAAGCACTTCTAGCATTTGCTTAAGAAACTTTATACATTAACTACTACTAAATCGAGGAGTGAGAATAGCATGGCAAAAAGTAAACTTATTGTTGTCGGCGGTGGATTAGCTGGTTTAATGGCAACAATGAAAGCAGCTGAAGAAGGCACGCAAGTAGAATTATTTTCATTAGTTCCTGTAAAACGCTCGCACTCAGTTTGTGCACAAGGTGGTATTAACGGGGCTGTAAATACAAAAGGTGAGGGAGATTCTCCAACAGTTCACTTAGATGATACTGTATATGGTGGGGACTTCTTAGCCAACCAACCTCCAGTTAAAGCAATGACAGACGCTGCTCCTGGTATTATTAGCTTATTTGATCGTATGGGTGTTATGTTCAACCGTACACCTGAAGGATTATTAGATTTCCGTCGTTTCGGTGGGACGTTAATGCACCGTACAGCATTCTCTGGAGCAACAACTGGTCAACAATTACTTTATGCACTGGACGAGCAAGTACGCAGTCATGAAGTAGCTGGTCTTGTAACGAAATTCGAAGGATGGGAATTCCTTGGAATTATTAAAGATAAAGAAGGAGTTTGTCGCGGTATTAAAGCACAAAATCTTCAAACGATGGAGATTCGCGCATTCCGTGGTGACGCTGTAATTATGGCTACTGGTGGACCTGGAATTATTTTCGGAAAAACTACAAACTCAATTATTAATACTGGTTCTGCAGCGTCAATCGTATATCAACAAGGAGCTCTTTATGCAAACGGAGAATTTATTCAAATTCACCCAACTGCAATTCCTGGTGATGATAAACTGCGCTTAATGTCAGAATCTGCACGTGGTGAAGGTGGACGTATTTGGACATACAAAGACGGTAAACCTTGGTACTTCTTAGAAGAAAAATATCCTGCATACGGTAACTTAGTTCCGCGTGATATTGCAACACGTGAAATCTTTGACGTATGTGTAAACCAAAAACTTGGTATTAACGGCGAAAACATGGTTTATTTAGACCTTTCACATAAAGATCCGCATGAATTAGATGTTAAACTTGGTGGAATTATCGAAATCTATGAGAAATTCACAGGCGATGACCCACGTAAAGTACCGATGAAAATTTTCCCAGCTGTTCACTATTCAATGGGTGGATTATGGGTAGATTATGACCAAATGACGAATATTCCTGGATTATTTGCTGCTGGAGAATGTGATTATTCACAACATGGTGCAAACCGTTTAGGAGCGAACTCATTACTTTCTGCTGTATTTGGCGGTAGTGTTGCAGGTCCTAATGCAGTGAAATATATGAGTAAACTTACTGTTCATGCAGAAGATATGGACGATGCTATTTTTGATGCTGAAGTTAAACTTGAGCAAGAGAAATGGGATAAAACGATCTCTATGAAGGGTACAGAGAACGCTTACTTGATTCATAAAGAATTAGGCGAGTGGATGACGGATAACGTAACGGTTGTTCGATATAATGACAGACTTGAAGCTACTGATAAGAAAATTCAAGAGCTGTTTGAAAGATATGAGAATATCAATATGGACGATACGCAACAATGGTCTAACCAAGGTGCATCTTTTACTCGTCAATTAAAAAATATGCTTTACTTAGCTCGCGTTATTACATTAGGTGCGCTTAATCGTAACGAAAGTCGCGGAGCACACTACAAACCTGATTTCCCGAAACGTAATGACGAAGAGTTTATGAAAACAACAATGGCTAAATTCGATCCTGCAACAGGAGCACCAGTTTTCCATTATGAAGAAATAGATGTTTCATTAATTCCACCACGCACACGTGATTACTCTGCGAAAGGAGATAACTAATAATGGTTACAGCAACTGAAACTAAAAAAGTACAAATTGAAGTTTTTCGTCAAGACACACCAGAATCTACACCGTATTGGGAAAAATTTGAAGTAAATTGGCGTCCAAATATGAACGTTATTTCTGCACTAATGGAAATTCGTCAAAACCCAGTCAACGTTGATGGAAAAGCGACAACTCCAGTAGCTTGGGATATGAGTTGTTTAGAAGAAGTATGTGGCGCATGTTCAATGGTTATTAATGGCCGTCCACGTCAATCTTGTTCTGCTCTAATAGACCAATTGACACAACCGATTCAATTAGCACCAATGAAAACATTCCCAGTTGTTCGTGATTTACAAGTAGATAGAACTCGTATGTTTGATTCTTTGAAAAAAGTAAAAGCTTGGGTTCCAATCGATGGTACTTATGATCTTGGAGAAGGTCCACGTATGCCAGAACGCAAACGCCAATGGGCATATGAACTTTCTAAGTGTATGACTTGTGGTGTATGTTTGGAAGCATGTCCAAACGTAAACAGTGGTGCTAGCTTTATGGGACCAGCTCCACTTTCTCAAGTTCGTTTATTTAATGCACATCCAACAGGTTCTATGAACAAAGATGAACGTTTAAATGCAATTATGGGAGACGGAGGCCTTGCAAACTGTGGTAACGCACAAAACTGTGTTGTTGCATGTCCAAAAGGTATTCCTTTAACTACTTCTATTGCGGCTTTAAATCGTGATACAACTGTTCAAATGTTCAAAAACTTCTTCGGAAGCGACCATATGGTTGATTAATATTAATAGGAAGAATCTGCGTAGAATAATTTATTCTATGCAGATTTTTTATTTAAGAAAGTATATAAAAATGTTCCATGAACACAGGGTTTACCGTACATATAGAGAGGGAGTATAGGAATGGGTGGATTGGATTTCGTTACAAGCGGACGCTTTCCGTGGGGCGCGGCTTCAATCTCCTCGTCGCAAAGAAGCTGGCCAAATAAAGTTTGCCCAACTTCTTTCCTGCGGGGCTTTCAGCTCGTACTGTTCCCACTGGAGTCGCCGCTTTTCACTACATCCATACTGCTTATGGGAGTGTATTCATGTTCTTTCTACTTAAGCCCTTTCATGAAAGAGGAAGAAAAAAACATCTGCATCTCTTATTAGAAATAGACCGACAATTTTCGTACGAAGTAAATTCGTCATCTACTTCCCCACCTTATATCCAAATGTAGAAGCGTCTCTTTTTAAAGACTTACAAAGAGTCTCGAAAATTGTATCTTTGGCGAGCTTCAGAGCATATAGATTGTCGCTTGCTTCTTCTATTGCCCAAAAAAGTATTTAACAACTTGGCACGGAAGTTTCTAGCGAACGGAAGGTGAACATTTGCCATACGATGACCAACAAGCTTTTAAAAATTTTACCGTTCATCGTATAGCCTAATGAGAAGCCTAGAGTGAGCCAGAAACTGCGTTACTAAGATGTTTTACCCTTAAAGGACCGGGTGTCATTTTGCCTGGTTTTCTTTTTATGATACAATAAATGAATACTGATTCATTTATAGAGGAGATGGGGATTATGAGAGCAAATTACATAGAAGAATTAACGAGTTGGGAACAAGGATTTTCATTTTATTCAGAGGTAAGTGTACGATTTTCAGAAACGGATATGTATGGTCATTTGAACAATACCGTTACCTTTGCATACTTTGAATATGCGCGAATTGAATTTTTTAAGCATGTCCAGTTGATGAATGATTGGCTAGATCCAAAAGGTACAACGATACCTGTTGTAGCTGATTTACAGTGTGATTATATCAAACAAGTGTTTTTTGATGAGAAGCTACGTATTTATGTGAAAGTAAATTCAATCGGTTCATCGTCCGTGGACATTCATTACATGGCTAAAAATGAAAAAGATGAAATCGTCTTCACTGGTAGGGGTTCTGTCGTTCAAATTGAAAGGCTTACTGGAAAGGCTTCTAGATGGTCGGACAAAGATAAAGAAGTTTTTCAAAACTAAGCATCACTAGCCGTCACCTACCTTCTTCTTCCTACATACGTTAGTAGGAGAGTGGATAGGGGGCTATGGCATTGGATGAAAGCAAACAGCATCGATCAATACTTACGAGTAGAGAACGTCAAATTTTTCAGTTACTTGTAGAAGATAATTCTACAAAAGACATATCGGTACAATTATCGATTAGTGAAAAAACTGTAAGGAATCATATTTCAAATACGATACAAAAATTAGGCGTATCGGGTAGGGCACAAGCAATTGTGGAATTATTGCGATTAGGTGAATTATCGTTGAATTAATTAGAATCCTTGCCATTTTCCTCAGAACACGTCACAATAATAATTAAAATGTATTGTTTTGAGGAGTGAAGGGTTAAATGGCAGATGATCTAAAGAATATGGAGCATAATCAAGACGAAGTTGCATTTCTTGAAAAAGAGCTTCGACATATATCAGGTATTATTAAGCAAAGAGGACGTCAAATATTAAATGCCTATACGATTACTCCACCACAATTTGTGGCGCTACAATGGCTTTTTGAGCTTGGAGACATGACAATTGGTGATTTATCTAATAAAATGTATTTAGCTTTCAGTACTACGACTGACTTAATCGATCGTATGGAGAAAAGTAAGCTTGTTCAAAGGGTAAGAGATGAGCAAGATCGCCGAGTTGTGCGTATACATTTACTAGAAGAAGGCGAACGTATTATAGAAGAAGTTATTGAAAAACGACAACACTATTTAGATGACGTGCTAAATCAATTTAGTGCAGAAGAAGTATTAAATCTATCGTCTTTATTAGAAAAATTACACCAAGAGATGAAAAAGAACTGAGGAATTCAAGTGAAAGCCCCGATTGGCGTTATAGACTCTGGAGTAGGTGGGTTAACGGTTGCAAAAGAAATTTTGCGATTATTACCCAATGAAGAAATTATTTATATAGGTGATACAGCAAGATGTCCATACGGACCACGTTCACAGGAAGAAGTACGAAAATTCACTTGGCAGCTGGCAACCGCTTTGTCTAAAATGAATATAAAGATGCTCGTAATTGCTTGTAATACAGCAACTGCCGTAGCACTTAATTCATTGGGCAAAAAAATGCCGTTTCCGGTAATTGGCGTAATTTTCCCTGGAGCAAGGGCAGCGATTAAAGCTACTCAAAAAAATGGAATCGTAGTGTTAGGTACAAGCGGTACAATTAAAAGTGGGGCGTATGAAAATGCAATAGCCGCTTTAAATTCGTCTAGTAAAGTTATTCCGCTTGCTTGCCCTACTTTTGTTCCACTCGTTGAAAGTAACGAATATGAAGGCGAATTTGCACGCAATATGGTGTATGATACTTTATTGCCATTAAAAGGTGAGCAGTTTGATACGGTAATTCTTGGATGTACGCATTATCCATTATTGCAAAAGTATATTGAAGAGGCAGTGGGAAATAATGTAAAAGTACTTTCATCTGGAGAAGAGACGGCACAAGACGTCTTAGAGTATTTAGATTATCATCGTATGCATCATCCGATTAGTGGACGGAAAAAACCTATATTTTATACAACAGGTTCTGTACCTATATTTAAAACAATTGTTGAAAAGTGGTTGGAGTTACCGAGTGCAGATGTAAGAACAATATCATTTACTTGACCCTGTTAGCTTGAGAACCCTCGAATAGCGGGGTTTTCTTTTGCGTACAGGTCAAAAAAGGAGAAATTTATGACTAGAACAGATGGCAGAGCAACAAATGAACTTAGAAATGTGCAAATTGAAACTGATTATTTAATTCATCCAGAAGGGTCGGTTTTAATAACAGTTGGACGAACAAAAGTTATTTGTAATGCAACAATTGAAGATCGTGTCCCACCTTTTTTAAGAGGACAAGGTAAAGGATGGATTACAGCTGAATATTCTATGTTACCTCGTGCAACTGAGTCGCGTACTTCTAGAGAAGCATCGAGAGGTAAAGTGACAGGCAGAACGATGGAAATTCAGCGTCTAATTGGACGAGCATTGCGTTCAGTTGTTGATTTGGAGAGTATAGGCGAGAAAACAATTTGGATTGACTGTGACGTTATTCAAGCGGATGGTGGCACGCGAACAGCTAGTATTACAGGGGCTTTCGTAGCATTAACAATTGCACTTGGAAAATTATACGAGGACAAGCAATTACCCGTGTTCCCTGTTCGACAATACCTAGCTGCAACAAGTGTTGGGGTATTAGAAGATGTTGGAGTCGTATTAGACTTGAACTACGAGGAAGATTCTACAGCTGCGGTAGATATGAATATTGTGCAAACGAGCAGCGGAGAATATGTGGAGCTTCAAGGAACTGGTGAAGAAGCAACTTTTTCGAGGAAAGAATTATTGGAATTACTTGAGTACGCTGATGTAGGAATTCAACAGTTGGTGGAAATTCAACGAACTGTACTTGGAGAACTAGCAAATAAAATCGGTGAGAAAAGCGAGGGAGCACAATGAAAAAAATAATTATCGCTACGAAAAATAAAGGAAAAGCAAAAGACTTCGAAGCCCTTTTTGGGCCATTAGGCTATGATGTCTTAACATTACATGATGTTGCAGATGATATGGATGTCGAAGAAACAGGCACAACATTCGAAGAAAATGCAGTGCTTAAAGCTACAGCACTGGCGAATCATTTGCAAACAATTGTTATTGCAGATGATAGTGGTCTTGAAATAGATGCTTTAGAAGGGCGCCCAGGCATCTATTCTGCTCGATATGCAGGTGAGGCTAAGAGTGATGAGGCAAACATGGAAAAGGTGCTAGAAGAACTTCAAAACGTCGAAAAACAACAACGTACAGCGAGATTCGTCTGTGCAATTGCAGTAGCATCTCCTACAATGGAAGCTTTCACGGTCAGAGGAACATGTGAGGGTGTTATTGCAACTGCTAAAAAAGGAGAAAATGGGTTCGGATACGACCCTATCTTTTTCGTACCATCTTTAAATAAAATGATGGCAGAGCTTTCAGCAGAAGAAAAAGGAGCAATTTCCCACCGAGGAAATGCGATCAAACTACTTGCTGATAATTTAGATGATCTGCTAAAACATGCGTAGGTAGAGCGATGAAACTATTAGTGATGAGTGATACGCATAGTGATATAGAGACGATGGAACGAGTAATGCACCGTCATTTAGATGTGGATGCATTTATTCATTGTGGGGACAGTGAGCTGGACTACAGTTATTTTGAAAATGGATCTATACATGTTGTACAAGGAAATTGCGATTTTGATTTTAATTTTCCAACAGAAGTAATTACTCAAGTTGGAAATGAAACGATTTATGTAGCGCATGGCCATTTACATCAAGTAAAATCGACGCTTATGCCGCTTAGTTACCGGGCAGCTGAAGTGCGAGCATCTCTAGTTTGCTTCGGTCACTCTCATTTACTAGGTGCTGAAATGCACAAAAATGTTTTATATGTGAATCCCGGGAGCTTACATTTGCCTAGAGGACGAAAAGAAAAAAGCTATGCAATTGTCGAAAAGCTAGAAAAAGAATGGCATGTTACCTTTTTTTCATCGGAATACGAGCTTTTAGAATCTGCTAGTTTTACGCTTGAAACATAAGCTAGACCAGTGCTTTTCTTCATTTTGGGCAGGTGTTCGAATGCCCGTTGGGACATAATTATAAAATAATCGTTATTGTAAAAAAACTTTTCGGAATACCGTTGACTTTATTATATTATCGTTATATACTAAGTCTTGTCTTTCCTATCTGTGTGGTGGGGGAGTACTTGTCTCAGTAGCTCAGCTGGATAGAGCAACGCCCTTCTAAGGCGTCGGTCGGGAGTTCGAATCTCTCCTGGGACGTATGTAAACAGGTTATGAATCCTTGGTAAATAAGGGTTTGTAAGTGAATGCGGATTAGGTCAGGGCTTCGGTCCAAGAGACTTAATCCCTTTTTATATCCCTATCATTTTATGTGAAATATGACACGAAACTATCTTCCAATTCAATTGAATGGAGGATTTTTTGTTATGACAAAGAAGACTGGATTGTTTGAAGTGAATATTGATTTAGATAGTATTATGGTAATTCCTGAGCAAACGGTGAAGCAAAGAATTAATTCAAGAACGATTGATGATGCATCTGGAATCATTATTCATCAAATGACTGCAAGTGGCTATAGACATCGTACAATCAAAGATTATGAAATCATTATTAGGAGCTTTAAGAAGGTTCATGATGTTCAGTATCTATCGGATATTACACTTAATACAATCTATGGATGGCTTGAGCAAATGCATGTGTCGAATCAAACAAAGTTGACTAGACTAAAGGCGTTAAAATCCTTTTTAAGCAAGTGTTTCAATAATGGGTGGTATGAGACAAAGTTTTGGCAAATGGTGACTGTAAAGGTCGATAAGAAGGTTAAAAAGGGAGCAGATGAGAAGGATATACAAATCTTATTGTCATTGTTAGATTTAAATACGTTCATAGGCTTACGTGATGCAGTTGCAATACTTACAATGTATAAAACAGGCATTCGAATCAATACCTTGGGTCAACTAGAAGAGAAGCATATTGATTTCAATAACATGGTTATTAACATTGATGGGGCAATTCTAAAAAATCATCAGTTTTTAAAGTTACCACTTGATAATCAATTACTTAAATTGTTGCGAATACTAATTCAGCAAAACCAAAAGATACGTAATCATTACAATGAACAGAATAAATGTGTTTTCATTTCAACTAAAGGAACATCTTTAAATACAAAATCAACGAATAACGCAATCTCAAAGCAACTGACAAAGTATAGTAAACGATTTGGTTTAACAAATATCAATGCACATGCTCTTAGAAGGGCATATGCGAAGGATTTGCTGAACAAGGGGGCAAGTGTAGCCTTAATTAGTAAGGCTCTAGGTCATAGTGATTTAGGTGTAACAGCGCAGTATCTGGATTTAGATGTGGAAGAGGTAGCAACCAGTTTGAGGGACTTCCTATGATGTCTAACAAAGATATTTTAACTAGAAGAGGCTACTGTCGATAATTTAAAGAGAATGTAATATGTACAGCTCAAACGCTAAATTATAATGAATCCAGTCTTTAATTAGATTGGGTTCTTTATTATTGTCCAAAGGAACTCTTGAACCAATAGAGTCAGCCTCATACCTAACTACTAGAAGCTAATAGAATCAACTTTAAGCCTTCTGTTTAGTTAAGTGACAAATGGTATCCATGCGATAGCCTATGATGGGTGCAACGCTATATATACAGATTTAAATGATTTCAGTGCTATAACTTAGTTATAGTCCATTTATTGTAAAACATTCGAATCATTTTACCTTTATCTATTGCTTTGCAATAGTTCCAAATCTACAATTAGTGCTATGAGAGTGTGATTAGAGTTAAGGGGGATATGTAAAATTGGAGAAAATAGACGAATTGTTTGAATTACTTGATTCTGATGTAAAAAGAAATATTAATAAGCAAGCATTTAATGATATTGAAAATGTATTCTTGGATATATACAGTCATTATGACTCAGAAAAACCAGAGTTAGTTAGTTGGGTATGTAATGCGAGTCCCGGACATGGTAAAACTCAAGGATTAATTTCTTTTCTGAAATGGGTGACAACACAAGAGAGCAAGACTCCAATATTATTAGCGATAAGAGAAAAAAACTTAGTATATGAAATTTTGAATAGGGTAAATAAATTCAAGCCAAACTCAATAATAAGTGTTGATAGTGACAATAAAGATATTGTTGAAAAGGACTTATTCAAATTTCAAATAGTACTAATACAACATAGTAGATTAGAAAATATGGCTCTTGGATATGGGAATTTTTATGATTACAAGAAATACAAGGGAAAGAATCGAATACTCATTATAGATGAAAAACCAAATTTCGCTCATTCTACAACCTTTGAAATTGGTACTAAAAATAATGTGTTGGAATGGTTTGATGATTTGTCAGAAGGATTGGATGGATATAGTTCTTTAACTACACAGTGGATTAAATCATTTATTACTATGTTGCTAGCCGAACAACTTTATAAAAATGAAAGTGATGTTACAACTAAGCTGTTAGAAGAGGAAGAAGTGAAATCTGATAGAGGTACAACATTACTAAACATCATCAAAGAAATGAAAAAAATGCAAATAATAAAGGTAAATTTGAATCACTAAAAAGATTAGAGCACTTTTTCCAATTACTAACTAAAGACAATTTTGGTAGAATTGATGATTACGAAAATCGTGGTGTTAAAGGAAGAAAAATAATTGTAAGTGAGCACATCGATTATTCTAAATTAAATATGAATATCCTTGTTCTAGATGGGACAGCTAGAGAGAATAGTTTCCAATATACTGGGAAGAGTGGCTTTACTCCAAAAATGATTGAAAATAGAAATAGTTATGAACGCCTTATTCTAAATATTGAAACTATTAATACTACAAAATATAGTCGTAATAAAACAAATAATACTACTCAAAAAGCCATTTCTGAAAGAATTAATGATTTAAGAGAACGTTTTCCAAATTTATTCGTATTACCAACTATTGACGATATGAAGATTTACAAGGAACTCAGAGTAATTCCTGAAGATGATTATAAGAAATATTATGAAGCAACTACTCAAGGGAAGGGATTACATTTACTTAATACAGTAGGGAAAAATATCCTAAATGATAAAACAGCCTTATACTTAACATCACTCCCTAAAATGCATGCAGATTATTATAAGCAGATTGCTGTAGCAATATATGGAAATGAAGTTAATTTGAAAATGAATAACGAAACAGATGATGGAAAATGGTTTGTAGATGAAAAATTAGAACAGATATATTTAGGTGAATTATATTCAGAAATAATTCAAATAATCCATAGAACAGCGTTAAGAAATTTAAATGAGAATACAGAAATAAATGTATTTATTGCATATGATGAAGATTCAGAAGATAAGATAAAATATGGTGGAAGCATGATAAAAAAATCATCGTCTTTAGTTAATAACTACTTGAAACAACAAGCCAGAATATCGCACTATAAAATAAATGATATGTCACTTTATAATAGAAGTGGAAATTTAGAAAAGCATATAGAAATAATAGATGAATACTATAAGAATGGTTTTGGAGAAGTTCCAATAAGTTATATTAGTAAAAGTTTTGTAGGGTATATTAAAAAACATTATGATTTAAAGAAAAATGAAATTGATAAACAATTACTTGAACATGGCTATAGAATAACTAGAAAGAAAGATAGGTATTCAGAAAAATCCTATTACATTGGTGAAAATTAACTGGTACTACCTTTATATATTAAAGGGATAAACAGAACCAGTTAAGCAATTAGAAATAAAAATGGGAAGGTGTTTTGTAAAGCGTGCTTTTCGCTTTACAAACAGTTGCATTACGCACTTTGTAATGCAACTGTCATTAAATATAAAGAACTATACTTATAATCTTTTATGTAAAAGACTGAAAGAATAAGAGGCTAACAAGCTAAGGATAAAAAAGTAATAATATTTACAGTGGTTGGTGCTGTAGCTGCTCTAGTGACTGGCGGACTTTCATTATCATTAGGTAGCATCAGCAGTGGGTAGTGGGAGCAATAATAGCTGCTATTGCTGTAGGTGATGTTTGTTTATACAATTTACAAAGATTATAGTTTTGAAGTAGAAGCAAAAATGGCAAAATAAGAATTATATTTGTTAGTAAAGTGCATACAAGATTAGAATTGTAGTGTATCAGCCTTAAAGAGTTGTTACGCTTTTTATATAAATTAGGTTAATCTAGTACAGTTGGTTATTGCTGCAACTTTGCGAGAAATAAACTAGTTTTATCCATATAAGGGGGCTAGAATTATGCAATCATTGAGTAAACTAGAATTAGAGAAGAAATTTCACATGGATATGTTAAACATATATAAAAATGGGAGAAAGATTGGTTATAATGCTTCGGCATTCTTACAAATGATTAATACTGAAAAAGGAATAGATGTTGCAAAGAAATTAATTAATAGCAGCAAACCATCTGATGGATTTACAAATCTTTACTTGAAAGCTGGAATAGATGGGTTGGCTCTAACAGTAGAGGCTTTAGTTCTTAAAGAAGAATATGTATCTTTGTTTAATGAAGAGGAAAGACTGACTGTAATAGAAAGATTGCAGAATTATGGGTATGAGATTCCAATAACGCAAATAGAGAATGATAAAAAATCAGAAAATAATATTTATGAATTCAACTTTGAATTGTTTAATAAAGGACTACAAAATCAAGAGTATGTGATGGGAACAAAAAAGAAATATTACATTATAACTGCAAAAATAGAGCTCGAAAATGCTTCCCCTAAGTATCTAGTATATTTGCTTAAAAATAATATAGTGGTAAATAAAATAGAAGTTGAGAGTGAAATATCAAAGAAGTTATTATCAACTGCAAAACAGCAAGGTATATTAATGTTACATAAAATAAATCCTATAGTAGAAATTGAAGATGTTAAAATAGTTCACTATAAACAAGACAGACCAAATGAAAACCCATGGCAAAATGATTCCAATGAAGTATTGGAGGATTTGTTTAAAGAGTATCAAGCATCATTTAATAGTATGTTCTTAAAGACATCATTAGCTGATATAGATTCTGAGCAATCAGAAGAAGACGAGTATTACAATGATGGTGCTACAACATTTTATTATGGTAAACGTTATGAGCGTAACCCTAAGAATAGGGCTAAGGCAATTGAGATACATGGACTGAATTGTAAGGGATGTGGCTTTAATTTTGAGCAGTTGTATGGAGAACGTGGAAAAGACTTTATAGAAATCCATCACATACAACCTCTAAGCACTATTCAAAAAGGAGTAGTAATAAATCCAGAGATGGACTTAGTACCCTTGTGTGCAAATTGTCATAGAATGATTCATAGACGTAAAGACAATGTTTTAACCATTAAAGAGTTAAAGGAAATAATTAAAGGGATGAATTAGTAATATGTGCAGCGAATAATTTACTTTAGGAACATAGATAAATAAGATTCAAGTAAAGTGCAGATTTTTTCATGTTCATCTATAAAGAGAGAAGGCGGTCTCTGATGAAGATATAGTGCTGCAGAAAAAAAGTTGAAATTACCAGATTAGTAAATGGAGAACTGATAATAAAAAAATGAATTAATTGCTCATGACAGAAATTAGCTTAAAATAAGGGAAAGTAGGCGATTGTTTGGAATATATAAGACTTAAGAAAATATCTTTAAAAGAGCATCCTCAAATAAATGAAAAATGGGTACAACAAAAAATTGCAGATGATACTTCCATGCTTGGGCTTGGGGAAATTGAATTAAAAGATATGGAGAGGAAACAACCAAGAGCAGGTAGACTAGACTTTTTATTTCAGGATGATAACAATAGACGTTATGAAGTAGAATTGCAATTAGGAAAAACAGATGAAAGTCATATTATAAGAACAATAGAGTATTGGGATATTGAAAGAAAAAGGTCACCACAATTTGAACATGTGGCGGTAATTATAGCAGAAGATATAACAAGCAGATTTTTAAATGTAATAAGTCTCTTTAATGGAAACATTCCTATAATTGCAATTCAAATGAATGCGGTACAAATAGAGGGGAAAATTGGACTTCAGTTTATTACAGTCTTGGATGAAACTGCTCTTCCAACTTATGAGGAAGATGAAGTCTTTCAAATTCCGACAGACCGAAAATTTTGGGAAGAAAAAGCTATTCCAGCAACAGTCGAACTTGCAGATGAAATGTTAACTTTAATTCATGAACATGTTAATAATAATATAAGATTAAAATACAATAAATTTTATATTGGTTTAGAACAAAATGGCATAGCTAATAATTTTGTTACTTTTAAGCCTCGAAAGCAGAATATAATTTTTTAACCAAAATTAGAACAAATACAAGAAATTGATACAATAATAGATGAGTCTGGACTAGATTTTTTGGAGTATAATAAAAGGGGGAGAACATATAGAATTAGACTTTCAAAGAATGATATAAAAGTGCATAAAGAATTGCTCATAAATTTAATAAAACATTCTTTCGAATACATGAAAAAGGGTTAATTTAATACAAGTTTAACTACTAATAAGAATGGCTTAATCAAATAATAACTTTTCCACGTAAAATAGACACTGTATAAAGTTAGTCTAGACTTATAGAATAACCTTGTAGCTTACATTACAACTAACTCTAACAACAGATAAATTTATTTGTATTCATAAAAATGTATCAGCTTAACAAGTTGTTACATTTTTTTGTGATTCTATAATGTATTGATGTTACTAATAAATGTTCCTGTTAATAATCGAGTGGTGAAATCAAATTTTGTTGAGTAGGAACAAAAGCCATAATAAACGGACAATCTGAGGGTATTTTTAATAAATAATTAATAAAGCAAATAAACCCAAAAGTATTATTAATAAGATGTTAACACGAGAGTGATATCGATATAAAAAATGAATTTTTAGAAAAGGGAGTTGACAGCAACTAAAAGCCTTATCTTTCGTTTGGATAGAAAATATGTGTTATATAGATGATTTCGTTTTAAATCCTTATAAATAGTCTATCCAATCGAAACCTCCTAGTAGAAAGACGATAACCAAAATATATAAATCAATTAATGTATGTCAAATTACGAAAAACTTTGTTTCCCGAAGTAAGTGCTCAAACTTTATTGTGGAAAATTGATTAATCTTATTTAGTGAAAACTGCTCAATTCTACTTGAAGGTTACACCATGTTACGGATGTAACCCCGGAATTGATTGAATTGGTTCATAATCAAAAGAGTATAAACTCCATTTTCTGATGAAGAATTGTTAGCTGATGACGATTATGAAAATCATATGAAGTCTCTCGAACAGCAAAAAGAAACTTTATTTATTCAGCTTAAAGTCTCACAAGAAATACTTGATGTTTATGTAGGTTATCTTCCCTCGGATTTGTAAAATAAGTACTTACCTTATTCACATAGGGGAGGGTGTTACAGATGAAAGAACATCGATTTATTTCATAAAAATTAAGAAGATATTTTAAAGAAATGTGTACTCCAATCATTGGGAGTACACATTTTTTGAGTAAAAGTGGTATAAAAATTTGTTCTTGTTATTTTACGATAAGAATTTTAATTCATCTGAAAAGAGTTAGAAAATCCTTATAAATAGGGAGAAATAATAGAGTTTCTATTTTTTTCTCTGATTATTGATAACTGCTAAAAAGTCCTTATAAATAGCTAGTTATCTCGCAATCGTACGAAAGGGTTTACGAGTGTGTGATGATAAATGGGGATTTTTTGATGTTAATTCTAAATCTATAGACTAATCGTTTTCCAAAATGTACTATATTAGTAAATACAAAAAGGGGGAAATGAAATGTTATCAAAATTTATTAAAGTTGCTTTGATTTCGGTGTTAGTTTTTACTTTTAGCACAGTGTACACGGTAGGAGCAGATGCATCTACAAAAGTCATGTGGGGGAAAACAGAGTTAAAACTTGGACAAGTCGGGAAAATAACCGTGCTTTCAAAATCATCGCTATTTAAATTAGAAAGTGACGGAACGTTGACTACTGTTCGGACACTTAAAAAGGGTGAAGAGTTTCGAGTGTATAGTTATAAGAGTAATCAAGGTGGGCTATATGGAGTAGGTGGAGGAAGCTTTATTCAGAAGAATTCTAATATTAAGTATGAAACTCCATCAAAAAGTAAGTTAGCTTTATTAAAAAATCAAGGAACAACATTATCAATTTCGGAAGAAACCTTTAATATGAGTGTTAGCCAAGTTGAAAAATCTGAATCAGCTAAACTATTGAATAAAATAGTTGAAGGTAATATAACTGAACTGACATATGAAACAAATAAATTTGGTTATGAAGTACACTTAAAATATATTTTTCTATTTGGGCAGCTGATTACTATAGAGTATGACTTTTTACCAGAAGAGGAATCGTATTATACATGGAATGAAATGATAGGTATACACGATAATCTTCATAAGAAGGCAGTAAGTGAATTAGGTAAAGATTATTTGATTTACACTGATGATGGTGAGTCTATATTTACAGTATGGAAAAGAGAACCATATACCATGATAGTTTCAGTAGTTAATCAGGATACTTATACTTCAGCAACCTTAGTTTATAACAAAGAACATTATTTAGATTCAATTTGGTAAGGGACTGAGGAAATTCTTTATAAACGGTACTTTTAATTAGAATGTTAGGACATCACTCGCTTGATTGTGAGTGGTGTTCTTTTTATTTTTAAGTTATTTAAAGATTTCCTATTATAAAGTTTATAAAGGTATACCTTTATACATTGTAAACTAAAGTCTATATTAACGTTTATAAACCATATGAAAATATTTAATAAACGTTTATAAATAAAATTACATCTTTATAAACTAATGTGATATAATGAATATACAATCACATTAAGGGAGCTAATGAATATGAACTTAGGTTATATTCGAGTTTCAACAAAAGAGCAGAACATAGAACGACAACTAACAAAGGTGCAGGAATTAGGAATTGAAGAAAGATTTATTTATATTGATAAAGCAAGCGGAAAGGACTTCAATAGACCGAACTATCAAGCAATGAAGAATACAGTAAGAGAAGGCGATACAGTCTATATCGACGCATTGGACAGACTAGGACGTAATTATGATGAAATTATTAATGAGTGGAAGCATATCACAAGAAAAATAAATGCAGATATTATTGTATTGGAAAATGCAACTCTTTTCGATAGTCGAAAATTTAAGTCAATGGGCGACATGGGAAAACTAATGGAAGACCAATTTCTATCATTACTTTCATATGTAGCAGAACAGGAACGACAAAAGCTATTAAAACGACAGGCAGAGGGAATTGCTGAAGCGAAAAAACAAGGTAAACACTTAGGTAGACCTCAATTAAATTTATCAACTATCAGTAAGCACCAAAAAGAAACGCTAGAATCGAATTATCAAGCATACAAGGATAAAGCTATTACAGGTGTAGCGTTTGCTGAAATATTGGAATTAAAGAAAAACAGCTTCTACAAAATTATCAAAGAATACGAAAGTAAATAAGCCTACAGGAGCAGTTATTTAATTATTGACTGCTCCTATTATCTTTGTATAGAAGAAACTTTCATAAAAGAATGATTTTATCAATATTTCAACATTGTTTAAAGTCTTATAGTCAAGGAGTTTTAGTATATTATGTATTTGTTGATGGGGGGAGGTATTTTCCAATATTTTGATGTTGGCGAATGAAGAATTGGAGATACCTACTACAGGCACAGCAAAAGACAAATGAAGCGATACGAGAGCAACCTTGTAAATTTAAAGTATATTGGAATCACTGATTACTAAATTGACGAAACGATGGAAGAATTCACGCTTTAGAGTGTATTGTCGTAAACGTACTTTGGTGATTAGGCGATATAAACTACGTGTTTATATCGTTTTTTATTTCTGAAAGTGATACTTCGGAATTTTGGGATTGTTTAGAACGATATAAATGCGTTACAATTACCATAAATTATAAATATAGGGAGTGATAATGTGGGGATAGGAACAGTAAAAAATACTGAAGAAGAAATTCAAGAACTTATGAATGAGATTGTTTTATCATTTTTACCTCAATGGATAATACAACATGGATTAGAGGATGAATTTGAAAAAGATAAGGACGCAACTATTGTAAAGATTTTAGAAAAGATGAAAGACGAAGATGAATTTAATGATGATTCTATGATTTTTGTTATTAAAGACAATTATACAAAACTCAATGATATAGAACATTATATGAATTTAAATAAGGAGTTAGTAGAAAAGTACCCAGAAATGTTCTTGTTTGAAATTTTTTCAATTTTCGAAGGTTTTATTAACCATTATTTATATTCTGAAGTTGTATTGAATTATGATTTTTCTTTAAAAAAGGCAAGTCTTATTCTAAATAAGCTAGCAGTTTCTGATAAAGTGGATTGGTTTATGGAAATTGTTGTTGGAAAGTCTTTTCTTGCACATTCGGCATGGGGAGAAATAAAGCCTTTTTTAAATGTCAGAAATAGCTTAGTTCATATAAAACCTATGCAGTCGAGTAAAGAAACTGAATTAAAAAGAAAAATAACTTTTGAAAATTTGTTATATTTAAAAGAACAAATAATAGCATTATCTAAAGAAATATCACAAACCCAGAGTATTAAAATGATAGAAAATGAAGAAAAGATAGCATGTATTAGGGGGAAATTGTAAATTATTCATTTAAATGGTGTTGGTAAGGTCTTTGAACCAAGTTCGTAAATATTTAATACTTCCAAGTTAAGAAAACTGTAAAATAAATAAGTTGAAAACGGCACAAACCGTTGAGACTATAAGGTCAGCATAGTGCTATTCATTTGATTGAATGGTATTTATGTAGTAAAAAGCCATGATTACCGAAGCATCGGTAATTGCGGTTTTTTTGTTTTAAAGTAAGGATTCAAGTAGAGTGGGGTCTGCATCATCTTGTGCGGATTTCTTACAATTGCAAAATGAATAGAATCTTCAATACCTTATTGGAAATAAAGAGATTCCTATAGAAGGAAAAAATATTTGACTACTCAAATTGAAAAAATCAAACTGGAATTATGGTTGTTCAAAAGGGAATATATGACATAGAGAAAAGAAAAGAAATCAAAACCACTTCTCAAAAAGTAGGGTGTAGCTATTGAACAATATAACAATAGAGTAGGAGGGGTATTTCAGCTTTTTGAGGATACTACTTCACAAAATGCAACAAGTACTTCATAAAATAAATATATAAAATTTATTGAGAAGTGGTATTTCTCTAATAAATTGTGAAAGAACGGCTTTGTAACTCGTTCAGCTCTTCAAAACGCTGCGTCTGTAGCTGCATTGTTCTTAACAACAGAAGCAGTAGTAGCACCTACCCCAGGATTCATTTTCCTTAATAAATGTAAAGCCTGAGATAAGCTGAATTGAATGCAGGATGCAATTTGGAGAAAAGATTTCAGATATACTTGAATTTATATCATTGTTAATGAGATGGAGCAGTAGAAATATGACTGCTCCAGTTTTGTTATACGGAACTTTTCAATAAAATGCTAATCCTCAGACCATCGACCTTCATTAATTAAAACTTCTCTTAATCGCTGATACATTTTGGGGTGATAATTAACTGAATTTTCATGATTGTTTATTTCCGTAGGTTTCAAAATTTCTTTAGAAACAACCCAAATTTTTTCTTTATCTTCTTTATCTTGATAAATGTTTACTACGAAAGAAATTGTTCTAGTTCCTTCTTTATCAGACTTATAGACTTCTTCTCTAACAAATTGTTGTCTCACTACTTTCACCTCCCTATAATTAAAAATGAATTCCACTCTTATTTAGAAGCTTACAACCTGTTCCATATTTTATTTTATGCGAGCCTCTAAATTCGCTATTATCCAAGTCTGGGAATGCTTTTCTCCATAAATCATAAACGTTATGATTTATGGATTCACCATTGTTATTTAGTCTAACAATATGGAATCCATATTCATCTTTACATCTTGCTAATGCTCTATTCTCTCTAAGTGTTAAAATTCTACCAGTACTTGTAATTTCATAAAGACCCTCGTATCCTTGTATTACTTTTCGCTCTTCTTGTTTATCCATCTACTTTGCCTCCAATTTTAATGTAATACTCTCTCTAATCGTAATCAGTAAATTTGGTTAATTATAATACCATATTATACTAATTAGAAGGTATAATTAAAACAATTGATATATTTACCTTGCAAAGATTAGTAATTAATTTTTTTTATATAGAGAAGAGGGTTTTGGTGAGTAAATGGATATTTCAAGGGAATCCAACAATGTTTAGCTGTAAAATTAGTGTTAAAAAGGATATGAGTTTATGATATGCCCTAAATGTAATAAAACTATAAATCTCAAACAAGAATTATTTAATAAAGAATGTCCCCACTGTTATTTTTATTTTTATTTAGAAGATATTTTAAGAATTTCAGTGTATTCATACAGTAAGATTGATTACTTCGAAGATGTATATTTTAAGAATATTCATCAAAGAATATACAATCCTTACATTCATTATAATGAAGATATTGTCGAACCTATAGCAGGAGCAGAAAGCATGATTAATCACTTTATTGCTTTGATGAAAAAACTTATAAGGAGTTATGCAAAGGAAGATATCCTATTCATGATGGTTGCTATAAGAGAATTTGCTACATGGAAAATATTCGATAAAAATCCTTGGGTGTCAGTAAGAACTCGGATAGTGTCTCATGTAATTACTAATGTAGTTGCTTCTATTAATGAGGAAGAATTTGGAGATACTGCTATTTCAGATGAGACAGATTTTGTTTCTTTATTTGTTTATGCTGAAGAGATAGATAAAATAAGTAGAAACATAGATAACTCAAAGTCCTTCAAATGGTCACCTACTTTAACCCAACTAATTAAAACTGATATTGAGATCAAGGAATTATCGGACTATCATTCCTATTACGAAGCTGAAGAGTTCAATAAACCAGAGGAAATTACCTTTGATGATGTTCATATTAATCACTTTCTAGAAAAAAGAGAGTTTTCTATCCACCAAATAAAAGGAAAAGTAGGTAAAGAAATAGAAAAACTAATTGGATTCTCATTTGAAAATTTATTAGCTTTCAGGGAGAAGGTTGTGGAAATAGCAGAAAAACATGAACAAATATTTGAAATCGCTCCATTATCTGATGATGTTTCAATGAAAGTTGTTTTTGTTTTCAAGGAGCAACTGGAGGGGTGGGATGGACCGTTGGAGAGAATATTGGAATATCTAGCATATAAGCCAACTAAAATTAAAAGTAATGCTATTTATAATTTTAGTGATACATATTTAGATTATAAATTTATTTTTGAATTGGAAAATATCTTAGCATTTGGAATATTAGACTCCAGTAATAGCATTACTATGTTTGAAAATATAGTTACTACAGACCATTTTATTGAAGAAATTTTTGGTAGTAGAGCAACTAGAACCTTTCAAAAGGCGCAAAATGACATAGCCTATTTAATGGGTATGAGTATTGCTTTTCAATTTAGTAAAAGAGATGATTATTTTGTACCCATGCAAGAAAAAAACGTTCCTTATGTAAATATAAAAAGTATAGTAGGAAATGGTATTAAGAAAAGAATCTTTAATTCTCAAAATCAAGATTTAGGAGACTTTGATGCAGTAATTATAGATAAGAAAAATAAAAATATAATTATATATGAGATAAAGTATTTTAAACCTTCTATGTATTCACGAGACCTTATTTTAAAAGATAGAAAAATACTAGAAGATATACCAAAAATAATTGCAAGGCAAGAATGGATGGAAGAGCATGTTATTGAATTAATAAAAGCATGGGAATTAGAAGAAGGAGACTATACGGTGGAAACAAAATTAATGACGGCTCGACCTAACTTTTATTCAAATGAAATAAATAAAGTTAATAAAAAGTTAAGCTATGTAATTTATAATGAAGTTTTAAGGGACATCTAATAATTTCCATTTATATTGTCAAATAAATCCAAAATGTTTCATATTAAATAAAATAAATATAGAGGAGGATTATATTGTATATAGACTATATTAAAGAAACCTATTCAGATAAAGAAAATGAAGATATTAATCTATATGTTCAAAGGGATAAAGGGCATCTTGGAAAAATAATTCTTGAAAATATTAGAAATGATATCGATGATATTGTTGATAGATGGTGGGAGTTAGAAAGTGTAGGATACTTTTCTAGTAATGAAAAGTTCTTAGAACTGTTAAAAGAGGCTGAGAATCTTTATTGTTTTGGAAATTATACAAGTTGTATAGCGGTAATTGGAATAGCTACTGAGGAATTCAGTAGGTATTTAGCTGATAATAATAAAATTGATTCTCGTAATCTCAACCAAGAGGGTAGATTGAAAATATTAAAAGAAACAGGGGGTATTTCAGAAAATACATATAGCCTCTTTGATTCTATACGTAAATTGAGAAATTCTTGTATGCACTATAATAAACAATTTAAAGGTTTAAATATGAATGTACTAAAAGTAGAAGCAATGAGAGCATTAAATTATTATAAAAATGGAATAAAGAACACTATACAGGTTGAAAATCCAGATTTAGACATTATAGTGGAGCAACTTATTTCGAACAATAAGTTATCTTTTAATGAATTCAAACTGCGTCAAAGAAATATTAATAAACAAAAGAACAATATAGATGTTCAAATATCTCCTAATAAAAAGAATTTAATTTTTCAGAGTAACTACTATATTGCCGAGATAGATATTGAAACAGAAAACTTTAAAGAAATGACACTTATTGATTTAGATGGGGGAGGTATTTTAGTATTAGATTTGACATTGCCTGATGTAAGCGTTGTTTTAGATTTAAAACTTGAAGTTCATAATGTTATTTTTGCAACGCTGATTTCTAAAGTAAGTACTATTGGTTTAACTGAAGAATGGAAACTACTAAGTATTGATGATGTGTTTTATGGAAAGTATTCCTTGGTGTGAGTTAAGCATTTTAAGTAATATTTAATGATTACAATTATGTGAATTGAATAATACCTTTTGGAGTTAATAATAAAATTGAAGTAATTTTAATAATAAAAATTTATGATATTTAGAGAGTGATTACAAATGAATAATTTTAATAATAAAGTTTCAAAGTTTTTTGCAGGGCTAATAATGTTGCCACTAGTTTTCTTTCTGGTATATGCGTTAACTCTACTATTAGCAGAAAAAATAATGAATAAGTCTGGATTCGAAATAACAACATTAAATAGATTGATATTTGCTGTAGTATTAGCATCTGGAATTTCTTTATTACTAACATACATGGCTTACTTTATATTAATAAAGATTTTTAAAGTTAATAAAGAATTTTTTATGAGGATATATCACTATACTCATTTGGTTTTCTTTTACATTTCAGGTTTAATAACAGTTTTGATAACGATAGAGCCAATTCTACTAGTAGAAAATTTAATTACGAGTTCTTTTGGTGAAAACTGGAAGTTTGGCACTGTAATTTTGTTTTTGATTGTTTCTAATTATACAATTTTTAACTCTTTAATAATAAATGATGATTTTAGTCTATTTAAGAGGGTTAAATCTGATAAAAATAAAACCCTCACTTAAATACACAATAGGGGAAAGGTACATTTCGAACTGAGTTAGTAAAGGTTAGACTCTCCTTCTTTGGCGTAGGCGATATTGAGGAGGTAGGACAACTGTTAACAGGAAAGCTATTGAAGAAGCACTTGATTCGATTGACATGCCAAAGTATTTTGTTGGTGTGACAAAAGAAGAAATCATTCAATTCATTCATTAAGAAATGTGGAAGAGTCTGAAAAGGGTCAGACATTTGTGGGACTCTTTTTTAAATGCAGATAGAACTAGACAATAATTACTCTTCCTTATTCATATTAACCAAAGTAAAACACTGTTTATTTAGAATAAAACAAATATCTAAATGTGTCTTCCCAAAAAACGGTTTTAGTGATAATATACTGAATGTAGGTGGTTTCGGTCTAAAAACGTAAAATGAACGAATCCCTAATTCATCAAGAATAACCTATAATCCCTTTAGGGGAGTACTTGTCTCAGTAGCTCAGCTGGATAGAGCAACGCCCTTCTAAGGCGTCGGTCGGGAGTTCGAATCTCTCCTGGGACGTAGAATACCATACCTTGTTTTAGAAAAAAGATTAAGCGCTTTAGAATGTTGCATCAACATTCTAGGCGTTTTTTCTATTTTTTTGGAATTCTTTTGCACTTCATTTTTCCCTTTACTTCTGCTTCAAAAAAGCTCCACTTGAACAATTTTGTACGGGCCATTAAAGATAGAACAGGAAAAGTGGAGTGGTAAAATGACAAAAACAGGCTCTAATAAGCCTGCTTCAAATGTTCTGTAAATATCAGTCATAATCTCAGATCACATTCAACAAAATTACTTAACAGTTGTTGCCACGGTTTAAGAAAGTTGCGCCAATAATAATTAAAAGGATAAACAGAACAATAAGTAAAGCAAATCCCTCTACAAAAGAGGGACGCTTTCTTTAATATAGTGGTTGTTGGTTCTGGCAAGGTGGAAACCCATTAATGTCCTGGATCAAATAAAAGTCATATTGTTTTAAAGCGAATTGTGCTTGGTATAAGTATTCAATTACTAGTAGTTTTCCATTAGAAGTACCGCACAAAATTCCTGAGGTGCCTTGACCATTTGTTAATGAAATTCCAACAGGTTGACCAATTAAATGTGCAATTTTTTGATACCACTGCATAGTGATCCCTCCTTCAAAACATTATATTAACTATGTATTTATCAAGTGCCTGTCTGCATTAAGAGAAAGAAAAACGAGTACACTACAAAAAACAGCAAAGCAAATAATGGATAGTATTCACCCATGTTTCCATAGAAGAGTATCTTATTATGGATAACACTTTGAATAATGGAAGGGGTTTGGATGGGATACTTTGTTACAGTAGAGAATGGAGTAAAGATATATGTAGAGGATATAAACCCACTGGGAAAGGAAACAATACTATTTATACATGGTTGGCCTTTAAATCATAATCAGTTTGAATATCAGTTTAATGTACTTCCAGCAATGGGATATCGTTGCATAGCCATTGACTGGAGGGGTTATGGTAATTCTGATAAACCAATCAGTGGGTACAATTTTGATAGATTGGCAGATGACGTTCATGCAGTAATAAGTACATTGCAATTAAAAAATTTCACACTAGCTGGTCACTCTACGGGAGGGGCTATCTCGATTCGATATATGGCTCGATATCAAGGTTATGGTGTTTCAAAACTTATCTTAATAGATGCTGCATCTCCGTCTAGTGTTTCGGAAGAAGTAGCGAATACATTCATTACAGAAACATTAAATGATCGTCCTAAAATGTTGAGGGGATTAACGGATGTTTTTTTCTTTCAATACATTACTCCTCCGTTATCTGACTGGTTTTTTCAGTTAGGATTACAAGCAGCTGGTTGGTCAACAGCTGCGGTTATGATGTCATTGCGAGATGAGAATGTATACAATGATCTAGGGAAAATACAAGTTCCAACACTAATTATTCACGGTATACATGATAAAGTTGTTCCGTTTAATAAAGCACAAGAAACAAACCGGCTAATAAAAAATTCACAGCTTGTTCCATTCCAATACAGCGGTCATGCTCCTTTCTTAGAAGAGCGTGATAAGTTTAACCAACTGCTAGCACAGTTTATTGGCTGATATGTATCTATTCTCGTAACTGTTCTTACCTTTTATGTTCTTCCATACGGTAAAAAATCATCATTAAACGAAAGCAGAGCAAAATAATAAGGTAGATGATAATGGAAGTCATAACAAAACTAAGCGGACAAATCCAAAATCGTAATTGGCATGTCTTGTCCAATGTGGTAGTATTTTCATATAAATGAAATCATTTTGGAGGGAATCAAGTTGAAAAAGGTTTTATTAGTAGTATTTATAATGTTGTTGGGTATAGTAACTGTGGCTTGTGGGAAAGAGGAAGCTGAAAGTAATCAAGAAACTAACAAACCGCAAGAGAATGTGGAAAAAGAAGAAAGTGAAACAAAAGAGGAAAAAATTGAAGTAGATAAGGGCTTGCTAAATGTCGAACTCACTTTACCAGCTTCCATGTTTGAGGGGCAAGATGTAGATGCAACTATCTCAGAAGCCAAAAAAGATGGCGTGGATGAAGTTATAAAAAATGCAGATGGCTCACTCACTTATAAAATGTCAAAAGCAAAACATAAAGAAATGATGGAAGAAATGAAGGCGAGCGTACTAGAAAGTATAGATGAGGCTAAAACAAGTGGAGACTTTGCATCTATTAAGGATGTTTCTTATAATAAGGATTTCTCTGAATTTACAATGGTTGTAGAAAAAGCGAAATTTGAAAATAGTATGGATGGATTCGCTGCGCTTGGCTTCGGTCTACAAGGTATGTATTATCAGCTATTTAACGGGAGCAATCCGGATACTTACAAAGTTACTGTAACTATTAAGGATGAAGTCTCAGGGGAAGTATTGGATACTGTCGTGTATCCAGATGCTTTTAACAATTAAATTAAAACAAATAACGAAAAAGCACTCTCTATCGGAGGTGTTTTTTTTATTTGTATATTTTAACAGGAAAGAAAGGAACGTTTGTACTTGTAGGTTTTTTTTTTCTTAATAGGATAGGTACATGTTTCAACAACAATTTGTTATTATAATAATTAGTTTTACAATCAAATTGTAAGAATATATAATAAATTCTAAGATTGGTTATTGGATTCAATATTCTTTAGATTAAAAAGAAAAATAGTTAAAGGGGTAAATGGGATGGAGAAGGGAAATAGTTTGAAGTTAGAAACTTGGGAGTTAGAAACGATTCCTACGAAGGTTTGTCGAATTATTCGTGAAGCTATCCTTAGTGGCGAATTTAAGCCAGGGCAGCGTTTAGTCCAAGATGAGTTAGCGAATTCTATTGGGGTTAGTAGAATGCCTATTCGTGAAGCATTTAAAAAATTAGAATCAGAAGGTTTGATAATAGTAGAGCCACATAAAGGTGCTTCCGTAAAATCATTTAGTGTTAAAGAGGTGGAGGAAATTTACCATCTACGTAGCATATTTGAAAAAGAGGCAGTGGAAGATAGCGTTAAAAACATGAACGATTTCGTTATAAATAAATTAGAAGCGCTTGTAGTAGAAATGGAGAATACATCAGACATTGAAAAGTTTGTTCAAATCAATATACAATTCCATCAAGAATTAATCAGCTGTTGTCAGTGGAGTAGATTAAAGTCATTTATTGAAAATTTATGGAGCGGTTTTCCGCAGCATACTCCGCATATGCTTCCAAATCAAATTGGAACATCAAATAGCGAGCACCGGGACATATTGAAAGCGGTAAAAGAAAAAGATTCTATGAAGGCTGGTGAATTAATTAGTAAACATATTTCTAGAGCTGGAAAAGGAGTTATCCAAAATATTAAAAATAAAGGAAGAGATATGGAACAGTGATGTAGCATACCTTTTACTTTTACGTGATAAAACGGGGAGGAATGATAGTGGAGCGTTCTTATCTATTTGTACCAGCCATGAAACCTCAAATGATTTTAAAAGCTTTAGAAAGCGAAGCAGATGCTATTATTATCGATTTAGAAGATTCTGTTGCTCAAGTTGAAAAGGAAAACGCAAGACTAAAGCTTGTACGGGCATTGGGGGAAGATAAGAATAAATTGATACTACGTATAAATGACTATAACTCGCCTCATTGGGAGCTTGATATTTTATGCGCCGTTAAAAATGGAATAAATCGAGTGATGATTCCAAAAGCAGAATCTGCTGAAAATGTAGAAGAAATGTATAAGTTTATAAAGTGTGAATCACATGAAGCCATAGAAATCATTCCATTGATTGAAACCGCTAAAGGAATTCATTTTTCTTATGAAATCGCTACTTCAAGCCCACTAGTAACAAAAATAGCATTTGGTTCAATCGATTATTCGTTAGATATTGGATGTGAACTTTCATCTGATGGTTTGGAGTTATTATATGCGCGGTCAAAAATTGTAAATGCATCAAAAGCAGCTAGAATCCAGCCTCCACTAGATACTATTTATCCTGAGTTAAATAATGATGCTGGTTTAAAGCAAAGTGCCCTACTTGGCAAAAAACTAGGATTCAAGTCGAAAATGATTATTCATCCTAAGCAGATTCAAATTGTCCATGATATATTTTCTCCAACGGAAAAGGAATTAGAAGAGGCACGTCGACTAGTTTTAGCTTTTGAAGAAGCTGAAAAGAAAGGTATTGCATCTATTCAATATCAAAATCAACTCATTGATTATCCAATGTATAAAAAAGCTAAAAGGTTAACTGAACATTGAACTATCAATGAATGGCTGAAGGTACGGGGGTATGTAAATGCGGATAGTTAATTATGAAGATATTGTAGAAAAAGTAAGTGTTGCATGTCAGGAAGTTAATTTTGAGTTAGGCAGTGATGTCTATGATTCCTTGAAGAAATCTTCGGAAACCGAAAGATCAGCAAACGGCAAATATGTATTAGAACAGCTTATTGAAAATGCGGATATTGCAAAAGAGGAAAGGATTCCAATGTGTCAGGATACAGGGGTTGCTGTCTTTATAGTTGAACTTGGTCAAGATTGCCACATTGAAGGGGGAAGCCTTTATACTGCGATTAATGAAGGTGTTAAAAGGGGATATAAGGAAGGATATCTACGGCATTCAATTATAGAAAATCCTTTAACTAGAACAAAAAGTGAGGCTTATAATTCACCAGCAGTTATTCATATAGAACTTGTGCCAGGAGATCGATTAGTCATGCATCTATCTGCAAAAGGTGGAGGAAGTGAAAACATGAGTACGTTGAAAATGCTCAAACCATCTGACGGTCTTAAGGGAGTAAAAGATTTTATTTTGGAAACTGTCCGTATAGCAGGTCCTAACGCCTGTCCTCCATTAGTAGTTGGTATAGGTATAGGAGGAAATTTCGAAAGATGTGCATATTTAGCGAAAAAATCATTGTTTCGTCCGATTGGTCATCGAAACATAGTAACAGAAATATCTTTTTTAGAGGTAGAATTGATAACAGAAATTAATCAATTGGGTATTGGTCCGCAAGGTATGGGAGGTAGTACAACTGCTTTGGATGTGAAAATAGAGATGGAAGCATGTCATATTGCATCTCTTCCAGTAGCGATTAATTTAAACTGTCATGCAAGTAGGCATAAAAGTATTATTGTATAAAAGGAGGGAATTATTTGTCATTCATTAAAATTTGCTCCCCTTTCGATGAAGAAACGATAAGTAGCTTGAAAGCTGGTGACCGAGTATTAATAACTGGAGTTATATATACCGCTAGAGATGCAGCGCATAAACGAATGTATGATGCTATACAGTTAGGTGAAGATTTACCTTTTAATCTGAAAGGGCAAGTAATTTATTATGTAGGGCCAACTCCAGCTAAACCCGGTCAAATTATTGGCTCCGTAGGTCCTACAACTAGTGAAAGAATGGATAAATATACGCCGGCTTTACTTGAACAAGGCTTAAAAGGGATGATTGGTAAGGGCTATCGATCGAAAGAAGTGGTTAATTCTATTCAAAAAAATAAATCACTGTATTTGGCTGCAATTGGTGGTGCAGGTGCTTTAATTGCTCGAACTGTTAAAACTGTCGAACTTATAGCGTATGAGGATTTGGGTACAGAAGCTATCAGAAAAATTACAGTTGTAAATTTTCCTGCTGTTGTTATTAATGATTCATACGGAAACGATTGGTATGAGGAGGGAGCAAAAAATTTCAATAGTATGGAACAATAAATAAGAGAATATGATCCCTTATTACATCATATATTTTAATGAGGTTTTATTAGTTTTCCATATAAGTGTAAATAAAATTAACTAAAAATTTAAAATATTCATTTACATTTAAGAACTAATTTAGTATTCTTATTAATAGAAAAAGGGGGATTTTATTTAAGTTAAATTGGATACAATATCCGAAGTTATAAATTGTCCCTTAAGAAACGAGAAATATATTTGTTTATGTTCATGAATACATTGTGAAATAGCTTGTCGGTAATAATGATTGGCCAATATAAAATTTGAATTTGGAGGTTCGTTTATGAAGGGAAAAGTTGCAGTAATGACAGAACCAGAAAAGATGATCTTTGAAGAATATGATTTACCAAAGGCCGGACAAGGTTCTATATTAGTACGGGTAACAAGAACGAATGTTTGTGGTTCTGAACTGCATATTTGGAAGGGCTTACATCCTACGAAAAAATCAGGGGTTATGGGCCATGAAATGGTTGGTGAAATTGTTGAATTAGGAGAAGGTGTTACGACTGATTTTGCAGGACAACCCGTACAAGTTGGTGATCGTATTGCGGCAACATACTTTTTAACATGTAGGAAATGTAAACAATGTTTGCAAGGTTATTTTAATTTATGTGAAAACGCATATGAGTATTGGAGTAAAGAAGCACATGAATATCCTCATTTCCATGGATCATTTGCTACGCACTATTATATTCATCCCGATCAATATTTTTATAAAGTACCAGGAAATATACCGGATGAAGTAGCTGCGGGAGCAAACTGTGCCATTTCACAAGTATATTTTGGTATTGAGAAGTCAGGTCTGAAATATGGAGATACAATCGTTATTCAGGGGGCTGGCGGACTAGGTCTTAATGCAACAGCAATTGCTAAAATGTTTGGAGCTAAGGTTATTGTCATAGACTCTTTACCTAATCGTCTTGAACTAGCAAAAAGGTTTGGTGCGGACGAAACGGTGTCAATGGATCAATATAAAACACTTGAGGAACGTGTAGAGAAAATAATGACATTAACAAATGGTATTGGAGCTGATGTTGTAATGGAACTTACGGGAGTTCCAGCGGCATTTGCTGAAGGAATTCATCTCATTAAATCAGCTGGGAAGTACATTTCTATTGGGAATATTTCTCCGGGTAAACTAACCGAGTTTGATCCTGGGTTAATGACAAGAAAGAATATCTCCATAATGGGGCTGATTCGATATGAACCTTGGTATTTATATAAATCGTTAAAATTTTTAAGTTTGAACATCGATAAATTTCCATTCAGTGAAATTCTTGCTTGCGATTATACATTAGATGATGTGTCGAAAGCTTTGGATGCTTCCTTCAATCGTGGGGTAACACGTGCATCAATCGGAGTTGAACAGATCAATTAAAGGAGTGCTAGTAATGAGTTTTGTTTTAACGGAGCTTTTAGGAGAAGAAAAAAACATTTTGAAGATTATATTGAACCGACCAGAAATGCGAAATGCATTTAATACGAAGATGGCGGAGCAGCTATTAAGTATTTTCCGAAATACCATGCATGATGTTCAAATACGTGTAGTAGTACTTAGCTCTTCTGATCCAATGTCATTTTGTTCCGGAGCAGATTTAAAAGAACGGAAAGGAATGTCAGATGAAGACTGGCGATTACAGCATCAATTATTTGAAGATATGGTATATGCATTAGAAGATTTGCCACAACCAACGATAGCTATAGTGGAAGGATTTGCTTTAGCGGGTGGATTTGAACTAGCTCTAAACTGTGATCTCATTATAGCTTCGGAAAATGCTAAGTTTGGGCTTCCTGAAGTGACGAGAGGAATAATGCCAGGGTGTGGTGGGGCGCGTTTATTACCTCAGCGTGTACCTCTTCATATAGCTAAAGAGTGGTTGTTTACTGGAAGAATCGTTGATGCACAGGAAGCATATGAAGTGGGTTTATTAAATAAGCTTGTGAAAAATAATGAACTTCAATCTTATGGACTTGAATTAGCATGCAAAATAGCGTCTAATGCCCCGATAGGTGTTAAAGGGACAAAAGCAGTAACAAACAAGGTACTAACGATGAACACCAAAGATGCACGACAGTTTGAAATTGATACGTACAATAAAGTTATCCTATCGGAGGATCGTTTGGAGGGTGTTCTAGCATTTAACGAAAAAAGACATCCAGTTTTTAAAGGTAAGTAGGAGGGAAATCAATGAGTGTAGTGAAGGAGCAATTAGAATTTTTGGAAGAATTACGCTTAAGTGTGCGTAATGTTTGCAAAAAGTTTCCGGATGAATATTGGAGGAAGTTGGATGAGGAAGAGGGATATCCAACTGAATTTGTAAAAGCTATAACAGATGCTGGATTTTTAGGGGCACTAATTCCAGAAGAATACGGAGGATCTGGACTAGGGATTTTGGAGGCTTCAATTATTTTAGAGGAAATTAATCGATCAGGTGGTAATTCGGGAGCATGTCATGCACAAATGTATACAATGGGAACACTTCTGCGCCATGGTTCGAAGGAGCAAAAGGAAAAGTATTTACCAAAAATTGCAGATGGGACTTTGCGCTTGCAAGCTTTTGGTGTAACAGAGCCGAATACTGGTACGGATACAACAAATCTAAAAACAATGGCGGTTCGAGAAGGGAATCACTATATTGTAAATGGACAAAAGGTATTTATTTCACGAACTGAGCATTCAGATTTGATGATATTACTTGTACGCACTACCCCTATCGAAAAAGTCGTTAAAAAAAGTGAAGGGTTATCTGTTTTATTAGTAGATCTGCGAGATGCTATTGGAAATGGTTTAGAAATTCGTCCCATTAAAACAATGATGAATCATGCAACAACAGAATTATTTATCGATAATTTAAAAGTGCCAGTAGAAAATTTAATCGGTGAGGAAGGTAAAGGCTTCCGATATATTTTAGATGGAATGAACGCCGAGCGCATTTTAATAGCGGCTGAATGTATTGGAGATGGGCGATGGTTTATTGAACGGGCAAGAGATTATGCAAATGAACGTGTCGTATTCAATCGTCCAATTGGACAAAATCAGGGCATTCAGTTTCCAATAGCGACAGCGCATATTCATATAGAGGCAGCTGATTTGATGCGTATAAAAGCAGCACAACTATTTGATAGTGGTGAAAAATGTGCAGCTGAAGCAAATATGGCGAAATTACTTGCAGCTGATGCTTCGTGGGAGGCTGCAAATGTAGCCTTACAAACATATGGTGGGTTTGGATTTGCAACCGAGTATGATATTGAGAGAAAGTTTAAAGAAACGAGATTATATCAAGTAGCGCCAATTTCTACAAACTTGATCTTATCATATGTAGGTGAGCATGTTCTTAAGTTACCTAAGTCGTACTAGGGGTGATCCAATGCTGTTTCCAAAACAAGTTGAAATTATTGAAGTAAGTCCACGTGATGGTTTACAAAATGAGTCAGTGCTAGTACCTACGGAAGAGAAAAAGAAAATGATTTTACATTTACAAAAAATGGGTGTAAAAAGGATTGAAGCTACTTCGTTTGTTAATTCTGAAATAGTACCTCAAATGGCAGATGCCCAAGAAATTATAGAATTTTGCCATGAAATTGGAATTGAATCTATCGTTCTAACACCTAATTTAAGAGCTTTGAATCGAGCAATTGAAAATAAAGTATCCCAAATTGCTGTGTTTGTTGGAGCTTCCGAGACATTTAATATGCGTAATATTAAAAGGAGTATCGATGATTCTTTAGCAGAATGTACAAAGATTTTCCAAAAAGCAAAAGATCATACTATATTTATACGTGCTTATGTATCAATGAGCTTTAATTGTCCATTCGAAGGACCTGTTTCTTTTGAAAAGATTTGTTATATTGTGGATCATTTTGTTGCACATGGTGCAGATGAAATAGTAATTGGAGATACGAACGGGCAAGCAAATCCAAGAATTGTTTATGAACGTTTTCAAGCGTTAAAAAAACGACATCCAGATAAGGTGTTTGTTGCACATTTTCACGACACGAATGGTTTTGCTTATGCCAACACAATTGCAGCGTTACAGGTGGGGATAGATAAATTTGATAGTTCTTTAGCTGGATTAGGAGGATGTCCTTTTTCCCCTGGAGCAACAGGAAATATTTCTACGGAAGGGATTGTAAAGCTTCTGGAGGAGATGCAAATTGAAACTGGCATAGATATAGCTGCAATGAACAAGGCTGTAATTTTTACAAAAGAAATGATCGCAAAACTTGAAGGGAGGTGAAAGTATGCTACCACTACAAGGAATTAAAGTAATTGATGTCACTACTAATATTTCTGGACCAACTTTGACAATGATATTAGCTGACTTGGGAGCTGAGGTCATTAAAATTGAACGTCCTGGTAGTGGAGATGAGGCAAGGAAAATGGCTCCGCTTGTTAAAGATGATGGCACATATTTTATTAATATTAATCGAAATAAAAAATCAGTAGTATTAGATTTAAAATTGAAAGAAGCGCGTAATCTTTTGTATGAGATGATTGCTGACGCAGATGTATTTGTAGAAAACTTTAGACTTGGTAAAGCAGAAAAATTAGGATTGGGTTATGAAAAATTAAGGGAACTTAATAATCGTCTAATTTATTGTAGTATCAGTGCTTATGGACAAAATGGTCCTGATCGTTTAAAGGCAGGGTATGATGCAATACTACAGGCCGAGACGGGTTTAATAAGTATTACAGGATCTTCGGAGCTATCTCGAATACCAGTTTCTATTTTAGATCAAGGTAGTGCCATTTGGGGAGCGTTAGGTGTTGTAACAGCAATCTTGCAAAGAAATAAAACAGGAGAAGGAGAAAAAGTAGAAACTTCTCTATATGAAACGGGTGTATTTTGGTCTAACTATCACCTACTATCGACAATATTAACGAATGAAAACCCTGAAAAACTAGGGTCAAATCACGGTTCATTTGCACCATACGGAGCTTTCCATACTAAACAATCACCTATTATGATTGGTATTTCAAACGATCGACTATTTCATAAATTATGTGATGTCCTCAATAAACCGAATTGGTTAACAGATTCAAGATTTATGTCTAATGAGCATCGTGCAAAAAATCGAGATGAATTAAATAATGAGGTCCAATCTATACTCTTACAAAAAACTGCAGATGATTGGATTACAGCATTTGATCATGCAGGGGTGCCTGCTGCTAAAGTTCAATCAATGCAAGATGTATATAAGCATCCACAAACAACTACTAATAATATGATAGTTGAGATGGAGCATCCAACAAACGGTCAAACATTTGTAACGAGAATCCCGATAACCTTTAACAAAAGTACTTTTCCTATACGTTCTTACTCTCCAATTCTCGGGGAGCATACGGAAGAGATATTGTCCCATTTAAGGAAATGAATATAAAAATCACGTCAGTAAATTATCCTATATCTTGAAAATTTGTGCTAAAAAGTACGTTTTAGTGGATAGTCACTTTGTCTTCTCGCTTGCCGCACCTTGCATGAGCCAACTTGTGTTTCGCCCAAGTGGGTCTCATACTTCGGCTCATGCGGCCCGACGCGCTTCAGCCTTCAGTAAATCTCTATCTATATAGGTTTGTAATCATATAGCTTAACGATAAAATGGGACGATCCATTTTCTATTTTCATTTACTTTCCCATCTGTCACTCTACGTTTTAGTTGGAAAAATTTTCAATGGAGGGATATCCTGAAAGTTTCTGACATGCTCCATTGGATTGGAGCCGTTCCCGCGGTAAGCGTCCGACTCTGTAGCGCAAATCCTTGCCGAAACTACTAAATTGAATAAAATGGTTAATCAACACGCGTGTATAAAAATATAACATACTGGAGGAATATATTATGTGTAATTCAAAAAAAGTGTACGTTCTTGATACCGGTACGATGAAAATGGATAAAAACTATATGATTTCGATGCACAACCCTGCTAGTATAACTAACCCAGCTCCGAAGGCTGAATTTGTGGAGTTTCCGGTTTTTGCTGTATTAATTGATCATCCAGAAGGGAAAATCTTGTTTGATACAGGATGTAACCCTGATGGTATGGGGGAAGATGGGCGATGGCCTGAAGGTATTCAACAACTTTTTCCTTCATTTCAAAGTGAAGAATGTTATTTAATAAATAGGTTGGAGCAGTTAAAAGTACGTCCAGAAGATATTAAATACGTAGTAGCTTCTCACTTGCATTTAGATCATGCGGGGTGTTTAGAGTTATTTACAAATGCAGAAATTATTGTACATGACTCAGAATTGCAAAATGTTATGAAAACGTTTGCAATGACACAAAATATGGGCGCTTATATTTGGGGTGATGTTATGGCGTGGATTAAAAAGGAATTACGCTGGAGAACGATTAAGCCGACAGAAAAAGAAGTGAAATTAGTAGAGGGAGTTAAAATTATTAACTTTGGCCCTGGGCATGCGTATGGAATGTTAGGTTTGCATATTGAATTACCTGGAACAGGGAATCTATTACTAGCTTCAGATGCAGTGTATACAGCAGAGAGCTTAGGGCCACCAGTTAAACCACCAGGCATTCTATATGATTCAGTAGGCTATAACTCAACTGTAGAACGTATTAGAAAGTATGCAGAGGAAAATAATTCGACAATTTGGTTTGGTCATGATGAAAAGCAATTTAAAACAATGATCAAATCTACTGAAGGGTACTACGAATAATAATTTAACTTTTTGAGGTAGGTGATTATATGTTAGAAAATGGGTCTTTTATAGATGAACAAGAATTGATTACAGGTGAAAGAGATATAATCGATGTTTTAAATCCTTATACGCAAGAAAAGATAGGTCATATTCTTTGCGCAAATAAAAACGAAGTGATACAAGCGGTGGAAAATGCCCATGATGTATTTCAACATACGATGAAGAAAATGCCTGCGCATAAAAGGAGTCAAATTTTAAGAAATGCGGCAGTTTTATTAGAAAAGAGATCGGAAGAATTTGCTGAACTCTTAACGTTAGAAGCGGGTAAACCAATTGTCGAAGCACGTGGTGAAGTAGGAAGAGCAATTCAAGTATTATATTTTGCTGCTGAAGGAACTAAAAATCTCCATGGGCAACAAATTGTATTGGATAATGCAATTGGTGGAGAGCAACAATTTGGTTTTTCTATGCGGATTCCTATAGGCGTTGTCGCTGCGATTACACCTTTCAATTTCCCGTTAAATATGGCGTTGCATAAAATTGCTCCTGCCATCGCCGCAGGAAATACAATCGTATTGAAGCCAGCAGAAAAAACACCATTTTCTGCTGTTGCTTTATATAAATTATTACGTGAAGCTGGGTTGCCAGCGGGTGCTCTTAATATTATCCAAGGTACCGGACAAGAATTAGGAGAGTCTCTTGTGACACATCCACTAGTGAGAAAAGTAACTTTTACTGGTAGTGGAGTAGTTGGATGGAAAATTAATGAAATGGCTAAAGGGAAAAAAGTGACACTTGAATTAGGGTCAAATGCACCAAATATTGTATTTGGAGATGCGGATATTAATAACGCAGTTTCTTCCATTCTTATGGGAGGTTATACATTTGCAGGGCAAGCCTGTGTTTCCGCCCAACGTATATTTGTTCATACATCCGTTTATGAAGAGTTTTTAGGTAAGCTAACAGAAAAAGTATCCCAATTAAAAATGGGTAATCCAAAAGAGGAATCAACCCAGTTAGGTCCAATGATTACACTTGCAGCAGCAGAAAAAGCGGAATCATGGATTCAGGAAGCTGTTCAATCGGGAGCGGTTATTCGGACAGGCGGGAACAGAAATGGTACTTTCTTAGAACCGACAATTTTGGATCAAGTAGATTTTGATATGAAGGTCGTATGTGCGGAGGTTTTTGCTCCAATTATTGCAGTAATGCCTTTTGATACGGAAGAAGAGGTAATTGCTTACGCAAACGATTCACGTTATGGACTACAAGCCGGGGTATTCACGAATAATATTAACCTTGCAATGCGTATGGCAGAAGCTTTAGAAACTGGAGGAGTATGGATAAATGAAGTTTCTGTGAAAAGATATGATCATATTCCTTACGGTGGCGTAAAAGAAAGTGGTATTGGCAAAGAGGGAATCCATTATGCTATAGAAGAGATGACGGATCTGAAATTTATTGGTATGAAAATTTTACCATGAGGGAGTGAAGTTAATGAAAGTAAAATCTGCTATTTTGCGTGTATCGGGTGCTGAAAGACCTTATGCAACAAGTAAACCTATCAAGATTGAACAAGTTGACTTAGATTCACCCGAAGCTGGAGAAGTGCTAATCCAAATAAAAGCAGCAAGCTTATGCCATTCTGATTTATCCGTGATAAATGGAAGCAGACCACGACCACTTCCGATGGCACTCGGTCATGAGGCGGCCGGAATTGTTATTGAAACAGGCGCTGGAGTGACGAACTTCCGTCCAGGAGACAAAGTTATTTGTGTATTCGTTCCTAGTTGTGGCCAATGTATTCCTTGTGCTGAGGGACGTCCAGCTTTATGCGAACCTGGTGCAGAATCTAATGGCGCGGGTACTCTCCTTGGAGGTGGTAAACGTATTCACAAAGGGTCTGAAAATATTGGACATCATGTTGGAGTTTCTGCTTTTTCAGAGTATGCTGTCGTTGCACAGAATTCCTTAGTTAAAGTGGAAGAAGATTTACCTTTTGAAAAAATGGCTTTATTCGGTTGTGCAGTTATAACGGGAGTTGGTGCCGTTGTAAATACTGCTAAAGTTACCTTGGGAAGCAAAGTTGCCGTTATAGGGCTTGGTGGAATTGGTTTGAGTGCGCTACTCGGTGCAATAGCGGTAGGGGCAAACGAAGTCATCGCAATTGATATAAACGAGAAAAAATTGAAACAAGCTAAAGAGCTTGGAGCTACCGCTACATTTAATTCAAATGATCCAGATGTGATTGAACAAGTACGTGCTTATACGAATGGCGGAGTGCATTATGCATTTGAAACAGCAGGAGTTGTTGCTGCTATGGAAATTGCATATGGAGTGACCAAACGTGGAGGGGTAACTACAACAACTGGGTTGCCTCATCCTGAACATAAATTTTCATTTCCTTACGTTACTTTAACTGCAGAAGAACGGACGGTAAAGGGATCGTATGTAGGAAGTAGTGTTCCCAAAAGAGATATTCCTAATTATATACATTTGATGGAACAAGGACGACTTCCGGTCAATCGCCTGCTATCAAATATTATTTCTTTAGATGAGATTAATGAAGGATTTGATTTACTGGCTACGGGTGATGCCTCGCGTATTATTATTAAAATGGACTGAGGTGTTATAAGTGAACTTAAGTGAGGATATTGCACGTTATGTTCGCAATATGACTTTTGAGCAATTATCTAATGAAGTCATTCAATATACGAAACTGTGTATTTTAGATTATTATTCGTCCTTGATAAAAGGAAAAGACACAATTCCGGTTCAAATGATGAGTGCTGTCATGAGCGAATTAGGTGGTGACTCTCAAGCATCTACAATTACTGGATTTCGAACAAGTGTAACAAATGCAGCATTTGTAAATGGTGGAGCTAGCCATGCGATAGAATTGGATGATGTTCATAAAGCATCAATTGTGCATGCTGCAACTGTCATTTTGCCAGCAGTACTTGCAATAGCAGAGTGGAAAAAGTTAACGGGTAAAGAAATAATTACAGCGGTAGTTATTGGTTATGAAATTGCTTTTCGAGTAGGGGAGACGGTATCCCCTTCTCACTATTATTATTTTCATAACACAGCTACATGTGGAACCTTTGGAGCAACAGTTGCAGTCGCAAAATTATTGGATTTATCTGAAGCTGAGATTATTGAGGCACTTGGTAGTGCGGGAACTCAAGCAGCGGGTCTTTGGGAGTTTATAGAAGATAGTGCGATGAGTAAACAACTTCATCCTGGAAAAGCGGCTATGCATGGTGTATTAAGCTGTTTATTAGCCCAAAAAGGTTTTACAGGGGCCAAGAAAATATTGGAAGGGCGTCGTGGTTTTTTTGAGGCAATGAGTGAACGGTACGATATAGAGAAAATGACGAATGGGTTAGGGAGTACACATAAGATACTAGAAAACTCTTTTAAAATACATGCTTCTTGTCGGCATACGCACCCGGCTATGGATTTATTATGTACATATCATCGAACATTAGCGACAAAAAATGTGGATGATATTTTGAAGTTAGAAATTGGTACTTATCAAGTTGCGTTGGATATTACAAATAATAATGATCCACAATCGCTTTATGCAGCTAAGTTTAGTTTGCAGTTTTGCGCAGCACTAGCGCTATTAAATGGGGCTGGTGGATATACAGCATTCACTGATAGCACTTTGCATGATTCTTCCATTAGAGAGATGATGTCTCGAATTGACGTTTTTAGTGATGCAGAAATCGATGCGAAATATCCGATTCAATGGGGAACAAATATTTCGATATATTGGAAAAACGGAGAAATTGATCGACTACAAAGTTTGTATCCTGTAGGAGACCCAGAAAATCCTGTATCGTCGGACGAACTCATTGCTAAATTTCATGAATTAGCTGATTTTTATAATGAAGATGCTAGAGAAGCAATAGTAGATATATTGTTACATTTAGAGCAATACGACGTGCAAATGTTAGTAGAAGCTGTTCATGGAAGAATTCATATAGGTAAAGCAACTGGATTATAGAACATTAATTCTTACGAAAATCCAATCTGTCGTGGAGATAGGTTGGATTTTTTATGTTCATTAAACTTCCTCCAAGATTGATTATTTCTTTTGCAACATATAATATAGAAGGAACATACTATCTCTTACAAGGGATATGGAAAGTGAATGTTACATAGAAATGATCAGAAACCTTCTTTTTCATTGGAGAAAGAAGGTTTTTTCTAAACATTATTACATGCACTATGGGGGCTGCTTTTAGTGAAAAAGAAACATCGTAAGTTACAAACAAAAGAGAATTTAATTGTTTTTCCAGGGATGATTGAGAACCTGATAGCGGATGGTCTAGCCTTTGCGGAAAATAATAATTATGTAAAAGCGGCTGAATGCTTTGATATAGTAAAGCAATATACGGAATTGGATGATATGATTATTAGCGTTTATGTTTTGACTTTATTAGAAACGAGACGATATCTAGAAGCGAAAGAAATTTGCGAAGAGCTAATGGAAAAAAAATCGCCGATTGCAGAGCAAATTGTAGAAATATATTTGACAATCTTGCTAGATTTGAAGGAATATAAAGAAGTAGATAATCTCTTGAATTTATTACTTGCAGACGATAACATCTCGGATGAACGAAAGATGAACTTTGAGCAATTAAAAGACTTAAGTAGCCGTCTTGCACTTGAACAAACTACTTTCACCGAAGAAGCTGAAATTGAAATAGTACATTTAGAAAAAGAAAAGTTTGCTTTAGATGTATTTACGAAGTTAAGCTTTATGGAGCAGGAGTTATTGTTACAGAGAGCGTTTGTCCAAAATATTTCAGAAGTAACAATAGAAATAAGTGAAATAGTAGAATGTGAAAAAGTATCTTCTTCAATTCGAACAATTGCTCTACTTGTTTTAGGGGAAGCAGGGGTTACGAAAGAAGTGACAGTTTCTAAATTTGGAATAAAAGAAAAGGTGAATCCTGCTGATTTACCAAGTCCAAAAGCTGTTGACCGAATGGATTCTATTGATTTACTTGTGGAAGAAATATTAGAGCAGGACCCATCTAAGCTTGCATTAACTTCTGGATTAGTTCGACGCCATGCGTATGCATTATTCCCTTTTGATTGGTTAGGTTATGATGATAAAGAAATTGCACAAGCGTATGTAAATTTTGTCGAAGTATTATTCGGTGAAGAAAATAAGCAACAAGATGATTTATACGAATTGATTAAATTAGTTGAAGATTCGGTAGAAATAGGAGAAGATGAATAGTGTTGAAAGTCTATTCATCTATGCTATAATATACAAGTTGTAAGTATAAATTAGTATACAATCTGAGCTGTCAGTTAAAATACAGATCACAAAATTTTTGTAATTATTTTTGGAGGTAGAATATATGTCAGTTAAATGGGAAAAACAAGAAGGAAATACAGGATTATTAACAGTTGAGGTTTCAGCTGAAGAAGTAACAAAAGGTTTAGATCTTGCGTTTAAAAAAGTAGTAAAACAAATTAATGCACCTGGTTTCCGTAAAGGAAAAATGCCACGTCCAATGTTTGAAAAAATGTATGGTGTGGAATCATTATACCAAGATGCACTTGATTTCATCCTTCCAGAAGCATATTCAAATGCTATCGACGAAGCTGGAATTGATCCAGTTGACCGTCCGGAAATCGACATCGTAACAATGGAAAAAGGACAAGCTTTAGTGTTTACTGCAACAGTTGTTGTAAAACCAGAAGTTACTCTTGGAGATTACAAAGGACTTGAAGTTACAAAACTAGACGTTGAAGTAACGGATGAAGAAATCGAAGAGCAACTTAAAACACAACAAGAACGTTTAGCTGAGCTAGTTGTAAAAGAAGATGCAATCGTTGAAGGCGACACTGCTGTTATCGACTTTGAAGGATTCTCTGATGGAGTTGCTTTTGAAGGTGGAGCTGGAACAGATTACGCTTTAGAAATCGGTTCAAACTCTTTCATCCCAGGATTTGAAGACCAATTAGTTGGCTTGAAAACTGGCGAAGAGAAAGATGTAGAAATTACATTCCCAGAGGAATACCATGCTGCTGAATTAGCTGGTAAACCAGCAACATTCAAAGTTGCTATTAAAGAAGTTAAAGGGAAAGAACTTCCTGAACTAAATGATGATTTTGCTAAAGAAGTAGATGCTGATGTTGAAGGTATCGACGGATTACGTGCAAAACTAAAAGAAGTAACTGCTGAAGAGAAAAAACAAACATCTGCACAAAGTCTTCGTGATGACTTAGTAGAAGCAGCAGCTGCAAATGCAACAATCGATATTCCTGAAGCAATGATCGAGTCAGAAACTGATCGTATGCTACAAGAATTCGGACAACGTCTACAATCTCAAGGTATGAACTTAGACCTTTACTATCAATTCTCTGGTCAAGATGAAGCTGCTTTACGTGGTCAAATGGCAGAAGATGCTAAGAACCGTGTACAAGTTTCATTAACACTAGAAGCAATTGCTATTAAAGAAGAGCTTACAGTGAGTGAAGAAGATGTGAATGCTGAGCTTGAAAAAATGTCTGCGCAATTCAATATGCCTTCTGCAGATATTAGAAAAGCACTTGGTGGTACAGACGTTCTTGAAAACGATCTTCGTTTCCAAAAAACAGTTGAATTTTTAGTTGAAAACGCTAAAATTTCATAATTTGACGTAAAAGAGTTATAATATAAAACAAGGCGCAGCTAATTGTCTGTGCCTTGTTTTATCTCATACATAGTATTTTTTATCGTATAACAACATAATCGTAATATGCTTTCACATTATTCATTTCGTTGTTTATATAAATGAGATATTTTTTGAATGAATAAAAGAGAAACGTAATATTTGATTCCTTGAAAGGAATCTTGTAAGATAATTGCTTGAATAGGGGTGAATATTTTGTTCAAATTCAATGATGAAAAAGGGAACTTAAAATGTTCTTTTTGTGGTAAACCACAAGAACAAGTACGTAAACTAGTTGCAGGACCGGGAGTATATATTTGTGACGAATGTATCGACTTGTGTTCAGAAATTGTCGAAGAAGAGTTTGGAACGGAAGAAGAAGTAGAGTTTAAAGAAGTTCCAAAACCAAAAGAAATTTTATCTATTTTAGATGAATATGTAATCGGTCAAGAGCGAGCAAAAAAATCACTTGCTGTAGCCGTTTATAATCACTACAAACGTATAAATTCAAATAGCGTGATTGATGAAGTAGAGTTATCTAAGTCTAATATTGTACTAATTGGTTCTACTGGTAGTGGTAAAACATTACTTGCCCAAACACTTGCACGTATTTTGAATGTGCCATTTGCAATTGCAGATGCAACATCTTTAACGGAAGCTGGTTATGTAGGAGAAGATGTTGAAAATATCCTATTAAAGCTTATTCAATCAGCAGATTATGATGTTGAAAAAGCGGAAAAAGGAATTATTTATATTGATGAAATCGATAAAGTTGCACGCAAATCTGAAAATCCTTCGATTACTCGAGATGTTTCAGGTGAAGGTGTTCAACAAGCATTGCTTAAAATTCTAGAAGGTACAGTTGCAAGTGTTCCGCCACAAGGTGGGCGTAAGCACCCGCACCAAGAATTTATCCAAATCGATACGACAAATATTTTATTCATTGTTGGTGGAGCATTTGACGGCATTGAGCAAATTATTAAACGTCGTTTAGGTGAAAAGGTAATCGGATTTGGAGCAGATCCAAACAAAGTGGAAGTGGAAGTTGGTTCTATGCTTTCTCAATTGATTCCAGAAGATTTGTTGAAATTTGGTTTAATCCCTGAATTTATCGGACGTTTACCAATACTTGCAAGTTTAGAACAGTTAAATGAAAGTGCACTAGTACAAATTTTAACTGAGCCTAAAAACGCACTAGTGAAGCAATATCAAAAAATGATTGAATTGGATAATGTGAAGTTAACATTTGAAGATGATGCTTTAATTGAAATTGCAAAACTAGCAATTGAACGCAAAACAGGTGCGCGTGGACTTCGTTCTATTATCGAAAATATTATGCTAGATGTGATGTATGAATTACCATCACGAGAAGATATTGTCGAGTGTATTGTTACGAAGGAAACGATTTTGGAACAAAAAAGTCCGAAACTTTTATTAGCAGATGGGACTGTAGTTGAGAAAGATAACGAAAAAACATCGGCTTAATAGGGCTATTGAAATAAGCTGGCTTCCAATCTGCGCATGCTAAGCGTAAGCAAGGATGCCAGCTTTTTCTTTTATACAGAAGAGTAGTATTTGTTTAATTCAGTAACAAAAAGGACAGAATTAGCTGGAGGTGACTTTCCGAGATGACAAAAAGAAATGTGACATATTATCCCGTTTTACCACTAAGAGGCCTATTGGTTTATCCAACGATGGTTTTACATGTAGATGTAGGTCGTGAGCGTTCAGTAGAGGCAGTTCATGAGGCTATGTTACGTGAAGAAAAGGTCTTTTTAGCAGTTCAAAGAGATATGAATATTGAACATCCTATTGCAGAAGATTTATATGATGTTGGGATTCTTGCTACTGTGAAGCAAATGGTAAAGCTACCTAACGGAACGATGCGTGTCTTAGTAGAAGGTTTACAAAGAGCGATTTGGGATGAGTATAAAGAAAAAGATACGTATGATGAAGTAGCGGTGACTGCTTATATTGAGCCAGAAGAAGTAGACAAAGAAGACGAAGCGCTTATGCGAACATTAGTACATAATTTTGGCAAGTATTCAAAGTCATCGAAGAGTGTGTCTGAAGAAACGTATAACTCCGTTGTTGATATTGAAGAGCCAGGGCGATTAGCTGATATGGTTGCTTCGTATTTGCCGTTAAAAATTTCTGGTAAACAAGAAGTTTTAGAAATAATGGACGTAAAAGAACGTTTAGAATGGCTCATCGGTCGTTTGTACAATGAGCAAGAAATTCTGGATTTAGAAAAGAAGATTACTAATCGTGTGAAAAATGCGATGGAGCGAACGCAAAAAGAGTTTTATCTTCGCGAGCAAATGAAAGCGATTCAAACAGAGCTTGGCGATAAAGAAGGAAAAACAGGCGAAGTTGCTGACTTGAACAGAAAAATTGAAGCAGCAGGTCTTCCTGAAACAACAAAGGCAAATATGTTGAAGGAATTAGATCGTTATGAAAAACTTCCTACTCAAGCGCCTGAAAGCGGCATTATTCGAAATTATATTGAATGGATGGTTTCCATTCCATGGTCGAAATCAACTGCTGACCAATTAGATATTAAACGCTCTGAAAAAATCTTAAACCGTGATCATGATGGTTTGGAATCTGTAAAAGAACGAGTGTTAGAATACTTAGCTGTTCGACAATTAACGAAGTCACTGCGTGGACCAATTTTATGTTTGGCTGGCCCTCCTGGAGTTGGGAAAACTTCATTGGCAAAATCAATTGCGGAATCTTTAGGCCGTAATTTTGTCCGAATTTCACTTGGTGGAGTTCGAGATGAGTCGGAAATACGAGGACATCGTAGAACGTATGTTGGTGCAATGCCAGGTCGAATTATCCAAGGGATGAGAAAAGCTGGAACGGTTAATCCGTTATTTTTACTAGATGAAATTGATAAAATGTCAAATGACTTTAGAGGAGATCCTTCTGCTGCAATGCTAGAAGTGCTAGATCCTGAGCAAAATAATACATTTAGCGATCATTATATTGAAGAAACATATGATTTGTCGAATGTTTTATTTATCGCAACTGCGAATGATTTAAGCTCTATTCCAGGGCCATTACGTGATCGAATGGAAATCATTTCGATTGCTGGTTATACGGAAATTGAGAAGTTGGCGATAGCTAAAAATCATTTATTGCCAAAACAAGTGCAAGAACATGGCTTAACAAAAGCGCAGCTGCAAGTAAAAGATGAGGCGATTGTGGACGTTATACGCTACTACACGAGAGAAGCTGGTGTTCGTAGCTTGGAACGAGTGTTGGCGAATATTTGTCGAAAAGCAGCACTTCAAATTGTTTCTGGCAATAAAAAACGTGTATCCATTACGCCGAAAACGCTAGAAGAAACAATTGGTAAGAAAAAATTCCGCTATGGACAAGCTGAAACAGAAAATCAAATCGGTGTTGCTACTGGATTAGCTTATACAACTGTTGGTGGCGACACGTTGCAAATTGAAGTTTCGTTGTCTGCTGGAAGCGGGAAATTACAGCTGACAGGAAAGCTCGGAGATGTCATGAAGGAATCTGCACAAACGGCATTGTCATTTGTTCGTTCGAAAGCAGAGGAAATCGGCATTGATCCAGCTTTTCATGAAAAGTTTGATATCCATATTCATGTTCCAGAGGGAGCCGTTCCAAAAGATGGTCCATCTGCTGGGATAACGATTGCAACAGCATTAGTTTCCGCTTTGTCCAAACGCCCAATTCGTAAAGAAGTAGGCATGACAGGAGAAATTACACTAAGAGGTAGAGTTTTACCAATTGGTGGTTTGAAAGAAAAAACATTAAGTGCTCATCGCGCAGGTTTGACGACGATTATTTGTCCGAAAGACAATGAACGCGACATTGAAGATATTCCAGAAAGTGTTAGAGAATCACTAACATTTAAGTTTGTTTCCGATGCTGAAGAAGTGCTTCAAATAGCATTAGAGGAGGCAAAAAAGTGAAAGTGCATAATGTAGAACTATTAATAAGTGCGGTAAGACCAGCTCAATATCCAGAAGGTGACTTACCGGAAATTGCTTTGGCTGGGAGATCTAATGTAGGGAAATCTTCTTTCATCAATAAGATGATTGCTCGTAAAAGTATGGCGAGGATTTCATCTAAGCCGGGGAAAACGCAAACATTAAACTTTTATAAATTAGAAGAAGATTTAATATTTGTCGATGTACCTGGTTATGGATATGCAAAAGTATCGAAAACAGAACGTGCTGCTTGGGGAAAAATGATTGAGACATATTTTACTTCTCGTATGGTTTTAAAGGCAGTTGTATTAATTGTTGATTTACGACACCCGCCTACTAGTGATGATTGTATGATGTATGATTTTTTGAAGCATTATAATATTCCATGTATTATTATTGCGACAAAAGCAGATAAGATTCCAAAGGGTAAGTGGGATAAGCATAAGAAGATGGTTAAAGATGAGTTGCAAATGAGCAAGACAGATCCACTTATTGTTTTCTCGTCTGAAACAGGTCTCGGTTTTGATGCTGCTTGGGCAGAAATTGAAAGTAGAATTTAATAATATTAAGCCGTTACAAGCCCTATTTGTGCTTGTAACGGCTTTTTTTAGAAAGTATATGGGAATAAAGGATTTCGTTACAAGCGGACGCCTACAGCGCGCACGGCTCCAGCCGCTTCCTGTGCTCCTGCGGTTACTCGTCGTAGAAAACATCGGCTGTTCTCGCTGGTGTCGCCGCTTTTCACTACATCCATCTTGCTTAAAGGAGTGTAATCATGTTCTTTCTACTTAAGCCTTTTCATATAAGAGGAAGAAAAAAGTTCATCGACACCTTTAGTTAGATATAGTTACAATTTTCGAACGAAGTAAATTTGTCCTCTACTTCTCCAAATTCAGTTCAATTGTAGAAGTGCCACTTTTTGAAAATCTACAATGAACTGCCAAAATTGTATCTTTGGTAGCCTGCAAAATAGATAGAACCAACTTGCTTCCCCTATTGCCAAAAATTTTTAACGGCTTGGCACAGAAGTTTCTGGCGAGCGGAGGGCAAACATTTGCCATACGATGACCGAGGAAAAAACTTGTTGGAAGCGGCGCAGCCACTTCCAACAAGTATTATAAAATTTACGGTTCATTGTATAGCCCAATGTGAAGCTTGGATTGAGCCAGAAACTGCGTCATTAAGAAGTTTTGTCTTTAAAGGACCAGGTATCTTTTTGTCCGGTTTTACTTAAAAAGTTGTTTCTATTTTATCGTTTAGTACAAACAATAATATATACAAATCAGCCCGAGTTATAAGACTATTCCGACTGTGGTTAGAAACATTGTTTTGCAACGTATAATTTGTTAAAATTAGTTTATAATAATTCTAATTTAAACGCTTTATTTCATAGCTTGTTCACAAATGCACATTAGGAACATTAAAAGCTATGGTATAATCGAAACTATGATCTGAAATGAACGTAAAGGGGTGGCATTATTCCATGCATACAATCGTGGTAGGTGTCAATTACCGTACTGCTCCAGTTGAAATTCGTGAAAAGCTGTCGTTTGTCGAAACAGAACTTCCGAATGCAATGCAAGCACTACAAGATGAAAAAAGCATACTAGAAAACGTAATTGTTTCTACATGTAACCGTACAGAAATTTATGCGACTGTTGATCAATTACATACAGGGAAATATTATATTAAGCAATTTTTAGCTAACTGGTTTGATATTCCATTAGAAAACTTCTCAAGCTATTTATTTATTCATGAAGATAATCATGCAAATAATCATTTATTCCGCGTTACAGCTGGAATCGACTCGATGGTACTTGGTGAAACACAAATATTAGGCCAAGTGAAGAAAAGCTTTCTAGAAGGGCAAGAAAATGGTACGACCGGCACTATTTTTAATCAGCTATTTAAACAAGCTGTTACATTTGCAAAACGGGCGCATGCAGAAACGGCGATTGGAGAAAACGCAGTATCTGTATCGTATGCGGCTGTCGAACTAGGAAAGAAAATTTTCGGTTCATTGAAAAACAAGCATGTTGTCATTTTGGGTGCGGGTAAAATGGGCGAACTTGCCATTCAAAACTTGCATGGTAGCGGAGCAGAAAAAGTAACTGTTATTAACCGCACATTTGAAAAAGCACAGATTTTAGCGCAAAAGTTTGATGGAACTGCGAAATCGATGGATGAATTGCAATGCGCTTTGTTAGAAGCAGATATATTAATCAGCTCAACAGCAGCGACGGAGTATGTCATTGACTTGGAATTAATGCAGTTTGTTGAACGTCTTCGTAAAGGGAAACCATTATTTATGGTAGATATTGCTGTGCCGAGAGATTTAGATCCTCGCATTGGTGATTTACCGAATGTATTCCTGTATGATATCGATGATCTTCAAGGGATTGTGGAAGCGAATTTGGCAGAGCGTGAACGTGCAGCTGCCCAGATTAATAAAATGATTCAAACAGAACTGGATCAATTTAATAACTGGGTGACAACATTAGGTGTTGTTCCAATTATTGCTGCGCTTAGACAAAAAGCAAATCGTATTCAAACAGAAACGATGGTCTCCATTGAAAATAAAATGCCTGATTTAACGGATCGTGAACGCAAAATATTAAGCAAACATACAAAGTCGATTATTAACCAGATTTTGAAAGATCCAATTTTACAAGTAAAAGAATTGTCTGTAGCAAAAGAATCAGCTGAACAACTTCAATTATTCCAAGCAATTTTTGGTATTGAAGAAGATGTGAAAAACGAAATACTTGCACAGGCTGAAAAAGCTAAAATTAACTTAAAACAAACATTAATGGAATCAAAACATTTAAAAGAAGAAATATCATTTTAACGAAGTAAAAGGAGGGGGTTTTTGTATCTGTATGGTAACTAATAGATATATAAAACACCCTTTTTCTATTAAAAGTGAAGAGGGAGTTCTCTATGGCTGATCTTACGATGACGAGGCTACATGAGGTAATGGTTATCCTTCAATCCGTCAGCCTCGTTTTTTATTTTATTGATTATTTGAATAAAGAGCCTAAAGCACATCGTATTGCAGTTTGGCTACTTGCAACTGTTTCAATCTTGCAAACGCTGTTTTTAATTATGTATATTATGGAAACAAAGCGATTTCCTATCCTTTCGCTTTTTGAAGGGATTTATTTTTATGCGTGGCTAATTATTGCTTTATCGCTTATTTTACAATTAGTATTTCGACTGGACTTACCTGCTTTCTTTTTAAATATTATCGGCTTCATTTTTATGACGATACATACATTTGCTCCAAATCAAATGGAGCAGTCTGCGGTTGGGGATGCACTGCGATCGGAGTTATTATTCATCCATATTACAATTGCACTTTTAGCATATGCTGCTTTTTCTTTATCCTTTGTTTTTTCTACACTATATTTAATATTGTATCGTGTTCTGAAAAAGAAAAAATGGACAAAGCAATTTTCAAGACTGCCATCATTGCAGCAAGCAGAAAATGGAATGACTTTATCCATATTAGTAGGAGTCCCATTATTGTTTGTTAGTTTGGTTCTTGGGTTAGAATGGGCTTATGTGTCATTAGATATTTTTACGGTGTTCGATTTTAAAATTATTAGTTCCTTTATTTTATTAATCCTTTATATTGCGATTCTGTTGATTAGAAAAAAATCGCGATTCAAAGGAACGAACTATGCATGGATTCACATATATGCTTATTTATTTGTAATCATTAATTTTTTATTGGGAAGTCAATTATCACAATTCCATTTTTGGTATTAAGAGAGGTTGCGAAAAAATGAGAAAAATTATTGTAGGTTCTAGAAGAAGTAAGTTAGCGTTAACACAAACGAATTGGTTTATTCAACAAATGAAAGATATGGGTGCACCATTTGAGTTTGAAATAAAAGAAATCGTTACAAAAGGAGATCAAATTTTAGATGTAACGTTATCTAAAGTTGGAGGGAAAGGTCTTTTTGTAAAAGAAATCGAGCAAGCGCTTTATGATAAAGAAATAGATTTTGCCGTACATAGTATGAAGGATATGCCTTCTGTGTTGCCGCCAGGTCTAGTAATGGGATGTACACCAAAGCGTGTAGATGAGCGCGATGCATTTATTTCTACAGGTCATGTGAAGTTTGCAGATCTTCCAAAAGGTGCGGTAATTGGGACAAGTAGTTTGAGAAGAAGTGCACAATTATTAATGTTACGCCCAGATATAGAGATTAAATGGATTCGTGGAAATGTAGATACACGACTTCAAAAGTTAGAAGACGGTGAATATGATGCAATTATTTTAGCTGCTGCTGGATTAAAACGTCTTGGTTGGAGCGATGAAGTAGTAACGGAATATTTATCAACGGAAGATTGTCTACCGGCAGTTGGACAAGGAGCACTTGCGATCGAGTGCCGTGAGGGAGATATTGAGCTATTAGCGGAGCTGAGAAAACTGTCAGATGAAGATACTTGGAATGCTATTCATGCAGAACGAGCATTTTTAGCTGCAATGGACGGCGGATGCCAAGTGCCGATTGCAGGTTACGCAACGATAAATGGCGATGAAATTACAATGACAGGATTAGTTGCTGCTCCAGATGCATCTATCGTATATAAAGAAGTTGTAACGGGTAAAGATGCAGAAGCAGCAGGAAAAGAAGTTGCGCGTCTTATCACAGAGCAAGGAGCATATGACTTAATCCAGAAAGTAAAGGCAGAATTGAATGTCTAAGCAATTGCCTTTGCATGGGGAATATGTCATTTTTACAGGAATACCGAGATCGACGGAAGCTGTTGATCTCACCACTCAATTTGGCGCTAAGCCAGTAATCGCTCCGTTTATATCGACGAAAGATATAGACGGACAAGATGATGAAAAAAAATTGCGCACTTGCAATAATTATGATTGGCTCATTTTCACTAGTCAAAGTAGTGTAAATGCTTTTATTGCGAAAATGAAGCATTTTCAATTAAAGTCATCTTTCTTTCAATCGAAAATTGCGGTAGTAGGATCACAAACTGCTTCAGCTATGGAAAATGAAGGGTTTATAATTGAATTTACGCCGACTATATATAGTGCTGACGTATTTGTAAAAGAATTTCCCGCTGTTTCAGCCTCTAGTGAAACTTGTTTATTTGTCCGAGGTAATCTTGCGAAGAACACGATTACAGATGGTCTTTTAAACGAAGTAGATGAATGGACGATATATGAAACGGTCATAGAGAAAGAAAATACAGAGCAAGTACGATCGCTTTTGAAAAGCGATGTCCATTGCTCCGTTATATTTTCTAGTCCTTCCACAGTGGAAGAATTTGATAAGACAATTGCTTCTGACATAGGGTACAACGGTTTTACGGTATGTGCTATCGGTCATATTACGAGAAATCATTTACAATTATTAGGTGCTACCGTGCATGTCATGCCTGACACGTATACATTAACAGAAGTTGTACACGAATTAGTTAAATGGAAAGGGAGAGAATAATGACAGAACTATTTTTTCAGCGTCATCGTCGCCTAAGAAAAACGGCTGGTTTAAGAGCAATGGTAAAAGAAACATATTTACATAAAGAAGATTTAATCTTTCCAATTTTTGTTGCAGAAGGCAATAATATTAAAAATGAAGTAGCGTCGATGCCAGGTGTTTTTCAATTTTCACTTGATCGTTTAGGGGAAGAGGTAGACGAAGTAGTTGGACTTGGTATTCCATCTGTTATTTTATTTGGACTTCCATTAGAAAAAGATGCAGTAGGTACACAAGCTTATCATAATCACGGCATTGTTCAAGAGGCGACTCGCCTTATCAAAAAACGTCACTCTGAACTAGTCGTTATTGCGGATACATGCCTATGTGAATATACAGATCATGGACATTGTGGTGTAGTAGATGCGAATGAACAAATTTTAAATGATCCTTCATTAGATGTATTGGCAAAAACAGCAATCAGTCAAGCGCAAGCGGGAGCGGATATTATTGCACCTTCTAATATGATGGATGGTTTTGTTGCAGCAATTCGTCATGGCTTAGATGAAGCTGGATTTGCAGATGTGCCAATTATGTCGTATGCAGTTAAATATGCATCTGCTTATTATGGTCCGTTCCGTGAAGCGGCAGATGGTGCACCAAAGTTTGGAGACCGTAAAACGTATCAAATGGATTACTCTAATCGTATGGAAGCACTTCGTGAAGCTACTTCGGATGTGGAAGAGGGAGCTGATTTCCTAATCGTGAAGCCGGCACTTTCTTATTTGGACATCATTCGTGATGTAAAAAACAATTTTACAACACCAATCGTCGCTTATAATGTAAGTGGGGAATACGCGATGGTAAAGGCAGCTGCATTAAATGGCTGGATTAATGAAAAAGAAATCGTGTTAGAATCGCTAACAAGTATGAAACGTGCAGGAGCAGATCTTATTTTAACGTATCATGCAAAAGACGTAGCGCATTGGTTGGAGGGAAAATAATGACGAAATCACATGAGTTATCGAAAAAAGCGTTTGATGAAGCGAAAGATTTAATGCCTGGTGGCGTAAACAGTCCAGTTCGTGCATTTAAATCCGTTGATATGGATCCTATTTTCATGGAAAGTGGAAAAGGAGCAATTTTAAAAGACATCGATGGCAATGAATATATAGATTATGTATTATCTTGGGGCCCACTTATTTTAGGGCATACTGAACCGAATGTAGTGAAGGCAATTCAAAAAATAGCGGAAACTGGTACAAGTTTTGGTGCTTCGACGTTAATTGAAAATAAGTTGGCGAAGCTTGTGATGGAACGTGTTCCATCAATCGAAATGGTACGTATGGTTTCTTCGGGTACAGAAGCAACGATGAGTGCACTGCGTTTAGCGCGTGGCTTTACAGGAAGAAATAAAATTTTGAAATTTGAAGGTAGCTATCATGGTCATGGGGACAGTCTGCTTATTAAAGCTGGTTCTGGGGTTGCTACACTAGGATTGCCAGATAGTCCTGGTGTTCCTGAATCTGTTGCTAAAAACACAATTGCGGTACCTTACAATGACTTAGAGAGAGTGCGTTATGTTTTTGAAAACTTTGGAGACGACTTAGCGGCGGTCATTGTAGAACCGGTTGCGGGGAATATGGGAGTTGTACCACCAGTACCAGGCTTTTTAGAAGGCCTTCGTGAATTAACAGAACAAAATGGTACGGTTTTAATATTTGATGAAGTAATGACTGGTTTCCGTGTTGGCTATAATTGTGCACAAGGATTCTACGATATTAAACCTGATCTAACTTGCTTAGGAAAAGTAATTGGTGGTGGTTTACCAGTAGGTGCTTTTGGTGGTAAACGTGAAATCATGGAAATGATCGCACCAAGTGGTCCTGTTTATCAAGCGGGTACTCTGTCAGGAAATCCGCTTGCTATGACTGCAGGATATGAGACGCTTATTCAATTATCAGAGAAGTCTTATGACCATTTCATTATGCTTGGAGATTTATTGGAAAAAGGATTTCGTGAAGCGGCTACTAAGTACAATATCCCGCATACAGTGAATCGTGCTGGATCGATGATTGGCTTCTTCTTCACGAATGAAGATGTTATTAATTTTGATGTTGCGAGTACATCTGATTTAGAGTTTTTTGCAAAATATTTCCGTTTGATGGCAGAGGAAGGTATTTATTTACCTCCTTCACAATATGAAGGATTGTTTTTATCAAGTGCCCATACAGTAGAGCATATTGAAAAAACAGTGCAAGCGTTCCATACAGTGTTTGAAAAACTAACGAAATAAATAAAAGAGTGCTCCTTAAAAATTGCTTCCTAGTGATTTTTAATGGAGTGCTTTTTTGATTCATGCTAAAATGATTTCACATTTCGCTTGGAACAGAATCCATTTATATACATGCAAATATGTCCTTTTTTATCGTTACGAGCTTGCTACATAAAAAACAGCTATTAATTCGCCATTTACTGTTCTAATTTATGGTAATAAATATTTTCAATGTATTATTTTGTGATGTTTAAGGGATGGAAATATTTTTTTGTTGGAAAAATGGAGGGTTTAGTTGGAATTTTAGAGCATTTAGTTGGAGAAGTATTCATAGACATATACCAGTTGATTGGAACGGTGGCGGCGACTTCTGCGGGAATAGCGTGAGCTGAAAGCCCCGCAGGAAAGTGGCTGGCCAAACTTTGTGTGGCCAGCTTCTTTGCGACGAGTAACTGCAGGAGCATATGTTTTCTTTTTGGCGACGAGGATATTGAAGCCATGCTCATGAAAAGCGTCCGCCGTAGCGGAAATCAGCGGTATTTTGGGGAAGTGAAGTGAAATCACATGTCTATGCTCATTAATTTCCATTCCACCAATTGTTCTATTTTGATTCCGTTTGACATAAGTTGTCCTATATAAAGGGGGATGATTTATGGTAGTGAACTCATGGGACGTAAAAGAACAGTTTTTATTTCCAGCGAGCTTTGGAGTGCCGAAAGAAATAAAAGCAGTAGCGGTAACGCCACAATTTGAACAAACGGTCATAGACGATTCGATTCAAATTTCGGGCATTTACCATATTACTTGTCATGTTGCATTTGAAGAAGGAGAATTAGCACATCATGCTACGAGTGAATTCACACAAATAGAAGATTTAGATGTGCAAGGAGAAGTGGGATATTTTGAATACGCGGTTCCAATGAGTATCGACATTCCAAAAGATAAGGTGCAACCTGGGTACTCTCCAACTTTGACAGTACAAGATGTTCATTCTAAAACGACAGAGCATCCAGCGATTGAAATTGGTTGGTCTGTTCAATGCGCATATGAACCTGCTGCACTTGTGAAAGAAGAAATACTAGAGGAAGTGGAGCAAGTAGTAATACTAGCTGAAACGAAGCAGGAAGCAGCGCTGGATGTTCAGGAAAGCACTGTTTTCGAACAATCTGAACTTCAATTTATATTTGACTTAGATGATGGAATGTCTAAGCAGACATTCCCTTCAAATAATATCTTGGTAAAACAAGAAGCAGAGAAATAACAAAAAAGCAAGCAACATAAGATCCCAAAACGTAATGAAGAACAGCACACGAATCATTTGAAATACACAAATGGGAATAATAATGCTTTTGCAATAAAAACGTGCTCTTCGAAGCCATCCAGGCAAATAATGGGGGTTATATCCTCTTCTCATTGTAAACGCTCCTTTCATGAGACTTGACGATTGCTATAAAAATTCGGTACAATATGAACAATTAAATATAGATGCTATGAACGGGAAGAGTAGAATGATTTGGTTATCGACAGAAAGGAAACAATTTGCTGAAATGTTTCTGTTAATCACCATTTGAACGTAGCCCTGGAGCAGTTATTGTGAACTTGAAGTAGCCATAACCGGTTTGAAGCCGTTATCTAATTGAGAGCGTGATGCTTATTTTTTAGCATCTGCGAATAAAGGTGGTACCGCGAACAAACTCCTTCGTCCTTTAATGACGATAGGAGTTTTTTTATATTCTTTTTTAGGAGGAAAAACTATGACAAACGAAACAACAACGATGTCAACAAAGTACGATCCGCAGTCCATTGAAAATGGTCGGTATGAGTGGTGGCTAAAAGGAAAGTTTTTTGAAGCGCATCCAGAAAGCGATAAAGAACCATACACAATTGTAATTCCACCGCCAAACGTAACTGGGAAATTGCATTTAGGTCATGCATGGGATACAACATTACAAGATATTATTATTCGTATGAAACGTATGCAAGGATACGATGCGCTTTGGCTTCCGGGAATGGACCATGCAGGAATTGCAACGCAAGCAAAAGTAGAAGAAAAATTACGTTCCAAAAATATTTCGAGATATGATTTAGGGCGCGAAAAATTCGTGGAAGAAATTTGGAAATGGAAAGATGAATATGCAGGTCATATTCGTGCGCAATGGTCGAAAATTGGCTTGGGTCTTGATTACTCTCGTGAACGTTTCACGCTAGATGAAGGATTATCCAATGCCGTAAAAGAAGTGTTTGTAAAGCTGTACAATAAAGGATTAATTTATCGTGGGGAATACATTATTAACTGGGATCCTGCCACGAAAACAGCATTATCCGATATTGAAGTTATCCATAAAGATGTGCAGGGTGCATTCTATCATATGCGCTACCCTCTAGTAGATGGAACTGGTTTTATCGAAGTTGCGACAACTCGACCAGAAACAATGCTTGGAGATTCGGCAGTTGCAGTACATCCAGAAGATGATCGCTACAAACATTTAATCGGAAAAATGGTGAAGCTTCCAATCGTTGGTCGTGAAATTCCAATCGTTGCGGATGATTATGTAGATATGGAATTTGGAAGTGGAGCAGTGAAAATTACGCCTGCTCATGACCCGAATGACTTTGAAATCGGAAACCGTCATAATTTACAACGAATTTTAGTAATGAATGAAGATGGAACGATGAATAACAATGCTGCTTCTTATGATGGAATGGATCGATTTGTTTGCCGTAAGCAAATCGTAAAGGATTTACAAGATGCGGGTGTTTTATTTAAAATCGAAGACCATATGCATTCAGTAGGGCACTCAGAGCGCAGTGGAGCGGTTGTAGAGCCTTACCTTTCTACTCAATGGTTTGTTAAAATGCAACCACTTGCAGATGAAGCGATTAAATTACAACAAGCAGAAGGCAAAGTAAACTTTGTTCCAGAACGATTTGAAAAAACATATTTGCAATGGATGGAAAATGTCCATGATTGGTGTATTTCCCGTCAATTATGGTGGGGACACAGAATTCCTGCTTGGTATCATAAAGAAACTGGCGAAATCTACGTTGGTCATGACGCACCAGCGGATGAAGAAAACTGGAACCAAGATAATGACGTATTAGATACATGGTTCTCTTCTGCATTATGGCCGTTTTCTACATTAGGTTGGCCTGATGCTGAAAACGAAGAGTTTAAAAAGTATTACCCAACAAATACGCTAGTTACTGGTTATGATATTATATTCTTCTGGGTTTCACGTATGATATTCCAAGGAATTGAATTTACGGGTACTCGACCATTTGAAGACGTTCTAATTCACGGACTTGTTCGAGCAGAAGATGGTCGTAAAATGTCGAAATCACTTGGCAATGGTATTGATCCAATGGAAGTAATTGAACAGTACGGAGCAGATTCACTGCGCTACTTCTTAAGTACAGGTTCATCTCCTGGTCAAGATTTACGTTTCTCTACTGAAAAAGTAGAGGCTGTATGGAATTTTGCCAATAAAATTTGGAATGCATCCCGTTTTGCATTAATGAATATGGACGGCATGAAATTCGAAGAAATTAATTTAGATGGCAAAAAATCTGTTGCAGATGCATGGATTCTTACACGATTAAATGAAACAATCGAGCAAGTAACTAGACTATCCGATAAATATGAATTCGGCGAAGTAGGCCGTGCGCTTTATAACTTCATTTGGGATGATTTCTGTGATTGGTATATTGAAATGTCTAAATTACCACTGAATGGTGATGATGAAGATGCGAAGAAAATGACGCGTTCTGTACTTGCCTATGTTTTAGACAATACTATGCGTTTATTGCATCCATTTATGCCTTTTATTACAGAAGAAATTTGGCAAAACCTTCCGCATGAAGGGGAGTCGATTACAGTAGCTGCTTGGCCAACTGTAAATGAAGCTCTTTCGAATAAAGAAGATGCTGCAAGTATGAAATTACTAGCGGAAATTATTCGTTCAGTACGTAATATTCGTGCAGAAGTACAAACGCCAATGAGTAAAAAAGTACCGTTGTATATTTCAGCAAAAGACGCAGAAACATTAACTGTTTTAGAAGAAAATGCAATGTATTTAGAGCGTTTCTGTAATCCAGAGCCGCTTGTAATTGGTCAAGGAATTGAAGCGCCTGGTCAAACGATGTCAGCTGTTGTGACAGGAGCAGAAATTTTCCTTCCACTTCAAGGATTAATTGATGTAGATGCTGAAAAAGCTCGACTTGAAAAAGAGTTGGAGAAATGGGCGAAGGAAGTAAAACTTGTTCAAGGTAAGCTATCAAATGAGCGTTTTGTTTCAAAGGCGCCGGAAGCTGTAGTGGCGGAAGAACGCGCGAAGGAACAAGATTATATAGAGAAACACGCAACTGTATTGAAGCGTTTAGAAGAACTAAAGAATATGTAATAAAAGATGACTACTCCGAAGAAATTTCGGGGTAGTCTTTTTGAAAGATAAGAAAGTATATGGAAAAGTAGTATGAACACTGGGTTTAGAATCATTTTAAGTGTATGGAAGAGTGTGAATGTATAAGGGCGGATTCCGTTTCAAGTGGACGCGTTCGACGGGCACTTCTTCAATCTCCTCGTCGCTGCAAAAATATGCTCCTGCGGTTACTCGTCGCAAAGACACTGGCCAAATAGAGTTTGGCCAGTGTCTTTCCTGCGCGGCTTTCAGCTCGCGCTTTACCCGCCCGAGTCGCCGCCTTTCACTACATCCATCCTGCTTATGGGAGTGTATTCATGTAAGAGGAAGAGAAAAAAATCATCAACATTTCTAGTTAGAAGTAGATCGACAATTTTCATACAAAGTAAATTTGTCATCTACTTTTCCAATTTATGTCCGAAAGTGGAAGTGTCTCTTTCTAAAAACCTACAAACAGCCGCCCAAATTGCATCTTTGGCGGCCTGCTTACTAGATAGAATTCTATTGCCAAAAATATTTAACGACTTGGCATGGAAGTTGAAGGCGAGCGGTAGGCGAACATTTGCCATACGATGACCGACGAAAAAGCTTGCTGGAAGGGGCGCAGCCACTTCCAACAAGCTTTAAAAGTTTCCACGTTCATTGTATAGCCCAATGTGAAGCCAAGAGCGAGCCGGAAACTGTAGTGCTTACAGGTATCAGGTTTTAAAAGAGTTTACGGTTTTCTTATAAGTTTTTGATGGATGTATTCCATAATCGGAATGGCGATATCTTTTTGGGTTGTTTCGTAATAAGATCTTGCACCAACCGGATCTTCAATTTCATTAAACAGCCAATTGCCATCGGGTAATAATAAAAAATCTATTCCAATATAATCACTTTTTAAAGCAGTCGCTATTTTTTCTACATCTATTTGCTGCAGTTTGCTTAATTCGTATTTTTCTACTGTTCCGCCAAGCGTAAAGTTCGATTTGAAGCTATCTTTCGCTCCGATTCGTTTAACTGCACCGATAACTGATGTGCCCAACATAAATACACGTACATCTGTAGCGTTTGTTTCGATATAATCTTGCGCAATAATTGTTTTCGACGGATGATTTACTAAAAAAGCTTCCGTTTTTTCTTGCGTAGGAAATAGTTCAACTTCCATCCCGCCATGGCCATCCGTTGTTTTTAATACAACAGGATAGCTATGAATATCAGAAATGCTGTTAATCTTTTTAGTTCGAACGGTCGGGACTCCGAGCAATTGTACGAGTTGAATTGCTTTCCATTTATCATTCGCTATTACATTCACCTCAGCACGATTAAACATTTGTACATTTCTTTGTTCTAATTGCTTAGAAAGAACTGGATTCCTTGCACGGAAAAAAATAAAGTCCGCATGTGGAATCGATTCACTTTTATCGTCTATTACACTTAAACTGTGCCCAAGATTATTTGCTGCTTTAATAAGACGGTCTATAAAGCTTTTATTTCGTTCGATTTCTTTCAACTCATAAATTAGCAAACCGTTCATATAGTAATTGCAGCCACTTTAGAAAGGATATATGAAATCATAGCATCTCCAACATTGATGCCCGTTACGTTGAAAATATTACGAATATGCGCGACCCCATTTACTTCACAAACGAGCGGTTCATCATTTTCTCCGAACAATAAATCAACACCAGCAAATTCAGCACCAAGTGCAGTAGCTGCATGTATCGCTACTTCCTTTTGTCTTTCAGTAAGGATAATTTGGGAAGCGGTGCCTCCGTTTGTAATATTGGCGCGAAAATCTGTTTCGGATTGGCGATGCATACAAGCGACAACTTGGCCTCCGACAATATTTACTCGAATATCGCGTCCTCTACTTGTTTCGATAAATTCTTGGAATACATATTCTGTTCCGTTTAACTCTTCTACTTTTTCGAAAAATTGTTCTTTTGTTTCAATTAGATAAACTTTCATTCCAAATGAGCCATGCGCTTCTTTTATGATCATTGGAAGACTTAAAGTTGCTAATACTTGCTCGTAATATCCAGTATGTTGAATCGTAAAGTTTGGATATACTTTTGGGGCAATAATTGTAGTTGGCATTGGAACTTGTGCTTTTGCAAGCTCCATATATTGACGCGCTTTGTTATCGCAAATTTCAATAACGTCAGGGTCGTTAAATACCGGAATGCCTTCATTGACTAGAAATTTTGCGAGCAGTATATCTTTGTCTAGAAACACGACGAAATCCGGTTTGTTTTGTAATCGTTGTTGAACATTCATTAAAACTTCGTAGTTTTTCACTAAACTAGCATGAATTCCTTGCTTTTCTGCGGCTTCTTGCAAGAGCAGAGCTTGATCGATAAATTTTTCTGATGTGAGACTTCCATTGTAAACAATCCAACATGATTGCATAGTAATTACCTCCGCTAATGCGTGTTATAATAGTATTCACAAGAAGTTTATCATGAAATATAACAAGACGGAATAGGGTGGAGCATGTGAAAATAATTAATTTTGAAATTTATAAAAATAAATGGAATATGGAAAGTGAAGTTATTATTAAACCTGGTTTAGAGTCTATTCAAACGGCGCTAGAAAAACTCGGAAATCCACAGCTTAAACATAAGGCAATTCATGTTGCGGGGACGAATGGTAAAGGTTCTACAATTTCCTTTTTAAGTGCAATCGCAAAAGAACATAATCTTTCGTACGGTTCATTTACTTCTCCTTCGATTGTAGATGTACATGATCAAATTAATATAAACGGAAAAAATGTGACGGCTGAGCAAATGGATAAAGCGTTTCAAAAAATGCAGCAATTTGGCTTGAGTGGAATGCTTACGGAATTTGAATTACTAACCGTAACAGCATTTTTAGTCTTTGAGCAGGAACCGTTAGACGTTGTTTTTATTGAAGCTGGCATGGGTGGAAGATTTGATAGTACAAATGTGATGGACGAGTCTGTCGCTGTCATTCCAAGTATTTCGATCGATCACACGAACTTTTTAGGAGAAACAGTGGAAGAAATCAGTTGGCATAAAGCGGGAATTATGAAAAAGAATAGCCGATTAATAGTAGGACAGTTACCTATGGAAGCGAAAAATGTGTTTTTGAAAGAAGCGGAAGAAAAGCATGTAGAAGTATCACAGTTTGGGAAGGATTTTATAGTGACGAATCATATGTTTCAGATGGGAGACAATCGTTATACGAATCTTTATCCGCTAATGCTTGGAGAGCATCAGTTATCGAATATGTCTTTAGCAATTGCATCATTGATCGTCAGTGGATTTACTTTAGAAGAAGCTAAAATCCAAAAAGGGGTAAGCGCTGCTTTTTTATTTGGGAGAATGGAACAAGTAGATGAACATGTCTTTTTTGATGGTGCGCATAATAATGCGAGTGTAGATGCATTAGTGCAAACGATACGTACATTTTTTCCGAGCAAGAAAATCAGGTTTATTGTTGGTATATTAAAAGACAAAGATTATGTATATATGCTTCGACAGCTAGAAAGTGTTGCTTCCTCATTTGAATTTGTGGACTTTGAACATGAGCGAGCATTATCTGCTTCCATTTTATATAAACACTGTTTGCATAGTGATAAAGTACTTATTGGAGATGTGGGAAAAGTGGATTTATCTAACGAAGATGAGAAGGTTGTGACTTTTGTAACCGGCTCTTTGTATTTACTCACAAAGTTAAAAGAAAAAATAGGGAATTAGAACGTGAAATATTACCATGTGTTCATGCTATAATTTATTTATCTAATAATTGCGTGAAAAGTAATAGTCGGAAATACCTGTAAGGAGATTGATAGTCATATGGAAATTTCAAATAAAACCAAGCGAATTTACAAACTATTATGGCTATTGGTCGTTCCAATTGGAATGTTTCTAGTTTATCAATTTTTTCCTAGTAACCCCATTCAGTGGGGCAACTATATACTACTATTAATATTAGCAGCAGTGATTACTTGTTTTCCGTTCTTTATTTCTGGGACACCAATTATGCTAGTTCAATTTGTAAATCTTGCAGTCTTTTTAAAGTATGGTGTTTTCGCAGAAATTATTTTGATGCAAGTATGCCTAATTCCCGTTTTCTATAACATGAATTTCGGAAAAGAAACGTTAAGTCGTATGGCGTTTAGTTCTTTTATGTTTTTTGTAGCCTCAGCCATGAGTGGGTTTATTGTCCATTTGCTAGGGTTTCAAGTAGGCTCTATAAATATAAAAGATATTTTTGTTAATGGCCTTCTTTTTGCTGTTCTTACTGCATTTATGAATCATCATATTCTGTATGTTCGTGATTATTTAATCGGGCAGAAGCATCGTTACATAGATAAAGAATCTTTATGGGATTTTGCAGGACTTACGATGACATTCCCATTTGGTATTAGCCTTTATATGCTTGAACATTATATTGGTTTCATTGCTATTTTGCTTTTAGGTATTCCATTTTTACTTATTACTTTTCTAGTTCGCTTATATAGTGATTCGGAAAAGGTGAACACTGATTTGACTCGAGCAAGTGAGTTTGGTCATGAACTTGCAGAACGGATGAGCAGTAGAGAAATAGTGGACATGTTTATCGATCGTATTTCTAATATGTTCCCAATGGATTCTGCTTATATTGTAGATTATATTAATGATCAATTTGTTGTCCTTCGAGCGATAGAAGATGGCATAAAGAAAGATCTAGATTTTTCTCATGAAGACATTAAGTTTAGCCTTGCTGGAAAAGTGTATGAAGAAGGAAAGCCTATGTTATTTAACAAACAAACCGAATGGATTCAAATGAGGCCGCCTTTTCTTTCTTTAGATTTACAAAGTGTTATGAGTGTTCCTATTTATCGAAATAAAAAAATAGAAGCAGTTTTAGTTCTCGCTTCCAAAAAGAGAAGTGCTTTTGAGCGGTACCAATTAAATATTATCCACCTTTTATGTTCTTATTTTGCTGTTACGATAGAAAGAGCTAGATTTGTGAAAGAAGCCCTCGCTAAAAGTGAGCGTTGCGAACTAACTCAACTTTATAATTATCGTTATTTAGATAAACAAGTAGAGAAAGATATGGAAAATATAGTTTTAGGAAAATCTCGAACATTATCATTAATCATGTTGGACATAGATCGATTTAAGATGGTCAATGATACATACGGACATCATAGTGGGAATTTAATACTTCGAGCATTTGCTAAAATAATAAAAGAAGAAATCGGTGCTAATGGTACGGTTTCTAGATACGGTGGAGAAGAATTTGTTGTATTACTGCCGAATTATACTAAAATAGAGGCTATTCATATAGCCGAGCAAATACGTAGAAGAATTGAACAAACGCCGTTTGTTGTTCAGTTAGATCTAGCGGAAGAAACACGAGAAGAAGAGATATTCATCACAGTTAGTAGTGGAGTTTCGACAGCCCCAGAAGATAGTGATGAAGGAAAAACATTATTACGAAATGCAGATCGGGCTTTATATATTGGTGCGAAGCAAGCTGGAAGAAACAAAGTCGCAGAGTATATTAAATAATTTTTGAGAAACCAATTAGAAGTTTTCTAATTGGTTTTTTACATAAAGTAGTTTTTGATATATATTTTTCCATTATAAATGTGTATAATAGGCAAAAAATGATAATGAGGTGACCGAAAACTACGATGATCATTGTTCAATCTTTTTGCTTCTTTGTCTATGGTCTTGTTTTAGGTTCGTTTTACAATGTAGTAGGCTTGCGTGTTCCGAAAGGAGAGTCCGTTGTAAAGCCGGCTTCTCATTGTACTGTTTGTGATCGGAATTTAACTGTCGCAGATTTAATGCCTGTTTTTTCGTATGTGTTTCTAAAAGGTAAGTGTAGAAAATGTGGAACAAACATTCATTGGATATATCCAATGGTAGAGTTGGTTACTGGCTTATTATTTGCTTACGCATTTTATCGATTAGGATTCTCAACAGAATTGATTATAGCTATTTTATTAATTTCGATGCTTGTCATTATTTCGGTTTCAGATATTACCTATATGCTTATACCAGATAAAATTCTTTTGTTTTTCCTCATTCCTTTAATAATTGTTAGAGTCATCGCACCACTTTCACCGTGGTGGGATAGTGTGTTAGGTGCGGTTATCGGATTTAGTTTATTACTTTCGGTCGCAATTATGTCGAAAGGTGGAATAGGTGGGGGGGACATTAAGTTGTTTTTTGTTATTGGTATTGTTTTAGGTTGGAAACAAGTATTGTTTACTTTGTTTTTAGCTTCTACGATTGGTGCGGTGGTAGGTATTATGCTGTTAATGAAAGCTAAAAAAAATCGAAAGACGCCTATACCATTTGGACCGTCGATCGCAGTAGCGGCAGTTATTTCTTATTTTCATGGCGAAGTGTTTGTCGATTACTATGTAAAATTGTTTTTTTAACACGATAAATTTTTTGGACGAGCCGACATAGGTCTCGTCTTTTTTTGTTTTTTTCATGTTACGGTTTAGTAAAAGAGGTGATTGTAATGCCAATTAGAAGGCGAAACCCGAGAAATAAAATGGTGCTTGCGGGTATTCAAGGTGGAGTTATTGGAGTAGTTGGTGTTTTACTTTTTGGATTTGCTCTAAATTTTGCGAACGATCAAAAAGAAAAACCAGAAGTTGTTGAAACTGAAACAATTGAAAAAGAGGAAGTGGAGAAAAAGGTAGAAGTGACAACAGATGGTGTTTTAACACTTAAAGCGCAGCAGTTTGGAATGTTTACGACAAAAGAAAGTGCAATGGCGTTTGTAAGTGAACAACCGAGCCTTGAAAAAGCGGGTATTTTGAATGTGGAAAATCAGTTTTACGTATGGAGCCAGTTATTTGCGGATGAGGCAATCGCAGAACAAACGAATGTATTGCCAGCGTTCATGAAAACACTTTATGTTTCAACGGATAGTTGTGAAAGTAAAAAAGTAAAAAATATGATGCAATTATTACAAGAAGAAAAATTATCAAAAAAATATTTTGACAGTGTGAAGAAAAAAGAGGATTATCCAGATGATATGATGAGTATAGTACAGGCTGTCACTGCGTTTACGGATGTTTCGTCAGTAATAAGATTGCATATTTTTACACATTATGCGGAGCAAAATGAATGCGTAAAATTGAATTTTTGATTTAAAAATAGTGCCAAAATGAAATTATGTCGTTTTATAGACAATTTCCATTTTTCCAGTTCTTTTGTATTCTAATGTAAAGGGGGAATTTATATGAAACTTCATACAAAACATTCATTTATTTTAGCGAGTGAGTCACCGAGAAGGAAAGAGATTTTTAGTAGACTAAACATACCATTTGGTGTGCAGCCAGCAAATATTGACGAAAAAGTAGAAGGTAGTTATACACCAGAGGATCTAGCTATTAAAATTGCTAATTTAAAGGCAATAGCTATAGCAGAAATAAATCCTGATGCTGTAGTAATCGGTGCAGATACGACGGTTAGAATTGGTAAGCTTCTGTTATCGAAACCTACGAACAAAGAGGAAGCAAAACAGTTTTTAAAGCTATTATCTGGAAGAGTGCATAATGTGATTACGGGAGTTTCTATACGAGGAGCGGGTATAAGTTTAGCTTTTGCGGAGTCAACGCTTGTAAAGTTTTATGAACTGTCGGATGAACAAATAGATGCTTATGTAGAATCAGGAGATTCGCTAGATAAAGCAGGTGGTTACGGAATACAAACGATGAGTGGTCTTTTCGTAGAAAAAATTCAAGGTGATTACAATAATGTGGTCGGGCTTCCTATTAGTCGTTTATTTCAAACATTGCTGCAACTTCAATTAATTGAAATCAGCAAAGGGGTTAACTAAATGACAGTAAACTTACCGCCAGCTTTAATGATTCGAGATGTGCATTTGGCAGATAGACCTAGAGAACGACTAATTAGACAAGGTGCTCCAAGTTTATCCAATCAAGAACTGATCGCCATTTTACTTCGCACGGGAACGAAACAAGAATCGGTGTTACATTTAGCGAATCGCGTTCTTACTTTTTTCGAGCAAATTCAAGAATTGAAAAATGCATCGCTTGAAGAAATTATGTCGGTCAAAGGGATAGGAGAAGCGAAAGCGGTTCAGCTTCTTGCGGCAGTCGAGCTAGGAAGACGATTGTCACAACAAAAAACAGACGAAAAGTTTACGATTCGTTCACCTAAGGATGCAGCAACTTATCTAATGACAGATATGACTTCGCTTAAGCAAGAACATTTTGTGACACTTTTTTTAAATGTTAAAAACCAAATAATTCATAAGCAAACTATTTTTATCGGTTCTTTGAACGCATCGATTGTGCATCCAAGGGAAATCTTTAGAGAAGCGGTCAAACGTTCAGCTGCTTCTATAATTTGCGCTCATAATCATCCTTCAGGTAATCCAGCTCCTTCACCGGAAGATATCGAAGTAACACAGCGATTATTAGAGGCTGGACAACTAATGGGTATTGAAATGCTCGATCATGTTATTATCGGAGATCATCAATTTATTAGTTTAAAGGAAAAGGGGTACATGTGACACTGTGCATTTTTCTTTCTATCCGTTATAATGAAACTTATGACTTTAAGACACCTAAGAGAAACTTTGTGTGAGATAGAAAGGGAGTAAAAAATAGTGTTTGGATTTGGATCAAGAGATGTAGGAATAGATTTAGGAACAGCGAACACGCTGGTTTTTATTAAAGGAAAAGGCATTGTATTAAGAGAGCCTTCTGTTGTAGCTAAAAATGTACAAAGTGGTGCAATTGTAGCTGTAGGTAATGACGCAAAAAATATGATCGGTCGTACACCGGGTTCAATCGTAGCGATTCGTCCTATGAAAGACGGCGTTATAGCTGATTTTGATACAACTTCTGCAATGATTGAGTATTATTTAAAAAATGGTATGAAAGCTTCGGGCATGTCTTGGAGTAAACCAAATGTGATGATTTGTGTGCCATTTGGCATAACTTCGGTAGAACAACGTGCTGTAATAGATGCTGCTAAACAAGCGGGAGCTCGCGATGCAGTGACGATTGAAGAACCTTTTGCAGCAGCAATTGGTGCAAGTTTACCTGTTTGGGAACCTACTGGTAGTATGGTCGTTGATATAGGTGGAGGAACAACAGAAGTAGCAGTTATTTCACTTGGAGGAATTGTAACAAGTGAATCGGTACGAGTAGGCGGAGACGCTATGGACCAAGCTATTACTAGCTATGTTCGCAAAACGTATAATTTAACGATTGGTGAACGTACTGCAGAAGCGATTAAAGTAGAGATTGGCTCTGCACGAGTAATTGGTGTAGAAGATAGTATGGATATACGTGGCCGTGATTTAGTAACTGGTCTTCCTAAAACGATTGAAGTTTCTTCGGAAGAAATTGCAGGTGCTCTTCGTGAAGCTATTACTTCTATTATTGATGGTGTGAAAAAAACACTGGAGCAAACACCTCCTGAACTATCAGCTGATGTAATGGAACGTGGTATTATGCTTACTGGTGGTGGAGCACTACTGAAAAATTTAGATAAAGTAATTAGTGATCAAACAAATATACCTGTATTTATAGCAGAAAACCCATTAGATTGCGTTGCCATTGGTACTGGTAAAGCGCTAGATCATATGGATTTAATTCGACGCCAACAAACAAGAGGGTAAGGGGAAATGAGCCATGCCACAATTTTTTTCAAATAAGCGATTAATTTTGCTGCTTGTAGGAATGATATTTCTTGTGGCACTCATCAGCTTTTCTTTGCGAGATCGTGATCATGCATCTTTGCCAGAACAACTTATTAAAGATGTGGTCGGCTTTGGACAAGCTATCTTTTCCAAACCGACCCAGTATGTTACTGGTGTTTTTAGCAATGTAGAGTCTTTGCTTAATACATATGACGAAAATCAACGATTAAAAGCAAGATTAGAAGATTATGCTTCCTTACAAGCAAGTGTGAATGATTTAGCCATTGAAAATAAAGAGTTAAAAACTCTTTTAGATAAAACAGAAGACCTTCGTGCTTATAATCCAATTCAAGCAACAGTAATTGCTCGAAATCCAGATCAATGGGAAGAAAAGATTATTATTGATAAAGGAGCTATCCATGGTGTAGGTGTGAATATGGCAGTTATGACATCTACTGGTTTGATTGGAAAAGTTATTTTAACAACTCCATATACATCTACCGTTGAGCTTTTATCAACTCAAAACCCTAACTACAGAGTTTCAGCAGTTATAGCAGATCAAGAAGAAGTTTTTGGTTTAATAGAAGGATATGATGAAAAGCGTAAAGAATTAATTTTAAAACGAATTGATTCTGATTTTGAAGTGAAAAAGGGACAAAAAGTTACTTCATCTGGCTTAGGTGGGATTTTTCCGAAGGGTATTTTAATTGGAGAAGTTACAGAAGTTACAACGGATGATTATGGGTTAACTAAGCTAGCATATGTGAAGCCATCAGCTGAATTTTCTATTTTAGATCATGTTGTTATTGCAAATCGTTCGATTTCTCCGATTGATGGAACGGACGGCGATAATACGGAGGCAGATTTAAAAGCAGAGGCGGAGGAAGGTACATGATTCGTTTACTAGTCGTCATTATTTCGGTTCTATTATTTTATATGGAACCGATTTTTGGACTTTTTTCGCCTATTGAATTGAATGACAGTTTTTATACGTTAGTTCCTCGTTTTTTAATCATGTATTTAATATTTGTTGCCGTTTACTATGATCGTAAAAAGGCGATGATTTATGCTTTGTTTTTTGGACTCTTGTATGATGTGTTTTTCATTGATATTATTGGATTATATTCTTTTATTTATCCGCTAATTTGTTTATTGGCTAGTTTTATCGTTAAGTATATTCATCAGCATCTACTTGTAACTACTGTTCTTACAATAGTTTTAGTGATTTTAGTAGAGCAATTATTGTTTTTGTTTTATACAATCAGTGGGATAAAAAGTATAACATTTTCAGATTTTTATCAGTTTAATCTCATTCCTACGGTAATCGCTAATACGGTGTTTATTTGTATGTTTGGATGGGTTTTTAAATATATTCTTCTAAATCGATTTAAACAAAAAGCATTGACGATTCCAAAATAATGCTTTTGTTTAAGCAGCAAATCTGAGGTGACTTGATTGACGAAAAAGCAGTTAATATCTATAAAAGGAACGAAAGAAGGCCTTGTATTACGCCTAGACGATCAGTGTTCATATTCAGAGCTTTTAGAAGAGTTAGCGAAAAAGGTTTCTGATGAAGGTTTTGAAGGTCAAGCAGAAGTATTATTACAGTTAGGTAATCGTTATTGTAATGACGATCAAAAGAAAGAGATTATTAATTGTGTTCAGCAAACGGAGCATCTTCGTGTGACGAAAATTCAAAGCGAAGTGATGACAGTAGAAGAATGTAATAATCGTTTACTTGAAAATCAGTCGGAAACGTTTGTAGGCATTGTTCGTTCTGGTCAAATAGTTACTGCAGTAGGAGATTTAGTAGTAATTGGAGACGTCAATCCAAATGGTCGAGTAGTTGCCGGTGGAAATGTTTTTGTCCTTGGCCGACTAAAAGGGATTGCGCATGCCGGATCAAATGGGAACCGAGATGCAGTTATTGCAGCGTCATGGTTAGAAGCAACTCATCTTATTATTGATAATGTAGTGGAAACTATGACGGACGAGTTGAGCGTATTATCTGAGCATCCAGAAATGGAATGTGCTTACTTACATACAAATGGAACAATCGCAATTGATCGTTTGCAAGAGCTTCGATTAATTCGACCGAATCTATCAACATTTAAAGGAGGAAGCTAATGTGGGGGAAGCAATCGTAATAACTTCAGGGAAAGGTGGCGTCGGTAAAACGACTACAACTGCAAACCTTGGAACTGCATTGGCTTTGCAAGGAAAAAAAGTTTGTTTAATGGACACGGACATCGGTCTAAGAAACTTAGATGTAGTGCTTGGTCTTGAAAATAGAATTATTTATGATTTAGTAGACGTTGTAGAAGGGCGTTGTAAAATCCATCAAGCGCTTGTGAAAGACAAACGTTTTGAAGATAAACTTTATTTGCTACCTGCAGCACAAACGACAGATAAAAATGCAGTAAATCCCGAACAAATGAGAGAACTTGTGACGGAGTTAAAACGTGATTATGATTATGTGTTAATCGACTGCCCAGCAGGAATTGAACAAGGTTATAAAAATGCAATTGCAGGTGCTGACCGAGCAATTGTTGTAACAACGCCAGAAATTTCTGCTGTTCGTGATGCGGATCGAATTATTGGTTTGTTGGAACAAGAAGAGTCTATTAGCCCGCCAAAGTTAATTATTAATCGCATTCGCCAGCATTTGATGAATAAAGGCGAAGCACTTGATATTAATGAAATTACAACGCATTTATCTATTGATCTATTAGGTATTATTGCGGATGATGAGAGTGTCATAACTTCATCAAATAAAGGGGAACCTGTCGTAATGGACCCAACGAATAGAGCGGCATTAGGTTATCGTAATATTGCACGCCGTATTCTAGGTGAATCGGTACCATTAATGTCAATGGATTTACCTAAACAAGGTGTTATATCTAAAATTAAATCTATTTTTACAAAGTAAATAGCAAAGACTAACAAGCCGACTCCAAAATATTTGGAATCGGCTTGTTTTTTCTTCATGAAAATGTCGTTCCTCTCATACATTCTTACTAGGGGGGATATTATGTTTTCGAAAAAAAAATGGATATTTGCATTTGCATTTGCAGTGCTGTTTATCATGCTCAGTAAATTAGAAAATGATCGTTTGTTATCAACGAATTATGCTGCTTCACTTCTTGCACCTCAAAAGCCAAGTGAGGTGTATAAAAAAGTTGTTGCGTGGGTGAATGACCGAGGTGATATGATTAGCGTCAGCGCACCAATTACAACCCCTCCTTTAATCGAATATAAATCTATTCAGCCATTTTCAAAAGGAGCTATTTTATCTATCAATGAATCACAAGAGCTGTATGCATCCGAAAATGGGCTTGTCATATTTACTGGCTATACAAGAGAAACTGGAAAAACACTTTCCATTCTTTACGATACAGGCGAAACAGCTACTTATGGATATGTAGAGGATTTTTATCAATTACCTTATACAACAATCAGTGCTGGGGATATATTTGCTTCCGTTGAAAATGAATTACTTTATATTGAAGTAGAAAAAGAGGGAGAAACTTTAGAAGTGAGCAATCTTGTTCAATGGCTATCTAATACGAATGAATAAGAGGCTTTTTAAAATCCATCCTATTATGATTCCGTTTCTTCTATTTTTTTATTTATCTGGTGAAATTGCTCTGTATGCCATTGTTTTCGGGTCTTTATTATTTCATGAGCTTGGTCATTTGTTAGCTGCTAAGTTGATCGGGATAAAAGTAAACTCGTGTACAATATTGCCTTATGGCGGGGAGATAAGCATGCAGCAATTTTCCAAAATAGAAAAAAAGAATCAATTATTCGTTATAATAGCTGGACCTTTTTTTACTCTTTTGCTCCTTATAATTGGTAGTTTGGTTGAATTTCCTCAAAAAGATGTAATGCTCTTTACGCAAATGGCTATTTTGTGTCTAAACTTACTACCAATTTATCCTTTGGATGGTGGACGAGCATTATATGTATTTATACCGAATAAATATACTGAAATGATCGCTTTTTCTTTTTGTTGCAGTACGATTATTTTTAGTGTTAGTTTATATTATTTTCCGAGAGCGTTATCCATTTCGTTTATCTTTTTATTATTAATGTTCCAAAACTATTCGTATTGGAATTTCCGAAAGTACAAGCTAGCTTTTGAGAAATTGTCGAAAAGTACTTGACTCATTTTTTTCTATGTGATAATATTTTAATGTTATTGTTTGTAACAGCACCCGTTGTTACAACCGCACTGAAAAGGTTTAAGTGTTCAAGTAATTGAATCACCTTAGAGAGGGCGAGTCTTAGTCTAAGAGGAGGTGCAAGTATGTACGCAATTATTGAAACTGGTGGTAAACAAATCAAAGTTGAACAAGGGCAAGAAATCTACATTGAAAAATTAGATGCTAATGCTGATGAAGTTGTAACTTTTGAAAAAGTTTTATTCGTAGGTGGAGAAGATGTTAAAGTTGGCGCTCCATTCGTGGAAGGTGCTAAAGTTACAGCGAAAGTTGTAAAAAATGGCAAAGCTAAAAAAATTACAGTCTTCAAATACAAAGCGAAAAAGAACTATCACAAAAAACAAGGTCACAGACAGCCATACACTAAATTAGTAGTAGAATCTATTAGTTTATAAGATGATTAAAGTGACTATAACAAAAGACCAATCGGGTCATATTCATTCTTTCGAGATGAAAGGCCATGCTGATTTTGCGGAACACGGAAAAGATTTAGTATGTGCAGGAGCTTCTGCTGTATCCTTTGGTGCAGTTAATGCTGTAATCGCACTTACGGAAATCACGCCCATTATTAAGCAAAAAGGGGACGGAGGCTATTTATATGTCGAGGTTCCAAGCATATCAAATTTAGAAAAGGCTGCTCAAATACAGCTAATTTTAGAAGCGATGATTGTTTCTTTACAAACGATTGAGCAAGATTATGCCAAGTATATAAAAATAACCTTCAAAAAGTAGGAGGTGGAACATATGTTAAAATTAAATCTTCAGTTTTTTGCATCCAAAAAAGGAGTAGGTTCGACTCGTAACGGTCGTGACTCTCAATCGAAACGTCTAGGCGCTAAACGTGCTGACGGACAATTCGTATCAGGTGGTTCAATTTTGTACCGTCAACGCGGGACTAAAATTCATCCAGGTGAAAACGTTGGACGTGGTGGAGATGACACACTTTTTGCGAAAGTTGACGGTGTAGTGCGCTTTGAGCGTTTCGGCCGCGACAAGAAAAAAGTAAGTGTATATCCTGTAGCTCAAGAAGCTTAATTAATAATTTAAAGGACTGCATTTATGCGGTCCTTTTTTATTTTTAAACAAATAAATTGGTCGTCACTTCAGAGCAAAGAGCGAGCATTCCTGTTATACTAAGGGAAGGTCAGCTTAATATGGAGTGTGGATACAACGATGAGTTTAAAGCGATTATCTGTAAATGAAGTATTGCGTCATTCCATGCATGATTATTTAAATAATATGCATCTAATACAAATGAATTTAGATCTTGGTAGACAGGAAGAAGCCAAAAAACTTATTCAAGCATATTCATTGAAATGTAGTCAATTTTTTGACTTAAATAATGCAGGATTGCATAAAACAAATGTATGGCTACAGACTGTTAGTTGGACTCATAATAAATTGACTGTAGAAATTCATTCCTACCTTCAAAAAAATGGGTTAGATAAATTCGATGAGCCTTTAAAAGATTATTTAGAACGATTTGTGGAATCTGTTTATGCACAGTTGGAAGGATACCGAGAACAACTGCTTAAAGTAGAAATTAAGGCAAATGAACGATTAGAAGTTCATGTCGAACTTGCAGGATGCTGGTCTCCATATATCTGGGTTAAGGAATCTTTTAAAGGATTATTTAGTGTTGAGAAGGAAATGAACACAGAGTCAAATATTAAATTTATATTAGTTGGAAGAGATAGATTGGAGTGAAATAAATGTTTGTAGATCACGTGAAAGTGTACGTCAAAGGTGGAGACGGCGGAGATGGAATGGTTGGTTTCCGTCGTGAAAAATATGTTCCCCTAGGTGGTCCAGCTGGTGGAGATGGAGGAAATGGTGGAGACGTTATTTTTGTAGTAGACGAAGGTCTTCGTACATTAATGGATTTTCGTTATAAACGCCATTTCAAAGCGAACCGTGGAGATCATGGTGGAAGTAAGAATATGCACGGAGCAAATGCAGATGATTTAATTATAAAAGTTCCTCCAGGTACTGTTGTGATGAACGAAGAAACTGGTCTAGTTATCGCTGACTTAGTTGAGCATGAACAAAAAGCAATCATCGCTAGAGGTGGCCGTGGTGGCCGAGGGAATTCTCGTTTTGCTACTCCTGCTAACCCAGCACCAGAGCTTTCTGAAAAAGGGGAGCCAGGTTATGAGTTAATGGTTACATTGGAGCTTAAAGTGTTAGCGGATGTTGGTTTAGTTGGATTCCCAAGTGTGGGTAAATCGACTTTATTGTCAGTTGTATCTGCTGCAAAACCAAAAATTGCGCCGTATCACTTTACAACAATCGTTCCAAATTTAGGGATGGTTGAAACAGAAGATCAACGTAGCTTTGCAATGGCAGATTTACCTGGTCTAATCGAGGGTGCACATGAAGGGATAGGACTTGGCCATCAATTCCTTCGTCATATTGAACGTACACGTGTTATTGTGCATGTAATTGATATGTCTGGTATGGAAGGTCGAGATCCGTATGAAGACTATGTGACGATTAATGAAGAGCTAAAACAATATAATCTTCGCTTAACAGAAAGAACGCAAATTATTGTTGCAAATAAAATGGACATGCCTGATTCAGAAGAAAATTTAGCTGCTTTTAAAGAAAAAATAGGAGCGGAAACGAAAATTTTCCCGATTTCTGCAATTTCTCGTCAAGGACTTCAAGAATTGCTATTTGCGATTGCTGATTTATTAGAAGTGGCACCTGAATATCCATTAGAGGAATTAGTAGAAGAAGAAACAGAAACGTCTGTTATGTATAAGCATGAAGGACAAAAAGATGGTTTCGCTGTTTCAAGAGACGACGATGGAGCTTTTGTTCTATCCGGTGGAACGGTAGAAAGACTATTCAAAATGACTGATTTCAGCCGTGAAGATTCTGTCCGCAGATTTGCAAGACAATTACGTGGTATGGGGATCGACGATGCATTGCGTGAACGTGGTGCAAAAGATGGCGATATCGTTCGACTATTGAAATTCGAGTTTGAATTTATCGAATAAAGAAAGAAGGGGACCGTATGAAGGATGTAACTAATCAGCGTTTTTATTTAGTAAGGGAGGATGTTCTTACTGAAGCTATGCAAAAAACGTTGGAAGCAAAACATCTTCTGCAATCTGGAAAAGTATCTTCTATATGGGATGCTGTGAAAGAAGTAGATTTATCTCGTAGTGCTTTTTATAAGTATCGAGATGCGGTCTTTCCATTTCATTCGATTGTACAAGAAAGAATATTAACGGTATTTTTACAATTAGAAGATAGAGAAGGTACTTTAGCAAGATTATTACAGCTAGTTGCAGATTCTACGTGTAATATTTTAACGATCCACCAAACGATTCCAATTCAGGGGCGAGCGAGTGTTACATTATCACTTGATGTAACAGCGATGAGCAAGCAATTGGATGAGTTTGTGAATGAGATGAAGAGACTGGATTTTGTAGAATCAGCAGAAGTAATTAGTTCCGGTGCTTTATAAGGAGGATTTTAAATGTCTACTCAAAAGGTTGCTTTTCTTGGCCCACAAGCTTCATTTACACATTTAGCTTCAAAAGCTTTATTTCAAGATGAAATGCTTGTTCCAATTCGCACGATTCCAGAATGTATCGAGGCAGTTTCAAATGGTAAAGTCGATATTGCGGTTGTTCCAGTGGAAAATGCTCTAGAAGGTATTGTACCTTTAACAATTGATTATTTATTTCATGAAGCTGATGTGTACGTGATCGCCGAAATACAAGCACCAATTGAGCAGCATTTAATGGTTCATCCGAACAATAAAGAAAAGTGGGAAGAAATTACGACGGTTTATTCACATCCACATGCTTTAGCGCAATGTCATAAGTATTTGTATTATCGATTTGGAAAAGTTCCACTCGAACAATCGACTTCGACAGCGGCGGCAGCCAAATATGTATCAGAAAATGAGCAAGCGTGCATTGCTGCTATTGGAAATGCATCTGCTGCAGTTGAATATGGATTAGAAATTGTAGAGCAGAATATACATGATTTCCATTTTAATCATACTCGTTTTTTCGTACTTTCGAAAAAAAACCATTGCATTCAAAAGTCTGGGCATATCAATCAAGTGAAAACAACGGTTATGGTTACATTGCCGAAGGATGATCGTTCTGGGGCATTACATCAAGTGCTTTCTGTTTTTGCATGGAGACAGCTCAATTTAAGTAAAATTGAATCTAGGCCGTTGAAGACTGGTTTAGGGCATTATTTTTTTATTGTAGATGTGTTAGAGGATGAGAGAAGGCCGATGATGATTGGTGCAATGGAAGAATTGAAAGCTCTTGGTTGCGAAGTGAAGTCACTTGGCTCTTACAATACATATGAAACAAGAAGCGAAGCGCCTATTAAATAGGTGCTTCTTTTTTTGAAAGAAAGTATATGAGTGAATGGAGGAGTGGATTTCGTTACAAGTGGACGGGTTCGGTGGGGCGGACGGTGAGCCTCCTCGTTTCGCTGCGGGTCTCACCTGTCCGATAATCCCACCCGATTCGCCGCTTTTCACTACATTCTTCCTGCTTATGAGAGTGTATTCATGTTCTTTCTAATAAAGCCCTTTCATGTCAGAGGAAGAGAAAAAAGTTCATCAGTACTTCTAGGTAAAAATAGACCGATAATTTTCATATGAAGTAAATTGGTCCTCTACTTTTCCACTTTCTGTTCAAATGTAGAAGTGTCCCTTTCTAAAAACCTGCTCCTGCGGTTACTCGTCGCAAAAGAGATTACAAAGAGCTGCCAAAATTGTATCTTTGGCAGCCTGCAAAGTAGATAGAACCGACTTGCTTCTCCTTTGCCAAAAGCATTTCCCTACCTGGTCCTGAAGTTTCTAGCGAGCGAAAGGCGAACAATTGCCATACGATGACCGAAGAAAAAGCTTGTTGTAAGTGGCGCAGCCACTTACAACAAGCTTTAAAAGTTTTATCGTTCATCGTATAGCCCAATGTGAAGCCTAGAGCGAGCCAGAAATTACTTTTCTAGCATATCTTTTCAGTCTTCTATCACATACCCTTTTTTCCTTATAGCTTCGATGCCGCGATCTACTATTTCTTCTGTTGCTGCGGACAACAAATGTAAATGAACGCCTGATGTAAGCTCTAGTAAAAAAGTTGCTTCTGTTTCTTTTACCTTATGTAAAAACATTTCGACATCATGACGGTTCGACACCATTATTGAAGAAGTGAACTCGCCGTATACAGGATGTTCAATTGTTACATTTTCGACTGTCACTCCAGCATCTACGAGTGTCAGTAATTCATCTTCGGAATCTTTTGATTTGTGATAACAAGCTACACGTTTTTGAACATAGGAGGATTTTTCATTACTTGGCATGATCAAATATCCTTGGCTTGTAGAAATGATAGGTGCATTTGTTGCTTTTAGTAAGGTAATATCATTTACGATTACTTGTCTGCTTACATTTGCTAAAGTTGCTAGCTTAGTGCCTGTTATTGGCTCTGATTGTTGTTGTAAAAAAGAAAAAATCCATTCTCTTCTCTCTGCTCCTTTTAACTTTTTCAATTAAAATCCCCCCATTTTTGCATAACTACCTGTTGTCTTTTCATAAGTTTAACATGAAGGGAAGTTTGTTTGTTTTAAAAACATGTGACCATTTGAAATTGATGTACATATTTTAAGGAGAAGGAAGGAGGAAGACTGTGCATATTCATATTGTAACAAAAGGAGATACTCTTTGGAAAATAGCAAGAAGCTACAATGTCTCCTTTGAAGAGTTAAAGAAATTAAATGCGCATCTCGCTAATCCAGAATACATTGTGCCAGGGATGAAGATTTTTATTCCTGAAACGAAAAAAATGGAATCGATTAATCATCCTTTTAGTGAGCATCGCCCAGTGAACAAAAAATCTGAAATGAGGGAGGAAATAAACATCCAACAGCATCCCGGAACACATCCGAGTTTTCAACCAGTGCAGCCAATTCAACCATCTCATCTGAAGCAACAAATGCGTCCCGTTCCATCAACGCCATCTGTTCATCCGAAGCAGCAAATGCATCCAGTTCAACCATCCCATCCAACTCATCCGAAAGAACAAATGCGTCCGATTCAACCATCCCATCCGATACCACCTAAGCAACAAGTGCGTCCAGTACCAATTCCAGTACCAATAATACCTATTCAACCGCAACCAAAGCCAGTTCCAGATTTAGATATGACGCAATCTCCAGGAGGATGGAGATTAATCGAATCAACATCGATTCATATTAATATACACAATGATAATCGTGAAGTGGAATTTACAACTCCAGTAGTACCATCGACGCCGGTAGTTCCTGTGATTCCACCACCAAAACCAACTCCACCAGTACAACAAGTACCACCACCAGTAGTGGAAGAAGCAACTCCTATTTTCCCGCAAATGTTTCCGTGCGATCCATGCCAACAAATGCAACCATGTGACCCATGTCAACAAATGCAGCCATTCCCATTTATGCATCACCAAATGCATCCACATATGTTCCAACCAATGCTCCCGTCAATGCATCCACAAATGCACCCTCATATGCAACAACAAATGCAAGGGCATGGAGGGATGCCTTGTGCTCACGTATGCTTTGTCCCTGTATATCCATGTCCCCCATTTCAGCCGTTTTAGAAAGTGAGTTACTATATTCGGCAAATAAAAAAGAATGTTTGGAAATGGGAAAATGAGAATGGGTTATTTTCTGTAAAAAAATATCCAACAATAGAACAGGCAGAAAAAATACGGTCTATTCATCAAGAATTACTCTACTTAAAAGTTCCGTTTATATTACCAGTAATCGAGACAGCGCAATCTGACTTTATCGTACAACCATGGTTTAAAGGAACGCATTCCGTGGATTATGCGAATGAAGAAGATAGGAAACATGTGCATGAATTATTAAAAGGTTTGCATGAAACAATTCAATACGTGGATTGGAAAGAAAATAGATTGCTTCCACATTTTGATTTAATCGGAAAATGGAAAAATCGATTTGAAAAAATGAAAGATATTTCGTATTTTTTAGCGTTTTATTTGGAAAAAGAGCAAATTGCAATGCTTTTAGAGTACGGTGAGTATGCACTTAGTCAGATGAAACCATTTTCTCGTGATGAAATGACGTTGTTACATGGAGATGTCGTGCATCATAATTTTTTATCCAATGAAGTTGCATATAAAATGATTGATTTTGATCTTGCGGTGTTAGGGCCAAAAGAAGTGGAAGAAATATTGTGGATACATCGTGTCTTGCCGACGATTGACTATAATATTTCGTTTTTGTTGGAAGAATTCCCCGCTTTAGAAGAAGTTGTTTTGAAACATCGAGAAGCGCTCATTTATCCGAACGAGTTGTATCGGGAATGGTTATATGCATTTGCTTTACCGCAAGAAAGAAAACTAAAATTTATCGAACAGTTAGTACCTTATACGAACAAAGCGTTAACGGAATGGCCGAATTTATGCTATAATTTAAGTCATATGTAAAAGGTTGATTGGAGAGTTGGTCGCTCGGGCAAAGAGCGGCCTTCTTTGTTGTGATACACTATAGTCGTTGAATGTGAGGGATGCATCCGTGTATGATTACATAAAAGGTCAAGTTACTCGTGTAACACCAGAGTATGTAGTATTAGAGCAACAAGGGATTGGCTATCAATTATTAACGCCAAACCCATTTGCTTTTCGAAAAAGTGAGGAAGAAATACAAGTATTTCTACATTTTCATGTGAGAGAAGATGCACAGCAGCTTATGGGATTTCTAGACTTATCTCAAAGAGAATTATTTAGAAAGCTAATTCTTGTTTCGGGAATTGGACCTAAAGGGGCACTTGCAATTTTGGCGAGTGGAGTTCCTTCTCATGTTATACAAGCGATTGAACGAGAAGATGAAGCCTTTTTAGTGAAGTTTCCCGGCGTAGGGAAGAAGACCGCTAGGCAAATGATTCTTGATTTAAAAGGCAAGTTAAATGATTTAATGGATGCAGAGCAATTTACTTTTGAAAGCGACGGACCGACTTTGTTTGACGATGGTCAATCGACGCATGATTTAGAAGAAGCGATGTTAGCGTTAACGGCACTTGGATACTCCGAGCGAGAATTGTCGAAAATAAGACCATTGCTTAAAGGAAATGACACTTTGCAAACGACAGATGATTTCATGAAAAAAGCACTTCAATTATTATTTTCTGGGAAATAAGAAAAGGAGGTTCAAACGATGACGGAACGAGTTATTTCAAGTGAAATTTCCATGTTTGATGAGCCGTTCGAGCAGTCGCTGCGACCGCAATTTTTATCGCAATATATTGGACAAGAAAAGATTAAGCATAATTTAGAAATTTTTATTGAAGCGGCAAAAATGAGAAGTGAAAGCTTAGATCATTGTCTATTGTATGGACCTCCTGGACTTGGTAAAACTACTCTAGCTGCTGTTATTGCGAATGAAATGAATGTACAAATTCGCATGACTAGTGGGCCAGCCATTGAGCGTCCAGGTGATTTAGCGGCTATTGTGAGTTCGCTTGAGCCAGGGGATGTTTTATTTATAGATGAAATACATCGTTTGAATCGTTCGATTGAGGAAGTATTATATCCTGCAATGGAAGACTTTTGCTTAGATATAGTTGTTGGAAAAGGTCCTTCTGCTCGCAGTGTACGATTAGATTTACCACCATTTACGTTAATCGGAGCTACAACTAGAGCCGGAGCTTTATCTGCTCCATTACGTGACCGCTTCGGTGTGTTATTAAGGCTTGATTATTACGATGAAATGGCACTAACTTCAATTGTTACAAGAAGTGCAGAGTTATTTAATGCATCTATTGATCATGAATCGGCAGGTGAGATTGCAAGTCGTGCAAGAGGGACTCCGCGTATTGCGAATCGATTGCTGAAGCGAGTAAGGGACTATGCACAAGTAAGAGGTAATGGGCATATATCTATTGATATGGCTCAGGAGGCATTAGAGCTACTTCAAGTAGATCCAAGAGGCTTAGACCATATTGATCATAAGCTTATTACTGCCATGATCGAACGTTTTAGAGGTGGTCCAGTTGGACTTGATACAATTGCTGCGAGTATTGGAGAAGAGTCGACAACGATTGAAGATGTGTATGAGCCATATTTAATGCAAATTGGATTTATTCAACGTTCGCCTAGAGGGAGAATCGTTACAAATTTAGCGTATGAACATTTTGGTATTCCATTACCGATTGAAAGAAATGACTTATAAAGGATGTACGATATATGAAAGTGGAAGATTTTGATTTTGATTTACCTGAGGAGTTAATCGCACAAACACCGTTATTAGATCGGACAAGCAGTAGATTGTTCATAGCGGATTATCCGAAAAAAACTTATAAACATGAAACTTTTTCGGCTATTTTAGATGAGTTAAATGCAGGGGATTGTCTTGTATTAAACGATACGAAAGTAATGCCAGCTCGTTTGATGGGCGTAAAAGAAGAAACAGGAGCAAATGTGGAAGTGCTTCTTCTCACGCAAATAGAAGGTGACCATTGGGAAACACTAGTAAAGCCGGCTAAACGCGTGAAAATAGGCACGAAGCTTACATTTGGTGAAGGGTTACTAACAGCTATTTGTACAGAAACAAAAGATCATGGTGGACGAGTTTTTCGCTTTGAATACGATGGACTATTTTTTGAAGTATTAGATCAGTTAGGAGAAATGCCGCTTCCTCCTTATATTCATGAAAAGCTTGAAAATAAGGAACGATATCAAACGGTATATGCAAAAGAACAAGGCTCTGCTGCAGCACCTACTGCGGGATTACATTTTACGGAGGCACTTTTAGAAGAAATTCGCGTAAAAGGTGTTCATATCGCTTTTGTTACGCTTCATGTAGGTCTTGGAACATTCCGCCCAGTTAGCGTAGATTCGATTGATGATCATGAAATGCACTCGGAATTTTATCGAGTGACAAAAGAAACCGCGACGATGATTAATGAAGTGAAAAAAAACGGCGGGAAAATTATTTCAGTTGGAACTACTTCTACAAGAACGTTAGAAACGGTTGCGTCTAAATTTGATGGAATAATCGAGGAAGATAGTGGTTGGACGTCTATCTTCATCTATCCAGGGTATGATTTTAAATGTATTGACGCCATGATTACTAATTTTCATTTGCCGAAATCGACGCTTGTCATGTTAGTTAGTGCACTAACATCACGAGATTTTATGTTAAATGCATATAAAGAAGCAATTGAACAACGTTACCGATTTTTCAGCTTTGGTGATGCAATGTTTATAAAAGGAAGGAATTATTAAATGACAGCAGTTACGTATGAATTAATCAAAAAAGATAAACAAACAGGTGCACGTCTAGGCATTGTGCATACACCACATGGTTCTTTTGAAACACCAACGTTTATGCCTGTAGGAACACAAGCTACAGTAAAAACAATGGCTCCAGAAGAAATAAAAGAAATGGATGCAGGTATTATATTAAGTAATACGTATCATCTATGGCTTCGACCAGGTCATGATATTATTCGTGAGGCGGGCGGATTGCATAAGTTTATGAACTGGGATCGTGCTATTTTAACGGATTCTGGTGGATTCCAAGTATTTAGTTTAAGTGATATGCGCAAAATTGAAGAAGAAGGTGTTCATTTCCGCAATCATTTAAATGGAGATAAGTTATTTTTAAGCCCGGAAAAATCAATGGAAATTCAAAATGCATTAGGCTCAGATATTATGATGGCATTTGATGAATGTCCACCATATCCAGCAAGCTTTGAGTACATGAAAGCATCTGTAGAACGTACTTCTCGCTGGGCAGAGCGTTGCTTAACTGCACATACGAATACTTCTACACAAAGTCTGTTCGGAATTATCCAAGGTGGGGAATACGAAGAATTACGTAAACAATCTGCAAAAGATTTAGTTTCGTTAGATTTCCCTGGATATGCAATTGGTGGTCTTTCTGTAGGGGAACCAAAAGATGTGATGAACCGCGTGCTTGATTTTACTGCGCCATTAATGCCTGATAATAAACCAAGATACTTAATGGGGGTAGGATCACCTGACTCATTAATAGACGGTGCTATTCGCGGTATTGATATGTTTGACTGCGTATTGCCTACACGTATTGCGCGTAATGGTACGTTCTTTACATCAAAAGGTCGATTAGTTATTAAAGGAGCAGCATTTGCTCGTGATTTTGGACCAATCGATGACAAATGTGATTGCTACACATGTAAAAATTATTCAAGAGCATATATTCGTCACTTATTCAAAGCGGATGAAACTTTTGGACTGCGTTTAGCGTCTTATCATAATCTTCATTTCTTAATGAATTTAATGAAGGAAGTTCGCCAAGCTATACGTGAAGATCGCTTGTTAGACTTTAAAGAAGAATTTTTTGAAGAATACGGCTATAATAAACCGAATGCAAAAAATTTCTGATTCTTGTATACTAGTAAAGTAAGGAAAGGGGGATTATATATATGGATACATTGGTAGGTTTATTACCAATAATTGCGATGTTTGCTGTGATGTGGTTTTTCATCATTCGACCAGCACAAAAACGTCAGAAAAGTACAGCTTCAATGCAAAATAATCTAAAACGTGGAGACCAAATCATTACAGTAGGTGGATTACACGGGAAGATAGATGCAGTAGATGATGCAACGATTTTCGTTGTAGTAGCTGACGGCACTCGTTTACAATTCGAGCGCGTAGCAGTTGGACGAGTTATTTCAGAGTAGAATAGTATAAAAAAAGAACTTACTCATATGAGTAAGTTCTTTTTTTTGGGGTACAGTAAATATAGAGGTGATAAGATGAACGATATTCTCATCATTATTATTCGAACGTTCATACTGTATTGGCTAATATTGGGTATTCTTCGGCTGATGGGAAAAAGAGAAGTTGGTGAGCTAAGTCTTTTTGATTTAGTTGTCTTTTTATTAATTGCAGAAGTTGCTGCATTTGCATTAGATGACCCTAACGATAACTTTATTCACTCCATCATTCCTATGATTATTTTATTACTCATCCAAATTACGGTGTCTTATATTTCATTAAAAAGTAAAAAATTTCGCGATAAAATGGAAGGAGTCCCGTCTATTCTTATAAAAGACGGCGTTATTATCGAGAAAGAAATGAGAAAGCAACGGTATAATTTAGATGATTTACTGCAACAATTACGAGAGCAGCAAATTGGCTCTGTGCAAGTCGTTTCTTATGCATTTCTAGAACCTTCAGGCAATTTATCTGTTTTTAAAAAAGAAAGCGATCAATATGTGTTTCCTTTAATTATTGACGGGGATATTCAAGAAAGTCATCTTCATATGATTGGCAAAAACATCAAATGGTTGGAAGCGGAGCTCGAAAAACAATTAATACAAGACGTACAAAAAATATTTTATTGTAGCTATGAAAATGAATGTCTATATATACAGCTTAAAACCTCTTTTTAGACGTTCGAACAATTTGCAGGATGACATTGATTTCTTTTCGTTTTATTTGTCGAAATAAAACAAGTCCCGTCGTTAGGAACAATAGGGTAATCGTACAATCGACGATTAATGAACGGCCTCCGATACTCATGAAGAGAGGACGAGAAATAATCGTCAGCAAAAATACCGCATAAGGGATGATGAAAAAGGAGAAGCCAATTTGTGCTTCCTTTTTTTGTTTGATAGAAGCGATATGTAAAAAAGAAGTGATTAACACACCAAAGCCAATAGCGACTATTGCTCCTTTTTCTTGTATAGCTGCTTGAGATGCAAGGAAAAATAGTAATAATAATTTTCCTATTCCACCATATAAAGAATTAAAAAATGCTGCTTTTGAATTATTAAGTGCCTGAAGTATTGAAAACAAAGGACTTTGGATATAATAAAAGAAAAAAATAGGAGCAAGGATTTTCATATAAATTTCCGCATCATCCACATGAAATAATGTAGACACGAGTTCTCCACCGTGTAAATAAAACAAAGTAGCGGCGTAGCAACCAGTTAAAGTCGAGAATTTTAAAGAAAGATGAATTCGTTCTCTCAATAACGAATAATTTTTTCGAGCATAAGCATCGCTAACTGCAGGGATAAGGACAATCGATAGTGCATACGGAATGAAAGAAGGAAAAAGTAATAATGGTACCAATACACCTGAAATAACACCGTAAAGCGTTGTAGCGGCGATACTTGTAATGCCGGTAATAGCAAGTGCTTTGATGAAGATAATTGGCTCTAAAAACCATGTAAAAGATCCAAAAAGCCTACTGCCTGAAGAAGGTAATGCAACTGAAAGAATTGGAGAAATAGGATAAAAACCATCCGCTTTTTTCCGTGTTTGCTTTGCTTTCCATTTTCCGTATTTCCATCTTAAGTAAAGTAAAGCAGCGACCTCTGCAAGCAATGACATGATCATCGCATACGCAGCAGCTTCTTTTGGTGAAGCCGAAGTCAATAAAAAAGGTAATACGAAACTAATGAGCAATATCCGTACTAATTGCTCCATTAATTGTGACACAGCCGTTTCTTCGATTCGAGCAATACCTTGGAAGAAGCCTTTTAATAAGCCGCCAGCAGCTGCAATAGGTGCGATTGCAATGGAAACGTATAGTGTCATCGTTATAGCATCATTTTTTAATAAGTTTTCAGATATAAATGGAGTGACGAAAAGAAATAGTGGTGTGAAAATAAGAATGGCAATGACAGTAAGAAAGACAGATGTTCGCATAACTGAAAAATAATCGGAAACAGCGTTTTTGGTGCGTAATTCAGCAACAATTTTAGAAATAGCAATTGGTAGTCCAAGCTGAATAATGGATAGAAAGAAGATAAACGCTGGATAAGCAGTCATATAAATACCAACGACTTCTTCCCCAGTTAGACGAACAAATTGCATGCGATAAATAAAACCTAAAAACTTGGACAAAAAAATGGCAATCATCAATAAAATGGAACCTCTTAAAAAAGTAGACATAAAAACACTTCCTTCTCAAATACAGGAACTTCGTATACAATAATAATATGCAAATTGCTTGGTACATTATTCTTTAATTGGGGTGTGGTATTGTGGAAATCCGTTACGAAGAAATTTATACACATGTACTACCTGCTTTAGAAAGTAAAAAAAGTGAATTTGAAGTTTATCAGTACAACACAGTTACCGAAAAAGACATTTGGAAATATTGCATTTCAAAAAAATGGAGAAAAAAAGATATTGCGGAATTAGCTCTGCATCAAATCGTGAACGATGTGATGACTATTTCTCCCGCTGAATTTATGACCTTCGAGCAAATTGATCAATTCAAGACTTCCAACTGGTTTTCAGAAATCAATCAGGAAGAATTGCAGTTATTATTAAATCATAAAATTGAGGATGAATGACGTAACCGTTATTTGACAGTAGACGCATCGTGTTTCATAATAAACATGTTGCTTTTTTTTGAGGAGGAAATATACATATGAAAACTAGAGGGCGCATAGTTGCGTTTTTATTGCTTCTCGTTATCTTTGCAGGGACAATCAGTCCTACTGCAGCGGGAGTTCTAAATAATATTAAACTTGGTTTAGACTTGCAAGGTGGATTTGAAGTACTTTATCAAGTCGAAGAGTTAAAAGAAGGACAAACAATTACGGATGAGATAGTTAGTGACACTTCTGCGGCATTATCTAACCGTATTGATGCACTAGGTGTAAATGAACCTAGTATTCAAATTGAAGGCGGTCATCGTATTCGTGTTCAGCTTGCTGGAGTGGAAGACCAAAACTCAGCACGAGAAATGCTTTCTACGGAAGCAAATCTAACATTTCGAGATTCAGACGATAATATTATGTTGGACGGGGCAGATTTAAAAGAAGGTGGAGCAAAAGCAGCTTTTGACCAACAAGGTGCGCCAATTGTTACACTGGATTTAAAAGATGCAAATAAATTTGCAGAAGTAACTGCTGCCATTTCAGCAAAACCAGCACCAGATAATGTTTTAGTTATTTGGTTAGATTTCGAAGAAGGTGTGGATTCTTACGCTGCTGAAGTGTTAAAAGAAGAGCCTAAATTCATATCTAATCCAAGAGTTAAAGAAACAATAAATTCTAATAGTGTTGAAATTTCAGGTTCATTCACTTTGGAAGAAACAAAAAGTTTAGCCGGTATTTTGAAGGCTGGAGCATTACCTGTGAAATTAGTAGAAATTTACTCTACATCTGTAGGTGCACAGTTTGGTGAACAAGCATTAAATAGCACAGTATTTGCTGGAATCGTAGGGGTTGCTGCAATCTTTATATTTATGCTTTTCTATTACCGTTTACCAGGTTTAGTGGCAGTAATTTCATTAGTTGTTTATATTTTCTTAATCTTAGTCATATTTGATTGGATTAATGGAGTATTAACGTTACCAGGTATTGCGGCGATTGTACTTGGAGTCGGAATGGCAGTAGATGCCAATATTTTGACTTATGAACGAATAAGGGAAGAATTGCGCGTCGGTAAGTCTGTGCAAAAAGCATTCGATACAGGAGCGAAATCATCTTTCAGCGCTATTTTCGATGCAAATATTACAACTCTTTTAGCAGCGGGTGTACTATTTTTCTTTGGTACAAGTTCTGTTAAAGGATTTGCGACATTACTGATTATTAGTATTATTGTTATTTTCATCACTGCAGTATGGGCTTCAAGAATATTATTAAGTTTGTTAGTACACAGTGGTTACTTCGATAACAAGCCAGGCTGGTTTGGTATTCCGAAGAAGCGTGTCCATGCTCCTGAAGAGGAAATAGATACGTTAGATTTGACGACGAAATTTGACCGTTTTGATTTTGTTCGTAGCCGTAAAGTATTCTATATAGCATCAATTGCGTTAACTGTTGCTGGAATAATAATTTTAACTACAGTTAAATTGAATCTAGGAATAGACTTCTCTAGTGGAACACGAGTGGAAATTCAAACAGATTCAACGTTAACCAAAGAGGTTGTAGCAGAAAAGTTAGATAAAATTGGTTTATCTTCCGAAGATATCGTTCTTTCAGGTGATAAGAGCGAGAATGCCGTAATTCGGTATGTAGGAGATGACTTTACACAAGAGGAAATTAAAACATTAAAAATAGAAGTTGCTAAAGAGTTCGGAGTTGATCCAGCTGTAAGCAGTGTATCACCAACAGTTGGTATCGAACTTGCTAAAAATGCAATTAAAGCACTTCTTGTTGCAGCTTTCGGAATTGTCATTTATGTAGCATTCCGTTTTGAATGGAGAATGGGACTAGCATCAGTCGTTTCGTTATTGCATGATGCGTTCTTAATGATAAGTATATTTAGTATTTTACGTTTAGAAGTAGATATTACATTTATCGCTGCAGTTCTAACGATTGTTGGTTACTCGATAAATGATACGATTGTTACATTTGACCGTATACGTGAAAATTTACATCGTAGTAAAAAGATTACGACTGAAGAAGAACTTGCAACGATTGTTAATAAATCTTTAAGACAAACGCTTGGTCGTTCGGTTAATACAGTGTTAACGGTTATTTTAGTAGTAGTGTCACTTCTGTTATTCGGTGCAGAAGGAATTCGTAACTTCTCTATCGCTTTATTGATCGGTTTAATCGCCGGTACGTACTCTTCTATTTTCATCGGTGCCCAACTGTGGTATGACTTGAAAGTAAAAGAGTTACGCAAATCAGGTGGTATTGATGTACAAAAAGAAGAGAAAACATGGGGTTCAGACGAGCCTGTCGTATAAGTAATAAAAAAGATGGAACAGAGAATATCATATAATCTGTTCCATTTTTATGCGTTATTATGGTAAAGTAAGAAAAAAGAAGGGGTGTTGGCATGAAATTTCAATGGTCATTATTATTCGGATTATTATTTGCAGTTATTATTGCTTTATTTGCGGTATACAATGTAGATGCTGTACCGGTCAACTATGTATTTGGAACAGCGGAATTGCCTCTTATTTTAGTAATTTTGGGCTCTGCCTTATTAGGTGCGCTGTTAAGTGGAACAGTTGCAATCTACCGTTCTTTTGTTCTATCTCGCAAAGTGAAGCATTTAGAAAAAGAGCTTCAAAAGAAAGAAACGTCTATTGGTGCTTTGCAAAATGAGCTATTAGTATCCCAAGAGAAAAAAGTAGAACTAATCGAAGAACCCGTTGCGGTTAGCGATGAAAATACGACGATTTAACGAACAAAAGGATAAAAATTGTTTTCTAGATAACAAGAAACCTCTTGACTCTCATGTCAAAAGGTTTTTTTTGTGTATAATATAGTAATTTATAAATTGGATTTCGTTACAAGCGGGCGCTTTCCGCGGGCACGGCTTCAATCTCTTCGTCGCAAAAAGATGCTCCTGCGGGGCTTTCAGCTCGCGCTATTCCCGCTGGAGTCGCCGCTTTTCACTTCATCCATTTTGTTTAGTAAGATAGGATCATTGTTCTTTTATTCATAAATCTAAGGGAGCGACGGATTCTTCACGGTTTCTTGAGTCGTAGACATGTTAGAAGGATTTCTATTTTGTCACCTACTCCATCTTATTTGATGTGTAAATGTTAAGTATCCGTATTTGAATACAGCTGGCTAATTAGTAGTTTGATACAAGTAAGCTTTCTAGTGTTTGGAGAAGCGTCCGCTCGACTCCAGCGGGAAAGCGATGCCACTTTGACTCAGCAGGAGCACATGTTTTTAGTGCGACGAGGAGGCAAAATGCTTCGCCCGCGGAAAGCGTAGCGGTATGCTTTGGAAAACAACAAGGTTAGGAGAATATGTACTTAAATGGCGTTTGCGCTTTTCTAACGTGTATAATAAAACATAAGGACGTGAAAAAATGATTCAATCTCAAAAAAGATGGCAAATTTCTAGACCAGATGATGCACTAGTTTCTACATTAGAAAAAGAACTTTCTATTCAGCGTGTATGTGCAAAGGTTTTAGTATCTAGAGGATTTCAAACAGTTCAAGAAGCAGAAGCCTTTTTAAAATTAGATGAACAAAGTATACATAACCCATTTTTGTTGAATGGAATGGATAAATTAGTAGAACGTGTACAAAAAGCAATCGAAACACAAGAAAAAATAATGGTTTATGGTGACTATGACGCCGACGGCATAACAAGCACAACCGTTCTTATGAAAACATTATTATCATTAGGTGCAGACGTAATATACAAAATACCGAATCGTTTTATCGATGGATATGGCCCTAGTGAAAGACTGTTTCAAGAAGCATTCGATGAAGGTGTTCGATTAATTATTACAGTCGATAACGGTATTTCTGGATTGAAGCCAATCCAGTTTGCAAAAGATTTAGGCATGGATGTAATTGTAACTGACCATCATGAGCCAGGAGAAGTTTTACCTGTAGCAGATGTAATTATTCACCCACGTCTAGCAAATTCATCGTATCCATTTCCTTATTTAGCTGGTGTTGGCGTTGCATTTAAGGTTGCACATGCCCTAACAGGGGAAATACCGAAAGACTTATACGATTTAGTAGCGATTGGAACAATTGCCGACTTAGTGTCTTTAACGGATGAAAATCGATACTTTGTGCAACAAGGTATTAAATTGATGAAAAGAAATAATTCAGTAGCGATTGAAGCACTGGCAAATGTAAGTGGAGTAGAAGTTTCGACGATTAGCGAAGAAACGATTGGATTTATGTTTGGACCTCGTATTAATGCAATTGGTAGGCTAAGTGAAGCGGCGCCAGGGGTGGAACTGTTTTTAACAGATGAGCCTATTAAAGCTATTTCCATTGCTAATACTCTAAATGATAAAAATAAAGAACGGCAAGCCATTGTTAAGCAAATTACGGATGAAGCTATAGAATTGATCGAAAAACAAACTAATCTTGAAGGTCCTAGTGTTATTATCGTTGGGAAAGAAGGTTGGAATGCAGGCGTGCTCGGAATTGTCGCTTCCAAGCTTGTAGAAAAGTATTATCGACCAGCAATCGTCTTAGGATTTGACGAAGAAAATCAAGTCGCAAAAGGTTCTGCTAGAAGTATTCAAGGGTTTCATTTGTATAAAGAAATCGCAAAAAATAGTGATTTAGTTCCTCATTTCGGTGGACATCCTATGGCAGCTGGACTGACTTTACCGTTAGAAAATGTCGATCAATTGCGCGCAAGATTAGTGGAGCAAGCAAAGGAATGTTTAACAGAGGAACAATTAGTACCAGTTATTTCAATCGATGTGCCATTAGAATTACATGAAATAACGACAGAATCTATTGAGTCACTTCAAAAACTTGCTCCGTTCGGAATGGATTTTGCAAAACCAGTATATTGTATAGAAAATGTGGAAATTTCATCTGTACGCAAAATTGGCTCGGCTTTAAATCATGTGAAAATGGAGTTAAGCGAAGGTGCGACTACATTAGATGCAATAGGCTTTGGAAAAGGGGAGCTTGCAGACGAAATTGCTCCTACTACAAAGATTTCATTTGTCGGAGATATTCAAATAAATGAGTGGAATGGTCGCAAAAAGCCTCAGCTAATGATTCAAGATGCAAAAACAAATGACTGGCAGCTATTTGATATTCGAGGTATTCGACAAGTGAATCGGTGGTTGCCTACAATTCCAGTAGAGAAAACATCTTTTATTGCGTTTCACGAAGAAACCATAGCCCATTTCCAGTCATTTATTCAGGAGAAGATTTGGACGTATTCAGAACTGCTTGAGCAGCAAGTGACATCGCCTTATGTAGCAATTCTAGACCTACCAGAAGATGAAGAAATATTAAAAAAACTGTTAAACTATCATAATTGGACGCGAGTGTATGCGCATTTTTATGCGAATGAAACGACTTATTTTGAAAGTTTGCCGACAAGAGATCAGTTTAAATGGTATTATTCATTTTTGTTAAAACGAAAAACATTTGCATTAAAACAAAATATACAAGAGCTATCGAAACATACTGGCTGGAGTCAGAAAACAATTAATTTTATGTCGAAGGTGTTTTTTGAACTTAATTTTGTTAAAATAGACAATGGGATGATGGTTATAAATGAGACTGTTGTGAAAACGGAATTATCGGAAGCTCCATCCTATAAGCAGCGTGCAAAACAAATTGAGCTGGAGCAAAAGTTGTTATATGCACCATATATTGAACTGAAACAATGGTTTGAAGAGCGTAGAGCAGAACAAACCGTTCCTGAGGAGGAGCAACAACAATGGATTTAAAAGAGTATATAACAATAGTAGAAGATTGGCCAAAACCTGGCATTCGATTCAAAGATATTACAACAATTATGGATAATGGAGAAGCATACAGATATGCAACAGACCAAATTGTTGAATATGCAAAAAAAGTAGAGGCAGAAATTATTGTAGGACCAGAAGCACGTGGGTTTATCATTGGATGTCCAGTGGCATATGCGCTTGGGCTTGGATTTGCACCAGTACGTAAAGAAGGAAAGCTACCACGTGAAGTAATTCGAGCGGAATACGGACTAGAATATGGTAAAGATGTTCTTACAATGCACAAAGATGCTATTAAACCAGGTCAAAAAGTATTAATTGTTGATGATTTACTTGCGACTGGTGGTACAATAGAAGCAACAATTAAATTAGTAGAAGAGCTTGGTGGAGTTGTAGTAGGTTGTGCGTTTATAATCGAACTAACTTATCTTGATGGACGTGACAAATTAGAAGGTCATGATATTTGCACATTAGTCCAATACTAAAAAAGCCTAAAGTAGATAAGGGAAAAATTCTCAAGTCAACAATCTAAGGGTGGACTTTACAAGTCCATCTTTTTTTTTATACAATATACCTTACATACTATTCTAGAAATATAAACGAAATCAGGTGATTTGACATGGCAAAAGACCAAGTGAAGACAGCGGAAAATGTTTTCGAAACAGTTGCAAGCTATATGAATGCAGAGCATGTTGAATTTGTAATAAAAGCTTATAAATTAGCAGAACATGCGCATCGAGAACAATTTCGTAATTCCGGTGAACCTTATATTTTACACCCAATACAAGTAGCCGGTATTTTAGCTGATCTTCAAATGGATCCTGAAACTGTTGCTGCTGGCTTTTTGCATGATGTAGTGGAAGATACTGAATATACGCGCGAAGACTTAGTAAACGAGTTTAATGAAGAAGTAGCACTTCTTGTCGAAGGTGTAACAAAGCTAGGTAAGATTAAATACATGTCTAAAGAAGAACAGCAAGCAGAAAATCATCGTAAAATGTTCATTGCAATGGCCCAAGATATACGCATTATTTTGATCAAGCTTGCAGACCGTCTACATAATATGAGAACTTTAAAACATTTGCCAGAAGAAAAGCAACGTCGTATTTCGAATGAAACATTAGAAATTTTTGCGCCACTTGCACATCGTTTAGGAATATCTGCTGTGAAATGGGAGCTGGAAGATACAGCACTTCGTTATTTAAATCCACAGCAATATTACCGTATTGTTAATTTTATGAAGAAAAAACGTACGGAACGTGAATCGTATTTAGATAATGTGATGGATGATATCCTAGAGCAATTAACCGAGATGGAAGTTGTTGCGGATATATCAGGTAGACCGAAGCATATTTATAGCATTTATCGAAAAATGGTCGTTCAAAATAAACAGTTCAACGAAATTTACGACTTATTAGCCATGCGAATTATCGTGAAAAGCATAAAAGATTGCTATGCAGTATTAGGTGTTATTCATACATTATGGAAGCCGATGCCTGGCAGATTTAAAGACTATATAGCCATGCCGAAACAAAACTTCTATCAATCACTTCATACGACGGTAATAGGACCGAATGGTGACCCACTTGAAGTGCAAATTCGTACTGAGGAAATGCATAATATTGCTGAGTATGGGGTGGCAGCACATTGGGCGTATAAAGAAGGTAAAAAAGTAGAAGCAAATAAGCAAACGATGGATTCGAAGCTTACGTGGTTCCGTGAAATACTTGAATTCCAACAAGAATCATCGAATGCAGAAGAATTTATGGAGTCATTAAAATTCGATTTATTTTCTGATATGGTATATGTTTTCACGCCAAAAGGGGATGTAATTGAGCTACCAGCAGGCTCAGTTCCTATTGATTTTGCTTACCGTGTACACTCCGAGGTTGGCAATAAAACAATTGGATCAAAAGTAAATGGTAAAATGGTGCCGTTAGATACGAAGCTTAAAACAGGCGATATTATTGAAGTGTTAACTTCTAAGCAATCATTCGGTCCAAGCAGGGACTGGATAAAAATTGCACAATCATCACAAGCGAAAAATAAAATAAAACAGTTCTTCAAAAAGCAACTTCGAGATGAAAATGTGATCAAAGGGAAAGAGCAAGTAGAAAAAGAAATTAAAGCACAAGAGTTTGATTTGAAGGAAGTACTTACGGCTGAAAATATTAAACGAGTGTGTGAAAAATATGCATTTTCGGCAGAAGAAGACTTATATGCAGCAGTTGGCTTTAATGGAATTACTGCACAGCAAGTAGTTAATCGACTGGCAGAGAAAATGAGAAAAATAAGAGATCAAGAAGAAGCTTTAGAAAAAATTACAACAGAAATGAAAGCGCCGGCTGTTAAAAAATCGACAGAGTCTGGTGTAGTCGTGAAAGGTATTGAAAATTTACTTATTCGCCTTTCAAGATGTTGTAGCCCCGTTCCAGGTGATGATATCGTTGGTTTCATCACAAAAGGTAGAGGGGTATCCGTTCACCGCGCCGATTGTCCAAATGTTCAAAATGACGAGGCACACTCGCGAATTATTGAAGTAGAGTGGGAAGAATTCGACACGACAATGAAAAAAGATTATCAAGTAGATATCGAAATATTTGCTTTTGATCGCGCTGGATTATTAAACGAAGTATTGCAAGTTGTTAATGAATCGAAAACAAATATAGCGGCAGTAAGTGGCAAGTCTGAAAATGATATTGCAACTATTAATATGACGATTAAAATAACAAATATTGCCCACTTGCATAAAGTAGCTGATCGTATTAAACAATTGCCGGATGTGTATTCTGTTCAACGAATTATTAACTAAAGGAGTTTTTATTATCATGAAGGTTTTACTTCAGCGTTGTAAAAACGCTCAAGTTACGGTCGATGGTGAAGTGACTGGCGCTATTGATCATGGCTATTTATTGCTAGTTGGCATTACAGCAACAGATAGTGAAAAAGAAATAAATTATTTAGCAGATAAAATTGCGGGTTTGCGTTTATTTGAAGACAGTGAAGGTAAAATGAATCATTCGATAGTGGAAAACGGAGGGGCTATTCTTTCTGTGTCGCAGTTTACTTTGTATGCAGATACGCGTAAAGGGAGACGCCCTAGTTTTACGGATGCAGCTCGCCCAGAAGTAGCAAAACCGTTATGGGAGCAGTTTAATAAAGTGCTTCAAGAGAAGGGCTTTGTTGTAGAAACAGGAGTTTTTGGAGCGATGATGGATGTCACGTTTACAAATGATGGTCCAGTAACGATTATGTTAGAAGCGTGAATTTATATTGGTTTAATGAAAAGGAGTCGTTGCATATTTGCAGCTGCTCCTTTTTTATAGGCATAGGGGTGATTCTTTTCAAACCTTGTTGAACTATACTACTGTGTTTGTTTAAGAGGGAAGCACTTTGCCTTTGATTTCACTACGAAATTTTAATGTAATTTGGATTGTAAGGATTATGCAAAATAAAGTAATTAGTAGAAGTAAGATACGATCATCTTTAGACAAATTAGAGCCATAGTAAATGAGCCAAAGCATACAACTAAATGAGTTTAATCCGAATAAAATCCCCCAAATAACCTCCCTTATTAATTTATAGACTCTATTACCAGTTAAATACCTAATATAAAAGTAAATTATCAAACCTATTCCTAATACGATAAACAATGGCTTCTCGAAGGATGAAGTTAGTGAAATCGGCTCTTCCCAAGGCATATCTACATAAATTAAGTTAAAGAGATTGATCATATTGAATATAAAGAAAAAGAGAAGAACACAAAAGAATAAAACCCATTCACCTACATAAATTAATGGAAATATAACCTTTCTCAACCTTTTCACCTTCCCATTTTTGATGTAATATCACCTGCGTTAGTTTAAGTACACTAATTCATAAACTATAATATTAGAACTAACCTGGTTCGTTAGCTTAATAAGTTTGTCTTTTTATTAACTATAGTCAACGCTCACCTTTTTTTCCTAATACAACGGATAATCCAATAAAAATATACGGATATGATAGAAGGGTTAATTCAAGAAAACCTATCCCAAATAACGAAGATTGTTCATCTGCATAAACACCAGCATCAAACATATATCTACCGATTAACAAATAACTAGAAATAGACAAAATAACAAATAGTAGTCCAATCACATTAAATTTAAATTTACAGATTGTATAATAAGTTACTGGTATATAAATCAAACCGAGTAAAATTAAAAAGTAGAAAATATAAATTGGTTCATAAACTCCCACTAAATACCTCCTCATATGAAATTAAATAATAACTTTTCCACACACATACTTTAGAACGTTCGAAATAAATAAAAGTTTCAATTTTCGAAAAATACGCCATTCAAAATTAACAATTACTTGGCACTGAGGTTTCCTGCGAGCGGAAGGCGAACATTTGCCATACAATGGCCGAAGAAAAAGCATGTTGGAAGCGGCGCAGCCACTTTCAACATGCTTTAAAAATTTTACCGTTCATTGTATAGCCCATGTGAAGCCAGGAGCGAGTCGGAAACTTATTTAATCTGTGAGTCGAAATAGTTAATAATTCCATTATAAATTCCGCGAGTTGCTTGTTCTCTAAATTGAGCTGTAGTCACATTTCTTTCTTCAGTAGGATTACTTAAATAACCTAATTCTATTAAAATTGCTTTTTGTCTATTTTCTCGCAAAATTAAATAATTTCCTGGTTGCGTACCACGGTCTTTTAATTCGACCATATTGCCAAGCTCTTTGTGTACATAGGAAGCCAATTTCTTTTGATAATCATGCATATAGTATGTCGTAAACCCACGAACACTACTATTATCAACCGCATCATAATGAAGGCTAATAAATGCGTCAGCAGCCGCCTGATGTCCGATAGATACACGTTTACGAAGATCCACATATACATCAGACTCTCTCGACATAATAACGTTTGCACCAGCTGCTTGTAATTTTGAAGAAAGTAGTTCAGCGGTTAAAAGCGTAATATCTTTTTCATCCGTTCCAAGTGCACCAGTTGTTCCACGGTCATTACCACCATGTCCTGCATCAACTACGATTGTCAGCCCTTTTAAAGTTCCACTTTTTCGTTTTTCAACTGGTGGAGTTGGAGTTGCAGGGGACTCTGTAGAATTATTAGTCGATGTATCAGGAGGATTAGATGAACCGGATGAACCAGTGGAAGAAACTACCCAACTTGCTACATAAGCAGTTGAACCATCGGCTAGTTTAATTTTATACCAGTCATTTTGTTCTTCCAAAACACTAAAAGATTTTCCTGCATCTACTCGTGCGACAACTTCACTATTTGTTGTACTTTCTGCGCGCAAGTTTGTTCCGTTATAAAGTATCGTAATTGATTTTTCTGCATTGCTAGAATTAGCAGTAGAAGGGGCGCCTGTAAAATTACCGTAGAAAGTATAAAGCCATCCTTTTTCGCCATTTTCTAATTCAATTTGGACCCAATTATGAACTTTTGATAACACTTTGAACTGTTGATTTCTAGCAACTTGTCCAATCTTGTCCGAGGAAAGATCTGCTTTCGAGCGAACATTTAATATATCTACAGATACAGTGAAATATTCGTTTGAAGAAACCCCTTGTTCCTGATTTTCTTGGCTATCAGATTGTTTAACAAATGTTACGTAGTCGCTATGTACCCAACCTTTTCGATCATTATAAGAGATTTCAATCCATTCTCCCTCTGATTTATAGGAAGTAAATTGTTCTCCTTCTTGTAGCTGACCAATAACAGCCGATGACAGAGAAGGCTCTGTTCGGATATTTAATTTATTGACCTTGGATATTGCTTGCTTATTCGTTATTTCAACGGCTGTACCAGTTGTATACCAACTAGCAACCCAGCCAGAAGAAGTCCCGTAATTAATTTGATACCAATCGTTCTCTTTTTCGATTACTACTAGTTTGTCGCCTTTTTGTACAGCTCCAATAATATCGTATGTTAGACCTGGACCTGATCGAACTTTAAGTGAAGAGGTATCTACAATGACTTCCATTTCTTGTGCATGTACTTCTATTAGTGGAATAACTAGCATAATAGTAAGTAAAAACATCGTCATTTTATGTAATAGTTTGTCGCCCATTGAATCCCTCCTATGTATCATTGTAAATACTCTTGCTAAAAAATTCTACCTTTTATTGAAAAGGGTTGACTTATTTCCCTCCTGTCATTAAGATAAGGTATAATTAAAAATCAAAATAAACCGATGACCGAAAAAGTAGCTGTTTTAAACGGATGAAAAGAGAAGGAAAGACGTGGCTGAAATCTTTCCTACAGACGAATCCAGCGAACAACATTCGAGAGGTTTTTTGTCGAAAAAGATATTATTTAGTAGGCAAAAACGGAGCTGGCCGTTATCCAGATAAGAGAGGGTCAAGTGTTTTGGGCCAACTAGGGTGGAACCGCGGAAGCTTATACAAGCTCTCGTCCCTTGCATTTTATGCAAGGGATGAGGGCTTTTTTTTATTTTTCTTATGAAAGGGGTCCTGAAAAATGGATATTAAAGTGCCGAGAGGAACGCAAGACATTTTGCCAACAGAAACAGGAAAATGGCAAATAGTAGAGGATCTAATTAGAGAAACATGCCGTATGTATCAATACAAAGAAATTCGTACACCGATTTTTGAGCATACGGAATTATTTACGAGAAGTGTGGGAGATACAACGGATATCGTCCAAAAAGAAATGTATACATTCCAGGACCGTGGGGATCGTTCATTAACACTTCGACCAGAAGGAACTGCGTCTGTCGTTCGTTCTTATGTCGAGCATAAAATGTTTGGATATCCAGACCAACCAGTGAAATTATATTATATGGGACCAATGTTCCGTTATGAAAGACAACAAGCTGGAAGATATCGTCAATTTGTTCAATTTGGGATTGAAGCAATTGGAAGTGCAGATCCAGCCATTGATGCGGAAGTAATTTCGCTTGCAATGTCTGTGTATCAAAAAGCAGGACTGAAGCAGATAAAACTTGTGATCAATTCACTCGGAGATACAGAAAGTCGAGTGTCACATAAAGAAGCACTTGTGAATCACTTTGCTCCACATATTGATGAATTTTGCTCGGATTGTCAAAATAGATTACAAAAAAATCCACTGCGTATTTTAGATTGTAAAGTGGATCGTGAGCATTCATTGATGAAAACTGCTCCTTCTTTAACGGATTATTTAAATGAAGAATCGGCGGCTTATTTTGCTAAAGTGAAGGAATACTTGAGCGTATTAAATATTCCATTTGAAGTAGATCCGAATTTAGTTCGAGGGTTAGATTATTATAACCACACTGCATTCGAAATTATGAGCGTTGCAGAAGGATTCGGTGCAATTACGACGCTTGCAGGTGGTGGAAGATATAACGGCCTAGTAGAAGTTTTAGGCGGCCCTTCATCTCCAGGCATTGGTTTTGCCATGAGTATTGAACGTTTACTTCTTGCAGTAGAAGCGGAAAAAAATACATGGGCGGATAATTCTTCTCTGGACGTGTATGTAATTGGTATGGGAGAAGCTGCAAAGAAAAAAGTAGTAGAGCTTGTATACGAACTACGTCAAAATAACATCACAGCAGATCAAGACTTTTTAGACCGAAAAATAAAAACACAAATGAAATCAGCAGATCGTTTAAAAGCAAAATTTGTCCTCGTAATTGGAGACGATGAGCTTGAAAAACAAAGTGCAATGCTAAAAGATTTATCAACTGGAAACCAACAACTTGTACCTTTTAGTACATTAACAGAGCAAGTGAAAAATAGTATTTCAACATGGGTGGAGGCAGAAAAATAATGAAAAGAACACATACAAGTGGCGAGTTAAACGAACAACATATTGGCGAAACGGTCCAGTTAATCGGCTGGGTGCAAAAACGAAGAGATCTAGGTGGCTTAATATTTGTAGATGTTAGGGATCGTTCAGGTCTTGTACAAGTAGTTTTTAACCCTGAAATTTCTGAAGCTGCAATTCAAATTGCAAACAAACTTCGCAATGAATTTATTATTGAAGTGCATGGTACTGTTATTGCGCGTGCTGCAAATCAAGTGAATAAAAATTTAGCTTCTGGTGCGATTGAAGTGCATGCAACAGAACTAGTTATTATTAATGAAGCGAAAAATCCGCCATTTGCAATTGAAAATCAAACAGATGCTGGGGAAGATATTCGATTAAAATATCGTTATTTAGATTTAAGAAGACCAGTTATGTATGATGTATTTAAAATGCGTTCAGACATTACGAAAACAGTTCGACGTTTCTTGGATGATGAAGGGTTTTTAGAAGTAGAAACACCTATTTTAACAAAATCGACTCCAGAAGGCGCTCGTGATTATTTAGTACCTAGCCGTGTACATGAGGGAGAGTTTTACGCTTTACCACAATCACCTCAATTATTTAAACAAATGTTAATGGTTTCTGGTTTTGAAAAATACTATCAAATTGCGAGATGTTTCCGCGATGAAGATTTACGTGCAGACCGCCAACCAGAATTCACACAAATTGATATGGAAATGAGTTTCCAATCAATGGATGAGATTTTGGAAATGAATGAGCGTATGATGCAAAAGATTATGAAAGACGTTAAAGGAATTGATGTAACAATTCCATTCCAACGTATGGATTACGACGAAGCAATGGGACGTTTTGGTTCAGACAAACCGGACATTCGCTTTGGTTTAGAATTAGTAGATCTTTCTGTACTAGTGAAAGACAGTGCTTTTAAAGTATTTACTGCTGCTATTGAAAATGGTGGGCAAGTAAAAGCAATTAATGTAAAAGGAGCAGCTGCTAACTTCTCTAGAAAAGACATTGATGCACTAGGAGAATTCGCTGCTATTTACGGTGCGAAAGGACTTGCTTGGTTAAAAGTAGACGAAGAAGGTCTAAAAGGACCTATTGCTAAGTTCTTTGAAGGTGAAGCAGCTACTAGCTTAATGGAAAAACTTGAAGCAACAGCAGATGATTTATTACTTTTTGTAGCTGATAAAAAATCTGTTGTAGCAGATACACTTGGTGCTCTTCGATTGAAGCTTGGAAAGGACCTTGGATTAATTGATGAAAGTCGTTTTGCATTTTTATGGGTTGTGAACTGGCCGTTATTTGAATATGACGAAAAAGAAGGAAGATACTATGCAGCACATCATCCGTTCACAAGACCATTTGACGAGGATCTACCATTAATGGAGACTGATCCAAGTAAGGTACGTGCGCAAGCATATGACTTAGTATTGAATGGTTATGAACTAGGTGGAGGATCATTGCGTATTTATTCGAGAGATGTGCAAGAAAAAATGTTTGAAATACTTGGATTCTCAGATGAAGAAGCAAAAGCTCAATTTGGTTTCTTAATGGAAGCATTCGAGTATGGAACACCTCCACATGGTGGAGTAGCATTTGGTCTAGATCGTGTCGTTATGTTATTGTCAGGTTCAACGAATTTACGCGACACAATTGCATTTCCGAAAACAGCAAGTGCTAGTGACTTGTTAACGCAAGCTCCTAGTTCGGTAGCATCAGCACAACTTAAGGAATTAAGTCTAAGTATCATTAATCAGAATAGTTAAAAAATAACACATCAAACTGATTGAAGTTTCTAAAAACGTATGCTATTATTAAAGCAATACGAATCCTGATGTGTTCGCTACATGCCAATCAGTTTTGACCGAACAATTAATTTTATCGTTGGGAGTTTAACTTTTATAGTGGATGGCACGCCTTAACGGGACGTCAAAAGTTATAAAGAGAACACCCCCCTGCTGCGTGCGGGCTCAAAACGATACAGCTTTATTTGACGGCACGATTGGGATTCGTCCTAAATGTTTAAGTGTCCCTCTAGCGGTTTTTGCTGGAGGGTTTTTCATCGGTTAAATACCTACTAATTTGATATAAATGGAGTGTTTTTATATGTTACATCAATTTTCAAGGAATGAACTAGCGGTTGGAACAGAAGGAATAGATTTACTAAAAAATACGACAGTAGCCATTTTAGGAGTTGGCGGAGTTGGCTCATTTGCAGCAGAGGCTTGTGCAAGAAGTGGCGTTGGTAGAATTATTTTAGTCGATAAGGACAATGTCGATATTACGAATATTAATCGCCAACTAGTTGCTTACATATCAACGATAGGCCGTTCTAAATCTGAAGTGATGAAAGAGCGTATCGCAGATATTAATCCAGCATGTGAAGTAATCGATATGCATATGTTTTATACAGATGAAACATATGAACAGTTTTTTGCGATGAATATTGATTATGTTATTGATGCATCAGATACGGTAATTTATAAAATCCATCTGATGAAAGAATGTTTAAAGCGTGGGATAAAAATTATTTCTAGTATGGGTGCTGCGAACAAAACGGATCCAACTCGTTTTAAAATTGCCGATATTTCCAAAACGCATACGGACCCACTTGCGAAAATAATTAGAACAAAATTGCGTAAAGAAGATCGAATAACGAAAGGTATTCCAGTTGTGTTTTCGGATGAAAGCCCAATTATTGTGCGAGAAGATGTGGTAGGCACAGTAGGTAAACCAGATGCAGCTATTCGTAAAGCGAAAATGCCTCCATCTTCCAATGCATTTGTACCATCATCAGTAGGTTTAATTTGTGCAAGTTGGGTAATTAATGATATAACGAGAGAAATTCACATAAATAGGGTGCAATAAGTAATGGTTGTTTTTCCCTCGTGCGCTATACTATAATTACAGCAAGGGATTTAAGAACAAATGAAGGAGGAATTTCACATGACTGAAACTAATAATCAAGAACCTAAAAAGAAAATGACGTTGCAAGAAGCAGTGAAACAAAAGTTAGAAGAAAAGAAAAACCAAGCAGCTGGTGGTAAAGCGCAAGCTAATGGTCAGGCGACAAATCAAAAAGCTAAAAGCCAAATGACGAAAAAAGTAAGCAACACTCGTCGTAAAATGGGTGTTTAATTAAATCTTTCAATAGAAAATCCAGTCTGAGATTAACTCGGACTGGATTTTCTATTTAGACTATGCCATGAACACTAGCTTCAAGGGGGGATTTACTGTTTTATTAAGTAGAGCTGTTTTATTTCTTGGATATTATCTACGAATGGATTGCTTTTATATTAAAAAGTAAAGGTGCAACTAAAGTGGAAAATGGTTTAGTTGGCGATATTATTTTAATCTGAAAGTCCGTCAATGAAGTCAATGATTAGTATTGGATGGATAAAACCAAGCGCGGTATAGTGATTGGATACCCGTAACGATATCTTCACTGCTTAGTCCACCAAAACCAATTTGAATCATTGACGCCTCAGCTTGGCTTTGCTTCTCCCAGAATGGGGATACTGCGTAAACTTTAACTCCATGATCGGCTGCAGCTCTAATTAACTCTTCTTCAATCATACCGTTATGTACACGCAATAAAATGTGGAGTCCAGCATTCTGTCCGATTATTGTAACCTGTTCACCCATTAACTCCTTAATTTTCTCAATCAACTGGGATTGCTTTCTATGATATACTTTCCGCATTTTACGAATGTGGGCTTCCCAATGTCCATTTCTCATGAATAGTTCTAGTGTCTTCTGATGAAACCATGATACCGTTTGATCATATAATCGATAGCCTTGTTTTTTATAGAGCTCCAGTAATTTTGGAGGCAGTATCATATAAGCAATACGTAGTGATGGAAGAAGGCATTTAGAGAAGGTTCCTAGATAGACAGTGTGGTTATTCGTATCCAAACTCTGAAGGGAAGGAATTGGTTTTCCGACATATCTAAACTCGCTGTCATAGTCATCTTCAATAATGATTCCATCGTGATCTGCCGCCCATTTAAGTAATTGCATTCTCTTGGCAATCGGCATGACCATTCCGTATGGAAACTGATGAGATGGTGTAATATAGACAATACTTGATTTGCTCTCATATAAGTTCTGAATGTTAAGTCCATCCTTTTCTAAAGGAATGGGATTGATTTGGAATCCGTTATGACGAAATACCTTTCGAACCACATCATATCCTGGTTCCTCCATTGCGATACTGTTGCTATCAGTACTCATCAACGCCGAAAGTAAGCTAAGCAGATATTGAATGCCTGCTCCAATAATGATTTGATCAGCCGAGCAATTTACACCCCTCGAATCATACAAATATTTAGCGATTTCAACACGAAGTCCATGCTCCCCCTGAGAATCACCATAAGAGAACAGTTCCACATGCTCGGGTTGTGAGCATTGATTGGATAGCTTGCGCCAAGTAGCAAGTGGAAAGTGTTCATTATCCACATCGCCGTACCGAAAATCATATTGAATCTTTGGATTCGTAGCGACTACTTGTTTGCTAACCTCTAAAGGTTTCCTTTTATTTGGATACGGCAAAGGCAACTTATCGAGTTCCAATTCAATTACATATAAACCGCTTCTCGGCTTACTTTGAACATAGCCTTCGTCTATCAACTTATGATAAGCCGATTCTACTGTATTACGGCTAATATGAAGATGAGATGACAGCGAACGGATAGAAGGCAATCGTGTCTTAGCAGTAAGTTTGCCTCTAATAATATCTTTTTTTATGTGTTGATATAGTTGGAAATACAAAGGTTCTCCGGACTTTCCTTCCAGTAATAAAGTAATATCGATCATGATATCCTCCTAATAATCTAATCTGACCCTATAAATATGTTTAGAATTGCCACTATTTTTAGAGTCAGTTGGTGTTTACAATTATATCACTGTCAGTCAAATATACGACTATAGGCTATTCTCCTTTATTAATAGAAGGGGGAATGAGAAAGAGAATTCACACTAAAGGATTATTCTAACCCATTCTTTACTTGCATTACTAAAGATACAAGAAGTGTGGTCAACTTTTGGCATTTAATTTTGGTATGGATTATGGATACCGAGGACAATGTGCTAAATCAAAATTACTGTGAACTCATTTTCTATTTAGCGTATTTCCAGTAGACCATTTAAGTTTTAGGAGTATATTCTTCTATAGTATTTTGAAATGTGTAGTGAGCACAACTATCCTTTTTTGTAAGTCGTATATCAGTTTTTGGTTTGGGATTCTTTCATAGATAGTTTTCGATAGAGGGTAGAGAAGAACTGTATCTGTAGACAGGAAGATACCTATTGTTTAGGAGGAGAATTTATTGGAAAAAATATCAGGTAATAATGAAACACTTCGTGATACAAAGCAACTAGAGTCGTCATTTGGAACCTTCAATGAACATTCTGGCTACCGCCGAATGTTTGCACCCAATAAGCTTACACTTGGAATATTCCTTCCTATTAAGTTTTATGCAGGTAGTATGGATGACTTAAAGGGTCAAGCTGAATTGGTGGAAATAATTGATCAACAGAACTTCGCAGCAATTTGGGTAAGAGATGTGCCATTGTTTGATCCAAATTTTGGAGATGCCGGTCAGGTCTTTGATCCATTTGTTTATTTAGCATATCTTGCTGCAAGAACAAAGAATGTATCTTTGGCAACAGGCAGTACAATCTTTACGCTACGCCATCCTATCGATTTGGCTAAAGCGGCGTCATCCATTGATGTGCTTTCTGGTGGGCGACTTATCCTTGGGATTGCTTCAGGTGACCGGGCTATAGAATTTCCTGCGTATGGAATCGATGCTAACCAACGTGATGTTCGGTTTCGGAAGACGGTTGGGTTTTTCCGTAACCTCATTCGATTTCAGCGACCATCAATTCTATCAACTCTCGGACAAGTTGAGGGGGTAGAAATTCTTCCAAAACCAATAACAGGTGATATTCCGCTCATAGTTACAGGATCCAGCCGACAATCTGTCGAATGGATCGCGGAGAATAGCGACGGGTGGCTCACATATCCCGGCGTGACAGCAAATGCGTCTGGCCCCCAGAGACTTTCGGAAAAGATTGGCTCTTGGCGTGAAAAAATACCCGGTGGGAAATTCAAGCCCCATATGACTAACGAATGGATTGATCTTGTGGAAGATCCAGATTATCCTAGAACACCAATCCGAGACGGATATATTTTACGGACAGGTCGTAAAGGTCTGATTCAACTTTTGGAAGAATGGCAAGCAGCAGGAGTCAATCATGCTGCTTTAGGTATTCAATTTTCTAGTAGACCTTCTGCTGAAGTGATTCAGGAGTTAGCAGAGGAAGTGCTCCCGTTCTTCCCGACTCATGCTGGGCCCAATCCACTTAACACTAAATGGTAGCCTATGTGTAATCAGTGATAACTCAATCTCTTTGACAACTTTCGTGTACTCTATTGTATAAGGAAGTTGCTGTATGATGGAATGACAATTGATACTTATATTAGTATGCAGAAATCGCCAACTGGGTAAATAGCATTTCGATTGTAATTAATATACCTTTTATCGGGAATTAAGGTATATTTACTAATTATATGGTTTGCAAAAGAGAATTCTATATTTATAATAGCAGAACCCATTTTGATTAATCTTTGTTCAAATGGGTTCCTTGTTGTTACAGTGAAAGCCGGAAGTCTTTACTTTAAAGTGGGATTATTTAACTGCGCCGACAAACTTGCGTATTTTAAAAAAACTTGGAGCATTATTCTATTTTGAATGTTTCTAAACGGTGATAAATCGCGGAAAGCCTTCTTTCTTCCCCTGCGTCAATAGGAGTATAAAACTTTGTTCCAACCAATTTATCAGGAAGATAAGTTTGCTTCACCCAACCGCCAAACGTACCTACTTTATGATTATGCGGATAAACATAACCACCATGTCCAAGCTCCGCAGCACCAGCGTAGTGCGTATCTTTTAAATGCTTTGGAATTTCGCCAGTTTTTCCTTGATGAATACTGGCGATTGCTTCATCCAATGCAGTGTAGGCGGAATTAGATTTCTCAGATAAGCACATTAGTACGATGGCATTTGCTAAAGGGATTCGTGCTTCTGGAAGACCAAGTCTTTCAGCAGATTGGATAGCAGCGAGTACTTGAGGACCAACAGCAGGATTTGCAAGTCCAATATCTTCATACGCCATGACGAGCAGTCTTCTAGACACAGCTACTAAATCACCATTTTCAAGCAAATGTGCCAAGTAATAAAGCGCAGCATCCGTATCACTTCCACGCACGGATTTTTGTAATGCAGATAAAAGATTATAAAAATGAGAGCCTTTTTTATCTCCAAATACACCAACCCTGTCGATAAGGCTATTTAAAATAGAATCATCTACTCTAGTAATACCATCTTCTTCAAAACTAGCGAAAATAGTAGATTCAAGTAATGTTAATGCTTTTCTAGCATCGCCATTTGCAGCATCCGCTATTTTTAAGCGCTGTTCATCAGAAATCTCGATCGGTACTTTTCCTAGGCCTTTTTCGTTGTCGGATAAGGCTCTTTGTAGCAGCATGTCGATATCTTCTGTTGTTAATCGTTTTAATTGTTTAATTTCTCCGCAACGAGAACGGATAGCGGGATTGACATCGTGAAATGGATTTTCCGTAGTAGCTCCAATTAATATAATCGAGCCGTTTTCTACATGTGGTAATAATGTGTCCTGCTGTAATTTATTAAAACGATGGATTTCATCCAAAAATAAAATGACTTTCCCACTAATTCTTGCATCCGCAACGACGTCTTCTACATCTTTTTTCCCCGCTTTCGTTGCGTTTAGTGCAACAAAAGGCAGCTTAGTCGTACCAGCAATAGCGAAAGCAAGGGAAGTTTTTCCAACACCAGGATCTCCGTATAAAAGCATGGAAGGAACATGTCCATTTTTAATCATCTTATATAGAGCAGTGTCGCTGCCGATGACATGTAGCTGTCCGGCAATTTCATCTATTGTTTGAGGTCTCATACGATATGCTAAAGGTTCATTGCTCAAAAAAATCACTCCTATGTTCAAACGTTTGTTCTTTTATTATAACGGAGTTTGGCGAAAAAGTCATTTTGAAGTCGTTCAAGCCTGTAATTATGCTATACTTATGAAAGAATTTTTTACTAATCAATGAGGTGAATAAATTGAAAATATCGACGAAAGGACGCTACGGGTTAACAATTATGATAGCGCTCGGAAAACAGTTTGGAGAAGGACCGATAGCTCTTCGCCAAATAGCGGCTGACCATGATTTGTCGGAAGCGTATTTAGAACAAATTGTTTCTCCTTTAAGGAACGCAGGACTCGTGAAAAGCGTCAGAGGAGCATACGGTGGGTATATGCTTGCCAAAGAACCAAATTTATTAACTGCTGGGGATGTTATTCGTGTATTAGAAGGTCCAATTCAACCAGTTGAAGGAATTGAAAATGAAGAGCCGCCACAGCGAGAGCTTTGGATGCGTATTCGTGATGCGGTTAAAGATGTACTTGATACGACAACAATTGAAGATTTAGCTCAATTTACAGAAGAAAATCCAGATAATGCTGGATATATGTTCTATATATAAGGAGTTTACAATGACTAGAATTTATTTAGATCATGCTGCTACAACGCCAATGGCAAAAGAAGTAATTCAATTATACACAGAAGAAATGAATGCGGAATTCGGGAATGCATCGAGTATCCACCAAACGGGACGACGTGCGAGAAAAAAACTTGATAATGCAAGAAATATACTCGCGGCAAGTATTGCTGCACATGAAACAGAAATAACGATTACAAGCGGTGGGACGGAAGCTGATAATTACGCAATTTTCGGTACTGCTTATGCGCGAGTAAATGATGGGCGACATATCATAACTACTCAAATTGAACATCATGCGGTTTTACATGCTTGTGAACAATTAGAACGAGAAGGCTTTGACGTAACATATCTGCCGGTGAACCAAAATGGGGTTATCGATATCAATGACTTGAAAAATTCATTAAGAGAAGATACTATTTTAGTTTCCGTCATGTATGGAAATAATGAAGTTGGGTCGATTCAACCTATTCGTGAGATCGGTGCTCTATTAAAAGATCATCCTGCATATTTTCATACGGATGCGGTGCAAGCATATGGCAGCATTTCATTAGATGTGAATGAGTTACAAGTCGATTTGTTAAGTGTTTCAAGTCATAAGATTAATGGACCAAAAGGGATTGGCTTTTTATATCAACGTAAAGGGCTGTTGTTGAAACCATTATTTTATGGTGGGCAGCAAGAAAGAAAAAAACGTGCAGGTACAGAAAATGTTCCAGCTATCGTGGCTTTTGCAAAAGCAGTCGAGATAAAACAACAGAACATGGAACAAAGCATTGGTTATTTTCAACAATTAAAACAACTATTTTTGGAGCGGTTGAAGGAACAAGGAGTTCCTTTTAAAGTGAATGGCCAAGTAGAAGTATCTTTGCCGCATGTTGTGAATATTAGTATTCCTAAAACGGATATTGAAACGTTTTTAGTGCAATTAGATCTTGCGGGAATTGATGCATCAAGTGGAAGTGCTTGTACTGCTGGTTCTATTGATCCTTCACATGTTTTAGTTGCAATGTTCGGGGAAAATACACCAGAGCTTAGAAATTCCATTCGATTTAGTTTTGGTATAAGTAATACAGAGCAGCAAGCAATAGAGGCTGCACAGAAAATAAGCAAAATTATTCTAAAGTAATGATGAATAATTGAAAAGAGTGATATTATATGAAGAAAAAAGAAGATACTCGTGTCGTTATTGGTATGTCAGGTGGCGTGGATTCATCGGTTGCAGCGTATTTATTGAAAGAACAAGGATACGATGTTATCGGTATTTTCATGAAAAACTGGGATGATACGGACGAATTTGGCGTTTGTACAGCTACAGATGATTATGAAGATGTTATTAAAGTATGCAATCAAATCGGAATCCCATATTATGCTGTCAATTTTGAAAAACAATATTGGGATAAAGTATTTACGTACTTTTTAGAAGAATATAAGGCTGGTAGAACACCAAATCCAGATGTTATGTGCAATAAAGAAATTAAATTTAAAGCATTTTTAGAGCATGCTTTAGCACTTGGTGCGGACTATTTAGCGACAGGACATTATGCACAAGTAGAGGTAAGAGATGGTCAAACACGTATGCTTCGAGGGAATGACACGAATAAAGATCAAACGTATTTCTTAAACCAATTAAACCAAGAACAATTAGAAAAAGTAATGTTCCCAATTGGTAATATTGAAAAGAAACGAGTGCGAGAAATTGCATTGGAACAAGGGCTTGCAACAGCGACTAAAAAGGATTCAACTGGAATTTGTTTCATCGGTGAAAGAAACTTCAAAGAATTTTTAAGTCAGTATTTGCCCGCGAAAAAAGGTGTAATGGAAACGATGGACGGCAAGCCAATGGGATCGCATGATGGTCTAATGTATTACACAATTGGTCAACGACATGGTCTAGGAATTGGTGGAGCAGGAGATCCATGGTTTGTTATCGGCAAAGATTTAAAAAGAAATGTATTATTAGTTGGTCAAAACATCGATAATGATGCTCTTTATTCAACGAGTCTTACTGCAACAGATTTATCTTTCACAACAACTTTGGATCACCCGAAAAGTTTTGATTGCACAGCTAAATTTAGATATCGCCAAGAAGATGTTGGTGTTCATGTAGAAATGATTTCGGAAACGAAAGTGTCTGTAACATTTGATAAACCTGTGCGCGCCATTACTCCTGGACAAGCAGTAGTTTTTTATCAAGGAGACGAATGTCTAGGCGGAGCTACCATTGATGAAGTATTTAAAGATGGACTAAAACTAGATTACGTTGGTTAATTGGAGGAAATAAAGTGAATTATAACGAACTAGGTATTCAAGCAATCCAAGAAGAGGATTATGAAAAAGCAGCCGAATTATTTACAAAGGCGATTGAAGAAAATCCAGAGGAAGCAATTGGCTATATTAACTTTGGAAATCTTTTATCATCGATGAATGAAAATGATCGTGCAGAAAGATTCCTTCAAAAAGCGATTGTATTAGATGAAAATGCAGCGACAGCTTATTATAGTCTAGCGAATTTATACTATAATGCAGAGCGTTTTGAAGAAGCGGCTAAATTATATGAAAAGGCTATTTCTAACGGGATTGAGGGAGCAGATGCTTACTTTATGTTAGGAAAAAGCTTTGAGAAAAGTGGTCAAACAAAACTTTCTCTTCCATACTTACAAAGAGCGTATGAACTAGAACCATCAGACATCCAAATAAAGCTGACGTATGCAATTGCACTTGCTAGCTTTGAGATGTTCAATGAAGCAGAACCGATTTTAAAAGAAATTTTAGAAGCAGATAAAGAAAATGCAGATGCACATTATAACTTAGGTGTTTTATATGCGGTTTCTACAACAAATACGGATGCTGCGTTATTTCACTTAAAAGAAGCATTTACGATTCAACCAAGCTATGACCAAGCAAGATATGTGTATGATATGATTTCACTTCGCAGTTAACCACTTTAGGAGGCGGTAGGTAAAATGACCATTGAAACAAATAACGAAAAATTATTTATAACGGGTCGTCCTATCGTCTCTATTTTTCATAATCCTCAAAACTTATTTTCCATTATCAAGTTAAAAGTAAAATCGACAAACACGACATACATAGAAAAAGAAATAATTGTAACGGGTTATTTCCCGCAATTAGTTTTAGAAGAAGCGTATAAGTTTACTGGACATATTAAAAATCATCCTAAATACGGTGTTCAATTTCAAGTGGACACGTTTCAAAAAGAAGTTCCTGCAACCGAACAAGGGATTGTTCATTATTTGTCTAGTGATATGTTCCCTGGTATTGGGAGGAAAACAGCCGAACAAATTGTCAAAATCCTTGGGCAAAATGCGATCAATAAAATATTAGATGATCCGGAAGCATTAGATATCGTACCGAAGCTAGGCGACGATAAAAAACAAACATTACGTGCCGTTTTACAACAAAATTTAGGCTTAGAAAAAGTAATGATCCAGTTAAATGAATGGGGTTTCGGACCTCAAATTGCGATGAAAGTTTATCAAGCTTACCGTGAAGAAACAATCGATACATTAACAAAAAATCCATATCGACTAATCGAAGAAGTAGATGGAGTCGGCTTTATACGTGCAGATGAATTAGGATATAAACTTGGCATACAAGGAAATCACCCTGATCGTGTTAAAGCTGCAATTTTTCACTTATTGCAAGCTGCTTCTCTAAGTGAAGGGCATGTGTTTTTATATGCAGAGCAATTATTAGATTCCGTGAAAAAGCTTTTAGAAAGTGCACAGCGAGAGGAAATATCGTTTGAATCGATTACAAAATGTTGCTTCGAGTTGGCGGAAGAAGATCGTATCGTCGGAGAAGTAAATCGTTTTTATATACCTTCTCTTTATTATTCTGAAGTTGGGATTAGTGCGAAAGTTGAAACGTTGCTAGGGGAAAATGATTTTCATAATAAGTTTCCATTAGCAGAAATGAAAAAGCATCTTGGCGGCATTGAAGAAAGACTTGGAGTACAGTACGCAAACACGCAAGTACAAGCAATAGAAACTGCGCTTAATTCAAGTATGACATTGCTTACTGGAGGACCGGGGACAGGGAAAACGACTGTTGTACGAGGAATTGTAGAGTTATACGCCGAGTTACATGGTTTATCTCTTGACCCAAAAGAATGGGCGAAAGATAAAAAGCCTTTTCCAGTCGTTTTAGCGGCTCCAACTGGAAGAGCGGCTAAAAGATTAAGCGAATCTACAGAACTTCCTGCAATGACGATTCACCGATTATTAGGGTTCAATGGACAAGAAAATAATGATGTTGAAGGAAAAGAAATCGAAGGAAAGTTAATCATTATTGATGAAACTTCGATGCTCGATACTTGGCTTGGTCACCAATTATTAAAAGCGATTCCTAAAGATGCTCAAGTCATTTTCGTAGGAGATCAAGATCAATTGCCACCAGTTGGACCAGGGCAAGTATTGAAAGACTTGCTTGCGTCTAAACGCATTCCAACAGTCGAACTAATAGATATTTATCGTCAATCGGAAGGTTCATCGATTATTGAATTAGCGCATGAAATGAAAAAAGGTATGGTTCCTGAAACTTTATTAGCTAAAACAAAGGATCGATCTTTTATAAAAGCTTCTACTGAGCAAATTCCAGTAGTTGTTGAAAAGGTATTAAAAAGTGCTCTTTCTAAAGGGCATTCTATTCGAGATATACAAGTGCTTGCACCAATGTACCGAGGTCCAGCAGGAATTGATGCATTAAATAAAATGATTCAAGAAATGGTCAATCCAAATACAGATGGAAAACGAAAAGAAATGATATTTGGAGAAACAATATACCGAATCGGAGACAAAGTACTTCAGCTCGTTAATCAGCCTGAAAGCAATGTGTTTAACGGCGATATGGGAGAAGTTATTAGCATATTTAAAGCAGCTGAAACGGCTGAAAAGAAAGAGATACTAGTCATTTCGTTCGATGGTACGGAAGTAACTTATGAAAAAAATGATTTAAACCAAATTACATTAGCGTATTGTTGCTCTGTCCATAAATCGCAGGGGAGTGAATTCCAAACAGTCATTATGCCTGTAACGAGAAGTTATATGAAAATGTTACGCCGAAATTTATTGTACACGGGCATTACAAGAGCGAAAAACTTTTTAATATTATGTGGAGATCCAGAAGTGTTTACATTTGGTGTCCAGCGAACAGATGATTTACAAAGATTAACGACGCTAATGGATCGTTTATCAAATAGCTTGGAACAAACAGAACAACAGGCTGAGCCAGATCAACAGCCAATAGAGGAAGTTGTCGTTGACACAACCTATTTAACGGCGGATAATTACCATTTAATCGACCCACTAGTTGGGATGAATGGTATTACACCGTATCAATTCATGGAAATGGATAATTGACATAACGTCGATAGTTTTTTATAATCAAATGCATATAGTAAAATGATGACAGAGAAAGTACGCTTGTTACCTGAAAAAGAGAAGGATTCCTCGGCTGAAAGAATCCTCAGTAACTAACAAGTCGGAAAGCTACTCTTGAGTGCAGTTAAAACCTGCCGTCTAGCCGCGTTAAGGCTTCTTGAGAGACATAGTACATCTGTATTATGTAACTAGGGTGGTACCGCGAATAATAGCTTTCGTCCCTTTTATGGGATGAGGGCTTTTTTTATTTATTAAAAAATTGGAGGAACGACGAATGAAACAATTAACAGGCTCTCAAATTAGACAAATGTACTTAGACTTTTTTATCGAAAAAGGACATACGCAAGAACCATCAGCACCACTTGTTCCAATAAATGACCCATCTCTTTTATGGATTAATAGTGGAGTTGCGACATTAAAAAAATATTTTGATGGCCGTGTAGTGCCGGATAATCCACGTATTACAAATGCACAAAAATCGATTCGTACAAATGATATTGAAAACGTAGGGAAAACAGCAAGACATCATACATTCTTTGAAATGTTAGGAAACTTCTCGATCGGGGATTATTTCAAAAAAGAAGCAATTCACTATGCTTGGGAATTTTTAACGGATGAAAAATGGATGGCTTTGGAGAAAGAAAAATTATCGATTACGATTCATCCTGAAGATGAAGAAGCATTTAATATTTGGAAAGATGAAATCGGTATTCCTGAAGAAAGAATTATTCGTTTAGAAGGAAACTTTTGGGATATTGGAGAAGGTCCGAGTGGTCCAAACTCTGAGATTTTCTATGACCGCGGTGAAGGATACGGCAATGATTTAAGCGATCCAGAATTATATGCAGGTGGAGAAAATGACCGTTATTTAGAAATTTGGAACTTAGTGTTCTCTGAATTCAATCATAATCCGGATCATACATACACTCCACTGCCAAAACAAAATATTGATACTGGTATGGGATTAGAACGTATGACATGTGTAGTACAGGATGTTCCAACTAACTTTGATACTGATTTATTTATGCCAATTATTCGTCAAACCGAAGCAATATCCGGTAAAGAGTACCACATAAATGAAGAGCATGATTTAGCATTCAAAGTTATTGCGGACCATACTCGTACGGTTGCTTTTGCAATTGGAGATGGGGCATTACCATCTAATGAAGGAAGAGGCTATGTACTTCGTCGATTACTTCGTCGTGCTGTTCGTTTCGCAAAACAATTAGGTATTGAGAAACCATTTTTACATGAGCTTGTGCCAGTAGTTGGGGGAATCATGCAAGATTTCTATCCAGAAGTGACAGAAAAACGTGATTTCATTATGCGTGTTATTAAAACAGAAGAAGAGCGATTCCACGAAACATTGCATGACGGTCTTTCTATTTTAGAAAAAGTAATAGAAGAGCAACGTGCAAAAGGAGAATCGTTTATCCCAGGAACGACATCATTTACACTTTATGACACATATGGTTTTCCAGTTGAATTAACGGAAGAATATGCTGAAGAAGCAAATATGACAGTCGATCATGAAGGGTTTAAACAAGAAATGGAAGCACAACGAAGCCGCGCACGTGCTGCTCGTCAAAATGTAGATTCGATGCAAGTTCAGTCAGAAGTATTTAGTAATATTCAAGATGATAGTGAATTCGTTGGATACGATACATTAGTTGTTACAACGAAAGTTGCTTCTATCATTCACGGAGATTCACTTGTGAAATCGGCTAGTGAAGGAGACGAGATTAAGCTTATTTTAACGAAAACTCCTTTTTATGCTGAAAGTGGTGGACAAGTTGCGGATCATGGAACAATTGAAAATGATAAATTTAGAGGGCTTGTAAAAGAAGTACAAAAAGCTCCAAATGGACAAAACCTGCATACAGTTATCGTAGAATCAGGCGAAGTAACATCTGGTGCAGAAGTGACAGCAACAGTTGATAAAACACTTCGTGGACATACGATTAAAAATCACTCTGCAACGCATGTGCTGCACCAAGCATTGAAAGACGTGCTAGGAACGCATGTAAACCAAGCGGGTTCAGAAGTTGGACCAGACCGTTTACGCTTCGACTTTTCCCATTTTGGACAAGTGACAAAAGAAGAGTTAGATCAAATCGAACGTATTGTAAATGAAAAAGTTTGGGATAGCATCCCCGTTATCATCGGAAATCATTCGATTGATGATGCGAAAAAAATGGGTGCAATGGCTTTATTCGGCGAAAAATACGGCGACATAGTGCGTGTTGTTACAATGGGCGAATATTCACTAGAACTTTGTGGTGGATGTCATGTCAAAAATACGTCTGAAATCGGGTTCTTTAAAATTCTATCGGAAAGTGGAATTGGTGCAGGTACGCGACGCATTGAAGCAGTAACTGGTAAAGGTGCATTTGATGTTGTAAAAGAAGAAGAGTCCATATTAGCAGAAGCTGCAAATATTTTAAAAGCACAACCAAAAGACCTAGTATCAAAAGTTGCTCAAACATTAAACGAATTGAAAAATAGTCAAAGAGACAATGAGTCATTATCAGCTAAAATTGCAAACAGCCAAGCATCATCTGTTTTATCTTCTGCTCAAACGATAAATGATGTTACAGTTCTTTCTGTAAAAGTAGATGCAAAAGATAATAATCAATTGCGTCAAATGATGGATGACTTAAAGCAAAAATTAGATAAAGCAGTCATCGTTCTCGGTGCAGTAGATGGGGAAAAAGTAATGATTTCAGCAGGTGTGACAAAAGATTTAGTTGGCGGGAACTATCATGCTGGAAATATCGTCAAACTAGTAGCAGAGCAATGTGGAGGTAAAGGTGGAGGTAGACCTGACTTCGCTATGGCTGGTGCAAAAGACGGTAGCAAACTTGAAACTGCTCTTCATTCAGTTTACGAATATATCAAATCTGTTTAAACTATTTCAAACTTCGGTTATACTGTAAATATAGATATGTTAGATTACCTATTAAAATTGAAAGCGAGGTGCTGATCATGAGTTCATTTGATAAAACGATGAAATTTAATTTCCCTGAAGAATCAATGGAGCAAGAAGTAAAACATGTGATGCTACAAGTGCACTCAGCACTAGAAGAAAAAGGATATAATTCAATCAATCAAATTGTGGGCTATTTACTATCGGGTGATCCAGCTTATATTCCTCGCCATCAAGATGCACGAAATATGATTCGAAAATTAGAGCGAGACGAAATTCTAGAAGAATTAGTGAAGTTCTATATTAAAAAGAATAATGAGGTTTAAGCATGCGAATAATGGGTTTAGACGTCGGTTCTAGAACAGTAGGAGTAGCAATTAGCGATGCTCTAGGCTGGACAGCACAAGGGATAGAAACGATTAAAATTAACGAAGAAAATTTGGAGTTTGGCTTAGAGCGTATTGAAGAGCTGGTCAAACAACATGTCGTATCAGAATTTGTCGTTGGCTTACCTAAAAACATGAACAATACAATCGGTCCACGTGCAGAAGCTTCTGAGCAATATGCAAAATTATTAACGGAGAAATTTAATTTTCCGGTAGCAATGTGGGATGAAAGATTGACAACAATGGCTGCAGAACGTATGTTAATAGATGCGGATGTTAGTCGTAAAAAACGGAAACAAGTGATAGACAAGATGGCTGCTGTGATGATTTTACAGGGCTTTCTTGATAGAAAAAATAGATGAGGTGAACTGCAAATGGACCACGGTCAAGAAAATATTACAGTTGTAGACGAAAATGGAACGGAGCAACTTTGTAACGTACTATTTACATTTGAATCAGATGAATTCGGAAAGTCATATGTACTTTATTATCCAATAGGCGCAGACGAAGATGAAAATGAAGAGATAGAAATTCACGCATCATCTTTTAGTCCTAATGCAGACGGGGTAGACGGGGAATTACTTCCAATCGAATCCGATGAAGAATGGGAAATGATTGAGGAAATGTTAAACACATTCCTTGATGAGGAAGACGAAGAAGACGAAGATTAATTCTTCTAGAAAAAGGATGGAAAGAGGTTCCCTCATTCCTCCTTTTTCTTTTTGGATAAAATCTTGTATAATAAAATGGAATTAAAGGGGGCGAACCCGTGGGAAATGAGTCGAAAAAAGAGATCATGTTCAATCGTATGAAAAATAAGAAAAAAGAAGTGAAAATTGTTAGAAGAATTGTGTTAGCCATTTTTCTAATTATATTAATTGTTGGTGGAATAGCTGGTTATACTGGTTACAAATATGTGAAAAGTGCACTGGAACCGCTTGATGTTGCATCAGAAGATATTATTGTCGTAGAAATTCCGATAGGATCAGGCTTAGATACGATTTCTAGTACACTTGAAAAAAACGGTGTTATTAAAAATGCAAAAATATTTAAGTATTATGCAAAGTTTAATAATGAATCGAATTTTCAAGCGGGAGAATACAGCTTAACAAAAGCAATGACAATTGATGAAGTGATTGAAAGCTTAAAAACAGGAAAAGTATACCGAGATCCTGTTTTCTCCATGACTGTTCCAGAAGGGCTAACATTAGAGCAAATTGGGGCAGTAGTAGAAAAGAAAACAAACCACTCTGCGGATGACTTTTTTAAGCTTGTGACAGATGAAACATTTGTCGATAAAATGATTGTTAAGTATCCGAATTTGCTAACAGAAGAGATAAAAGGAGAAAATGTGCGATATGCTTTAGAAGGTTATTTATATCCTGCGACATATCCATTTTTCACTGAAAATCCGTCGTTAGAGGAAATTGTTACTACGATGTTAACTGCAACGGAAAATATCGTATCCAACTATTATGAAATTCTTCAATCGGAAGAAAAGTCAGTTCATTGGCTTTTAACATATGCTTCTCTTTTAGAGGAAGAAGCAACAGCTCAAACAGATCGATCGATCATTGCGAGTATATTTAATAATCGTTTAAATGCTGATATGATGCTACAAACGGATCCAACGGTATTGTACGCACTTGGTAGTCATAAAGACCGAGTGTTATTTGAAGACTTAGAAGTGGACAATCCATATAATACGTATCAAAATAAAGGTTTGCCACCAGGACCGATTGCTAATGCAGGGAAATCATCTTTGGATGCGGTAGTAGATCCATCGCAAACAGATTATTTTTATTTCTTAGCAGATAAAACTGGGCAAAATCATTTTTCCAAAACGTATGAAGAACATCTTCAAAAAATCGACCAATATTTAAAATAAAAAAGGCAGAAGAAGGAATGATATCGCTTTCCTTCTTCTGCTATGTTATTATTAGGTTTGTTTTTTAAAGAGAAAAAAGCTTATTTATTGAAAAAGGGGTTAACGTTTGATGGACGTAAGTGAAGAATTTTTAAAAGACCTGATAAAACCTCGATCAGCCATTTTTTTAGAGATGGAACAATATGCAAAAGAAAACCATGTACCAATCATGCAATTGATGGGAATGGATTCTTTGCTGCATTTACTATCCTTACAAAAACCAAAATCGATATTAGAACTAGGCACAGCAATAGGTTACTCATCCATGCGAATGGCTTCCAAATTGGAATCTGCAAGCATTGTGACAATTGAAAGAGATGTAGACAAAGCTACTCTTGCAAAGCAATATATCGAACGAGCAAATCTTCAAAATCGAATCGAAGTTATTATCGGAGATGCGCTTGAAGTAGAAGCCGATCAATTCGGTCAGAAGAAATTTGATGCAATCTTTATTGATGCTGCAAAAGGGCAATATAAAAAGTTTTTCGAAAAGTACGCACCATTTTTACATGATGGAGGCGTTATTTACTGTGATAATTTATTGTTAAATGGCTTGTCTGAACTACCGATGAATGAAGTACCAAGAAGAAAAAGAACAATGGTAAGAAATCAACATCAATTCACGGAATGGTTAATGAGCCATGAAGACTATGATACAGCATTTCTTCCAGTTGGCGATGGAATGTTAGTAAGTATTAAGAGGTGAATCACATGAAGAAAACAGAACTTTTAGTAACTCCAGCAAGTATCGATCATATGGAAGATTTAATCGAAGCAGGGGCAGATGCATTTTTAGTTGGTGAGCAATTTTATGGACTTCGTTTAGCTGGAGAATTTACAGTGGAGGACATCGAAGTTGCAACAGGCCTAGCAAAAGAACATAATAAAAAAATATATGTTGCGATGAACGGACTTTACCATAACGATAAGGTAGATTTTCTTGCTCCTTATATGGAAAAACTGCAACAAATCGGGGTAGATGGTATCGTATTTGGTGATCCTTCTGTCATTATTGCAAGACGTGAAGCAAATGTGACGATTCCACTCCACTGGAATACAGAACAAACTGCAACAAACTATTTTACAGCAAACTACTGGGGTAAAAGAGGGGCAACGCGTGCTGTTCTTGCAAGAGAGCTTAGCTTAGATGAAATCGTCGAGATTAAAGAAAATGCAGAAGTTCAAGTAGAAGTGCAAGTACATGGGATGACATGTATGTTCCAATCAAAACGATCTTTACTTGGAAATTATTTTTTGTTTAACGACAAAGTAATGGAAGTAGAAAATCGTGCGAAAAATAAAAATATGTTTTTGCATGACAATGAACGTTCTAACAAGTATCCAATCTTTGAAGATACGAATGGTACGCATATTTTTAGTCCAAATGATATGTGCATGATTGATGAACTAGATGAGTTTTTAGATGCTGAAATTGATAGCTTAAAAATAGATGGAATTTTACACGATCCTGCCTATGTAACGAAAGTAACAAGCTACTATCGTCAAGCAATTGATACATATGGTGAATCTAGAGCTGCATATAAAGCGATCAAAAAAGAACTATTGCAACAAATAGAACAAATTCAACCTTCTTTAAGACCGTTAGATACTGGGTTTTTCTTTAAAGAAACAGTTTACTAAGAAGCATGCACAAACAATAACTGAATAGAAAAGCATGGCGTTCTGATCAGTTAAGAAAGGAAGGTTTCGTGTGACAACACCAACAATGAATAAAATAAGTGAAATAATAGATGGCAAACGTGTTATTACGAAAAAACCCGAATTATTAGCACCTGCAGGAAGTCTTGAAAAACTAAAAATTGCCGTTCACTATGGTGCTGACGCTGTTTTTATTGGAGGGCAAGAATTTGGGTTACGTTCAAATGCTGGCAACTTCTCGATAGAGGAAATGCGTGAAGGCGTTGAGTTTGCTAATCGTTACGGGGCAAAAATTTACGTAACGACGAATATTTTTGCACATAACGAAAATATGGATGGCTTAGAGGAATATTTGCAAGGGGTTGAATCTGCGGGTGTAACAGGTATTATTGTAGCAGATCCATTAATTATTGAAACATGCCGCTTAGCAGCACCAAAATTGGAGCTTCATCTAAGTACACAGCAATCATTATCGAACTGGAAAGCTGTTCAGTATTGGAAAGAAGAAGGACTGCACCGTGTCGTTCTTGCTCGTGAGACAAGCGGTGACGAAATTCAACTGATGAAAGAAAAAGTGGATATTGAAATCGAAACATTTATCCACGGGGCAATGTGTATTGCATATAGCGGCAGATGTACACTTTCCAACCATATGACTGCGCGTGATTCAAACCGCGGTGGTTGCTGTCAATCTTGTCGTTGGGATTATGACCTATACGTGCAAGAAGATGGCCAAGAACAGGCTTTATTTGAAGAAGAAGAAGTGCCATTTGCAATGAGTCCAAAAGATTTGAAGTTAGTGGAATCCATTCCGAGGATGATTGAGCTTGGTATTGATTCTTTGAAAATTGAAGGACGTATGAAGTCGATTCACTATGTCGCAACGGTTGTAAGCGTCTACCGCAAAGTAATCGATGCGTATTGTGCAGATCCAGAAAACTTCCAAATGAAACAAGAATGGCTGGATGAGCTAGAGAAATGTGCAAATCGTGAAGCAGATACTGCGTTTTTTGAAGGAGAACCAAACTTTGAACAGCAAATGTATGGTGTGCATGATAAAAAATTAGGCTTTGACTTTGTTGGGCTAGTGTTAGATTATAATGATGAAACAGAAATTGTTACATTACAGCAGCGAAATTACTTTAAGCCTGGTGAAGAAGTAGAATTTTTTGGTCCAGAAATAGAAAATATACGTTTAGTAATTGAGGAAATTACGGATGAAAAAGGACAAGTTTTGGACGCAGCAAGACATCCGCTGCAAATTGTTCGATTTAAATGTCCTGTAAAATTATATCCAAACAATATGATGAGGAAAGGGTTGAAATAATGTCAAATAGAACTCCTCTTATTATTGGAATTACTGGCGGTTCAGGATCTGGTAAAACAAGCGTTACAAATGCGATTAGTGACGTATTTAAAGATCATTCAGTAGTCGTTATTGAACAAGATTATTATTACAAAGACCAAAGCCATTTGCAGTTCAAAGAAAGATTAAATACGAATTATGATCACCCGTTTGCTTTCGATAATGATTTATTAATTGAACATCTTCAGGATCTATTAAATAAAAAATCAGTTCAAAAACCAGTATATGATTATGCTGAGCATACACGGGCAAAAGAAACGGTTACAATTGAGCCTAAAGATGTCATTATTCTAGAAGGTATTTTAGTTTTAGAAGATAAACGCCTTCGAGATTTAATGGATATAAAGTTATTTGTCGATACAGATGGAGATATACGTATTATTCGACGAATTTTGCGCGATATTCAGCAAAGAGGCCGCACGATAGATTCTGTTGTGGAACAATATTTAAGTGTCGTTCGACCAATGCACAATCAATTTATCGAGCCGACGAAAAAATATGCTGATATTATTATCCCTGAAGGTGGACAAAATGAAGTTGCAATTGATTTAATGGTTACGAAAATAAAAACTATTCTTGAAACAGATGCTATAGTGTAATATGATAATTGTGGATTGACAATTATTTCATGAAATTCATATCATTTTAAATTCGAGCATATGAATGGTACATGAGTATGTTTTAAGTGTGTATTTAAAGGAGTGTATGGGAGTGTCAACAGAGAAAAAATATCCAATGACCGTTGCTGGTAAACAAAAGATACAAGACGAATTAACACAATTAATCACGGTAAAGCGTAAAGAAGTGGTAGAGCGTATTAAAATTGCAAGAAGTTTCGGCGATTTATCAGAGAACTCTGAGTATGATTCTGCTAAAGAAGATCAAGCGTTTGTAGAAGGTAGAATTTCAACTTTAGAGTCAATGATTAGAAATGCTGTAATTATTGAAGAAGAGGAAAATAACGATGTAGTTTCATTAGGAAAAACAGTTACTTTTGTTGAAGTTCCTGGTGGAGACGAAGAAACTTATACAATTGTAGGTTCAGCAGAAGCAGATCCAATTGAAGGTCTAATTTCAAATGATTCTCCAATTGCAAAAGGTTTACTTGGTAAAACAACTGGGGATAAAGTGAAAATTACTACTCCAGGTGGAGAAATGGATGTAAAAATCGTAAAAATTTCTTAATAATGAAAGCGTTTTTCAACAAAGGGGTAAACATTTAATTGTTTATCCCTTTTTTGGAAGGCAAAATGTGTCATGAATACTGAGCTTAAGTTACGTAAAGAAGGGAAGGGAGTAGGAATCGATGGAGTGGATTTCGTTACAAGAGGACGCTTTCGGTGGGGTGGTCGGTGGGCCTCCTCGTTTCACTGCGGAGTCTCACTTGTCCGCTAATCCCACTCGAGTTGCCTCTTTTCACTACATCCTTCCTGCTTATGGGAGTACATTCATGTTCTTTCTACTTAACTTCTTTCACGTAAGGGGAAGAGAAAAAGTCCATGGACACTTCTAGTTAGAAATAGACCGACAATTTTCGTGTGAAGTAAATTTGTTATCTATTTCTCTTCTTTATGTTCAAATGAAGAAGTGTCTCTTTCTAAAAACCTACAAAGTGCCGCCAAAATTGTATCTTTGGCGGCCTGCAAAGTAAATAGAATCGACTTGCTTCTCCTATTACCAAAAATATTTAACCACTTGGCACGGGAGTTTCTGGTGAGTGGAAGGCGAACATTTGCCATACGAAGACCGACTAAAAAACTTGTTGTAAGTGGCGTAACCAATTATAACAAGTTAAACTTTTCCGTTCATCGTATAGCCTAATGTGAAGCCTGAAGCGAGCCTGAAACTGTAGTGGTAAATAGGTTTTTTTGACGAAATGAGAAACAAAATGATCTGCTTATTCGTCTATACATGATAGACCGATTTATTTTCATTCGGATATATAAAGGAGGAATATGATGCCTAATAACGATAATAGAAGAATAAATTCAAGATTAAACCATCCAAAAAGAAAGAAAAAAAAGAACATGATTTTAAATGCATTAATCGCAGTTGTGTTGCTTTTAATCATTATAGTAGTTGTCAATATTGTAGTAGATAAAGAGCCCGAGACGTCACAAGTTGATGATAGTACATCTGCAAGTGAAGAAGCCGATGCAGATACTTCAACAAATGACGACGAAGAAGATGAAGTAGAAGAAGATAGTACAGAAACTGAGAATGATACGAGTGAAGAAAATACAGATTCGACGATTCAAACTCCTTCACAAGAAGAAAACAATGAATCGGAATCTTCAGAAACTGGAGAAAAAGAGGTTGTAGTGTCTGAGCCTTCAGAAGACCCAGTAGTAGAGGATGTCGTTGTGGACCCATCCTGGGCTCCTATAGGGACGTCTCAGTCAGGAGAGCATGTTTCTAGCTATGATGCTAAATCTGTGGACTACAAAGAGAAGGTACAAGCATTATCCTATGGTTCTGGTTTAGACTCATCTAATATGTTTGTGAAACGTTTAGGCAATGGCGGAAGCCCTCAAAAGTCAATTGGTACAGTCACTTCTAAAGATGGTAAAGAAATTTATCGCATCTATTTAGAGTGGGTAGACGGTGAAGGTTGGAAGCCAACGAAAAAAGAGAAATTAACAACAATAGAAGACGCCCCTTGACTTTAAGGGCGTCTTTGTCTTATTTTTAAAGTAGTGTTTTAAAGAGAGGCGGAATAAATAATGAAAATTGCAGTAATTGGTGCGATGGAGCAAGAAGTAGAATTATTAAGAAATGAAATAGAGAATGCACAAACGAACATAATAGCAAATAGTGAATACACAGCGGGTACATATAAAAATCATGAAGTGATTTTATTGAAAAGTGGGATTGGGAAAGTAAATGCGGCTATGTCTACTACTATTTTACTAAATGAATATAAGCCGGATTACGTGATTAACACTGGTTCAGCTGGTGGATATGATCCTTCATTAGAAGTTGGGGCAATCGTTATTTCGGATGAAGTAAGATACCATGACGTGGATGTAACAGCTTTTGGTTATGAAATCGGACAAGTTCCACAGTTACCAGCTGCTTTTAAATCGGATGCACATTTGATGAAGATTGCAGAAGAAGCGGTAAATGAAATTGGAGAGCATCAAGCGGCAACTGGCCTAATCGCTACGGGAGATATTTTCATGAACAATCCTGAAAAAGTGGAAGAGGTGCGTAATCATTTCCCACAAATGAAGGCTTGTGAAATGGAAGCGGCAGCAGTAGCGCAAGTTTGTCACCAATTTGAAGTACCTTTTGTAGTCATTCGTGCGCTATCGGATATTGCTGGCAAAGAATCATCTATTAGCTTTGATGAGTTTTTACCGACTGCAGCAAAACATTCGACAGAAATAGTGCTACGTGTAATCGAAAAGCTATAACTTAATCTAGTGAATATTTTGTCATCAATTTGACAAACATCACATTATTATTTTCACTAGTTTGTTTGTATCATATGCTATGATAAAGGTATCAATAAGCTTTCATTCTGTTACAGGAGGAGATAGTATGGTTTTTATCATGGCGATGACTATTTTAATTACTGCGACATTAGCACTTATTATTACAGCAGAGACAAGTGAAGATTAATATCCTCTAAGCTCTTTTGGTGTTTGAGACATCAAAAGAGTTTTTTTCATGAATATACGATTGATACAGCTTTACTAGCGCGCGCTTTTCAATTCTAGACACATAGCTTCTAGAAATTTTTAACTGCTTCGATATTTCTTTTTGTGTCATTGGTAAATGTCCAAGTAAGCCATATCGACGAATGACTATTTCGAGTTCTCGTGTTTCTAAGTTAGATAAATGTTTGTATAGTCTATTCATATCTTCTTGATCGACAAGCTTGTCATCCGTACTTTTATCGAATGCTTGAAGTAAATCAGTTATTTCGAGCGAATGACCATCTTTGTCCATGCCAATTGGTTCATGTAGCGAAACGTCTTTTTGCACTTTCTTTAAAGATCGTAAATACATAAGTATTTCGTTTTCAATACATCTTGCTGCGTACGTTGCAAGCTTCGTTTTTTTCGTCGGTGTATAACTATTTACAGCTTTCATGAGACCGATTGTACCTATGGAAATATAATCGTCTAAAAGCTCGTGCTTTGGATGGAATTTTTTTACGACATGTGCAACTAACCTCATATTCCGTTCAATGAGTTCATCCCTTGCTTGCAAATCACCTTCGAGAAATCGATCAATCATTACTTTTTCTTCCTCAGGCGTAAAAGGTTGATGGAATGCCTGACCTTTTAAGTAACCAAGAACAAGAGGAACATCCATAACGAAGCTTATAAAGGCGGTTAGTAGACCAGAGATTATAGTCACCTCCATCTAGTTATAAACTTAGTGTATGTCGAAATATGGGGATGTATGAAAAAAACGACTGCAATTAGCAGTCGTTAAACTTTTCTTAATGTGAATGTACTGATCATGAGTATTGCGAGTATGATTGTTAAAAACATGTACGATACAGAGGGGATAAAGTCTACTGCAAAGTAAGATAGCGTTAAAATGACGCCTGCACCAGTAATCGGAAGTCCTGTAAAAAATCCATCGGGTTCAGATATATTAAACCTTGCTAATCGGAATGCTCCACATGCAATATAGATAACTGTAATAATCATACCTGCTACACTAAATTCTTGTAAAACCATTGCATAAATTAATAGTGCAGGTGCGACTCCGAAAGACACTACATCGCTCATTGAATCGAGCTGCTTACCTAATTCTGATTCTTGGTTATACTTTCTAGCAACCATTCCATCAAAACGATCGAGTAACCCAGCTATAAATATAAATAACACAGAGTATGTGTAATTATCGTTCATTGTTGCCATTATCGCTGCACCACCAAAAGCAAGATTTGCAATCGTAATCATATTAGCAACATGTGATTTCAATTTTTTTACGGTGTTGTACATTATGGTTTGTAAATACATTGTAATCACTCCTTTACAATTAATATATTTGTTCATTATACTTCGAGTAAGCTAAAAATGTAAGAGATTTTTAAAAGGAGCAAAATATGAGAGAGAAATTATATCAATCTTTAATCGAATTAACGAACGGAAAATGGAGTTCAACTGCTATTAAAGGATTTGCTCAATCGAAGGTTAGTAAAAAAATTATTCCGCGTTATATTAAGTATTTTAATATAACAACTGAGGATATACCAAAGGAAGTAGAAGACTTCTCCACATTGCATGAATTTTTTGTTCGTCATGTGAATGAACATACTAGACCAGTAGATTGTGCGGAAAAAGGAATTATTAGTCCAGTTGATGCGACGGTAGAAACATTTGGTCAAATAACAGATGACGGGGTATTTTTCGTGAAAGGGAAGCCTTATACGTTACAAAATATGCTTGGATCTGATCAATTGGCTAAACAATATGTAAATGGCAACTATATTATTCTATACTTAAGCCCGGCAGAATATCACCGAATTCATGCTCCAGTAGATGGAAAAGTTGTGAAGCAGTATGCTTTAGGGAAGAAATCGTATCCTGTGAACAAATTAGGACTTCAATACGGGAAAAATACGATTAGTGGAAATTACCGACTGCTTACTGAATTGCAAATGCCAAATGGGAAAAATTGCTTTCATGTAAAAGTAGGAGCGATGTTTGTTAATTCAATTGAGTTAACAAACACATCTACAGATTGGAAAAAAGGCGAAGAAGTAGGCTATTTTTCTTTTGGATCGACTGTAGTGATGTTATTTACAGAAGATAGTATGGAATTTACGCCGACAATCCAAGAAGGCAATTTTCTGCGAATGGGTGAGTTAGTAGCAAATATGCTATAATCGTAAAAGAAAAAGCATTGAATTGGAGTGTTAGTCGTTGTATTCATATTTCATACCAAGTGAATTTGTAAGAAGTGTTTTTCATATAACTCCTGAAACGCTAAAGAACAAAGGAGTAAAAGGCATCATTACAGATTTAGATAACACATTAGTGGAATGGGATCGCCCAGAAGCGACACCAAAACTAATCGAATGGTTTGCAGCAATGAAAGAAGCAGGCATTCAAATAACAATCGTTTCAAATAACAATGAAATGCGTGTACAAGCATTTGCAGAACCACTAGGCATTCCCTTTATTTCTAGGGCAAAAAAACCACTCGGAAAAGCTTTCAGTCAGGCAAGGAAAGAAATGTCTTTCCGAAAAGAGGAAGTAGTAGTTATTGGCGATCAGCTTTTAACAGATGTACTTGGTGGAAATATACAAAAGCTCCATACAATATTAGTTATTCCTGTAGCTAAATCAGATGGATTTGTAACAAAGTTTAATCGGATGGTAGAGCGAAGAATATTCCGCTATTTAGATAAAAAAGGTCAAGTGACATGGGAGGAAGAAGATTGATAGAAGCACCTAAATGTATTGGTTGTGGTACAACGATACAAACTGAAAATGTAGGTGATCCAGGGTACGCTCCTGTTTCATCATTAGAAAAAGAAGATATTATTTGCCAACGTTGTTTTCGTCTAAAAAATTATAATGAATTACAACCTGTTTCTTTAACAGACGACGATTTCTTACGTATATTAAATGGTTTAGGAACACAAAAAGGGTTAATCGTTAAAGTTGTTGATATATTCGACTTCAACGGAAGCTGGTTACCAGGACTACACCGTTTTGTCGGGAACAATCCTATTCTTTTAATCGCAAATAAAGCAGATTTATTGCCAAAGTCAGTTAAGAAAAATAAAGTAATTAACTGGATGAAGCAAGAAGCGAAAAAATTAGGCTTATCACCGATAGATGTTCTTTTTGTTAGTGCACATAAAGGAACAGGTATGGCAGAAGCAATTGATGCGATTGAACATTACCGAAAAGGTGAAAATGTATACGTAGTAGGCTGTACAAATGTTGGGAAATCGACATTTATAAACCGCATTATTAAACATGCTACTGGGGAGGATGCTGTTATTACAACTTCTCATTTCCCGGGTACTACATTAGATATGATTGAGATACCTTTAGACGATAAAAAAGCTCTATATGATACGCCAGGAATTATTAATCATCATCAAATGGCGCATTATTTAGATCCAACAGAACTTAAATTTATTATGCCTAAAAAAGAGATCAAACCAAAAGTATTCCAATTAAATAGTGAGCAAACATTGTTCATGGGTGGATTATCTCGATTTGATTTCATTAAAGGAAAACGTTCTGCATTTACATTGCATATTGCGAATGATATTCCAATCCACCGCACGAAGCTAGAAAATGCCGATAATTTGTACAAAGAACATAAAGGTAAGTTATTATCGCCACCAACAGAACAGTTTGCAGATTTGTTACCAGCTTTAGTGCGCCATGAATTTAAAATTAACGACCCTAAAACAGATGTTGTCTTTTCGGGATTAGGCTGGATTACTGTGCAACATGGTGACGTAGTTATTGCTGCCTATGCACCTGCTGGAGTAGAAATTTCAATCCGTCCATCTCTTATTTAGGAGGAGAATTGATATGAAAAAATGGTTTGCTGTTATTGGAAATCCCATAGCGCATTCTGTATCACCTCTTATGCATGATACATGGCTACAGGAAAATGGAATCGACGCAAGTTATATTCCAATCCATGTGGAAGATGGAAAATTAGCGGAAGCTGTAGACAGTTTGAAGCTTTTAGGTTGCAGTGGCTGGAATGTAACCATTCCATATAAAGAAGCAATCATTCCTTTATTAGATGAAATTGATGAATCTGTTAAAGGGAGTGGAGCGGTAAATACGGTAGTTAAAACAGCGGATAATCGTTTCGTTGGCTATAATACGGATGGATTAGGTTTCATCAAATCGCTCGGTCCGATTAAACCGGACAGCCAAATACTGATGCTTGGTGCCGGTGGAGCTGCAAGAGGAATTGCAAATGCTTTGAAGCTGTCAGGATTTACGCATGTATGGATTGCGAATCGAACGCTTTCTAATGCAGAAAAATTAGTACAAGATGTGAATATTGGACAAGTGTCGTCACTTGCAGATGCCGAGGCCAATTTGGGGCAGTTTGATATTATTATTCAAACGACACCTCAGGGGATGAAAAACGAAGTGAATTCATTGCCAATTGAGCTAAATAAAATAAAAGAACATGCAATTGTTGCAGATATTGTATATAATCCATTAGTTACTCCTTTTTTAGAGGAAGCAAATAAATACAATGTTCGTACGATAAATGGATTAGGGATGCTTGTTCATCAAGGAGCAATTGCATTTTCATATTGGAACGAAATGTATCCAAATTCTGATGGAATGATGGAGCGATTAACAAAGCAATTAGGAGGAAATTATGTTAACAGGTAAACAAAAAAGATTTTTACGTAGTAAAGCACATCATCTTCAACCGATTTTTCAAGTAGGAAAAGGTGGAGTAAATGATGCGCTGGTTAAGCATATTGAAGAAGCGATAGAAGTAAGAGAACTAATCAAAATTAGTATTCTACAAAACTGTGAAGTGGATAAACAAACAGTTGCTGATCAACTTTCGAAGGAAAGTAAAGCGGAGCTCGTACAGTTAATTGGCTTAACTGTTGTATTGTACAAGCAGTCTAAAAATAATCCTAGAATCGAGCTACCAAAAGCGAGCCGTTCATGAGTAAAAAAGTAGGAATTCTAGGTGGGACGTTCAATCCTCCACATATTGGTCATTTAATGATTGCAAACGAAGCCTTGCACGCATTGAAGCTAGATGAAGTTCGGTTAATGCCAAATGCCACTCCTCCCCACAAAATGAAAGACGAACGTATTTCAGAAGGTGAACGGCTGGAAATGGTCAGGTTAGCAATTCAGGGAATACCAAATATGTCTATTGAAACGATTGAAATTGAACGAGGTGGGACATCCTACACGTTCGACACAATGGAGCTTTTGCAAGCGAGGGAACCATCGACGGATTTTTACTTTATTATCGGTGGGGATCAAGTCGAATATTTACCGAAATGGTATCGAATTGATGAGCTGGTGGAAAAAATACAATTAGTTGGTGTACCAAGACCAAATACAATGATTGAAACGGCATATCCTATACTAACATTGGATATCCCGCAAATAGATTTATCTTCAACGCTTGTAAGAAATCGACTATCGAATGGAGAAACGACAATGTTTCTAATACCAGAACGAGTAAGAGATTTCATTCAAAAGGAGAAGTTATATGAAATTTGAACATTTGCTTGAGAAAATGAAAGAACGTATGCCAGAAAAGCGCTATGTTCATACGAAAGGCGTTGCCATTACTGCAATTAATTTGGCAGAGAAGTACCAAGTTGATCCCGAAAAAGCCGAAGTTGCAGCTATTTTGCATGACAGCGTGAAATTTGCGGATAAAGAATGGTTGCAGGAGAAAATTATTTCAGAAAAGATGGATCCTTTATTATTATCATTTCACCACGAATTGTGGCACGGACCGGTTGGTAGTTATGTAGCGAAAAATGAGTTTGGGATTGATGATCAAGAGATTCTTGACGCAATCCGCTTCCATACGACTGGCCGAGCAGGTATGTCTAAACTGGAAAAAATAATTTATGTTTCAGATATGATTGAACCGAACCGCGACTTTCAAGGAATTGAAATGTTAAGAGAGAAAGTATCATCTGATTTGGAAGAGGCAATGATTAGTTGTGTGACGCATAGCATTAGATTTTTAATCGAAAAAAAACAGCCGGTATTTCCGGATTCATTTCATTGCTACAATGACTTGATACAAAAGAGAGGAAAAGTGAAGGAATGACTTCAATACAATCATTAATAGAAATTGCTTATAAAGCAGCAGACGACAAACGAGCAGAGGATATCGTTGTCCTAAATATGCAAGGAGTATCACTATTAGCAGACTATTTCTTAATCTGTCATGCTAACTCAGATCGTCAAGTGCAAGCTATTGCAAAAGAGCTTTCTGAACAAGCTTCTATTGCAGGATACAATGTAAAACGTTTAGAAGGATTTGACGAAGGACGTTGGGTTCTTGTAGATATGGGTGATGTTGTCGCGCATGTATTCCAAAAAGATGAGCGTTCATATTACAATTTAGAACGACTATGGGGAGACGCACCAATGATCGAAGTAGGTCAAGACGCATAATGGCTATGTACGACCAGTTTGCTTTTATATATGATTCGTTAATGTCTGATATTCCGTATGACAAATATGCGGAATGGGTTCAAAAGCACGCCCCTACATCTACTTATAAAAAACTAGTAGATGTAGGGTGCGGTACTGGGGTTTTAAGCGTTCAATTTGCGAAAGACGGCTTTGATGTAACTGGACTGGATTTATCCGAATCAATGCTTACGATGGCACAAAAGCGTAGCATCGAAAACGATACTTCTATTTCACTTATTTGTCAGTCGATGACGGAAATAGACGGGATAGCAAATATGGATGTTGCTGTAATTGCTATTGATTCATTAAATTATTTGGAAACGCTTGAAGATGTTGAGCAAACGTTTCACCATGTTTATGAGTCATTAGTAGATGGTGGGCAGTTGTTCTTCGATGTTCATTCACTTTACAAGATGGATGTCATTTATCCAGACGGACCGTTTACGTATGAAGACGAAGATGTTACGTATATTTGGCATACAGAGCAAGGAGATGTAGCTCATTCCATTTATCATGATATTACTTTTTTCGTACGAGACGAATCCGGGTATTATGAAAAATTTGAAGAGACTCATTTTCAACGAACTTTTCCACTAGAAACGTATACGGATCTTTTAGAAAAAGTCGGTTTTTCTACAATTTCTGTTTCCACCTCTGTTTTTGAAGAGCAGCCGGAAGATGAAGTAGAAAGATATTTTATACATGCAGTAAAATAATTCTTTCCAACAAGAGGTAAATTTAGTATAGTTTTTATAACTCCATATTAATTACCTCTTTTTGGAGAGGATGATATTTCTGATTCTTTCTTTCGTGCAGAAATATAAGAAAAAACTGTTGCTCCCAACGACAGTTATTATGTTTGTATTATTTTTCTTTTATCAAATTTATTTTAAATCAGCACCCCCAAAAGCTGATTCAATTCAACCAATCCCAACGAATGAAACATTTATAGAACAAGAAGCGCCATCTGAATATGAGGATATTGCTGTTTTTGTTGAAGTTAAAGGCGCAGTAAATAAGCCAGGTGTATATGAACTTTCTGAAGGTGATCGCGTATTAAGTGCGATTGAACTTGCAGGAGGTTATTTGGCGCAAAGTGATACCAAAAGCATTAATCACGCACAAAAAGTAGAAGACGAGATGGTTATTTACGTCCCTTTAGAAGGGGAAGTAATAGAGCAAATAGCATCTATTTCAACACCTGGCAATAGCAACGGCGGAGGATTAGTAAATATTAATAAAGCCGATGCTTCTATTCTTACAACTTTACCTGGCATTGGGCCAGCAAAAGCCGATGCCATTATCTCATTTCGAGAAGAAAATGGTCCCTTCAAAGAAACTGCTGATTTGATGAAAGTAACAGGAATCGGTAAAAAAACATACGAGAAATTGGAAGCGCTTTTAACAGCGAAGTAAAAATCTGTGACATTGACGTTACAGTGGACAAACTAATAAACTAGAAGAAGCATTATATTTGGAGGTAATTATATATGGAGCGTATTACTTGGGATCAATTTTTCATGGCGCAAAGCCATTTACTTGCTTTAAGAAGCACATGCACACGTTTATCGGTTGGTGCAACGATTGTTCGAGATCGCCGTATTATGGCAGGGGGCTATAATGGCTCTATTTCTGGTGGAGACCATTGTATTGATCATGGCTGTTATGTTGTAGATAGTCATTGTGTAAGAACAATTCATGCAGAAATGAATGCTTTACTTCAATGTGCAAAGTATGGAATTACTGTAAGCGGAGCAGATTTATATGTAACGCATTTTCCGTGCTTACCTTGTACGAAGTCCATTATTCAAGCGGGTATTTCAAGACTTTATTATGCGCAAGATTATAAAAATAATACGTATGCAATAGAGTTGTTGAAACAAGCGGGAATAGAAGTAATTCATGTACCATTCGATGAACGTAAAATTGATTTTTTAAGCGATGAAAAAGTTGCACTTTATATGGAGCTTCTAACAAAGCTGCGTGAGAAAGGAGCAAGTAGTGAAGAATTGGCACCTTATGAAACGAAGGTGACGGAATTATTTGGCTTGTAACAATTCGAGGTAATTATATATACATAGCCTTATCCATCATCATTGCATCGCTAGCTGCTTATGAATCGGTAAGGCTATTGTTGTTATTTTGTGTTCTTTTTAGTTGGTTACTGTATAAAAGAATGAATCCTTTTTTTATCCTATTTACGATAATGTTCGGAACTGCGGCTTATATGTATTTTGTCGCAACAATGCCTGAGCCTGCACAAGAGGTAATTATAACCGAAATTACATGGACAGATCAGTACAAAATCAATGGGCAGTATGTAAGAGGATTTGTTACTGCAAATGACGATGGAAAATGGTATGTACAGCTGAAAATGTCGTCAGAAAATGAAAAAATTGCTTTATTGCATGAATCGCTCGCAGGCAAAGTTTTTAGAGTAGAAGCGCGTGAAGCAACAAAACGCCCGAAGTCTCATGAATATGCTTTTAATATGGACAACTATTTGAAAAGTAATGGAGCAGTTGGTCAGTTAGAAGTGGAACGGTATGAAATAATAGACGAAAAGCAAGGCTTTGTATATTTTATGGCGGAGAAACGTTTTCAAATGAAACAGCATATCCAAGCGACATTTCCTTTATCGTTACAGGCAGAAGCAGAAGCGTTATTAATCGGCAGTCGAGAACAAATGCCTTCGGATATGCAAAATGCCTATTTAGCATTAGGGATTACGCATTTATTTGCTATCTCTGGGCTTCATGTAGCTTTAGTAGTATTGCTTGTTTATGAATTGCTTATACGAGTAAGAGTTAGAAGAGGAACCTCCAGCTGGTTATTAATTGTAGCGCTACCTTTATACGCGTTTTTAGCAGGTGGCGCACCATCGGTATGGAGAGCAGTTTCTGTGACGGAAATTGTTTTAATTGCTACATTACTCAATCGAAAAATTGCAATGAATGATGCATTTTCCTTAAGTGTGATTGGTTTTGTATTATACCAGCCTTGGATTATTTATCAAGTAGGATTTCAATTATCTTATTTAGCCGCATTCTCGCTTATTTATAGTGCGGCTATTCTACAAAAAAGCACATCCTATTTAAAACAGTCATTAATCATAACAACTGTATGCCAGCTCATTGTATTTCCTATTTTGCTCGTTCAATTTTATGAAATATCTACTTCTTCCTTCTTTGCAAATGTTGTTTTCGTTCCAATATTTTCATTTGTCGCGTTACCAATTACTATTTTTTTCTTATTGCTTACATTCATTTCACCTTTTATAAGTGATTTATTGTTTTCTATATATGAGCCGCTACGTGCTCTTTTAAGCGATCTAATTTTGTTTCTTGGCAGTTTACCATATCAACTGTGGAATCCGATGAAACCGACGCTTTTATTCGTTATTTTAGCGTATATTGGAGTGATGTTCTTTTTTGTTTCATTCGAAAAAGGAAAAAACCTCTTTTTTAGCAGTACGTTGCTTTTATTGCCGATAGCGATGATTCACTTTTCGCCTTATTTTGATTCGACGACTAAAATTACTTTTTTAAATGTTGGGCAAGGTGATTGCATTATTATTGAAATGCCTTATCGGAAAGAGGTTATCGTGATTGACACAGGAGGATTGCTCCGATTTGAACAAGAGGCGTGGAAAGAGTCGAAAGAGGCTTACGAAATAGGGAGACAAGTAGTTGTGCCATTTTTAAAAGGTAGAGGGATAACGAAAATTGATATATTAGTTATTACACATGCAGATGCAGATCATATGGAAGGTGCGGAAGAGGTATTGGAGGAAGTTCATGTGCGAGAGATTCATATTTCGCCAGGTTCGCATGAGAAAGAAGTTATGTCAGAACTGCTAGCAGAAGCGAAAAAACAACAAATTCCAATAGTTGAAAAAAGAGCAGGGGACCGATTACAATCTAATTATTATGACATGCAATATATTTATCCTATAGATTTTGTATATGAAGGAAATGATGATTCTCTTGTATTATCCATGAAAAATGCTTATTTTCATGGGCTTTTTATAGGGGATTTAGAGACAAATGGGGAAGAGGTGCTTGTTCGAACATATGGAAAGGCACTTGAGAAGCTAACTTTGTTGAAAATAGGACATCATGGTAGTAAAACATCCAGCACGCAACCGTTTTTAGAGCTGACACGTCCAATGTATTCCATTATTTCAGCAGGATATAATAATCGCTATGGTCATCCTCATCCAGAAGTTGTAGATAGATTACATGCACTGAATCTCCCTTTTTTACAAACTGGTGTTGAGGGGACGATTCAAGTTAATATAACAAAGTCCGGAGAAATCGACGTTTTTATCCCATAAAACGAGAAAAGGGTATTGTCCATAATAGACAATACCCATACTCTGTTATTATCGAGAAACAAACTCAACAATTACTGCAATAAAGAACATGATTGTAAAAAACCCAAAGGAGACTACAAAACCTATGCCTGAGTCGATCGCATCGTTACGTTTCGACTGTACATTGTGTTCAAACTCATTCATTGTTACCCCTCCTATTTCAACCTAATTATAAAGGATTGCCTATGAAAAATCTACATAGAATAAAGTCTTTTTCTTATTCTTCCGAGAAAGACACAAATTATTCACTAATTGTCATGTATAATAAACTTAATAATGTATAGCAAGGAGATCGACAATGATTTCAGAAAAATGGATGCAAATTGCAAAAAATAATATTTCCGATGTTTATTTATTATACGGAACAGAATCTTATTTTATTGAAGAAACGCTTAAAAAGTTGAAAAAGCAACTAAGTGAAGATGGTGAAATCGAAGTAATTCACTTTGACTTGGAAGAAAAAAATGTAGAAGAAGTTATATATGAAGCAGATACAGTTCCTTTTTTCTCCGATAAAAAGCTAGTTATTGCGAAAAATGCTTTCTTTTTAAAAGCTACTGAAAAAGGAAAAGAAAAGGTTATTCATAATACAGCAGTGTTAGAACAATGGCTGCAAAGTCCATCGCCAACAGCTGTAACTGTGTTTATCGCCCCGTATGAAAAACTAGACGAACGAAAAAAAGTAACGAAGTCGATGAAGCAGCATGCGAATTTGATAGAAGCAACAAGCTTACAAGCGCATGATTTAAAAGGCTGGATTTTACATGAGGTTTCAAGTTTAGGGAAAACGATTACGGACGGTGCGGTAAATAGATTAATCGAAGTGGGTGGAACAAATTTAATTCATTTGCAAACAGAATTATTGAAAATAGCGACCTATTTAGGGGAACAAAATGAAATTGACGGGGAAACCGTCCAGATGCTGTTAGTAAGGACGTTGGAACAGGATGTATTTACGTTAGGAAATGCGTATATTACTGGAAATTCAAGCGAAGCACTTGAAATTTATCATGATTTATTAAAGCGAAAAGAAGATCCGTTAAAGCTTAATGCGCTTATTGCGACACAAGTACGTTTGATGATTCAAGTAAGTCATTTAAAGAAAAAAGGATACCATGCACAGCAAATTGCAAATCAACTAAAAGTACACCCATATCGTGTGAAATTATTATTCGATAGCCCGAGTTTGCGAAATGAACAAAAACTCTTATCGACATTAAATGATCTTGCAACGGTAGACTTGCAGTTAAAAACATTAAATATTAACCGCGATAGAATATTAGAATTATTTTTAATGAAAAAATAAAGACTGAACCGAGTAAAATCGGTTCAGTCTTTTGTTTTACGCTTTTTTCATTAATTGAGACTTCTTACGAGAAGCTGCGTTTTTATGAATTAATCCTTTTGAAGCTGCTTTTTCAAGTTGTTGAATAGCAGTTTTAATAAGATCTTTTGCGTTTTCGTCGTTATTAAGAGCAGCAGTATCAGCTTTTTTCACAGCAGTACGCATTGCTGATTTTGCTTTTGCGTTTTGAGTGTTTAATCTCTCATTTGTCTTAACACGTTTAATAGCAGATTTAATGTTTGGCATACCTTTCACCTCCTAATAAGGTCTGAGATGATACTTTTTCTTTGTTGAAACTGTCTAATACAACAAGCATTATTTTAACAAACCAAAAAACAAATTGCAATATATAAATGCAAAGAATATTTACTTGACACATAGTACACACTATTTTGGAGGTGAAATTTATGTGGGGACGTACAGATTTATTGGATGAATCCGTTGAAATGGTTAAGCATCGGACAAAAGGAGAAAAAGAAGTTTTAGAAGAATCAACAGGAATAAAATTCGAGGAAAGTAGGGATGGCGCTGTTTTGATCACTTCAATAGAAGTGGACGAAAATGGAGAAAAGGAACTTGGTAAGAAAAAAGGGAAATATATTACGTTAACCGATTTAACCGTTAATCCAAATGATGAAGAAAGTTTTAAACAATTAGAAAAAATGTTCATAAAATATTTAGAGGAGATACACGAAAGTATTTCTTTAACGAAAACTTCTAAAATACTTATTATTGGATTAGGTAATGCGACGATAACTCCCGATGCAATCGGACCAAAAGCAATCGAATATTTACAAAGCTCGTCGTTAACAAACGACGAGGGAAATGTGAAAGTAGTGATGTATGCACCTGGAGTAACTGGACAAACAGGGTTTGAAACGAGTGATTTCGTAGAGGCGATTAGCAATGCCTTTCAGCCGGATTTAATCATCGTATTAGATGCGCTAGCTGCAAGAAATAGTGAGCGACTTTGTAAAACAATCCAGTTAACCAATACAGGCATTCATCCTGGCTCAGGTGTTGGCAATCAACGCAAAGAAATTTCAGAAGAAGTGTACGGTGTGCCGGTTACTGCCATAGGTATTCCAATGGTTGTAGATGGTCCGGTTCTATATGCAGATGCAATGGAGCAAGTCATTCATTATATTTCATCAAAAGTAGAGGAAAAAGGGAAGCCATCTTCTGCTTTAGCAGTCACTCCGATGGTTTCAACTAAAAAATCATCCATTGACCATAAAGTACTTCAACCAATTTTTGGCGAATGGGTAACTTGGCCAACAGAAGAAAAAAGAAAATTGTTTGAAGAAGTGTTTGTTGGAAAAAATTCATCCTTATTTGTTACACCAAAAGAAACAGATGCATGGGTTGATCACTATGCTTATTTACTTTCCACTGGGTTAGAAACATGGTTAGCGAGCAAATAGCTTTGTTCTAAAACAACCTCTCCTCAACATACGATTGTTTGAGGAGAGTGGAAACTATGACTAATTCCATGAAGCATTTAACAAGTCTGTTATTACTATTATTTTTGGCTCCCATTATTATTGCAACAGTCCAAACGCCTCTTTTATCAAGTGAAAGTGATGAACCTAAAAATGAGGACACGCCTCTTGTTTATGCAGCGCAATTAGAAACAAAGCCGGAAATAGCTGAAATAGTAGAACCAAAGAAAGCATTTGTTTATTTTACCCATTCACATGAAGCGTATCCTCCGATATTGGCCGCAAAAGGAGCGAAAGTGGATGTATATGATTCCGAAAATAATATTACTTCCTTTCAGGATCAAATTTCATCCCAATTTGCCTTTCATCAAGTTGAAACAGAGTTTTTGGCGGAGCGTAATCCAGGTGTGATGGATAATTACAGTACGATTAAACCGTTCGTTCAAGCTGCAATTGCAAATAATGAGTATGATATTATCTTGGATTTGCATAGAGATACTGTGAAAGCTGACATTTCAACCCTCCAAAGTGGGGGAGAAAGCTATGCAAAGCTTTTATTTGTTATTGGTACTGAGCATGACAACTACAAATGGAATGAGCAACTTGCAAATGATCTCTCTGATCAGTTAAATAAAATAGTTCCTGGTATATCGCGGGGCGTATTAATTAAATCTAGAAAAGATGGCAACGGCGTTTATAATCAAGACATTGCGAAAAATTTATTAGTTGTCGAACTTGGAGGTGTTGAAAACACCGAACAGGAACTAAATCGTTCTATCGCAATTTTAGCGAAAGCAGTTTCGAATTTATTCAATCAGCAAATCCCGTCATAAATGAGCAAAAGATTAAGCGAGTATAAACTGCTTAATCTTTTTTTGAAAGAAAGTATACCATTACCACTGGGTTAGACTCATTATTAAGCGTAAAAAAGCGTGTGAATTAAATGTAGATGAGTGGATTCCGTTTCAAGCGGACGCGTTCGGCGGGCACGGCTTCAATTTCCTTGTCGCAAAAAGACGCTCCTGCGGGGCTTTCAGCTTGCGCTTTTCCCGCCCGAGTCGCCGCTTTCCACTACATTCCACTAATTTAAGGAACTTTCTATATGCGATTATCTCAGAAAGCAGTTAGCCTATACATTGCGTAAAAATTTTCCTACTTGTTAAAAACGTGCAGTCCTTGTTCATATGCAACAAGTATCTTTTTTTATGCTCGTAACGGATTAAAATACTGAATTGTAACTTTATGTAAATATAGAAAAGCCGTCAAAATTGTATTTTTGGCGGTCCTCAAAGTATATAGAATGAACTTGCTTCCCCTATTGCCAAAAGCATTTAGCCACTTAGCCATGATGTTGCTGGCGAGCGGAAGGCGCACATTTGCCATACGATGACCGAAGAAAAAGCTTGTTGGAAGCGGCGTAGCCACTTTCAACAAGCTTTAAAAGTTTTACCGTTCATCGTAAAGCCCAATGGGAAGCCTGAAGTGAGCCGGAAATTGCGTCACTAAGCTATTTTGTTCCAAAAAATTGCTTGGATTGTGTTACTACTTAGTTTTTGTTAAGATTAAATTCTGGCGAAAAAAATAATGCACATAAAGTGCAGTGCATACATAGCGACAAAAAAATGTGAAACGAAGACCATTATGCAATACGTAACAGCATGTTGTCTGTTATAATACATAGTAGTTTAATTAGGAGTGAACAAGCATGAACAATGAAGAGAGATTAGCGCGACAGAAAAAGATTCGTAACTTTTCTATAATTGCGCATATAGACCACGGGAAATCGACTTTAGCCGACCGTATTTTAGAAAAAACAAAAACTTTAACATCACGTGAAATGAAAGCACAACTGCTAGATTCGATGGATCTAGAGCGTGAAAGAGGAATTACGATTAAATTGAACGCAGTGCAACTAACATATAATGCGCAAGATGGAGAAGAGTACATCTTTCATTTAATCGATACACCAGGACACGTCGATTTTACGTATGAGGTTTCACGAAGCTTAGCAGCTTGTGAAGGAGCTATTCTCGTTGTCGATGCTGCACAAGGTATTGAAGCACAAACATTAGCAAATGTGTACTTAGCATTAGATAATGACTTGGAAATTCTTCCAGTTATCAATAAAATCGATCTACCTGCTGCTGATCCAGAGCGCGTAAAAAAAGAAGTTGAAGAAGTGATTGGACTAGATACGTCAGAAGCAGTACATGCTTCAGCAAAAGCTGGTATCGGTATTGAAGAAATACTAGAACAAATTGTAGCAAAAGTTCCTGCACCTACGGGAGATCCTTCTGCGCCACTTAAAGCGTTAATATTCGACTCATTATTTGATCCATACCGTGGAGTAATTGTTTATATTCGTATTTTGGATGGGACAGTTAAACCAGGGGATCGCATTAAAATGATGTCTTCAGGCAAAGAATTCGACGTAGTAGAAACAGGTGTATTCACACCGAAATCGACTCCACGTTCTGAGCTGACAGTTGGAGACGTAGGTTTCTTAACAGCTTCGATGAAAGATGTTGGAGATTCAAGTGTAGGGGATACAATTACCCTAGCTTCAAACCCTGCAACAGAAGCATTAGATGGATATCGTAAAATGAACCCAATGGTATTCTGTGGATTATATCCTATAGATAACTCCAAATACAATGATTTACGTGATGCACTAGAAAAATTACAGTTAAACGATGCCGCTTTAGAATTCGAACCAGAATCTTCTCAAGCATTAGGTTTCGGTTATCGCTGTGGTTTCCTTGGATTACTTCATATGGAAATTATCCAAGAACGTATTGAGCGTGAATTCAAAATCGATTTAATCACTACTGCACCAAGTGTAATTTATAATGTGAAGCTAACGAATGGCGAAATGATTAAAGTAGATAACCCTTCTTTAATGCCAGACGTTCAAAAAGTAGATGCGATTGAAGAACCATACGTAAAAGCTTCGATAATGGTTCCAGAAGAGTATGTTGGAGCGGTTATGGAACTATGTCAACGTAAACGCGGAAACTTCATTACGATGGATTACTTATCTGCAGCGCGTGTTAATATTATTTATGATATTCCACTATCAGAAGTTGTATATGATTTCTTTGATGCATTAAAATCAAGTACAAAAGGATATGCTTCTTTTGACTATGAGTTAATCGGATACAAAGAATCGAAGCTTCAAAAAATGGATATTTTATTAAATGGCGAAAAAGTCGATGCACTAAGCTTTATCGTTCACAGAGACTTTGCTTACGATCGTGGAAAGTTAATTGTTGAAAAGTTGAAAGCATTAATACCGAGACAACAGTTTGAAGTACCTGTTCAAGCAGCAGTTGGTCAAAAAATTGTTGCACGTTCTACGATTAAATCAATTGGTAAAAACGTTTTAGCAAAATGTTATGGTGGAGATATTTCACGTAAACGTAAACTTCTTGATAAACAAAAAGAAGGTAAAAAACGTATGAAACAAGTTGGTTCTGTAGAAGTGCCTCAAGAAGCATTCATGGCAGTTCTGAAAATGGATGAGCCGAATAAATAATAAAGAAAGAAGGGGGCATAATTAGCCCCCTTTTTCCATTATAGAAAGTAGTGAACTGTATGGTACGTGGTGTGTATATACATATTCCTTTTTGCCATCAAATTTGTAATTACTGTGATTTTAATAAGTTTTTCTTTCATAATCAACCGGTGGATGATTATATTGAGTCGCTAGGGAAAGAAATGGCTTTATGGAAAGACCAGTTACAAGACGCAACAATTGAAACCATTTTCATCGGTGGTGGTACTCCGACAGCTTTATCAGAAGATCAATTAGCACGATTATTTACACTAATTCATACGTATATTCCGATGGATGCCGTAGTTGAATTTACTTCAGAAGCAAATCCAGATGAATTAACTTTTGAAAAAATGAAACTTATGAAGTCTTTTGGAGTAAATAGATTAAGCATGGGAGTTCAAACATTCGATCAAGAGCTTTTAAAAGTACTTGGACGAACGCATTCGAATGAGCATGTGTATGAAGTAATTGAAAATGCGAAGAAAATTGATTTTCCATCCATTAGTATCGATTTAATGTATGGACTGCCAAATCAAACGATGGAGCAGTGGAAGCACTCCTTGCAGGAAGCATACCGTTTGAATATCCCTCATATATCGGCCTATTCGCTCTTAGTGGAGCCAAAGACTATTTTTTATAACTTGATGTCTAAAGGGAAACTTTCACTACCGGGGGAAGATTTAGAAGCTGAAATGTACGGTTATTTGATGGACGAGATGAAGTTACATGGATATGAGCAGTATGAGATTAGTAATTTTTCACATGAAGGAAAAAATTCGATGCATAACTTACTCTACTGGGAAAATGATGAGTATTTTGGCTTTGGAGCTGGTGCTCATGGTTATGTAAATAGCGTTCGCTATTCGAATCATGGACCGTTGAAAAAATATATGCAAACGATTGATGAAAATGCGAAACCGATTATGACAGAAAAAGATGTAACAGTTACAGAGAAGATGGAAGAAGAAATGTTTTTAGGTCTCCGAAAAACTGCTGGAGTTTCATTGGAACGATTTGAGCAAAGATATGGCCAAACATTATATGACGTGTATGGAAAAGAATTAGATGAACTACTACAAAAAGAGTTAATCATAATAGAACAAGGGTATATAAAACTAACATTGCGTGGACGATTTATAGGTAATGAAGTTTTTCAATATTTTCTACAGTAGTTGATCCATATTCATTGACAGTTTTCTTTAGATTTGATACCTTTTATATGAGTATTAGCACTCTCAATGAATGAGTGCTAACAGGGGTGATAATCATGCTAACTAATCGGCAAGTTTTAATATTGCAAGTAACGGTAGATGATTTTATTGAAACCGCTCAGCCAGTTGGATCTCGTCAAATTTCGAAAAAGGAGGAAGTTCCATATAGTCCTGCTACGATTCGAAATGATATGGCGGATTTAGAAGATATGGGCTTTTTAGAAAAAACGCATACTTCGTCTGGGCGTATCCCTTCAGAAAAAGGATATCGTTATTATGTAGACAATATGTTAACTCCACAACTAATTTCGACAGATGAGCTGACACAAATTCGTTCTGTTTTTGAAGAACGGATGGTGGAGACGGAGCAAGTAATTCGGAAATCGGCAAAAATATTGTCAGATTTGACGAGTTATACATCCATTTTGCTAGGTCTTGATGTAAGAAAGCATCGAGTGAAACGATTTTCGGTTGTACCATTAACGGATGATTCCGCTGTAGCAATTATTGTGACGGATAGTGGACATGTAGAAAATCGAGTATTTTCAATTCCTGAAAGCTTTTCTTCATCAGATATTGAACGTATGGTTAATCTCTTAAACGATAGCTTAGTAGGAGTTTATTTACATGAACTTCAAACAAAGCTCGAAGCAGTGACGCAATCTATTTTAAGACAGCGACTCGGCCGTTTGGATGATTTAGTAGGTTCCTTAAATAAGTCGATGAAAATTGAGCATGAGGATAAAGTTTACTATGGTGGTAAAATGCATTTATTAAATCAACCAGAATTTAATGATTTAAAAAAAGCGAGAAGTATTATGTACTTGATGGACCATGTAAACCAAATTCCGGGTATTTTTCCTGTTGATAAAAAAGGAATTCAAATACGGATAGGCTCTGAAAACAATCATCTAGCAATGGAAGATTGTAGTGTTATCACTGCTTCTTATGCCATAGGAGAGGAACAAATGGGATCTATTGCAATTATAGGCCCGACTCGAATGGATTATAAACGGGTTGTTTCGCTACTAGATATAATGAGCGGAGATTTATCAAGAGAACTATCAAGAATTTTACTTGGACCCCAAGGATAAAGGAGAATTGTAACGATGTCTGAAGAAAAAGATGTAATTGTAGAAAATTTGGAAGAACAAATAGAAGCAGCGACGGAAGAAGCTACTGAAGAAGTTGTAGAGGTTGATGAGCTAACGCTTGTTAAACAACAGCTAGAAGAAGAAACAGATAAGTCTTTCCGCATTCGAGCGGACTTTGAAAACTATAAACGACGAGTACAGCTAGATAAAGAAGCGGATTATAAATATCGTGCTCAAGCTGTATTAACGGACATTTTACCAGTGCTTGATAACTTTGAACGCGCATTGGCGGTAGGAGTAACAACAGAAGAAGCAGCGTCATTAGCAAAAGGCGTTGACATGGTATACCGTTCTTTATTGGAAGCAGTATTAAGAGAAGGACTTGAGCCAATTGAGGCTGAAGGAGTTCCTTTTGATCCAAACTTCCACCAAGCAGTGATGCAAGAAAAAGACGATTCCAAAGAAGCGGGTGTTGTGCTTCAAGAATTGCAAAAAGGGTATAAACTAAAAGATAGAGTACTTCGCCCATCTATGGTGAAAGTAAACGAATAAGTGTAGAACGGTCATGTCATAAGACAGACGTTTTCATATGAATATTAGGAGGAAAAATTTATGTCTAAAATTATCGGTATTGACTTAGGAACAACAAACTCATGTGTATCAGTATTAGAAGCAGGGGAACCAAAAGTAATTCCAAATCCAGAAGGAAATCGCACAACTCCATCTGTTGTTGCATTTAAAAACGGTGAGCGCCAAGTTGGAGAAGTAGCTAAACGTCAATCAATCACAAATCCACATACAATTTCTTCTGTAAAACGTTTAATGGGTACAAATGAAAAAGTATCTGCAGAAGGTAAAGAATATACGGCCCAAGAAGTATCTGCAATGATTCTTCAATACTTAAAAGGATTTGCAGAAGAATACCTTGGTGAAAAAGTGACAAAAGCTGTTATTACAGTTCCAGCTTACTTTAATGATGCTGAGCGTCAAGCAACAAAAGATGCTGGTCGTATTGCTGGTCTTGAAGTAGAACGTATTATTAACGAGCCAACTGCTGCTGCACTTGCATACGGTTTAGATAAAATGGATCATGACGAAAAAATTCTTGTTTACGATTTAGGTGGCGGTACATTTGACGTGTCTATCCTAGAATTAGGAGACGGAGTATTTGAAGTTCTTGCTACTGCGGGAGACAACCGTCTTGGTGGAGATGACTTTGACCAAGTATTAATAGACTACTTAGTACAAGAATTCAAAAAAGATAACGGCATTGACTTATCACAAGATAAAATGGCCGTACAACGTCTAAAAGACGCTGCTGAAAAAGCGAAAAAAGATTTATCTGGAGTTACATCAACTCAAATCTCTCTTCCATTTATCACAGCTGGAGAAGCAGGACCTCTTCACTTAGAAATTACAATGTCTCGTGCTAAATTTGATGATTTAACTGCTCATTTAGTAGAGCGTACAATGGTACCAACTCGCCAAGCGATGAAAGATGCAGGATTATCTGCTTCTCAAATTGATAAAATTATTTTAGTTGGTGGATCTACTCGTATTCCAGCAGTACAAGAAGCAATTAAAAAAGAAACTGGTAAAGAGCCACATAAAGGCGTAAACCCGGATGAAGTAGTAGCAATGGGTGCTGCTGTTCAAGGTGGAGTATTAACTGGAGAAGTAAAAGACGTTGTTCTTCTAGACGTAACACCACTTTCTTTAGGTATTGAAACAATGGGAAGCGTATTTACAAAGTTAATCGAACGTAATACGACAATTCCTACATCAAAATCACAAGTTTTCTCAACTGCAGCGGACAACCAACCGGCAGTAGATATTCACGTGCTTCAAGGTGAACGTCCAATGGCGACTGACAATAAAACACTTGGTCGTTTCCAACTTTCGGATATTCCACCAGCACAACGTGGAGTACCACAAATCGAAGTTACATTCGATATCGACAAAAATGGTATCGTAAATGTTAAAGCGAAAGATCTAGGCACACAAAAAGAGCAAAACATTACAATTCAATCGAACTCATCATTATCAGATGAAGAAATCGACCGTATGGTAAAAGAAGCAGAAGCAAACGCTGATGCTGATAAAGTTCGCAAAGAAGAAGCAGAAGTGAAAAATGAAGCAGATCAATTAGTTTTCATGACTGAAAAAACAATTAAAGATTTAGAAGATAAAGTATCAGAAGAAGAGAAAAAGTCTGCTGAAGATGCAAAAGAAGAGTTAAAAGCTGCACTTGAAGCTGGAAACTTAGAAGACATTAAAGCGAAAAAAGACAAATTAAACGAAATCGTACAACAATTAACAATGAAGCTTTACGAGCAAGCTCAAGCAGAAGCAAATGCTAACGGCGAGCAAGCTGGACCATCAGATGACGGTGTTGTTGATGCTGAGTTTGAAGAAGTAAAAGACGATAAAGATAAATAAGAATAGTAGCAAGTGGAAAAAGTCAAAGACCGTTTTCGGCTTTGGCTTTTTCAATGTTTTGCTTCCATGTTACAATAATGTTTACTCGCAATTAATATATTGGTAAGACCAACCGAAGGACCGTTTGATGTCTAGGTTAGAAGAGCAGGAGAGTGGAATATGAACAAGCGTGATTATTATGAAGTACTTGGAATTGCAAAAGGTGCTTCACAAGATGAAATAAAAAAAGCATATCGTAAACTGTCAAAACAATATCACCCGGATATTAACAAAGCTGCAGATGCAGAAGATAAGTTTAAGGAATTATCGGAAGCGTATGAAGTGCTTAGTGATGACCAAAAACGCGCACAATATGACCAATTTGGGCATGCTAGTCCAAATCAAGGCTTCGGTGGAGGCGATGGTTTTGGATTCGAAGATATTTTCAGCTCATTCTTCGGAGGCGGAGGATCTCGTCGACGTGATCCAAACGCACCAAGAAAAGGTGATGATCTTCAATATTCAATGACAATTGAATTTGAAGAAGCTGTTTTCGGAAAAGAAACTGAAATTGAAGTTGCTAAAGAAGAAAACTGTGACACTTGTGATGGTAGCGGTGCAAAACCTGGAACACATCCAGACAAATGTTCACACTGTCAAGGTGCTGGGCAAGTCAATGTGACGCAAGACACGCCATTCGGTAGAATTCAAACAAAACGTGCTTGTAACTATTGCCAAGGAACAGGTAAAATTATTAAAGATAAATGTTCAACTTGTCATGGTAAAGGTTCTGTAAACAAACGCAAAAAAATTAAAGTAACAATACCTGCTGGAGTAGATGATGGCCAACAACTTCGCGTAAGTGGTCAAGGTGAGCCAGGTAAAAATGGTGGCCCTGCTGGAGACTTATATATCGTTTTCCGAGTAAAAGCAGATCCTCGATTTGAACGCGATGGCGATGATATTTATTATGAATTGCCATTAACATATGCTCAAGCAGCACTTGGAGACGAAATCGAAATTCCAACAGTACAAGGAAAAGTGAAATTGAAAATTCCTGCTGGCACACAGTCCCAAACGAAATTCCGTTTAAAAGGAAAAGGCGTGAAAAACGTTCATGGTTATGGCATTGGGGACCAGCATGTGATTGTAAAAGTTATTACACCGAAAAAATTAACCGAAAAACAAAAGCAATTACTTCGTGAATTTGCAGAAATAAGTGGCGATATTCCAGAAGAACAAGGAAGTTCGTTATTTGATAAAATTAAAAGAACGATAAAAGGTGAATAAAGGAGTTGTCCGCAAGTGAAATGGTCCGAACTGTCTATTCATACAACAAATGAAGCGGTTGAAGCGATAAGTAATATTTTGCATGAAGCTGGTGCAAGTGGGGTCGTTATTGAAGACTCTGAAGAATTAGTGAGAGAAAGAGAAGATCAATTTGGAGAAATTTATAGCTTAAATCCAGATGATTTTCCAGTAGATGGTGTTCGTGTAAAGGCTTATTTAGCAGAAACTAGCTTTCTTTTAGAAACGGTAGAAGAGATCAAGCTTGCGATTAACAACTTACAAAACTTTAACATCGACGTTGGGCATAATATTGTTACTGTCCATGAAGTGGATGAAGAAGACTGGGCAACAGCTTGGAAAAAATATTACCATCCTGTAAAAATTTCTAATCGTTTTACAATCGTTCCAACATGGGAAGATTACGAAAGAGTGCATACAGACGAGTTAATCATTGAATTGGACCCTGGTATGGCTTTCGGTACTGGCACACACCCTACAACTGTAATGTGTCTACAAGCATTAGAGAAAACGGTACAACCGGATTCTAGCGTAATTGACGTTGGTACCGGATCTGGAGTGCTTTCTATTGGTGCTGCCAAATTAGGCGCTACTTCCATTCATGCACTTGATTTAGACGAGGTTGCAGTAACTTCTGCAAAAGAAAATATTGCACTCAATAAAGTAGAACATCTAGTAGAAGTAACACATGGTAATTTACTTGATAATGTACATGAACAAGCAGACATTGTTGTTGCAAATATTTTAGCCGAAATTATTATGACTTTTACAGACGATGCATTTTCGATTGTAAAAGAAGGTGGTTTATTTATCACCTCTGGAATTATCGCAACGAAAAAAGACGATGTGCGTAATTCCTTACTACAATCTGGTTTTGAAATAGAAGAAGTAATGATGATGGAAGACTGGGTAACGATTATTTCTAAAAAACCTATTAAATAAGGGAGAATGTTATGCAACGTTATTTTACGCATGAGAGAATCCAAGAAAATAATACACTAACAATCTCAGGAGACGATGCGCATCATATGATTCAAGTGATGCGCATGACTCCTGGCGATGAAGTATATATAGTAGCAGAAGGTGTAACGTATACGACTGCCCTTGTAGAAGGAACGTCTAAATCCGTTCTTTTGCACATAAAAGAACAACATGCTGAGTCCAATGAAATGCCGATTAAAGTATCCATTGTTTGTGGCTTGCCTAAAGGGGATAAGTTAGAATTGATCACCCAAAAGGCCACGGAATTAGGAATGCACACACTTTATCCATTTGAAGCAAAGAGATCCATCGTCAAATGGGATAAGCAAAAAAATGAGAAAAAAATTGCTCGTCTACAAAAAATTGCAAAAGAAGCAGCGGAACAATCACATCGTTCTTTTATGCCTCACATACATAATCCAATAACTCTAAAAGAGCTATTAGAAATCGCTAAATCATACGATGTGAAGTTTGTGGCCGATGAAGAAGATGCGAAGCTAGAAAACCGCCAAAAGTTTGCTGAGCAATTAAAAAAAGTGTATGATAAATCATCAATACTAATTGTTTTTGGACCTGAAGGTGGCTTAGATCGCCAGGAAATAACAACATTATTTGAAAATGAGTTTCAACCAATTTCACTTGGGCCAAGAATTCTACGAACAGAAACTGCACCGTTATATGCGCTTGCAGCAATTTCCTATGAATATGAATGAAAGAGGTGTATGGACATGTCATCTGTTGCATTTCATACGTTAGGTTGTAAAGTAAATCATTATGAAACGGAAGCTATTTGGCAATTATTTAAAGATGATGGCTATGATCGTACTGATTTTGAAAAACAATCTGATGTATATGTGATTAATACATGTACTGTAACAAATACTGGCGATAAAAAAAGTCGACAAGTTATTCGCCGTGCAATTCGCCAAAATCCAGATGCAGTTATTTGTGTGACAGGTTGTTACGCGCAAACATCTCCAGCTGAAATAATGGCTATTCCAGGCGTAGATATTGTCGTTGGAACACAACAACGTACGAAAATGCTTGAATATATTGAGCAATATAAAGTAGAGCGTAAACCGATTAATGCAGTTGGCAACATTATGAAAAACCGTGTATATGAAGAATTAGATGTACCTTCATTCACAGATCGCACTCGTGCATCTTTAAAGATTCAAGAGGGCTGCAATAACTTTTGTACGTTCTGTATTATTCCTTGGGCTCGAGGACTTATGCGTTCAAGAGACCCACAAGAGGTCGTGCACCAAGCACAGCAGCTAGTCGATGCAGGTTATTTAGAAATCGTATTAACTGGTATTCATACAGGTGGATACGGAGAAGATTTAAAAGATTATAATCTAGCTCAATTATTAAGAGATATTGAAGCAAATGTGAAGGGCTTAAAACGACTTCGTATTAGTTCTATTGAGGCTAGTCAATTATCAGATGAAGTAATTGATGTATTAAGAGACTCTAAAATTGTTGTAAGACATCTACATATTCCGATTCAGTCTGGATCAGACACTGTTTTAAAAAGAATGCGTAGAAAATATACAATGGAATTTTTCGCAGATCGTTTAGATCGCCTAAGAGAAGCTTTGCCAGATTTAGCAATTACATCAGATGTTATTGTTGGATTCCCTGGTGAAACGGAAGAAGAATTTTTAGAAACATATCATTTTATTCGTGACCAAAAATTCTCTGAACTGCATGTGTTCCCGTATTCTAAGCGTACTGGTACTCCTGCGGCTAGAATGGAAGACCAAGTTTTAGAAGATGTGAAAAATGAACGAGTGCATCGTTTAATCACGTTAAATGATCAGCTAGCAGTAGAATATGCTTCTCGTTTTGAAGGAGAAGTGTTGGAAATTATTCCAGAAGAAAAATATAAATTAGATCCAACTTCTAATTTATATGAAGGATACACAGATAATTACTTGAAAGTAGTTATTTCTGCATCGGATGATATTATTGGTAAGCTGACACGCGTTAAAATTACAAAAGCGGGTTATCCGTATAATGAAGGTCAGTTTGTGCGAGTCCTAGATGGCGTGGAAGAATTCGTTTAATGGAGTCAGTGAGTAAATCTCACTGGCTTTTTTTTCACTTTGCTATTATGATAAAGAGGTACGTACAACTTCCAGGAGGGAATATATAATGACTCAAAATATTGCGGCATTAATCGATCATACATTATTAAAACAAAATGCAACAAAAGAGCAAATTGAGAAGCTCTGTGAGGAAGCTAAAACCTATACATTTGCATCAGTATGCGTTAATCCAACATGGGTAAACTTAAGTGCAAACCTGTTGCAAAATACTGCTGTTAAAGTGTGTACAGTAATCGGTTTTCCATTAGGAGCGAGTACGACAGCAGTTAAAGCTTTCGAAACGACTAATGCAATTGAAAATGGTGCCCAGGAAATTGATATGGTATTAAATGTAGGGGCGTTAAAAGATGCAGCCTATGATTTTGTACAAAAAGATATTGAAGCAGTAGTAGAAGCGGCAAAAGGTAAAGCAATTGTAAAAGTAATTTTCGAAACTTGTTTATTAACAAATGAAGAAATTGTGAAAGCAAGCGAATTATCAAAAGCAGCTGGAGCAGATTTTGTGAAAACTTCTACTGGATTTTCTACAGATGGAGCAACTATCGAGGCTGTTAAACTAATGCGTGAAACTGTTGGAGCAGAGCTTGGAGTGAAGGCTTCTGGCGGCGTTCGTAGCCTAGAAGACTTGCAAGCAATGGTCGAAGCAGGAGCTAATAGAATCGGTGCAAGTTCTGGTGTAGAAATTATGCAAGGATTAACGAGTAAATCTGACTATTAAATTTTATGTAAGTATTGACCAAGTCGGAAATTTACGATATAATTTTTTAGTACATAGCACTTGGTTATGTACTTAACGTGTGTTCGGAGGGGGGGGAAAGAGAGATGTCAAAAACTGTCGTTCGTAAAAACGAATCGCTTGAAGATGCTCTTCGCCGCTTCAAACGTACTGTATCTAAAAGTGGTACAATTCAAGAGGTAAGAAAGCGCGAGTTTTATGAAAAGCCAAGCGTGAAACGTAAAAAGAAATCAGAAGCTGCACGTAAACGTAAGTGGTAAACTAACCCTAACCATCCCTGCGTTCAAAACACGTACTGTATGATTTGAAAATTTACAATTATGTAAACCGAGAAAATATATATTTTCTCGGTTTATTTTTTTGAAACTTTTTTCTTTCTATTCCGTAAAGATACATATACATAATGAAGAAGGGAGGTTTAAGGATGAAATTGTCCAGGTATATTTTTTCTTGCTGTTTACTCATACTATCGATTTTTATGATTATTCCTTCCATAATGGCGCAAACTCCAGTAGTGTATAAAATCCCAGTTTATAAAGAGGTAGAAAAAGGATTATATGCATTTTTGAAAAGGTCTATAAACGAGGCAGAAGAAGCGGGAGCAGAAGCAATTATTTTAGATATTAATACTCCTGGAGGATTTGTAGATTCAGCGGAAAGAATTGCTAGTTTACTCGATTCAACTTCTATTCGGACAATTGCTTATGTTAATTCGGAAGCATTGTCTGCAGGAGCATACTTAGCGCTGCATGCCGATGAAATCTATATGTCACCAAGCGGCACAATTGGCGCAGCGGCAGTGATAGATAGTAGCGGAAATACTGCGGATGAAAAGGCAAATAGTGCTTGGAAAGCAAAAATGATTAATGCCGCAGAACTGACAGGAAAAGACCCAATATATGCACAAGCAATGGCGGATGATACGGTGGACTTACCTAAATTTAGAGCGCCAGTCGGAAAATTATTAACACTTTCTGCTTCGGAAGCATTGCAAGTAAAGTATTCAAAAGGCACGGTTAGTTCTTTGAAGGAATTATTAGAGGCGACAGATCTTGCGGGTTCTAAAATTGTGGAGACAGAAGAAACGTTTACAGAGTCTTTAGCAAGATTTATAACGAACCCTATTATTGTACCAATCCTGTTGTCTATTGCGAGTCTTGGTTTAATAGTTGAATTATATTCACCTGGATTTGGTGTAGCCGGCACGATGGGTCTTATATCGTTAGTTCTCTTCTTTTTCGGCCATTTAGTTGCAGGGCTTGCTGGATATGAGACAATAATCATATTCATCATTGGTGTGTGCTTTATAATAGCCGAATTCTTCTTGCCCGGAGGAATTAGTGGTATATTAGGAGTAGCTATTATTATTTTTAGTATAATACTAGCTGGGGGCAATATTGTGCAAATGAGCATTGCCGTTTTAATTGCGTTAACAGTAGCTATAGTGGGAATGGTGATTATTATGAAGTTCTTTGGGAAAAAGCAAACGATTTGGAACAAAATAATTTTATCGGATGCAACTACTACAGAGCAAGGTTATGTTTCGAATGAAAATAGAGTAGACCTTGTAGGTAGAGTAGCTGTGACAATGACAGCACTTAGACCAGCTGGAACGATCCGTGTTAAAGATGAGCGAATTGACGCTATATCAGACGGAAGTTATGTTGATAAAGATAAACATGTTATGATTATTAAGGTAGAAGGCTCTCGTATTGTTGTGCGAGAAGTTTTAGAAGGGGAGGAAATAAAATGATTATTAGTGGAACTACAATAGGTTTAATCGTAGTAATCGTATTAGCATTTGTTTTGCTATCTGTATTTTTCACATTTTTTCCAATCGCATTATGGATTTCAGCACTTGCAGCTGGAGTAAAAATTAGTATTTTCACACTTGTAGGGATGAGGTTACGTCGAGTAATTCCTTCAAGAATCGTTAATCCATTAATAAAAGCACATAAAGCGGGATTGAGCGTTTCGATTAATCAATTAGAAAGTCACTATTTAGCTGGTGGTAACGTAGACCGCGTTGTTAATGCGTTAATCGCTGCACACCGTGCGAATATCGATCTTTCATTCGAACGTGCGGCTGCAATTGACTTAGCAGGACGTGACGTTTTAGAAGCAGTACAAATGTCTGTTAACCCGAAAGTAATTGAAACACCATTTATCGCTGGTGTGGCGATGAACGGGATTGAAGTAAAAGCAAAGGCACGTATTACGGTACGCGCAAATATTGACCGCTTAGTAGGTGGTGCGGGTGAAGAAACAATCGTTGCCCGTGTTGGTGAAGGGATTATTTCAACAATCGGTTCAAGTACTAGTCATGAACGGGTGCTTGAAAATCCAGATTTAATCTCTCAAACGGTTCTTGCAAAAGGACTAGATTCAGGTACAGCATTTGAAATTCTATCGATTGATATTGCGGATGTTGATATAGGTAAAAATATCGGTGCTGAACTTCAAACAGAGCAAGCAGAAGCAGATAAGAAAATTGCACAAGCAAAAGCAGAAGAACGTCGTGCGATGGCTGTTGCATCTGAACAAGAGATGAAAGCAAAAGTAGTAGAAATGAGATCAAAAGTAGTAGAAGCAGAAGCGGAAGTTCCTTTAGCTATGGCTGAAGCACTTCGCGAAGGAAATATTGGCGTCATGGATTATATGAACTACAACAATATTAAAGCAGATACTGGTATGAGAGATTCTATAAGCAAAGTCGGCGGAGATAAGTCTTCTACTGATGAGCTTAAGGGCTAGTAATATAGTGGAAAGGAGGTTTTCTCCTTGGAAACAATTATCTTAATCGTCATCTCTTTAGCCGTCAGTATGTTTTTAAAGAAAAATAAAAACAGCGAACAACCGGCAAATAAGAGAGTTCAAGAAGTGAAACCGTTTACGGAAAAGCCATTTAAAGGTCTTGAAGATCTTGCTAAAGCGTTTTTTGAAGAGCGGGAGCAGGAACTGGAACGAAAACCTCCTGTTGTTAAAGAGGCACCGGTGGTAATGGCTCAAAAAACGGAACGTACATCCGAAAGAACTGTTGAGCGACATTCGAAGGAAAAAGTAGATAGAGAAAGTGGAAGAGATCAAGGGCGACCTAGAACTCAAGGCAGATTATCTATGTATCAAACGGAGACGGTAGATCGACAAGCGATTGAACCACAGCTACACAGTGTATTACCAAATACAAAAGAAGAGCTTATGAGAGCAATTGTCCTGTCTGAAATATTGGCTCCACCAAAATCGAAAAGATAACACATGAACACCCCTTTACATGCATAAAATCATGTAAAGGGGTGTTTCTTTTGCAAAAGTTATTTCCACTCCATGTGAGTATATCAATCGAAAACTTTAGTGAAATTAAATTGGAAAACGATGTTACTATTTTGCGCTTAAGAGAAAATAGTTTGCTGTGCACATATGACGATTTTTTATTGGAAATAGCAGCGGCGACACTGACGATAAAATCATTAACGCCTGAGCTGCTTTGTGTTCATGTAGACGAGCTTCATCATTTCAAATTAACGAAAAAGGAAAATGCGTAATGCAGCAATCGATTAGAGTAAGAGTTCCGATTAAAACGGATCAGCAGCTTTTATTCCAACGTTTACGTGCGGTAAATATTATTGCTTATGAAGTGCGTAGCTCAGCAGATTATTTATATTTTTCTATTCGAAAAAAAGATTTGCCTGCTTTTCGAAAAGTAAGAAGAACGATGAAGTTTTCGGTTCAATTAGTGGATGAAACAAAAAAAGGCATTATTGATATATATTCATTTGCTTTTATTGGAGTATTATTATTTGTTTGTATTCCAGTAGTGCTATCACAATTTATATGGAGTGTGCAAATTGAAGCGGATTCCCCGGAAAGCAATGTGTTGATAACGGAACAATTGAAAGAAATGGGCATTCATCCAACGATTCGTTCTTCGACTTTGCCGACAGAACAGGAAATTAGGCAAAATCTATTAGCGGAACATAAAAAATATTCTTGGATTCACTTTACGGAATCGGGTTCAAAATTTACGGTCACTCCAATGCTGGCGCCAATTCAATCGGGAACAGTAGTAAAAAAAGCACCGCCGACTCATTTAATCGCTAAAAGAAGTGGCGTTGTAACCGATTTTCAGCTAACAAAGGGAGTTAGAGCTGTTGAAAAAAATATTTCCGTAAAAAAAGGAGATATATTAGTAAATGGGTTTGTTACGCAAGGTGACAAACGAATAATTACGAGTGCAGAAGGAAAAGTGTACGCAAACTATTGGGTGGAGCTTGAATTTGAACTTCCAACACAATTGAAAATTACGCAGCCAAATGAACGGAAGCTAATTATTCAAAGGAAAAAAGAAAAACCGCTTCATTTTTGGAAAGAAATCACGTTGCCAAAGTTCTTATCTAGTTATGTAGAAGCTGGCTATGTGCAAACGGTAGAAGAAAAGACATATCAATTAGACGAAAAATCGATGCAGACATTATTGTTGCCGCTACTTTATCAAAAAATAACGAAAGATCTTCCAGCCGATACACAAATATTGGAGGATAAAGTTTTACATGTAACTGTCCAAAATGATAAAGTAAGAGGGAAAGTATTATTTTTGATTAATGAAAATATTGCGGTTCAACAAGTTATACCCCAAGGAGACGAAGCATGAGCGAACAACAATTAGATATTAATTTGCAAGACCCGACGGAAGCAGTAATGCTTTTAGGTATAGCGGATAAAAATATTAAGCTTATTGAAGAGCAACTAAAGGTACAACTCATCACTAGAGGAGAAGTAATTCGAATTGTTGGTGAGGATAACAATATTGAAGAAGCCAAAAAATTACTAGGGCAGTTGCTAGCTGTTATTCGAAAAGGTATTAATATTAATTTGCGAGACGTTACGTCCGCAGTTGAAATGAGTTTAAATGGAACAATCGAATATTTTGCAGGGCTTTACGATGAGGAAATTGCAAGAAATGCCAAAGGAAAAGCGATACGTGCAAAAACAATTGGGCAACGCGAATATATTCAAGGTATTCGACATTTTGATTTAACATTTGGCATTGGCCCTGCTGGAACAGGTAAAACGTATCTGGCTGTTGTGATGGCAACACAAGCATTAAAAAATGCACATGTGAAAAAAATCATTTTAACACGTCCTGCAGTCGAGGCAGGCGAAAGCTTAGGATTTCTACCGGGGGACTTAAAAGAGAAGGTAGACCCTTATTTACGCCCTCTATATGATGCTTTGCATGATGTATTAGGCACAGAGCAAACGGATCGACTAATGGAGCGCGGAACGATTGAAATTGCTCCTCTTGCTTATATGAGAGGTAGAACGCTTGATGATGCATTTGTTATTTTAGATGAAGCGCAAAATACAACAAAGGCACAGATGAAAATGTTTTTAACCCGTCTTGGTTTTGGCTCAAAAATGGTCATTACTGGTGATAAAACGCAGATTGATTTACCGAAAGGTGCCGAATCTGGTTTAATCGTTGCGGAAAAGATATTAAAAAATGTTTCTGGTATACATTATCAATATTTAGAGCAAGGCGATGTCGTTCGTCATCCCCTTGTAGCTAAAATAATCCAAGCATACGAGGCTGAGTAGTACTGAGTAAGAATAGAATGAAGAAAAGGACCGAAGCTACTATTTCGGTCCTTTTTTGTTGCTGATTTTATTTTCCAATTCATGTACAATATAAATGAATAATTAGAATTTTCTTGTAAAAATGAGAGGAAGTTTATCTCGATGTTTCTTGAAATTCAATGTTGATTAAGCTATCCGTTTTAGTATTGTACTCCACTCGAACAAAAACGCCGAATTCGTCATTATGATGATCTCTTAACCATAATTTAAAAGTTTCAATGGTCGAATCTTTTTTAGATTCGCTGCCTTTATGCAAATAGTCAATAATATTTGCATTGGGATATTTTAATTGTGTTTCTTTTATCGCAAGCCTGCTCCACTTAGCATAGGATGGGATTTCTTGTTGAGCGTGAGCTGATATAGGAAATTGTAATGCTGCTGAATAAATGAAAATAAACATTCCAAGTGCTAGGAATATTTTTCGCATATTCATCTCATCTCCTTTAAAGGGTGAGTATATTATTTTTTCTTCTTAGGTTGAGGCTGCCTGTGTTTATTCATACTATTTTTGGGGGCTTGAGAATCGAATTCAGCTGCAAACTCTTCATCAGGATTATCGTTAGGTTTTTTGTAGAGATCTTGGCTGTTATGCGTTCTTATATTCATCGTCTTTTTATTGTTTTTACTCATAAATGTTCACCTCCTTGAGTTTAATCTGCTCTTAAGGGAAGGTTTTATGCTTTTTTGTTTGCTTTAATTGGAAAATATAGGGTGGAGTTGTGTGCGTGAAAAGGTTTGTAATTATGACAGTCGGTAAAACCCATAGTGGTAAAACGACGTTTGCGAAAGCTTTAGAAAAAGAGTTGTTGAATTCGGTCGTGATTGATCAAGATAATCATGCTGAATTTCTTCAGACTTATTATCAAACATTATTGCCTAAACAAGGAAATAATATGATTAAGTACGCTATTACCGAAACTATTGTTAATTATGCAGTTAATGAAACTGATTGCCATATTATTCTTTGCAATTCAAATCGTAATCAAGAGGGTCGTTTGAGTTTGCTTGAATATTATCAAAGCAGGGGATTTGGCAGCATTTTAGTAGATTTTGATATTCCAGATGATATGTTGAAAGAGCGCATTGAAAAAAGTCAACGGACTACAACGATACTAAGAACTGCTTTAAATTTTGGCGAAGTATTTACTCGGCAAAATAATGAAGAGGCGAAAGCTCCTATAGAGGGTGAAGCGGATTATTTATTAGTAGTTACAAATGAAGTGGATGTTCCAGATGTTATTGGAGAAATTGTTGCTATTGCTGTACGGAGAGGGATTCGATGCGAAATAGAAGAAAAGTAACTCCTACATTTCTAGTAATGATGTGCATTCTTTATGCATTAATTATTGTTAGCCAATGTGTTCAAGTTATTTACACACCGCATACATTTGTAAAAGTGATAAATTTACTTACTATTATATTGCTATCTTCTATTATCGGTGCTTTTATTAGGGAGTTATTTGTTTTGAAAAAGAAGTAATACACTTTTTATTAACTAGGTGGTGACTACTGTATGGAGTTTAGGGAGTTAATAAATGAAAGAGGATGGCATATTTCATTTGAACAAATTTGTGAACGAAAAACAAAAGATGTGGGCTTAAGCATAATTGTAAACAAAGCCAAAAATCCAACTGATTTACTCATTTATCCTCACCCGGATAGTAATGTTACAACTTTACAGTTAGACTTTTCAAATTATGTTACATATTCCGTCATCTACGATGATTTTACAGTTTGGAACGATGAGGAAATATATGAAGGAGAGTCTTTCCTAATTTATCATAAGTCCAAATTCTTCGATTTTATCCAACGGGAATCATGCTTGCCAGATAAAAAATTAATGCATCTTTCATTGTCTTGTATTGAACATAGGGTAGATATAATTTGCTACGAGGAGCCAACTGTCACTGTGATTTTTCAAAAACCATAAGGATGTGTTGTTTGAATGAAAAAATTTAGTATAGGAATTGGTTTGATTGTAGTATCTATACTTATCTCGCTGCTTTTTAGTGATTTCTCTTTAATGTATAAAATTACTGGTGTTATCGCACTTGTATCTCTTGCAGCAAGCGCATTATTGTCTGGAGCATTTGTGAGCGGAGATAGGTTGGGGCGAAACTTACAATCTGAATCAAAGGAAGATCGAAACGAAAGATTTTCATTAACTAGTTCTATACTACTTGTAGGTCTACCGAGTGGCGTCGTTGCAGTTATTAGTTATTTTTTGTTGATTTAACTAAAGGGTGATGTTAATTAAACAGAGAATATTGCTCTAGAAGATCATAATTTGGGGAGAATTTATTAAATGATCATTCTATTTCGGTATCGAGGAGAAATCGTATGAAGAAGAAAATAATAATCTGGATTACAATTCCACTATTATGGAAGGACTTGTAATAATTAACTGGAATTATATTTCTCAATCTATTGAATGGAAATTGAATTGGGGGTTTGAGGCTCCTATACCAAGTAGGTTAGAAACAGTATTTAATACAAGATATGGATTCCCAAGTGAGGGGGAAACTTTTCATGTTCTTAAATATAGGTCTGTTGGAAAGAAGGTAAAGGAGAACAATGGTTGGATTGCTATTGATGAAAAATCTTTTGATACTGTATCAAGTCACCTTAAAAAATTTCAAAAAGATGCGACTAGTATAAACAAAGATACGCAGAATCTTCCTGTTTTATTTCAAGAGAATCTTGTGATTTTCGATAATAATGATAAATACTTTTATAAATTGGACGAAGATAATGGCTACATTCTTACAATTTCAAATACGAAAGAACAAAAATTGTTTGTAATGGAATGGATTCAATAGTTAAGTATACTTTCTTCTTATAAATGAATATTGGGGATTGAAGAATGAATATTAAAATTAGACCTTTAAGCATAGATGACTTTAAAAGAGTTTTAAATTGGAGTATGGATAACACTTTTTGTTCAGCTAATGGATGGGAGCAAAATAGAAGCGAAGAAGAATTATATAGTTGGTGGCTTCATTGTATTAATAATGAATCTGATAGTTTTATTCGTATGGGAATAGAGATGGAAGGAAGGTTAGTTGGGTACACAGATTTAGCCTGTATGAAAGATAATGTAGCTGAATTAGGTATTGCAATTGGAGAGAGTTCGTTATGGGGGAAAGGAATTGGGTCTAATTCTATTCTATGTATGATGGATTATGCTTGTAAGAAGTTAGGAATTACAGTTTTTAATGCTGAAATCCACGAAGCGAATATTCGTTCTAGAAAGATGTTTGAGAAAATAGGATTTAAAGAGATAAGTAGGAATGGCGTGGAAGAGTACTTGGGAATAGAAAACCTGCTAATACAATATAGGTTATTTTATAGCGAGAATATTTAAATTTGCGTTAGAGATATAAGCTTTTTAAAGGGGGAAAATCATGAGTATTGATAAAGATAGATTTTATTTAGAAATGGCATTGGAAGAAGCAGAACAAGCATTAAAGGAAAATACATACCCAGTAGGAGCAGTAATTGTTGATGAAAACTACAATTTAATCTCAAGAGGGCGCAATAGAGTACACCCAGCACAAGATGCAACTGCCCACGCAGAAATTGATGCCATAAGAAATGCAGGTCAAGCAGTATTCAACGCAAAAATAAAAAGAGAAAAGTTTACAATATATTCTACACTAGAGCCGTGTCCTATGTGTACAGGTGGTATTTTATTTGCAAATATTAAAAGAGTAGTTTGGCTTTTGAATGACGACTTAGGATTTGGTGGTTATAAAAAAATGAAAGATGCTAAGGTCTTCGATGAAAGATTTGATGTAATAGAAATGATTGAACAGCCTTATGAGGACTTAAAGACTAGGCAAAAAGAGCTTATGAATAATTGGGCAGTTAATCCGAATAACGTTGCAAATTTACGAAATGCAATCCAAGAGAATTTACTTATTCGACAAAAGGATTGGATAGAGGAATAAATATTTATTGAGGGGTTACTCTTTTGAAAAAAAATACTTACTTTATTGGTTTTCGTTTCTTTATTAGCAGGATGTAATACAGATACTACTAATCGGTACGTTTCCAAAAAAGATGCGATCAAATACGGATTGGAGCAAGAAAGTTCAAACGATATAGGAGAAGTAAATTTATTATCAGTAGAAGAATACATGGATGAAACAATCGTCTTTTTTTAAGTTGATCGTACATTAGGTGTGACGTGTATTACCGAAAGCAAGGATGGATTTAGTTGGTATAGAGGAATTCCGTCTACTGGATTTAGAGGAGAAGCTCCTTATTCGGAAGTAATTTTTGACAACGAGACTATACGGGGGACAAAGATTTCTATTTTAGTAGGGAAGGCATTTGATGGAAATATACAGAAAATTAAATTACTTATTGAAGGAAATGACGAAGAACTGTCGATATCTGAAAACTCTCGCATATTTTATGCCATTTATAAAGCACCTCGCCCTTCCTTTGAAATTATTCCGATAATTGGAATAAGTGATCTTTTCAATCTAAGCATAAGGGGTCCCAAAAGCTGTTTCGTCTGGCGCGTGTAAAATCTGTGCATCATGGAAACTTTCATTATTTGTTTCAATTGCGGCTTTTATTAAAAAGTCTTGGGTATTCTTACTAATTAGTACGATTACATTCATACCGATCGCATATTATTTTTCAGGGACCAATAATGCATGGAAATATGTTGGTTTGACTCCATTTCTACTTCTTGTTCTAACGATATTAATTTAGTTCATAAGTAAGAAAAAATAGAGGCCAATTTAAGGGAATGAAGGACTTGGATTACTCCAATAAAAAGAGAAATTTTAGTGGCAAACGCTGTCATAAATAATTATATATAGGAGTTTTTCATTGATAAAATTCTTTGAATATAATTGGCAAGTAAGAGACGAATGGTTTGAATGGTGTAATCAACTATCAAATGAAGAATTGATAAAAGATCGAACTGGAGGAGTGGAAAGTATATAATATACGCTTTTTCACATTATTGATATTGAATATAGTTGGCTTCGCGGTATTCAAAGTAAGGATGATATAGAAATTGAATTTGCTGATTACGATACGCTCGAGAAGGTTAAATCATTGTCAGATACATTCCGGGAAGAAATAGTTGAATATTTGAAATTGTATTTAGGCGAATTTAAAAAGAAGCTTGTAAGTGTTCCTTGGGATGAAGATAAATATACTGTTGATGAAATATTACACCATATAATTATTCACGAAGTTCATCATATTGGTCAACTTTCTATTTGGGCTAGAGAATTAGCACGAAGCCCTATACCTGCTAATTTTATTGGAAGAGAGTTAAAACCTGTCTTTACTATTAAAACTAATAGGGTTGTTCATAACGAGTAGTCAAAAATAGAGAGGTGAGGTGACATTATATGAATGAAACAATAGAAAAAGCAAAAAATCTTGAGGAATTATCTCGATTTTTATCTAAAATAAACAAACACAAGAAATCACATATTGGCTACTGTGGCGAAAAGGTAGAGGAAATTTACGAGACATTAAAAGAGGACTTTGTCAGTAATGATGGCGATATCAAATTTTTCGTCGCAAGAAGTAATACGGGGGAAATCATTGCAGCCATTGGTTTGGACATAGATGAGTCAAGTGCAGAAGTATGGGGGCCGTTTAATCAAAATGCTTCTGTCGCGCTGCAGCATCAATTATGGGAACTGTTAGCAAATGAAAATCAAACTGTTCAAACCTTTGAGTTTTTTATTAATAAAGAAAATCTAGAACAACAAGCATTTATGAATGAACTACGGGCAAAAGTTACGGGTGAACATCTTATATTAGAAATTAAAGAAGAAGATTTCAATCGAGTGAGTGAGATAAAAAGTACACCGTTTATACAAAGTGATTTTCAAGCATTTGAAAAATTACATAACGAAATTTTCCCCAGCACTTACTACGATGCAAAAACAATAGCAGAGAGACTTAGCGATGAAAATATGCTGAGAGTGTTTAAAACCGAATCTAATGAGTTGCAAGGCTATGCCTACTTTGAAGTTGATATTGGTATGGCAGAGGCTTCACTGGAGTATATAGGTATTTCCAAAAACGTACAAAATCAAGGTTTAGGCACGATGTTGTTAAAAGAAGTGCTGACAAAAATGTTTTCATATCCACAAATTAACGAAATTAAACTATGCGTAGATAATACGAACAGTCAAGCGAATCACGTTTATATTAAAGCTGAGTTTAAGCCGAAAGATATATTAATAAGTTATCTTCTTAATAAGGAGGATATCGATGACTTATAAAATTGTGTTTTTCGATGTTGATGGAACAATTACAGATTACAGGGATGGAACTATTTCAAACAGCACTAAAAAAGCTATGAGAGCATTAAAAAACAAAGGAATAAAGGTAGTTGCCGCAACTGGAAGACCTTTATCCATGTGTGAGGAAATAGAGAAAATAGGAATTGATACTTTCATCACAGCAAATGGAGCATATGTAAAACAAAATGGAAAAGTGATTCATAAAATTACAATGGATAAAGAGATCGTTCAACAAGTGGTCGAATTTGCAAACATACAAAATCACGCTCTTTCCTACTATACCGAGGAATTTAGCATGAACGGAGTACAAGAACCGAGAATAATAAAAGCATTGAATGAAACCTTGTCTCTAAATGATTATCCTATGATTAATTCTTCCATTCATGAAGAAGAAGTTTATTTGATGTGCTTATTCGCAAACGATGACTCTGTTCAGAAATATATCACTAAATTTCCGCATCTTACATTTAAAAGGTGGCATCCTTATGTGTTAAATGTCTTGCAACATGACGTCTCTAAGTCAATTGCAATCCTTAAAGTATTAGACTACTTTGGAATTGATAAAAAAGAAGCGATAGCTTTTGGCGATGGGGAAAATGATATAGACATGTTGGAGTTAGTAGGACTAGGAATAGCCATGGAGAATGGAAATGAAAATTTAAAAAACATAGCTGATTTCGTTACTAAAAAATCTAGTGAAGCCGGAATTGAATATGCATTAAAGAGCTTTGGGATTATTTAATCGGATTTACTACAAGGGAGTTGATATGCTTGTTAATCTTTGCAGAAATTTTACGTGCAATTTCTTTAGGAATATTAGTTATTAGTACCGCTTTTTATTCTCGGCATCTAGCAAAAACTAAGAAGCAAAGAGGACTATCACCTTTTGAATCTACAATGTACATAATTATTCAAATTGCATATCTATTATTTGCAATCAGCTTATTGATTTCTATATTTGTTGATTGATATTGGAAAAATGAAAGGACTGACTCTATTAATGGATATTAGAAAACCTAATGATTCAGAATTGGAAAAGGTTATTTTACTTTCTCCACAAGCCTTATTTGATGGCACATTGGGTGAGGTAATGCCTACAAATAAAAAAATTAAACGCCTAGTTGAACCACTATTGGAAAAAGGAAGCTATTATTTAATAGCGACAGAGAACGATGAATTAATGGGCTGGATCTTTCTAGGGGCAAGTAAAGACCAATTTACTGATAAGGTAAATGGGTTTATTTATGAACTTTTTGTTATAGAACAATTTAGAGGAAATGGAGTTTCCAAGCAGTTAATGCGAACTGCGATTGATCATCTAAGACAGGATGGTTACTCTGAAGTACGCCTTAGTGCATTTGCAGGGAATCAAGTCATTAAACTTTATGAAAAAATGGGCTTTAACGTAAGAACCGTTACTATGAGTTTGCCATTATAAATAATTGTATGGAATGTTCTAAGTAACGGAAATCAGTGTGGAGGATTATATCTATGACCATTAGTTGGAAAACGTGTTCTACAGAAATAAAGGATTTTGTAACAGATCTCTTATATAAAACGAAAGAAATAATAAAAGAAGATTTTATTGGTTTTTATATACACGGTTCTTTGGCAATGGGAGGATTTAATCCTAAAAGTAGTGATATAGATGTTTTGGTCTTAACGCATAAAAGAATGACTGTGGAAACCAAAAGAAAATTGGCTGAGTTATTTTTAAATTTCTCCAATGAGCCATTTCCTGTAGAAATCAGTTTCATAAATAAGGAACAATTAAAAAAATGGACGCATCCGTGCCCCTTCGATTTTCATTATAGTGAATTTTGGCGAGGCAGGTACCAAGATGACTTATCAAAAGGGGCATATCAAAATTTAAACGGAAAGTTAAGAAAAGACGCTGATTTAGCTGCACATATCACTCTTGCAAATCATCGAGGAATTTGTATAGAAGGACCTCCAATAGATGAAGTATTTCCAAAGATTCCGCGTTCGCATTATATATCATCCATATTGGGTGACTTCCAAGAATGTTTAGAGAATATTGAAGAAGACCCCATTTATTGCGTATTAAACTTAATAAGGGTGTATTGGTACCTTAAAGAAGGTATTATTTCGTCGAAGCAAGAAGCTGGTAACTGGGGACTATCATCCTTGCCAAAAGAGTTTAGCTTTACTATTCAAAAAGTGATTAATAGTTATGCAGATGAGAAGGAAATCTATAAGTTCGAGAAAAGTGATCTTTTTATGTTAAGAAATTATGTAAATAAAAATGTGCAAGAGCTATTTAACATAACGAACTAATGTATACCATAGTTAATAATCGTGAAGAGGAGTTAGGCTATGAAGGAAAATGAATTGGATGTTTATCACATTGTTACTAGAGAAAAAATGACTATTGGACAGAAAATTAGCTTTGACAAAAAATTAAAAAAACACCTTGTATAGCTTCTTTTTTGAAAAGGAACAATTGAATTCTAAAGGCGAAGATTTTATTCAAATATTATACAGTCATTATACAAATGAAGGATTGAACCTGAATAAAGAAAATGCCGAGGTAGCTGTTAAGTATGTAAGTCAAACAATTAGAGCTATTAGAGAAGTTGTAGTAGAAATGGTTAGATTAGATTTATATCCTGAATATCCTTCAAGATTGTCTTGTTTATATGCTGCAAAAAGTTATGAAGACGCGTTGAAATGGAAGGAATTATTTGATTCGTACAATCGAAAAGTTTTGCAGATTGTTAAACTTAGAGTTATTGGAAATTCTTTTGAGGGAGATGGAAAGCTATTACCAAAGGAAGATGGGCTTCCTTTCACTCAAAAGATTGAACAAGCAAGAGAATATTGGAAGGGCAATGTGAAAAATGAGCTTCCTGAACTTTTGATTAATGGAAAAATTGAAGTGATAGAAATAATTAATGATTTCTCAGTTTGTAATTAACTTTAGTAACGGCGTAATTGAATAATAGAATGCTGCAATAAATAGAGATAAGAATGTCTTTACGCAGAGAATTACAAGGGAACTTTGTATGAAGAGGTGAAAGTGACTATGTTAAAAGCAATAATTGATTTGCCTGATGATAAAAAAATTGCAGGTGTTCATTGTATTCCAATAACGAAAAATGGAGCAATTGTTATGGCGTGGGATAAAGAAGAACAACTTTTAACGACTATCAGCGGAAGAATTGAAGAGAGCGAAAGTATTGTTGAGGCACTGGAACGTGAAGCTATGGAAGAAGTGGGTATGACTCTTCATTCTAAGAGGATTCCATTTGCATCCTGGTATTGGGATGCAACCGATACTTATACAGTGTGGTTTTTAGTAAAGGCAGAAAAATTTCTACCTTATACATTCGATTTTGAAAAATCGGGGTATGTAATCACCAATTTTGAAACTGCTAAACAAATTATCTTAAAAGTAGAATCAGAAAATGTGGTAAGGTTGCAGATTTTAGATATTGCAAAAGAGAGGGCAATACAATTGAAATGGTTAATATAAAATGGATTCCATGTTCAAACTACTGAGTTGCTTAACTTGAAGATCATTGAGTCTTCTTAGTTGTTGGAATTAGAAAAATTGAAACCCTATGTACCTTGCTATATTTTTTTACATAAGGTACCGAGTTAGATTAACTGTAGATATAAAGAGTCTGTAATATACTTCCTTGAAATTAAAGGATGATCTGATAAAAAAACTAACTTGCCTCATCTTCCCTTTAGTTTAGTAGGGGAAGATTTTTATTTTTCAATTGGGATTTTTGTTTAATATGGCCATTCCTAATCTCTCAATTATTCATTATTTCTATTAGATTATGGAATTATTTTTAAATCATTCTAAAAGTAAGGTATAATAAAAATACCAGTTGTAAGGGGATGATTTTCGTATGAAGACGTTTTTGATGAAATGGAAAGAATGGGTAAATTATAAGTATCTACCATTAATTATAATTCTTGTTACAACAGTCAGTATGTTTTTTTTATTAATTGGAAACGTGAAAGAAAATAAATACGACATTGAAATGTTCCAGCTTTCTCCAGATTCGATTCATTCTGTTAAAACGATAGAAGATACGCAAAAAACAGAAGAAGAACGAAAACGAGTGGTAGCAGAAGTACTTCCAGTGTACCAATTTCAAGAAGAAACGGCCGACAATCAAGTAGCGATTATAAGCTCGATTTTTGATAATGTGCTTGAGGTGAAAGCGAATACGAAAAATGATCCAGAAAACCCTGAAGCAAATGCGCAGCTTACAAAATTACAAGATGAGATGGAAATATTAGCTGAAAATGCGAAATATGTTCAGTTGAATGATGATGCATTAAAAGTGCTTTTAAAACAAACTCCTCTTGTGCTTAGTCAAACAAAACAAAAGTTTTCCAATTTAGTAGAACAGACATTAAATGATCCGATACGTTTGGAAAATGTAGCTGAAAAGAAAAAGGAAATGGAACAAAAAGTGCATGATTCTTTTAATTATTCAAAAGAATATATGAATGTGCTAGGCGCGATTGCTCGCTTTAGTATTGTGGAAACCGAAATAGAGAACGAGGAATTGACACAATTACGCATCAATCAAGCGAAGGCAAGTGTGGAGCCAACGAAAATTTTACAAGGGCAAATTCTTGTACAAAAAGGACAAATCATCGACCGAGAAGTTTACAGACAATTAGAATTGGTTGGCATGTTAACGGACAAGTCTTCATTTAGGCCGCTCTTTGGTATCGCATTATTTGTACTTCTTACAATGTGGGTTTTATATGAACAAACGATTAATCGAAAAGCTAAAACAGTAGAGAATGCTAAATCATTAATTGTTGTTTCATTCAGCTTGCTAATTTCTGTATTAATAATGAAAGTTGTACAATCTGTATCGTATAATTTTGATTTTATGATTGCTTTTTTATTTCCAACGGCAATGGTTTCGATGCTGGTATTCCTTTTAGTCAATGAACGAGCTGCATTTATTACAACAATCGTTGTTGCTGCTTATTCAGGATTAGTTTTTCAAGAAGGCTATACAAATTTGTTTCAAATGGACGTGTCTTTATACATACTATTTGGAGGGATAGCTGGAATTTTTGCATTACAACGAATGAGTAATAATTCTCAAATATTGCGTTCTAGCTTGATCGTTTCAAGTGTAAATATTTTATTTGTTATATTTTATTTATTAATGACGAAAACGACCTATGGGGCAGCCGATATATTATTTTATATAGGAGCAGCAGTAGTGTCTGGGGTTTTGTCTGGGGCATTAACGATTGGGGTATTACCGTTTTTTGAATCCGCATTTGGCGTTTTGTCTACGATGAAGTTAATCGAGCTATCCAGTCCGAATCATCCTTTGTTGAAAAAGATATTAACGGAAACTCCTGGAACGTATCATCACAGTGTAATGGTTGCGAATTTGGCGGATGCGGCTTGTGAAGCAATCGGGGCAAATGGTTTGCTTGCTAGAGTTTGTTGTTATTATCATGATATTGGGAAGACGAAACGTCCAGGTTTTTTCATTGAAAATCAAATGAATGGCTATAATCCGCATGATAATTTGCCACCGGAGGCAAGTCGCGATATTATTATTGCTCATGCTGTTGATGGCGCGAATATTTTACGTAAATATAAAATGCCAAAAGAAATTGTCGATGTTGCTGAACAGCATCATGGAACAAGCTTGTTGAAGTTCTTTTATTACAAAGCGAAGGAACAGAATGACAAAGTAAAAGAAGATGATTTCAGATATGCTGGGCCGAAACCACAATCGAAAGAGACTGCTATTATTTCTGTTGCGGATAGCGTAGAAGCGGCAGTGCGATCGATGAAAGAGCCGACTGCTGAAAAAATACAAGCGTTAGTCAGATCTATTGTGAAAGATAGACTTCAAGATGGACAATTTGATGAATGTGATTTATCGTTACGTGAAATAAAAAAAATGGAAGAAAGCTTTTGTACAACGCTGAATGGTATTTTCCATTCACGTATTGAGTACCCAAAATAATGAAATAAGGTGGAACAAATATGCTAGAACTGGACTTAATGGACGAGACAAACACACTTTCTAAGGAAACGATCGAGCTTGTTGAGAAAGTATTGCAGTTTGCAGCGGATCAACAATCGATTAAAGATGGCAGTGAAGTAAGCGTAACTTTTGTGACAAACGATGCGATTCAAGAAATTAATCGTACGTATCGTAACAAAGACGTTGCAACAGATGTTATTTCGTTTGCAATGGAGGAGTTAGGCGAAGGTGAAATGAAAATAATTGATGCAGATATTCCTACTTTGTTAGGTGATATTATTATTTCGGTGGAGCGTGCGAAAGAACAAGCGGCCGCTTATGCGCACACATTTGAACGAGAAGTTTGTTTTTTAGCGGTTCACGGATTCTTGCATTTACTTGGTTTTGATCACGGGACAGAAGAAGAAGAAAAAGAAATGTTCGGATTACAAGAAACAATATTACAAGCTTTTGGTTTGCGTCGTGAAGGCCATGGACATTCGTAAATTTTTCAAATCGTTTAAGTATGCGATGAACGGCATCATTCATGCTGTAAAAAGTGAGCAAAATTTTCAATTTCATTTAGTAGCCGGAGTCGTTGTAATTATTGCTGGATTGCTAACGGGACTGTCTAAATGGGAATGGATAATCATTGTCATGTTAATTAGTGGCATGTTCATGATAGAATTAGTAAATGCGTCGATTGAACGAGTCGTGGATTTAGTATCTCCTAATTTTCATCAGCTTGCGCTACAAGCAAAAGATTTAGCAGCAGGAGCATGTTTAGTGCATGCAATTTGCAGTGCTACTATAGGTTTGATCATTTTTGTCCCCAAATGGTGGGGAATCTTATTTTAGAGGTGAACGGGTTGAATAAAGAAAAATTAATGGAATTGTCGAAAGTAGCAAGAGAGAAAGCATATGTTCCGTATTCAAAATTTCCAGTAGGTGCGGCACTTTTAACGACAGATGGAGAAGTAATTCATGGATGTAATATTGAAAATGCATCGTTTGGGCTAACGAATTGTGCAGAGCGTACGGCTATTTTTAAAGCAGTTTCAGAAGGAAAAAAAACTTTTTCAGCAATTGCGGTTGTTGGAGATACAGAAGGGCCTATTTCTCCATGTGGAGCTTGCAGACAAGTGCTAGTGGAGTTTTGTGACCCGAATATGCCAGTTTATTTAACAAATTTAAAAGGAAATGTATTAGAAACAACGGTTTCAGAATTGTTGCCAGGTGCTTTTACAACGGGGGATTTAGACTATGCTTCAAAACAATAAAGGCTATAAATCAGGATTTATATCGATTATCGGAAGACCAAATGTTGGGAAATCAACATTTTTAAATCGAGTAGTTGGGCAAAAAATTGCTATTATGAGTGATAAACCACAAACGACTCGTAACAAAGTGCAGGGCGTTGTTACGTTAGAAGAAAGCCAAATGATTTTTATCGATACACCAGGAATTCATATTCCAAAACATAAACTTGGTGACTTCATGTTGAAAGTTGCAAAAAATACTTTACGTGAAGTGGACACAATTTTGTTCATGGTAAATGCAACAGAACCAAGAGGGAAAATTGACGAATACATTATGGAAATGCTAGAGAAAAATGAAACACCTGTATTTCTAGTTATCAATAAAATCGATCAAATTCACCCAGATGAGCTGACGAAAATTATTGATTCGTATACAAGTAAATATGACTTTGCTGAAATCGTGCCTATTTCTGCTTTACAAGGAAATAACGTCGATAGACTGCTTGAAACGATTCAAAAGTATTTACCTGAAGGACCGCAATATTACCCAGCAGATCAAGTAACGGATCATCCAGAGCGTTTCATCATTTCTGAATTAATCCGCGAAAAAGTATTACATTTAACGCGAGAAGAGATTCCACATTCAATTGCAGTAGTAATCGATAAAATTAAAAAAGAAGAAGATACAGAAAAAGATATGATCCGAGTAATGGCAACAATCGTTGTAGAACGTGATTCTCAAAAAGGGATTGTTATTGGTAAAAAAGGCGCTTTGTTGAAAGAAGTTGGAACAAGAGCTCGCCAAGATATCGAAATGCTACTTGGATCGAAAGTATACCTAGAGTTATGGGTAAAAGTTCAAAAAGATTGGCGTAATAAAGCTACACATTTGCGTGATTACGGATTTAGAGACGACGAATATTAAGAAAAGCGCCTGAAGTCTAGACGGTTAAGAAAGAAGGGAAGACAATTGCTCCAAAAAGTTGAAGGGATTGTCTTGCGATCTTCTTCTTACGGGGAGTCTGACAAAATCGTCACGATTTTTTCAAGAGAACTTGGAAAAAGAGCGGTTATGGCTCGTGGGGCTAAAAAGCCTACAAGCCGTTTAGCAGCCATTTCTCAACCTTTTACGTATGGCTATTTTTTAGTGCAACAAGGTAGAGGAATGGGGACGCTCCAACAAGGGGAAATAATCGATTCGATGCGTTCGATAAGAGAAGATATTTTTACGACGGCTTATGCAAGCTTTATCATGGAGCTTACAGATAAATTAATAGAGGACGAGGCTCCTAAACCTCATCTTTTTGCATTATTGCAACAGGCACTACAAGCGATTTCAGAAGAGTATGACCCGGAAGCAATTAGTTTGTTTGTCGAGTGGAAGCTGTTGCCGACAGCAGGTATTTATCCGGTATTACATCAATGTGCTCATTGCGGTGCTACAGATGGTGAGTTTGCTTTTTCTTTTGTGCAAATCGGTTTTTTATGTCACCGTTGCTTTTCAATTGACCCTTATTTAATACGACTAACTCCTGCTCAAGTAAAGCTGATTCGCACATTTTACTCCGTGCCGATTGAAAAAGTAGGTAAGCTTACGTTGAAAAAAGAGACAAAAGGGTTCATAAAAAAAATTGTTCGAACTATTTACAGTGAACAAGTGGGAGTACGCTTGAAATCGCAAGGTTTTTTAGATCAAATGGATAAAACACCCGAATTTTTTACTCCAAAAAAAGATCCAAATGCAGAAGTGTAATTCTTCTGATTTGGATCTTTTTTTTAGTTGGAAAAATGGAAGGTGTAGTTGGAATTTTAGATTATTTAGTTGGAAAATCATTTGCCACACAATAACTGAACAAAAAAGCGTGTTGTAAGGGACATAGCCACTTACAACACGCTTTTTTAATTTCTGCTTAGAACTGTAAATGACTTTCGATGTATGCTTTTACATCAGCGATTGGCATTCTTGTTTGTTCCATAGAGTCACGATGACGCACAGTAACTTGGCCATCTGTTTCTGAATCAAAGTCGTATGTGATACAGAATGGCGTACCGATTTCATCTTGTCGGCGGTAACGTTTACCGATTGATTGAGACTCATCGTAATCTACCATGAAGTGTTTGCTTAAATCAGTGAATAGAGACGTAGCACCTTCAGATAGTTTTTTCGATAATGGTAAAATCGCTGCTTTTATTGGTGCTAGAGCAGGGTGGAAACGCAATACAGTACGCGTGTCGTCGCCTTCCAATTGTTCTTCTGCAAATGCTTCACAAAGGAATGCAAGTGTAACGCGGTCAGCTCCTAAAGATGGCTCGATAACATATGGTACAAATCTTTCATTCGTAATTGGATCGATATAATTAAAATCTTCAGTAGAATGCTCCATATGTTGTTTTAAGTCAAAGTCAGTTCTGTCTGCAATACCCCAAAGTTCGCCCCATCCGAATGGGAATTTAAACTCGATATCTGTAGTTGCAGTAGAATAATGTGAAAGCTCATCTTCTGAGTGATCACGCAAGCGAATGCTCGTTTCTGCGATACCTAAGTTTAATAACCATTCTTTACAGAAATTACGCCAAAACTCGAACCATTCCATATCTTCACCAGGTTTACAGAAAAATTCTAATTCCATTTGTTCGAATTCTCTTGTTCTGAATGTGAAGTTACCTGGAGTAATTTCGTTACGGAAACTTTTACCTACTTGTGCAATACCAAAAGGCATTTTTTTACGCATTGAGCGCTGCACGTTTTTATAGTTTACGAAAATACCTTGTGCAGTTTCAGGGCGTAAGAAAATTTCATTTGTAGATGACTCTGTAACGCCTTGGAATGTTTTGAACATTAAGTTGAACTGTCTAATGTCTGTGTAATCGAAAGCTCCACAAGAAGGACAAACAACATTATGTTCTTTCATGATTTCTTCCATTTTTTCGAATGAAAGACCGTCAATAACCATTTCAATGCCTTTTTTATCAAGGACATCTTCAATAATTTTATCTACACGATGGCGTCCTTTACATTTTTTACAGTCGATCATTGGGTCGTTGAAGTTTCCGATATGTCCAGAAGCTACCCACGTTTTTGGATTCATTAAAATTGCTGCATCTAATCCTACATTGTATGGAGATTCTTGTACGAATTTTTTCCACCATGCTTTTTTAATATTGTTTTTCAATTCGACACCAAGTGGGCCGTAATCCCATGTATTCGCTAGACCTCCGTAAATTTCAGAGCCTGGGAAAACAAAACCTCTTTGTTTAGCTAGACTAACGACGTTTTCCATTGATATTGTCATGTAAATCCCTCCAGTTAATTTTGTTTGCTTTTGGCTGGACAACAAAAAACTCGTCTCCGGGCCAAATTAGCCCGGGGACGAGTATTATACCCGCGGTTCCACCCCGATTGATTGTCTTAAGACAATCCTCTTTAAAAGCAAAAGCTCCAAGCTGCCGTTTCCTGTGTTGTGGACTTTCACTATCACCACTCGCTACTATTACAGTACTTATAATGCTCTTCATCACTTTAATATTAGTTGTTATTGTACCATGAGGAAGTTTACTTCGCAATAAGCAGGGAATTAAGTATCGATGTCGAATCAATTATTATAAATTATCCCAAAAAATAGGAAGTGGAGATGTGAAAGCACTATTAGTAATTGATGTACAAAATGGCATTGTGGAATTTAAAGATTCCGGAGAGAACTGAACAGTATTGAAAGTATTATTCAAGACTTTAAAGAAAATGGGGAATCTGTAATATTTATAAGAAATTTAGATGATGAAGAAACAAGCCCTTTTAATACAGAATTGCCAAGCTCAGAATTGCATTATTCTTTAAAGAGATATGCAGATATTGTAATTGAAAAGAGGACACTAAGTGCTTTTTTTCAGACAGAACTTCATGAAAAATTAGAGCAACTTGGTGTGGATCATCTTTTTATAACAGGATTTAATACTGAGTTTTGTTGTCAGTTTACTGCAATAGCGTCCTAGGACAGTGGCTATCAAGTCACATTTATTGAAGATGTTACAGGAACTGTTAATGACGAAGCTACATATGAAATGACAGGATTGGATGTAAGAGATTTTGAAGGGACGGCTTGGCATTGGTCTAAAGTAATTGAAGTATTGGATCATGAAGAATATGTAGTAGAGTATAAATCAAGCCAAGATTAAATGTTTTACGAAGTTTAAGTTAAAAAATGTAAAATGAGTTCCGCTAAATTAGAGCGGTAGTTAAATATTATTTTTCTGATATCATGTAATAGAACGTATATTCGTGATATAATTTTATTAATAACACTATGATAGGAGAAATTTAAATGAAAAAACAGCGTAACGTTATTTTATATATTGCAACATCAATTGATGGCTATATTGCAAATAATGATGGCACATTAGAGTGGCTAGAAACAACAGAAGTAGAGGGAGATTCTGGCTACAATTCCCTCGTTGAAAGAATTGACACGGTTGTTATGGGAAAAGGAACATATGATGTCATTCGCGGATTTGATGTAGATTATCCATATAGTGAGTTCAAAAATTATGTATTTTCTAAATCTGCTAGTGGATCAGATAAATATGCCACTTTTATTGATGAAGAGGTTAAGACTTTTATTGAAAATATAAAACAAGAGCCTGGTAAAGATATATGGTTAATTGGTGGTGGAAATTTAGCTCGTGCATTTTTTAAAGAAAATTTAATCGATGAATTCCAACTAGCCATTGCACCGATTGTTTTAGGAAAAGGCATCTCACTTTATGCCGGGGATGATATTACGCAAAACTACACTTTATCGAAGGTAGAAAAATTAGGTCAACTTGTAATGCTACATTATGTGAAAAAATAAACTCATTGAACTAACTGCTGCTTAGTTGAACAAGGAAGTGTGCTAAAAGGGAAAGGGGAAACAAATAGATGTCAATTTACTATAAAGTATTTGGAGAAGGATATCCTATCGTTATGTTGCATGGTTGGACACTTGACCATCAAGTGATGTTACATGCAATGGAACCGTTATTCGAGAAACGAAGCGGTTGGAAGAGAATATACATAGACTTACCAGGGATGGGGCATTCCAAGTCACATCCATCTATTCAGAACTCTGATGATATTTTAGAAGCTATATTACGTCTTTTGGACGAGATTATTCCTGATCAACCGTTTGTTATTTGTGGTAATTCATATGGCGGGTATATTGCCAGAGGTATAGTCCGTTCACGGCAGGACACAGTTCGTGGACTACTGCTGATGGCACCAATGACTATACCTGCATTCGATGAGAGGGAAGTACCACAGCAGACCGTTCTAACAAGAGACAGCAACTTGATATCACATTTGTCTCCAGAGGATGCTGAAGAATTTTGCTCCATGGGAGTAGTGCAAGGTCAAGCTGAATGGGAGAGGTTTCGAAATGAAATTTTACTTCCTTCTAAACAAACAAATAATGAATTCTTAAACCACATTCGTCAAAATGGATATGGCTTTACCTTCGATATTTCAACTAAGCTTGAGTATCCCACGTTAATTATCACAGGGCGTCAAGACAATGTAGTAGGATACCAAGATGCGTGGCGACTAATTGAAGATTACCCAAGGGCAACTTTTGCAGTGCTTGATATAGCTGGTCACAACCTACAAATCGAACAAACCGATGTATTTAATGCATTAGTACATAACTGGTTAAACAGACTTGAGTCGGAAAATTTTCGACTGGTATAACATTTCATGAATTTAAGTTTCCTGTTGCACTTATGTGAATATTTAGTTGAATATGGAGGCGTTTCTACAAATAGTAGAGACGTTTTTGTCATATTATGTAAATAAAAAGGGATTTTCAAGTGTTGTATCGAAATAAGTACTAATCATTACATCTAAAACTAATAGTGATTGTTATACATTTCTTTATAAATAAATTGGCATTCTATTTTTATTTAAGGGGAGAAAAGTATGTGGATTCAAAGATTCATCGAAACAAGAAGAGGCACGTTTGAGCTTTTTGAGAAAGGAGAGGGAGAACCACTGGCAATTACGCATTTATATAGTGAATATGATAAGCGTGGAAATGCATTTGCTAATCCATTCACAGAGTATTATCATGTGTATTTAATTAATGTTCGTGGAGCTGGTAATTCTGTTAATGCACAAAGTGAAAGTGAATATAGTATGGATGAAACTGTCCTAGATTTAGAAGCCATTAGAGAGGCTATAAGAATTGTAAAATGGGCTTTTGCTGGTCATTCTACTGGGGGAATGCTCGCTTTAAAGTATGCTGTATTAAATGAAGTGTCACTAACAAAAATTGTTGTAAGTGGTTCAGCGGCAAGCATTGATTATAGTACAGACCCCAATAGTATTTACTGTCATTTAAATCCGAATTTCAAACGAATCCGTGAAATAATGAATTTATTTAATGACTTAAATTTACCAGTAGAAGAACGACAAAAATTATCAAGAGAATGGTCATTAATGTCCTTTTATAAAGTAGAGAGTTTAGCTAAAGCTTCCGAAAAACCTAATAGCGGCAAAACAGTTGGTGCTAGGCTTGATTACTTTAGAAAAGTTGATTGCCAAAACTTTGATGTAACTGAACAATTAAAACAAGTCACGATTCCGGCATTTGTATCTTCTGGAGTATATGACGCTCAATGCCCATATCGTTTTAGTGTTGAAATTGCACAGTTGATACCCAAAGCGACCTTTACTGCATTTGAGCAGAGTAATCACTATCCATTTTGGGAAGAAGAATTAGCATTTAATGAGTTTGTAAAATTAACTTTAGAGAATTAAAGAATACAATAAACGGTACATAAATTATTTTGTTTTTCAACTAAAGGTAGTATTTTGATTAGGGGTGTATGAATGGTTAGAAGAAGAGGGACGTATCAAATAAAAATTCGTGACAAGCAGCTCATTTGTTTATTTTGTCAACACGATGAATTTGAGCATCGTGAAGTTTATATGGATTTAAAGCCTTTAGAGGAACCGAGAACAGAACAGAACAGAACAGAACAGCTCACATTGCAATCATTTTCCTGCAAGTCATGTGGTGATTTTCGAATGTTTCAAGAAAAGAATCGATTTGATCATACGTTACAAAAACATGTATCTATTGTTGAATATACGGAAGTAACAAAAGAATGAGTGGTATGGATGAATCCCTAAGTCCCCAAAAAAGTCGTATTACGATTTATGATGAGCCTGTTGTTTGTAGTTTTTGTTTACATGATGTGTATATACCCTATGAAGTTTTTGTGAATGTTGAAGAACCAGGTGTAAACGTGCGTCATGTTCGCTATATAGCAATTTGTCAACATTGTGGCCAAGCCAAATATTTTGGAGATCCAAGCCATTTTGATGCTAATAAAGGTGTTTTTATTTGGGCGTTGAATCAGTATTTAATTTCCATTAGAAGTTATAAGATTAAAATTTTATTTTATGTTAGTAAAAAAAATAATGACAAAATAACCGGTTTTACAAATAAACTTATTCAAGATTTTGGTGTAGAGAAAGAGAATATAAATATCAGTAATTTAAAAGGAGTAGCAGAACTTCAAATAAAGATTTCTAGTTTAAATGAAATACAAGAGGTTAGATCTCATATAATGCATTCTGCGAAGAAACTGTATATAACGATTAAGGACCTAACCATTAATTAGCAAAAGAAGGTATTAGTAATTTTATGTAGAATTAGAATACGTCAGGCTATTAATTTGTTATAGCCGAAATTTAAGGAAGGGGTGACATATTGAAAAAGATAGAATTTCAAAATAGCGTGCTAATGAGAGGGATTATCTCTTAACTAAGGCTTAACCTCTCAAAGGTAATGGGAGGAAAATTAAAGATGATGAATTTAGGAAACATGGTAAGAGGATTATCTTCCGATACTGTCGCTCAGAGTCTCATTCAATTCTGGGAATATGACGAGGGAACTTTGGAGGTGTGGCGTGCGAGTTCAAACTTTGTGTATGCTTTTGAACGTAACCAAGTTCGATACTTTTTAAGATTTTGTTTTGATCAGGATAACTCTATTGAACAGATAAAAGCAGAGCTAGAGTTCATGCGATATTTACAATTGAACGAATTTCCATCTGTAACACCAGTCTACTCAATAAGTGGAAAACTAATTGAAACACTAAAGACTCCAGAAGGAACATATATTGCTGTTGTCTTTAGTGCGGCAAGCGGAATCAATTTGGATTCCGATACGATTACTGAAAAACAGATGGAGGAATGGGGAAAATCCCTTGCTTCACTTCATTGTTTGTCTAAGACTTTCGAGCCTGTATCTGAAAGAAGAAAGAGTTGGTTAGACACAGTGCAGTTCATGGAAAATGTATTTCAAAAGCATCCAAGTGAACAAGTAGCCCTTCAAGAGCTACGCAGGGTGACCACTTGGCTTCAATCGATACCTAATGGAAATGATGTGTACGGATTGATACATTATGATTTCGAATTGGATAATATCTTTTTTGAAGAGAATATGAATCATAGTTTCAATATAATCGACTTTGATGATGCAATCTATCACAGGTATGTACTTGATATTGTCACAGCCCTGGATGATTTTATTAACAATGACAATTCCCATTCAAAATTACTGATTCAGTCTTTTTTAAACGGATATCGGTCCATAACTGTACTAGAAAATGATGCAGTGGCTCAGTTTCCGCAGTTTCAAAGATATGCAAACTTATATAAGTTTTCCAAATTGCTAAGGTCTTTGGATTATGACGAAATTAATGAAACTCCACCTTGGTTTGATGCGTTAAAGGTAAAATTAGTTCGTGTTGCAGATGAACTAAGACAGAGCTTTCTAAAACCATGGTAAAAGGGATAACATGAAATTTCCAAGTCACTAGGAATAAAATTGGTTGATTGTTTTATAACGGGTTTCGGAGATAAAGTTTTTTATATAAATAATAAAGTTGCAGGTCCATTTAATTTGATCTGCAACTCTTTTTTACTAAACGGCAGTTTAGTACGAGAAGAACAAAGAAGGCAAACTGAAGAAATCAGTTTGCCCTTTTCTATATGTCTAATTAAATTATATCATTGTTTGTAACGAATCATCAGTCTTTAATTATTCCTTTATATTGGTAGTCTTTAGAAGTAGAGTTGGTGGGAGGTAGAATTATGATTGATTACAGGATAAGACCAAGGGAAGGTTTTAGTGAAAAAATTGAGAACTTGTGTCTATGCTTGAACATTCAAGAGATGTAACATTGAATGAAATTTCGGGTCTTAAGCAGTTGGATTTAGATTATTTATCGAATGATAGTTCAAACTCTATCGGTTCTTTGTTGTTACATATCGCATCCATTGAATTTGTTCATCAAATTATTTCATTTGAAAATAGAGATTTAAATGACCGTGAACTTTTGAAATGGGGAATTGCATTAGAACTTGGAGAAAAAGCAAGAGCAGGAACTAAGGGAGAATCACTTAATTTTATCTGAACGAATTATCTCAAATTAGAGAAAATACATTAACACAGCTAAGTTCTAAGAAAGATAACTGGTTATACCAAGAAAACAAATGGGAAAAAGGTACCCCTTATAACAATTACTATCTTTTGTTTCACGTTATGGAGGACGAAATTAACCATCGTGGGCAGTTAAAACGATTAAGCGATTATTGTTAAATAATAAATGAAACTTATACTTATGAGCAAATGCCTAAATTATCAAACTTACGAGAAGTCCTAGGAGAACAGCTGACGGATATGGGTTACGATATTACTAAAGAAAACGCAGCATAAGCTAGCGTTATTTATGCATTTTCAATCTGAGATATTAACACGAAGCAGAAGGGAGTCAAAAATTTCTCTCAAATAATGAGTTTGGCAAATAACCTAAGTTTTTGACCTCAATAATTAGAAGTTGATTTATTGTCCAGTCATTAAAATCAGCTTTGCTATGTAAAGATGTCAAAGATTCATCTTGTAATAGATTTCTTTTTACACCTTCCAAATTCAAATATTTGGTAAGAATTTTTATCTGCTTATTAATTTCTAAAGTTACTTGTTCAAGTTGCTCAATTTGGAAAATTGTTGATTTAGATATGTCTCTCTCTGCAATTAATATATCTATATGCGCTGACACAGAACTAAGTTTTAATTTTTTTGATAAGTAAGCACGGTGGTTTCCACCATTCCCAACAGTAAATTTACCGTTCGGAAGTAGTATCAACTCATAGATGTATCGAGAGCCAACCTTTCTCATCATACTTTCTTGCAAAATCTGAAGTTTGCTGGAATCTAAAATTTCTTGTCTAGTTAAAGAGAAACCAATGATGTCGTTTGGATTAATAGATCGAGGACCTAATTTTACAAGACGGTAAGGTTCATAAATTTCTATGAGTTCATCAGACATCTTCATTTTATTATTAGAATTAAACAATTGTAATACCTCCATTAATCTTGATACTAATTAATTCAATATGAATGGATAAGAATCCTTTATTTCTAATTCGAAACATAAAGCGTCGTAATCGAATTTCTTCCTCTTGTGTTGTATATTGATTAATTGAGGAGGGATTATTTATGATTAACGAAGAAATAAAGAAACTATCCGATATTTTGTTACAAAGTTTGTATGATTATCATTTTGCTAATAATGGTGGAAGTTATACTTTACCTAAAGCAATGGTAAATGCTGATGTTAATAGCAAACAAGCTATTGAATACCTTATCGAAAAGGGATATGCGATCGATAGCGGACAAGGGTCAGATAACCTCGTTTTAGCAATAACAGCACAAGGTATGGACAATATTAAAAACAAATAAGTTATCAACAGAGAGAACGTTGACGGCGTTCTTTTTCTTATCATAGAAGACTCGGCTGCAACTTTATATGTTATTCTTTAATAAATTATTTGAAGGGGAGCAGGAGGAAGAGTTATGTCAAATGACGCAAAAAAAAGAAGAATTATTTTAGATTTAGCAGTTACTTTAGACGGTTTTATTGAAGGGAAAAATGGAGAAGTTGATTGGTGTATTATGGACCCAGATATGGGGTTTACTAATTTTCTAGATCAAATTGATACTATTTTATATGGTAGAAAAAGTTACGATTTATGGGGACAATATAATCCGAGAACGGAAGACTCAGATAGTGAAAAAGAGATGTGGGAATTGGTTCATAGTAAAAAGAAATATGTGTTTTCCAGAACACAAATAGGGATGGATAATCGAGCAATATTTATACAAGATAATATTCTCGAAGAAGTAAATAAATTGAAGGGTAAGGCTGGTAAAGACATCTGGCTATATGGTGGAGCAAGTCTCATTACAACGTTTATAAATTTAGGGCTTGTTGATGAATTTAGATTATCTATTCACCCTGTTATTTTAGGAGAAGGAAAACCGATGTTTATTGATATAAAACAGAGGCTGAATTTAAAAATAGTTAATACAAGAACGTTCTCTTCTGGTGTTGTGCAAGTCATTTATCATTATAATGATCATATAAAAAGGTAATACACTTTTAGGAGGAATGAAATGGTCACATGTTATTTGAAATATGTTATTGACCCTTATAAAGTAAATGAATTTGAAGAATACGGCAAGATGTGGATACCACTTGTCAATAAATTAGGTGGTATACATCATGGCTATTTTCTTCCGCATGAGGGAGCGAATAATATTGCTTATGCTTTATTCACTTTTCCAAGTTTAGCAGCATACGAAGAATACCGAGAAAAAATGGCATTGGATGAGGAATGTCAGAAAGCTTTTAAATTTGCAGAAGATACTAAATGTATTTTAAGTTATGAGAGAAGTTTCATGCGTCCTCTATTTAATTAAACATGCATTATATTCGAAAAATCCCTTCTTCATTAAAAAATGGGTTTTTTGGGGTTAAAATGATTACTTTAATATAGTGAATTTTAGAAACATTAGATGCATCATGAATTGGGAAATGCTGATATAACAGGGTTTCTTATTTTTGATTAAGGTATTCCATTGTGCTACAATATTTTAGTACTAAGTATAACACTTTGAGGCGGTGGGTCCTATCGAACTCAACAAACGGCAAATCGAAATCTTGGAAATTGTAAAAGGGAACGGTCCTATTACAGGTGAACAAATTGCAGAGCGACTAAATTTAACGAGGTCAACACTTAGACCGGATCTTGCAATTTTAACGATGGCAGGATTTTTAGATGCCCGTCCGCGAGTTGGTTATTTCTATTCGGGTAAAAAAACAAGCCAAGCTATTTCAGATAATATTGCTCAAATGCTTGTAAAAGATTTTCAATCCATACCAGTCGTTGTAGCCGAAAGTATGACTGTCTATGATGCGATTTGTCATATGTTTTTAGAAGATGTTGGTTCCTTATTTGTTGTCGATAAAAACTCTCTTTTGTCAGGCGTACTGTCGCGAAAGGATTTTCTTCGAACAAGCATTGGACAACAAGACTTAAGTAAGCTTCCAGTTCATATGATAATGACAAGAATGCCAAATATTACGTATTGTTTGAAAGAAGATACACTGATTGATGTTGCAAAAAAATTGATGAGTCGTCAAATAGATTCATTGCCAGTTGTAAAGTTGAGAAAAGATGGTATTGAGGTAGTTGGAAGAATTACGAAAACGAATATTACAGGCGCTTTCCTGTCATTAGCCGATGACCATGATCTGTGAGGGGGAAAACTATGAAAATGCTAAACTTATTTATAGTCTCGGATTCTATAGGAGAAACCGGAGAACTTATGGCGAAAGCGGCAATCAGCCAATTTAGACCAGGACTTCAGCTTACAAAGTTAAAAAGATTTACACATATTGATTCTGTAGATCAACTGAAAGAAATAACAGAACTTGCTAAAGAGCAAGATGCAATTATACTTTATACACTTGTTCAAACGGCAATGAGAGATTCGCTGTTAGAATATTGTCATCAGTACAATTTAAAGTCTGTTGATTTAATTGGACCAGTTATTCATTTATTAGCAGAGAGCCTTGGGGAAAAAGCTTTTGAAGAACCGGGGTTAGTTCGTAAATTAGATGAAGACTATTTTAAGAAAATAGAAGCAATCGAATTTGCTGTGAAATATGATGATGGAAGAGATCCGCGAGGTTTGTTGCAAGCGGACATCGTACTCGTAGGTGTATCGAGAACGTCTAAAACTCCACTTTCTCAATATTTAGCCCACAAAAGATACAAAGTAGCAAATGTTCCACTTGTTCCAGAAGTTGAGCCTCCAGAGGAACTCTTTCAAGTAGATCCAGCCAAATGTTTTGGGCTTGTTATTACACCGGACAAGTTAAATACGATTCGGAAAGAAAGATTAATCGCCATTGGGTTAAATGATGATGCGAGTTATGCTAAAATAGAGCGAATAAACGAGGAAATAATACATTTCGAGAAAATTGTTCGAAAAATTGGTTGTCGAGTTATTGATGTGACGAATCGAGCTGTAGAAGAAACCGCTAATGTCGTTATCAACCATGTTCAACAAAAATAATTATTCGAAATAAAAAACCGATTCACCAATGTGGAAAGGTTTTTTTGCATTGTATATCGAACTAAGTATAGATTAATAATATAAAATGTTTTATAATAATTCATTGTGGAAAAAAATAATTTACCTATGAAACTTTTTTTATGAATTATTTTGTCGATTCTTGCAGGAATTTTATTAAATCTCTCGAATTTAACTAATTAGCAAGAAAAGATGGTGAGATAATGACGAATCGTATAGAAGAAGAAGTTATCGAACAAGTTAGAAATAGCACAGATATTGTCGATATTATTAGTGAATATGTACAGCTGACGAAAAGAGGTAGAAACTATTTTGGTTTATGTCCTTTTCATGGCGAGCAAACACCATCTTTTTCAGTAACACAAGAGAAGCAAATTTTTCACTGTTTCGGATGCGGTGCTGGTGGAAATGTCATTACATTTGTAATGGATATGGAGAATCTTTCTTTTCAAGATGCAGTTAGCAAGCTTGGAAGTCGTATTGGTTTAACGATTGAGGATAGTTCTTCTAGTAATCCAGAAGTAAAAGCTCCTGTATCAAAAGAAATTTCCATTATGAAACAAGCGCATGAATTTGCAAGTGAGTATTATCATCATTTATTGCTTCATACTGTGGAAGGTGAAACTGCTTTAAATTACCTAGAGGAAAGAGGGTTTTCTAAAGAAGTTATCGAAAAGTACAAAATTGGCTGGTCACTTCCAAATTGGGACGCGCTCACAACCTTATTAGAGCGAAAAGGTATGGATTTACAAGAAATTGAGAAAACTGGGCTCATTATTCGAAAAGAAAATGAACTTAAGTACTTTGATCGATTTCGAGGACGTATTATGTTTCCTGTTTTTGATGAAAGTGGGAAAGTTATAGCTTTCTCAGGCAGAATTCTCATAAAGTCGGAGAATGAAGCAAAATATTTAAACAGTCCAGAATCACCTCTCTTTCAAAAGAGCCAAGTACTTTACAACTTAGATAAAGCCCGCTTAGAAATTAGAAAACAACGCAACGTGATCGTTTTTGAAGGCTTCTTAGATGTTATTGCTGCATCAAAAGCAGGAATTACGAATGGTGTTGCAACAATGGGAACAGCTTTAACGTCTCAACATATAACAAAGTTAAACAGACTCACGTCCAATGTGACACTTTGTTACGACGGCGATAAAGCCGGAATGGAAGCTGCCAAAAGAGCATCCTCGTCCTTACAAGCACAAAATATTCAAACGGAAATAGCTATCTTACCGGATGCTATGGATCCTGATGATTATATAAAAACATACGGGGAAGATGCATTTCGAACGAAGATTATTGAAAAGCCACATTCCTATTTATCTTTTATGATGATTGTTTTAAAAAAAGATAAGAATTTTAACAATGAAAACGATACTTTACAGTATATTCAAGAGATTTTGGAAATACTGAGTGAAAGAACTTCTGCTGTAGAACGTGATTTATATGTTCGACAACTTTCAAAAGAAACGAATGTTTCAGATGAAGTAATTTATCAGCATTTACGGAAGCTCCAAGCTAATAAAGCAAAGCAATCCAAAAATCAACAATCTGCACCGATCCAGCTAAACCCAGAAGTAAAGAAACCGAAAAAAACATTATCAGCTGACGACCGGGCAGAAAGAATACTACTTGCACATATGCTTCACAATCCACAAATAGTCGATGTTGTTCGAACGAACTCTGGAGATCAATGTTTTATAAGAGACGTATACGAAGTCGCATACGTCCACTTAATAGGTTTTTATGAAGATTATCCAGACGGAGATTATCAGCGTTTTTTAGAGTTAATAAAAGATAATGAAGTGAGAAAGATAGTAATGGAAGCAGCGCTCTCAGAACGTGATCCAGAACATGAGCAAGAGGAAGTCATGGACTGTTTGCGCCATATTAGAAAATACCGGTTAGTGCAACAAATTGAACAAAAGTGGCAGGAACTAAAAGAAGCGGAGAAAATGGGTGACCTGATAAAAGCAGTACAGCTCGCTCAAGAACGCATTCAGTTAAAAAATTCACTAGCAACTTTTGAGAAATAATCCGGTAGCAGAAGGAGGAATTCTTATGGCGGACAAGTCTGAACGTACAAAAGAAACTGAAACAGAATTGACATTAGAAGAAGCAAAAAAACAATTAATCGAACTAGGTAAAAAAAATGGTGAGTTAACATACCATGATATCGCTGAAAAGCTTGCTTCATTTGAAGTAGAAACAGATCAAATCGAGGAATTTATCGACCATTTAGAAGGCAAGGGCATCGAGCTTAGCCGAAAAGATGGGGATGAAGAAGATTTAGATCGTTTGATGAAAGGGAAAGAAGAAACTTTCGACTTAAATGATTTAAGTGTCCCTCCTGGTGTAAAGATCAATGATCCAGTGCGTATGTATTTAAAAGAAATCGGCCGTGTCGACCTTTTAAAAGCATCGGAAGAGATTGCACTTGCAGAAAGAATCGAACAAGGGGATGAAGAAGCTAGAAAACGTTTAGCTGAAGCAAACCTTCGATTAGTAGTAAGTATTGCAAAACGTTATGTTGGCCGTGGTATGTTATTCCTTGATTTAATCCAAGAAGGTAATATGGGGCTTATTAAAGCAGTTGAAAAATTTGATCACCGTAAAGGGTTCAAATTCAGTACGTATGCTACTTGGTGGATTAGACAAGCAATCACTCGTGCTATTGCTGACCAAGCAAGAACAATCCGTATTCCAGTGCATATGGTGGAAACAATCAATAAATTAATACGTGTACAACGTCAATTGCTACAAGATTTAGGCCGTGAGCCTTCTCCAGAAGAAATTGGAGAAGAAATGGATTTACCAGCAGAAAAAGTTCGTGAAATTTTAAAAATTGCACAAGAACCAGTTTCTTTGGAAACTCCTATTGGTGAAGAAGATGACTCGCACTTAGGCGATTTCATTGAGGATGCTGATGCACAATCTCCATCTGATCATGCTGCTTATGAGCTTTTAAAAGAGCAATTAGAAGACGTTTTAGATACGTTAACAGATAGAGAAGAAAATGTACTTCGTTTACGCTTTGGTTTAGATGATGGACGTACTAGAACGCTTGAAGAAGTAGGTAAAGTGTTTGGTGTTACACGTGAACGTATTCGTCAAATAGAGGCGAAGGCACTTCGTAAACTTCGTCATCCATCTCGCAGTAAGCGTTTAAAAGACTTCCTAGAATAAGAATTGGACATCCTTGTCAAAAGGATGTCTTTTTTTCTAACTAGTATAAATGGTATACTATTCATAATTGCCACACGAAATGGGGACGAAACATGTCGCTTCAACGAAAGCAAATAATATTGAATGAAATAGCTTTTTGGAAAAAGAATAAACTTCTTCCAGAGCATTATTGTGATTTTTTAATGACTCTTTATTCCCAAGGAGAAAATGATGAATCAGCAGAGAAAGAGAAGTCGTCTAAAGCGGTATTGGCAAAGGAAAAAAAGAATAGGCAAATTTTATATACAATATTAGGAGTTGTTACGGCTATTTTATTAGCTTCGTTGTTTTTAGTGACAGCGCTTGCATTTATCCCAATTATTTTAGCAGGGGCAACAATTCTTGGATTTTTATACATAGCATTTAAATTAGCGAAAAATAGATCGGTTATGACTCCATTATTACTAGTTTGTTCTGCGCTTTTATTGTTAGGTGCATCTTTTAAAGTATGGGATATTTATTTTTATGAGTATCCTTATTTATTAATCGGTTTAATCTTTGCAAATTGTTTGTTGTGGTTGTTTTCGGGGCTGCTTCTTAAACTTGTTTACTTTAGTATTTCAGGCATTGTTGGTGTTTGTTTTATGTTATTCTATTTGTTTAAATATATTTTGTGAGTTTAAAAATTGGGTTAATTGGCAAAGGGGAGCTTGAAGTGCAGTATATATTTCGAAAGATGACACAAGTCCAAGCAGAAGAAATTGCATTTAGCTGGCATTATGAGGGAGACTATTCATTTTACGATATAGAAGCAGATCAAGAAGACTTGGCTGAATTTATTGATCCTGCAAAACGGAATGATGCTTATTTTGTTGCTATGAATGGTGATGATATTATAGGATTCTTTTGTTTTAGTCTGCTAGATGATAGAACAGTTGATATTGGCTTGGGAATGAGACCAGGCTTAACGGGAAGTGGAAATGGTTTCGATTTTTTTAGAAGTGGAATGGAGTTTGCAAAATTAACATATCAGGCTACTATTCTAACATTATCTGTTGCTACTTTTAACGAAAGAGCAATTCGCCTATATAAAAAAGTTGGTTTCGTTGAGGAAAGTACATTTATGCAGCAAACGAATGGAAGTAGTTATGAGTTTATAAAAATGTCTTATACATACGTAAAAGAGGGACTTTGATGAAAGAAATTAGCTCACAAGCTATTCATCCTTCTTTAAGAAAACTTCTATCTTATGCGACTTCTGAAAGAAATATTGAACTAGAGTATAAACAATACATACAAACTTCTAATCGGAAATTATTTGTATTAGAGAAAAGTGAAGAAATAGTTGGCTGCATTGGTATCGAGTTAATTAGTTCAGATAATTGCTTGATAAAACATATAGCAGTGTCTCCGACGGCAAGAGGAAAAGGGATAGGGAGTAAGATGATCTATTTCATTCGTGAAACGTATGGATTAAGGTTTATTTCTGCAGAAACAGATATAGAAGCAGTCGATTTTTATCGAAACTACGGATTTAGGATTAATAGCCTGGGAGAAAAATATCCAGGAATCGAGCGTTTTTTATGTGAATTTGAAAGTAACTAATATGCTAGAATCTGAGGAACTGTTTACATAGCTGGAAAATCTTCAATTGATCTCTATAGAATGCTTCGAATTTCCTTCTAATAAACTGCAAGGAACCGCCAAAAATTATATTTTTGGCGGTTCCTTGCATTATTTTTTCGCTGTATATTTTTTAATTGCAGGTAAAATTTCTGTACCAATTAGCTCCACGTTTTTCATTAGTTTGTCAAATGGTATGCCGCCAAAATCCATCTGGCCGATATAACGTTGGTGACCGAATAGCTCATGCTGATAAAGTATTTTTTCGATAATTTGCTGTGGACTACCGATGTTCATCACATCTCGCGTGTCTGCACCTTGCGCAAAATGCTGCTTTGGATACCCACGACCATTTGTTAGCTTCATACCTTCGTTAATAAACGGATATGTCTCACTCTGTGCCTGCTGAGTTGTTTCAGCAGCATAGAAGAAGCCAGCAGTGGAAATAGGCAATTCAGCAGCATTAAAGCCACTTTGTTGTGCAGCCTCTCGATAAGCTGCAATCGTCTGGTTAAAACTAGTAGCTGGTCCGCCTAAAGTTGCTAAAAACATAGGAACCCCAGCGTAGCCAGCTTTAATCGCACTAGCTGGATGCCCGCCAACTGCTCGCCAAATAGGCATTGAGCCTTTTTGTGGACGTGGGAGCACTTGAGCATCTTTTAAAGGAGCCCGGAATTGTCCACTCCAATTTACAGATTCCTCTTTATTGATTTTTAGCAACAGTTCAAATTTTTCTTCGAATAGCTCTTCGTAATCACGTACATCATAACCTAATAAATCAAAAAGTCCAATTCGTGAAGCACGACCCGCAATAATTTCTGCTCGACCTTTAGAGATCAAATCAATCGTTGCAAAGTCTTCGTATACACGAATAGGATCGGATGTGCTAATGATTGTGGAAGAACTTGCAATTTTAATCTTACTAGTTGCCTGTGCAATTGCTGCAAGTACAATAGAGTGTGCTTGCGTTGTAAAATATTCCTGATGGCTTTCTCCAACACTAAAAAAGTCAATGCCAGCTTGTTCTGCTAATTTAGCTATTTCAATGATTTCATGAATGCGTTGTTCGGCAGAAATACGCGTGCCTGTAAGTGGATTCGGAATATGGTCTCCTAGGGTATAAAGTCCAAATTCTAGACCTTTGCTTTGATCTATACGATATGTTTCCAGTAGTATCAGTCCTTTATCAATATGTTTATGTTCTTAAATATATAGTATAAGGGAAGTTACTATAAGTACGTACTTTGAAGTACTATAGTATACAAAAAGATACTATAGTGGAGTAACCAAACATATTTTAGTCAAAATCGTTTTCTTCTTCAATGTTGACGATTCTACCAGTTTTTGCGTTAACCTCTACTTCATATATCTTATTATACATCGTTAAAATGAAAACTTCGTAAACTAAAATCCCATTTTCCATATCTAAATCGACATGCATGACCTGTCCGGGAACTTGCTGTTGAGCGATTTGTATTGCTTGTTGGCTAGAAATTCGTTGTCCTTGCATTGGATTCACCAATATAAAATCCTCCTTCTCAGAAATGTATCATTTTACAATATGTAAGAGGCAAACTATTAGTTCCTCGTTTTATTATATTTATAACTGTGCATTTTCCTTATTTCCTTTATAATAAAGAATGTAAGCGTTTTTATGGATAAAGGGGATGAAAGAAATGAATTTTGATTTAACGCAAGAACAGCAAATGGTTCGTAAAATGATTCGGGAATTTGCGGATGAAGTAGTCGCTCCGGGTGCAATTGAGCGAGACAAAACGAAAGCGTTTCCAAAAGAAATCTTTAAACAGTTAGCCGACATGGGGATGATGGGCTTACCGTTTTCAGAAGAGTATGGCGGAGCAGGAGCAGACACAGTGAGTTTTGCAATCGTGACAGAGGAATTAAGCCGTGCATGTGCTTCTACAGGAATTACTTACTCTGCTCACATATCACTAGGTGGAGCTCCACTTAATCTATTTGGAACAGAAGAGCAAAAGCAAAAATATTTAGTTCCAATTTGTACAGGAGAATCATTTGGTGCTTTTGGTTTAACGGAACCGAATGCAGGATCTGACGCAGGAGGTACATTAACAACTGCTAAAGAAGATGGCAATGATTTTATTGTAAATGGAAATAAAGTTTTTATTACCAATGCTAGCTATGCGAAACATTTAGCTTTGACGGCTATTACAGACGTAAAAGATGGTAATAAAGAAATTTCTGCGATTATTGTTCCAACAGATGCAGAAGGATTTTCTGTCATCGATAATTATGAAAAAATGGGCTTAAATGCTTCCAATACAACAGAGTTAGTTTTAGAAAATGTTCGAGTACCACAAGAAAATCTACTTGGAGAACGTGGCAATGGCTTTAGACAGTTTCTTGTGACATTAGATGGTGGGCGCATTGGAATTGGTGCGATGGCTGTCGGAATTGCACAAGCAGCGTTTGATCGTGCGTTACGTTATTCAAAAGAACGCAAACAATTCGGTAAAACACTTTCAGAGTTTCAAGTAACTCAATTTAAACTAGCTGATATGGCGATGAAAATTGAATTAGCTCGAAATATGGTGCATAAAGCAGCATGGTTGAAAGATCAAGGAAGAGCTTTTGGAAAAGAAGCTTCTATGTGTAAATTATATGCTTCAGAGATTGCCATGCAAGTTGCCGATCAAGCGGTTCAAATTCACGGTGGCTACGGTTATATGAAAGAATATGAAGTGGAGCGTTTTATGAGAGATGCGAAACTACTTGAAATTGGTGAAGGAACTTCAGAAGTTCAACGAATGGTAATTGCAAGACATATCGGCTGTTAAGCTGAAATTATGTCTAAATTGTCACAAAGAAAGAAAACTTCCTCAATAAGACTTTTCGTTTCTGCTAGAATGCAGTACAATATTAGTGTTGACTAATTCTATAGTAGAAAAGAATGTATGAAGAGGGAGGGTTAACTATGCAAAAGAATCCAATCATTCCATTTATCTTAATCATGGCATTTGGTATCGGTTTAATTTTCTTCATGTCTATTGACGGTGTAGGTAACAAAGCAGAACTTGCAGCAACTGAAGAAGGCGCTGAAAACGGCGGTGGAGAAGCATCTGCTGGAGAATTTGATCCTGAAGCACTTGCTCAAGGGAAATGTATCGGTTGTCACGGTAACAGTTATGAAGGAACAGGAGCAGCACCTGCACTTGTTGGAACGGCACTTTCTGAAGACGAAGTGAAAGACGTTTTAGCTAATGGTAAAGGTATTATGCCACCTGGTCTAGTTCCAGCTGAAAACCTTGACGCTATGGCAGCATGGGTTAAATCTTTAGAATAGTATTACTATCAAAAAGGCCTCGAATTCTATAAAAGAATCGAGGTCTTTTTTACTTTTTGTTATAATGGAATATAGAAGAGGTGTTTTAATTATGAATGCAAAAAATTTATCGGAACGTTTAAAAAAAGTAGCTTCTTTTGTCGAAGAGAATACCGTACTTGCGGATATCGGTAGCGATCATGCTTACTTACCGTGTTATTTAGTACTTTCAGGAAAAATACAACGAGCAATCGCCGGGGAAGTAGTACAAGGCCCATTTGATTCTGCGAAAAGACAAGTTTCACAAGAAGGTTTAGCGAATCATATTGATGTACGATTTGGAGATGGCATAGCTGTTATTAGAGAAGAAGATAATGTACAAACAATTACGATCGCTGGTATGGGCGGTCCATTAATCGCTTCCATTTTAGAAGCTGGAAAAGATAAACTCGCAAAGGTAGATTGTTTGATTGTTCAACCAAATATACATGCAAAAGCTATTCGCGAATGGGCAATCCAAGAAAAATGGATGATTGTCGAAGAAACTATTTTAGAGGAACATGATAAAATTTATGAAATACTTGTTTTGAAGCAAGGCTCTATGAATTTATCCGAAAAAGAGCTGTTATTAGGTCCTATTTTGATGGAAGAAAAATCGGATATTTTCATTCAAAAATGGTCGAATGAATTGGCAGAATGGGAACGAATTTTGGAGCAGTTAGAGAAAACGGTGTCAACAAATGAAATTCTATTAAAAAAAGAAGAGTTAGTTCATAAAATTTCACTTGTTAAGGAGTCGTTATAATTATGAAGCAAACGAATGGACAACAATTGATTGACCTGTTTGAAAAATGGGCTCCTAGATCACTTGCTGTAGAAGGAGATTCAGTAGGGCTCCAAATTGGAACATTGAATAAACCGATTTCCAAAGTGCTCGTTACATTAGATGTAAACGACAAAGTGATAGATGAGGCAATTGAACAGCAATGTGAATTAATCATTGCACATCATCCTCCTATTTATAAAGGGCTCAAAAATATGCGAACAGATTTACCGCAAGGCCGTTTGATAGAAAAACTTATTAAACATAATATTTCTGTTTATGCGGCACATACGAATTTAGATATTGCGACTGGTGGAGTGAATGATTTATTAGCAAATGCATTAGAGCTTGAGAATGTGAAGATTTTAGAGCAAACGTCTGCTGAAAAATTGATGAAACTCGTTGTGTTTACGCCAAAAGAGACAACAGAATTAGTAAGAACTGCAATAGCAAATGCTGGAGCAGGACAACTTGGTGCGTATAGTGCTTGTAGTTTTACGACAAGTGGGGAAGGGCGATTTAAGCCAAGTGAGGATGCAAAACCTTATATTGGTGGTGCAAATGAACTTTCTATAGTGGATGAAGATAGAGTGGAAGTAGTGTTTCCGATTTCATATAAAAATCGTGTATTAAAAGCGATGCTTTCAGCTCATCCGTATGAAGAGCCAGCCTATGATTTGCTTGCGATGGAAATCGATGTATTAGAAAAAGGACTTGGTAGAGTAGGTTTATTGCGAGAAGCAGTGACACTTTCTGATTATGCTCAAATAGTGAAAAAACAACTAAATGTTCCATTTGTTCGAGTTGTGGGAGATTTGAATCGAACGGTGCAAAAGGTTGCAGTGCTTGGCGGAGATGGCAATAAATATATTTATGCAGCAAAACGAGCAGGGGCAGATGTATTTATTACTGGAGATTTGTATTTCCACGTTGCGCAAGACGCAGAGGCGCTTAATCTTGCTGTAATTGACCCAGGACATCATGTAGAGCAAATTATGAAGGTTGGGGTGGCGGAGTATATGAATGCGGAGTGCGCAACCAAAAAGCTCTCTTGTACGTTTATTGCTTCTAACATTTCCACAGAGCCGTTTCAATTAATATAAAAAAAGCTGCTCGACGAAGAGCAGCTTTTCTTAGTTATTTATAGGATATGGTTCGATACGAATGACTGGTTTTGATACTTTAATTTTTGGAAGTATTTTTGATGGTAATACTTTTTTCGCCGTATCGTGTGTAGCAGAATCATTTGGATCGTATTGCTCTAAAAATTGAATAACTTCTTTAACAATTGGCGTAGGAGTTGATGCACCAGCTGTAACCGCAACATGATTAATATTTTCTAACCACTCTAGCTTTATCTCTGAAATATCACCGATGCGATAAGAAGGAGTATTTGCTATTTCCTCTGAAACTTGCGTTAGTCTATTAGAATTATTACTCATAGGATCTCCAACAACGATTAACAGCTCTGCTTCACCAGCCTGCGCTGCTACTGCTTCTTGTCTTACTTGTGTAGCTAGACAAATCTCTTTATGGACATCGATATGAGGAAACTTTTCCTTTAACTTTTCCATCAAATGCACAACATCCCATTGAGACATTGTAGTCTGGTTGGTTACGAGAAGCTTCTCGTTGCTAACTGTTAAACTTTCAACATCCTCTAATGTTTGAACTAAGTGAACTGCATGAGGGGCAACACCGATTGCTCCTTCAGGTTCGGGATGACCTTTTTTTCCGATGTAAATAATATCGTAGCCTTCAGCCGTTTTTTCTCTAATTAAGTCATGTGTCACCGTTACGTCTGGGCAAGTTGCATCGATAGATACTAATCCTTTTTTGCGAGCCAACTCTTTTACTTCAGGCGATACACCATGGGCAGTGAAAATAACGGTTCCTTCATCTACTTTTGAAAGTATATCTAAACGATTTTCACCGTCAAGTGTGATAATGCCATCTTGTTCGAATGCATCTGTGACATGCTTATTATGAACAATCATTCCTAAAATATATATAGGCCGAGGCAATGAGGTATCAAGGGCAGCATTGCGTGCAATAACCATTGCATCTACTACTCCGTAACAGTAGCCTCTTGGCGAAATTTTTTGTACAATCATTGCGAAAACTCCTTTCAATACGAGCATACTCATATTATAGCGGAGCTCCTACATGATTACAAAACATTAACTCATGTTTTACACGTAGATTTTAGAGCGAATGCTTTATTGCTTAAAATGGTGGTTGGAATATTCGAGGAAGTGATAGCCCAGTTGTGACGGTCGCAGCTGCCGTGCTTGCGACACTTGGAGCAGCGGCGGCGGTAGTAGTAGTTGCTGAGGCTGCTACAGCAGGAGCTACACTAGTAGCAGCGTTTGGAATGGCTGAAAAGCCTCGGTATAGCTTCCAAAGTGCAGGGACATTTTGAAACATAGGTGCATATTGTCGAACCATAGGTGTTATTTGTTGTGCTGTATTTAAAAACTTATCGGCAGTTTGTAAATAGGACATTGCTCTACCGCCAGCTGGTGCAGCTGCCTGCGCACCTTGAGCCATGCCACCTAGCGCATTATTAGGGGGCATTTGCCCTGTTAAGTGACGTAAGTTGCCAAGCAAATTTCCTGCTGGTCCGTTTGGATCTATCTGTGAGGCTAAATTGCCTAAAAAACCTCCTCCGGCATTAGGAGCTTGCATAGGAGGAGCAGGGTTGCCTGGATTGCCAAAAAAGTTACGTACAGCAGAAGGGGCTTGCATTTGAGCAGAACTTGCAAAGTTGGAGAAACCATTCATTCCAGGTTGGGCAAAAGGATAGAAAGACTCATAGCGCATAAAATCATCTCCTTTCATCAATTTGAGTCCTTCTATTCTATGCAAATTATACGTTTTATGTACAATCGTGGTACAATAAAGAAATGTGAGGGAGTGACGTAGGATGTCCAAATATACAGATTATAGTTTTCAGCCTTTTTTACTAGACGCAATAGAAAAATTAGGCTTCCAAGAACCAACGCCAATTCAAAGAGAAATGATTCCACTTGTTTTAAAAGGGAAAAGTGCGATTGGCCAAGCACATACTGGAACAGGAAAAACACATAGTTTTTTGATCCCAATTGTTGAAAAAATAGATGCTAGTAAACAAGAAGTACAAGCAATTATTACATCACCAACAAGAGAACTTGCAACTCAAATTTATAAAGAGTTAAACAAGTTAGTAGAAGGTACTGAAATTCAAACAAAATTATTCATCGGTGGGACAGACAAAGCGCGGGCTATCGATAAGCTGAAGACACAGCCACAAATTGTTGTTGGTACACCAGGTAGAATTCGTGATTTAACTGTGGAACAAGCGCTATTGGTGCATACTTCTAAAATTTTAGTTGTAGATGAAGCTGATTTAGCGTTCGATTTAGGTTTTATTACAGAAATCGATCAATTTGCATCACGTATGCCGGAAAACTTAGAGATGTTTGTATTTTCTGCGACAATACCTGAAAAACTACAACCATTTTTGAAAAAATACATGGACTCACCAGCACATATCAAAATTGGTGACAAGCGTCCAGTAGCTGACGGAATTGAATTTTTAGTAGTTCCTGTGCGAAGTAAATCTAGAAAAAAACGTTTGCTTGATGTAATTGAAGGTGTTAATCCTTATTTAGCGATTATTTTTGCGAATACAAAACAACATGCAGATGAAGTTGCAAATTACTTACAAGGTAATGGAGTGAAAGTAGGGTTACTTCATGGAGATTTAACTCCTCGTGACCGTAAACGTGTGATGAAACAAGTGCATGATTTAGAATTCCAATATATCGTAGCAACGGATCTTGCAGCACGTGGAATTGATATTCCGGGTGTAAGTCATGTTATTAACTACGAAATTCCAGATGATTTAGAGTTCTTTGTTCACCGAGTTGGAAGAACTGCTCGTGCAGGTTTAACTGGAACAGCGATTACATTATATGAGCCATCTGATGAAGATGCTTTAATTCGTATTGAAAAAATGGGTATTCCATTAGAACATCGTGATGTTATAGATGGTGAGTGGTCTGAGTTAAAGGAAAGACATGCTCGAAAAAATCGTACAAAAAAAGCGGAATCTGAAATTGATGCAATTGCAAAATCGAAGGTTCGCAAACCTAAAACGGTTAAACCAGGCTATAAACGTAATATGAGATGGGAAATGGACAAAGTTAAAAAGAGAGAGCGTCGCATAAAAAATCGTAAAAAATAAAGGAGTAATTACAATGATTTTAGGATCACATGTTTCCATGAGTGGTAAAAGCATGCTTCTTGGCTCAAGTGAAGAAGCAGCTTCATACGGTGCAAATACGTTTATGATTTATACAGGAGCACCTCAAAATACACGTAGAAAACCAATCGAGGAACTAAATATTGAAGCTGGCTTACAACATATGAAAGAAAATGGGATGTCTAATATTGTCGTACATGCTCCATATATTATTAATCTTGGAAATACTACAAAGCCTGAAACATTTGCTTTAGGTGTAGATTTTCTACAAAAAGAAGTGGAAAGAACGGCGGCAATCGGAGCAACGCAAATTGTGTTACATCCAGGTGCGCATGTTGGTGCAGGAGCAGAGGCAGGTATTCAAAAGATTGTAGAAGGTCTGAATGAAGTACTTACACAAGATTTCCCTGTGCAAATAGCACTTGAAACGATGGCTGGAAAAGGCACTGAATGTGGTCGCAATTTTGATGAATTAGCACAAATTATTAACAGTGTTGAAAATAATCATCGACTTTCTATTTGTTTAGACACTTGTCACGTGCATGATGCTGGATATGATATCGTAAATGATTTTGACGGTGTATTAAATGAATTCGATAAAATTATTGGATTGGATCGTTTAAAAGTGCTTCATATTAATGATAGTAAAAATGTACGAGGAGCATCGAAAGACCGCCATGAAAATATTGGCTTTGGTGAAATCGGCTTTGAAACTCTTCAATATATCGTACATCATCCGCAGTTAATGCATATACCGAAAATTTTAGAAACTCCATTTGTTGGAGTAGATGCAAAATCCAAACAAGCACCGTATAAAATAGAAATTGAAATGCTTCGTAACAAAACATTCACACCAGAAGCAATTGATGCATTAAGAGTTTAATGATTTGGAAGTACCCTTACTTTTCTCGAAAAGTAGAGGGTACTTTTTGTTTTAGTTGATTAAATAATTCGATGGATCGGTTTTCTCCTAAAATGTTGATAAGTTTTTGTTGGATTGGCATTGGCACTCCTAGTACAAGCCATGTTAAAGAAATTTCTTGGAGCAGGGGATGTACTTTCTTGAGCTCTGAACTCGATAATTTTACATCATACCCTTTTAGAATCTCTTTAAATTCCTCGATAGAACAAGTTTGTAATTGATAAATGAATCTCGAAATATCCAATTTTACATCCTTTCAAGTTTTATTTATTTACATGAAACTGTTTTTGCCCTATACTTAATTTTTGTAAATCGTAATGATTATTAATTAGAATAGAGGAAAATAAATGCCCAAGAAATTAATTCATTTAAATAAAGTAAGTTATCAATATGAGCAGACTGAGGCATTAAAAGATATAAATGTATCGATTGAAGAAGGCGATTTTTTAGCCATTATCGGACCGAATGGATCGGGTAAGTCGACTCTTTTGAAAATAATTTTAGGGTTATTGAAGCCGACAGAAGGAGAGGTTTTCCTTTTTGGTGAACCTGCGAATCTATTTAAAGAAAGAGAATGGATTGGCTATGTTTCGCAAAAGTCCAATTCCTTTAATACTGGTTTTCCTGCTACTGTGGAAGAGGTTGTAAGAAGTGGTTTTGCGAAAAAAACGGGCCTGTTTCATCGTTATCCCAAAAGCATACAAGCAAAAGTGAAATATGCGCTTAAATCGGTTGGGATGGATATGCATGCTAAGAAAAATATTGGGGATTTATCGGGTGGCCAGCAGCAGCGTGTTTTTATCGCAAGGGCGTTAATTAGCGATCCAAAGGTTTTGATATTAGATGAGCCGACAGTAGGAATTGATAGCGAAAATGTTCGTACGTTTTATCATATGTTAGGCCATTTAAATCGGGAACATAAAATAACTATTGTTTTAGTTACGCATGATGTGGATGCTGTTTCGAAAAGTATTAGTCATGTGGCATGTTTGAATCGAACGATTCATTTTCATGGATTTAAAAATGATATGGATTCGATGAGTGATGAGCAGCTGGAAGCTTGGTATGGTCATTCTGTCCGAAAAGTAAATCATCAAAAAGAGGTGCAAAAATGATAGATTCTATTATGCAGTATCAATTTTTGCAAAATGCGTTTGCGTCGGGCATAATAATTGGTTTTATCGCACCGCTATTAGGTGTTTTTATCGTTGTTCGTAGGCTTTCGTTAATTTCAGATGCATTAAGCCATGTGACATTAGCTGGTATAGCAGGAAGCCTTTATTTGAGCCAATCTGTCGCTGCTTTATCCATGTTGAACCCTTTATATTTAGGAATTGCTGCATCTGTTACAGGTTCGCTCTTTATTGAACGCTTACGGAGAGTGTATAAGCATTACGAAGAGTTAGCAATACCGATCATTATGTCCGCTGGTTTGGGTTTTAGTGCTATATTTATATCGCTTGCAGAAGGGTTTAGTTCGGATTTGTTTAGTTATTTGTTCGGATCAGTCTCTGCTGTAAGTAGACAAGATTTATGGATTGTTGTGTGTATCGCAATTATTGTTATTGTATTTTTAACAGTCTTTTTTAAAGAATTATTCGTTCTTTCATTCGATGAAGAATATGCAAGAGCTTCTGGTTTGCCTGCAAAATGGATTCATATTCTATTTATGATTGTTACGGCATTAGTTATTGCTGGATCGATGCGAATTGTAGGGATATTACTCGTTTCTTCCTTAATGACGCTGCCAGTTGCTGCTGCGATGCGAATTGCAAAAAGCTTTAAACACGCGATTATTTTCTCTGTTGTATTTGGGGAGTTAGCAGTAATTATTGGTTTAGTTAGTGCATTCTATTTAGATTTAGCCCCAGGTGGTACAATTGTTATAACTTCTATTATTATTTTGCTTCTTACTATTTTAGTGAAAAAAGTGAGCGTGAAGGGAGTTTTGTCAACATGAATACGGACAAAGCTTGGGAGATTTTAAAAAAGGAAGGCTTCAAAAAGACAGATAAACGTGAGCAGATTTTAAACATTTTTTCAGAAACGACAAAATATATTACAGCTAGAGATATTTTAGATATTATGATGGTGGAACATCCAGGAATGAGTTATGACACAATCTATCGCAATTTAAGTACATTTGTGGAGCTTGGTATATTAGACGAAACAGAGTTAACAGGGGAAAAAAATTTTAGAATGCATTGTGAAGTAGATCACCATCATCATCATTTTATTTGCATGTCTTGTGGTAACATTAAAGAAATTCATTTTTGTCCAATGGAAATGCTGCAAAATGCAATACCTGCATACCAGATCGAAAGTCATAAATTTGAGATTTACGGAAAATGTCCGGAATGTCATTGAGAAACACCGCCAAATTAATGTTTGGCGGTGTTTTTATATAGATTGAAAGATTCGCCCTAATGAAGTTTATAAAATTTCATAATATAGAAATGGAGGAGAGATAAGTATTTCCTCTAATTGCAGAAAAAAGGAGGTGTGAATTATGCCAGAAAAAATGTTTATTAATAATAGTTTAGCAAAATTCGAAATAACCATTTTTATACGTGAAGGAGAACTTCCTTACAACCAAGATGGCACTGTTTCATTTACCCTCAATCCTGGGGAAGCACAAACGGTTCCCTATGGAAGCGATCAAAATATTTTCTTAAACGGAATATTGTTTTTCACGATTTTCGAAGGAGACCTGTATAGTAAAATGCAGTTTGTTACTTTGTCAGAAAGTGAATTAGATGATCTTCTTAACACGAATGATACTATCATTATTACTTCAAATCTAACTGACTATGTCATATCGGGTAGTAATATATACCTTGATGCTATCAATAATGCGCAAACGATTGCAGAAATGAGAGCTGCAATGGAAGATCCAGGATTAGGTTTAGATCTATCCTTATACAATAGCCTTACCGATGCTCAAAAAAATCAGCTAGCAGGAGAGCTATTAAATGATAGACCGATCGGTGGCTACACTTCTACTACAAATGTTCAAATAGCACTAGATACAGCTTTGAACGAATTAGTTAATCTAGATAATATATTTGTTCTAGCAGGATCAGTTGGAGGAAATGGTAGCCAAGCATACCCTTTTGGTACGATACAGGAAGGCATTACAGCAGTAAATCCTACCGGAGTAGTAAATATTTTAGCAGGGATCTATCCAATTACTTCTCAAATTAACGTAAATAAAGCCGGAATAACATTAAAAGGCGAGATAGGAACTAGTTTATTAGTACAGGCGGATATTATTGCAATACTAATAACAGCAGCAATTACTACGGTTGACGGTTTAACTATTACAAGTGATATCCCTTATGCAAGGGAATTTATTCAAGTTGGAGGAGCGAATACTAGTTTAATAAATAACACGATTTATGGTCCGGTGCAAGCTTTGCCTATGTCAAACTGGGTAGTGAATCGTGCAGTTGTTCCTCAAGTAGGTAATACAGGCTTATTTGTAGAAGGTAATACGTTCTATTCGCTGCGAACGGGTATTTATATTAATCCGAATGTTACAGGAGCCATTAATAATAACATTGTATATAATACCAAGGGGGCATTCTTAGTAGATGGAGCTTTTACAACATTCGTAGGAAACTCATGGGGAATTCCAGCAAACGAAGTTGATATTGTGTTGCTAGATGGAACTACAATGGGATCTCCATACGATGATCTTACTGCTTTAAGTGTAGCAAATAACAATGCGTCTATTTCAGATCAACGAGTAATATTCCTTGAAAATGAAGTGACTCCAATATTTAAAAAAGGATTTTGGTCAAGCATTTTCAGGAAATAACAATTAAAACACACATCATGGTTCAAGCATCTTAATGGATGTGCTTAGACTGTGATGTGCTTTTTAGAGAGTTATGTGCAATTCAACTTACTTCTCAAATGAAACTATACATAACGGTAGAATATAATGAACTATGGAAAAGAGGGGTGAGGTTATGGGGCAAGAACTAGGTATAGAAGAAAAAAATACATTAATTGGTCGACTTTTTACGTTAGGCGGTTCACTTTTGTTTCTCATAGGATCAGCTATCGCTGTAGTTATTGCTTATCAAGCATATGCAAAAGTATTAGGGATGCATTAAAAAAACCGCGAGCATTATGCTCACGGTTTTAATAGTGCGAATTCCTTTTCAATCCATTCATTTGCTTCTAGCCAGTTATTTACTCGAATTACTCCATTTGGTGCAGGTTGTTGATTGTATGGAGTATTAAACAAAATAACTGGAATATCTAACTCTTCATGTATTTCTACAGCATTATCATGTTTGTCTTCAAAGAAAACGTGTACCCCATGTTTTTTAGCTGTTTCAATTTTCTTGTGCGTACCGATTAATTCGATATGATCATAAAGTAATTCCTGCTCTTTAAACCAGTTCAGCGTAACATCCATCACGTTTTCTCCACGAGCGGATATAAAGAATAACTCGTATTTTTCTTTCCAAGCGGATAAAATTGCATGAGCATCTGCCTGAATAGGAGAAGTAGCATAGATCACTGGCTCCGATTTTCTAAACCATTCGTAAAACTCTTTTTCACTCACAGGAAACGCTTTTGTTAGATCATATTCTTTAATATCTTCCAACTGCAAATTGCAATTAAAAGCGTCATTTATATGTGGAAGTAAAGAAGTAGGGCAAGTTACAGTGCCATCTATATCTATTCCAAATCGAATATTCGTCATGTATCTTACTCCTTACACTTGTTGTTTTTCTAGTGCTTGTTTTGCAAAATACTCTTCGGCAAGTTTATCAATTTCCACTTTCAGTTCTTCTACCATCGTGGCTTCTGGTACTTTTCGAACTGTTTTGCCTTTCATAAATAAAAGACCTTCCCCGCGTGCACCCGCAATACCGATGTCTGCTTCACGCGCTTCACCTGGTCCGTTTACTGCGCAACCAAGCACAGCTACTTTAAGAGGTGCTTTAATGTGAGAAATATATTCTTCTACTTCATTAGCAATTGTAATTAAATCAATTTCGATACGTCCACATGTAGGACAAGAGATTAATGTTGCAGCGTTAGATGATAATCCAAATACTTTTAATAATTCTCTCGCTACTTTTATTTCTTCTACTGGGTCAGCACTTAACGATACACGCATTGTATTCCCGATACCCATACTTAGAAGGGTACCAAGACCAGCGGCACTTTTGATCGAACCTGAGAAAAGTGTACCAGATTCAGTAATTCCTAAGTGAAGCGGGTAGTCAAATGCTTTGGAAGCTTTTTCATACGCTTCAATTGCAAGCGATACATCTGAAGCTTTCATCGAAACGATAATATCATGAAAATCTAAGTCTTCTAATATTTTTATATGATGTAAAGCACTTTCTACCATGCCGTCTGCAGTAGGGAAGCCATATTTTTCAACAATTTTTCTTTCAAGTGAACCAGCGTTGACACCAATACGAATTGGAATGCCTTTTGCTTTTGCAGCGTTTACAACTGCTTCTACTTTTTCTTTACGCCCGATATTACCTGGGTTAATACGAATTTTGTCCGCACCTTGTTCAATTGCGATAAGTGCTAATTTATAATCGAAATGAATATCCACTACAAGCGGTATATTAATGCGTTTTTTAATTTCTCCGATAGAGTAGGCAGCCCGTTCATCTGGACAAGCAACACGAACGATTTGGCATCCTGCTTCTTCTAATCGCAGTATTTCAGCTACAGTCGCTTCTACATCATGTGTTTTTGTTGTCGTCATACTTTGTATAAAAAGCTCGTTGCTACCACCTATAGTTAAGTTTCCAACTTTTATAGGGCGAGTGTTGGAACGATGAATTATTTCAGTCATGAAATTCTCTCCTTTTTAAAGCTATTGCAATTACTATCCTTCATTTTATCAGTCTTTCGAAGGAAATGACAAGAAAGAACTCTAGTTATTTAAAAAAGTTAGGGACGTATATAAATTTATCGAATGGACTGGGTTTCAAACGGACGCTTTGTACTTCATCTATTTTAGAATGCAAGATGAAGATCACCTACAATTGGATGTTTATGTTAGTATCATTACACGTCTGTTGATTATCCTATTTCTTGAAAGTTTGTGCTAATAGGAAAAAAACTAATACATTTTAATGCTAAAACACTCGTTTTCGATTTGCATTACGTCCTCATTCGTGCTTTACATAAAATGCGTCTTAGTAGAGAGTTTCGGCAGGGATTTACGCTACAAGGAGGACGCTTTCCGTGGGGCGGGCAGTGAGCCTCCTCGGTCGCTAGCGCAACACTGCGGGGTCTCACCTGTCCCGCTTAA